>JBIOUX010000227.1:0-4107 GCA_044867425.1 Acidimicrobiia bacterium | reverse complement strand
GCGGTTGGAGGTGGAGGCGCAGCGCTCGCCGGGGGCCAAGGTGTCGGGGTTCATGCCCAGGCACATGGAGCAGCCCGCCTCCCGCCATTCGACACCGGCGGCTTTGAAGATCTCGTCGAGGCCCTCGGCCTCGGCTGTCGCCTTCACCTCCATGGAGCCCGGCACCGCCGTGCGGGACATCGCCGTCGACACCGTGTTCCTGGGGTCGTGCACCAACTCCCGGATGGAGGACCTCCGCCTGGCCGCCGGCGTCCTGCGGGGCCGGAAGGTGAAGGAGGGGCTGCGAGCCATGGTCGTGCCCGGGTCCATGGCGGTGAAGGCCGAAGCCGAGGCCGAAGGCCTCGACGCCGTGTTCAAGGCCGCCGGCTTCGAGTGGCGGGAGGCGGGCTGCTCCATGTGCCTGGGCATGAACCCCGACACCTTGGCCCCCGGCGAGCGCTGCGCCTCCACCTCCAACCGCAACTTCGAAGGCCGCCAGGGGCCGGGCGGGCGCACCCACCTCGTCTCCCCCGCCGTGGCCGCCGCCACCGCCGTCACCGGACGCTTCACCCTGCCGAGTGATCTCGGGCCGACCGATCTCGACTGAGGAGCGAACCCGATGGAGCCAGTCACCCAGGTCCGAGGCCGCGCCGCCCCCCTCCCCCGGGCCGACGTGGACACCGACCAGATCATCCCCGCCTCCTGGCTCAAGCGCATCGAGCGGACGGGGTTCGGCGAGGGCCTGTTCTCCGCCTGGCGGGCCGACCCCGACTTCGTGCTCAACCGCCCCGAGCGCCAGGGGGCCCGCATCCTGCTGACCGGGCCCAACTTCGGATCGGGCTCGTCCCGGGAACACGCCGCCTGGGCGCTGCAGGACTATGGGTTCGCCGCCGTCATCTCACCCCGCTTCGCCGACATCTTCCGGGGCAACTCCCTGAAGATCGGGCTGCTGCCCGTCGAACTGCCGGCCGAGACGGTCGAGGCCCTCCTCCAGGCGGTGACGGCCGACCCGGCGGTGGAGATCACCGTCGACCTGGAGACGAGAACGGTGACGGCGCCCGGGATCGAGGCCACCTTCGAGATCGACGACTTCACCCGCTGGCGGCTCATGAATGGCCTGGACGACATCGGCCTCACCCTGCGCCATGAGGAGGCCATCACCGCCTTCGAGGACACCCGCCCCGACTTCCTGCCCCGCGTCGGACGGGGCCTCCCCGTCCAAGGCCGCTAGCACCATCGCGCGTTAACGACACCCGGCTCACAGCCGGTTTTGGCTAACGCGCGACGGGGGGGAGGGCGGGGCGGGACTCAGCCGGCGGCGAAGGCGGTGACCCGGCCGAGTCCGGAGCCGGCGCCGCTGCCGAGGAAGGGCGCGGCACCGAAGGAGAAGATCCCGCCGTCGGCGGCGACGAGCCAGTAGCCGCCGCCCGTCGGGGGCCGGGCCATCCCGACGATGGGCTGGTTGAGTTTCAACGCCCCGGTGGAGCCGAAGAAGCGAGCGGTGCCGAAGGAGAAGATGCCCCCGTCGGTCGCCACCAGCCAGTAGCCGGCGCCGTTGGGGGTGGGTGCCATTCCCACGATGGGCTGGTTGAGGCGGAGGGCGCCGGTGGAGCCGTAGAAGCGGGCGTCGCCGAAGGAGAAGATCCCGCCGTCGGTCGCCACCAGCCAGTAGCCGTTACCCGAAGGCGTGGGCGCCATCCCCACGATCGGCTTGTTCAGCCGCATCGATCCCGTGGAGCCGTAGAAGCGGGCGTCGCCGAAGGAGAAGATGCCCCCGTCGGTGGCCACCAGCCAGTAGCCCCGCCCGGTTGGCGTGGCCGCCATCCCCACGATCGGCTGGTTGAGCTGCATCCCTCCTGTGGAGCCGTAGAAGCGGGCGTCGCCGAAGGAGAAGATCCCCCCGTCGGTGGCCACCAGCCAGTAGCCGGGAGCGGGCCCAGGAACGGCGGCGCCGCCGACCACGGGACGGTTGGGGGCCTGCGTCAGCTGGCCGGAGAAGGGAGTGGCGCCAAAGGCCCGCACGGCTCCGCTCCCATCGGCCAGCACGTAGCCGGGACCGGTGTTGCCCAGCGAGGTCTCGGCGGCCGGAGCGCTCGGGCCGGGACCGGTGGTCGACCCACCCGCCGGCGGCGCCGTGGTCGTGGTGGTGGACCCGGTACCGCCGGCCGTGGTCGGCGTCGTCGAGGTTGGAAGGTCGGGCAGCGTGGCCAGCGCGGCGGCGGCGTCAAGGCGGCCGGCGCAGTACTGGGCGCTGCCGCAGGCCACGCTGCGGTTGGCCGTGGCCAGGACGGTGTCGACGGCGGCCTGGGTGGACAGGCCCCGGGCCATGAGCAGGGCCAGCGTGCCGGACACGAGGGGGGCGGCCATGGAGGTGCCGAAGAACTCTCCGTACTGGTTGGCCATCCCCGGACGCCAGTAGGTGGAGTGGATCTGGTGCTCCGGCTTGCCGTCGTTCGATCCGCCCGGGGCGAGGACGGCCCACCGGGCGTTGCCGAGCGGGCTGCTGTAGCTGGTCAGCTTGTCGTCGTGGCCCGTGGCCCCCACCACCACGGCGTGGACGTCGCCGTAGTTGGAGCCGCCCAGGCCGAAGAGGTTCTGGTTCCCGGCGGCCAGCACCACCACCGTCCCGTGCTCCCAGGCGTACTCGACGCCCTCGGTCAGCGCCGTGCCGCCGCCCAGGAGCGAACCCCCGAGGCCGGCGTTGATGCTCAGGTTGACCACCCGGGCGCCGTGGTCGACGGCCCACTTCACGCCGGCGTTGACGTCGTCGACATTGCCGCTGTCGTCGGCCAGGGCCTTGACCACCACCAGCTCGGCGCCGGGAGCCATTCCCGCCACGCCCTTGTCGTTGCCGGTGACGGCGGCGGCGATGCCGGCCACGTGGGAACCGTGCCCGTTGTCGTCCTGGCCGAGGCCCGCCCCCGTCCGGCACGCCGACGGCTCCCCGCCGGAGCCGACACAGTCGGCCCGGGCCACGATCTTGGCCGCCAGATCCTCATGGGTGAGGTCGACGCCGGTGTCCACGATCCCGATGCGGACGCCGGCCCCCGTGCTCTTGGTCCAGGCGGTGGGCGCGCCGATGGTGGCCAGGCCCCACTGCTTGGCCTGATTCGGGTCGCCGGCGGCGGCGGCACGCGTCAACCAGGGGGCCCCGGCGCCGGCCAGGGTGACGGCGACGGCCAATGCGGTGGCGACCCGGCAGCGTCTGAACACCAGCGTCCTCCCTTGGAACGCGGAAACAGAGGCAACGACGCCCGTTGGTTCGCCATCGCCTCCCGTCCTCCTCGCCGGCGGGGGAGGGATTGTCATGACGCGCGCCCTTCGTACCTTGACGGGAGGGACACCTTCGTGCACCATCGACACCGATGCGCCGACTCCTGATTTCCAACGGCCTCCTGCTTACCTAGGGCGAGCGCCCCCATACCGGCGCTCGCCTGTAGCCTCCTGGTCAAAAGGACCAGGGGGTTTTTTCTTTGCCACGACACCCGCGCTAGCCGACACACAGAGGAGAGGTCCGATGCCTCCGGAACCCACGACTCCCAAGCCCATGCCCTTCGAGAAGTACCGCCCCTTCCTGCCCCTCGGGGTGCCCGGGCTCAGTGACCGCACCTGGCCCGACCGGCGGATCGAGAAGGCGCCCCTGTGGTGCTCGGTGGACCTGCGGGACGGCAACCAGGCCCTCATCGACCCCATGGACGCCGTCCGCAAGCGCCGCATGTTCGAGACGCTGTGCAAGATGGGCTTCAAGGAGATCGAGGTCGGCTTCCCATCGGCCAGCCAGCCCGACTTCGACTTCGTGCGCCAGCTCATCGAGGAGGACCTCGTCCCCGAGGACGTCACCATCCAGGTCCTCACCCAGTGCCGTTCCGAGCTCATCGAGCGCACCTACGAGAGCCTGCGGGGCTGCCGGGTGGGCATCGTCCACTTCTACAACTCGACGTCCGCCCTCCAGCGCCGGGTGGTCTTCAACCTCGACAAGGCCGGCATCCAGCAGATCGCGATGGACGCAGCCAAGCTGTGCCGCAAGCTGGAGCAGACGATGGGCGACTCGAAGATCCGTTACGAGTACAGCCCGGAGAGCTTCACCGGCACGGAGATCGACTACGCCATCGAGGTGTGCGCGGCGGT
>JBIOUX010000226.1:0-22322 GCA_044867425.1 Acidimicrobiia bacterium | reverse complement strand
CGCATCCGGCCGGACGCCTCAGCCGAGGGGGACGGGGGCGAGGAGGGCGTAGTCGTCGCGGGAGACGGACTCGGTGGTCACCGCCCCGTCACCGCGGGGGACGCCCACGGGCACGCCCTCGAGGGTGAAGGACACCCGGCCCACGCCGGCCAGGCCGGTGACGGTGGAGACGATCTGGGCCAGGGCCATGATCTGGTCCCGGCCCACGATGTTGGTGAAGTCGGGGCCGAGGTCGACGCTGGCGATGCCGCCGCTGATGCCGATGGAGCGCATGACGTCGCGACCCACCAGCGCCGAGCGCAGGCCGAGGGCGGCCTCGGACCGGGTCGGCCCCCGCTCCAGTGCCTCCAGCACCCCTTCGCCGGTGGCGGGGGGGGGCACGTCCCGCTCCACGGGCGCTAGCCTCTCGCCCTGCACCAAGAAGATCGTCGCCTTGGCCATGACCGACGAACCCGATGAGGACGACACCGTGGTCGAGGTGGTCTCGGGCACCTCGGCCAGGAGATCGAAGGGGACGTCGGCGGGGCGGGCCAGGGTGGCGCTGTCTTCCGTGGGGATGCCACAACCGGCGCCGGCGAGGGCGGCCAGCACCAGGCCGGCCACGACCAGGCGCCCCCGGCCGGTCATTCGGCCACCACGGGAAGCTCCACCACGAACCGGGATCCGCCGCCGGAGCGCTCCTCCACCCACACCCGGCCCTCGTGGAGACGGGCGTGCTCGGCCACCAGCGACAGGCCCAGCCCGGTGCCGTCGCCTGCTCCCCGGCGCCCCGACGACTCCCCCCGGACGAAGCGCTCGAAGATGTGGTGGCGCTCGTGCTCGGGGATGCCCGGCCCCCGGTCCTCCACGGCCAGGCGCACCATCCCCGGCGTCCCTGTCACGATCACGGCGGTGGGGCCCCCGGCGTACTTGTCGGCGTTGTCGAGGAGGTTCTGGAGGATCTGGCCCATCCGGCGGGCGTCGAGCATGGCCCGGCGGGGGGCGGAGGGATCCAGGCCGAGGGGCACCCCGGAGCGCCCCGAGGCGGTGAGGATCGAGCGGGTGAAGCGCTCCAGGTCCACAGGTTCGCGCTCCAGGCGGGCCACGCCCGCCTCCAGCCGGGAGATCTCCAGCAGGTCGGTCACCAGCTGGGAGAAGCCGGTGACCCTGGACTCCAGGTCGGTGAGGGCGTCGGCGGCTGCTTCCGGCGAGCCGAGCCGGCGGCGCACGATGTTGACGGCGGCGCTGATGGCGGCCAGCGGGGTGCGCAGCTCATGGCTCACGTCCGAGGCGAAGCGGGCCTCCCGGTCGATCCGCTCCTGGAGGGTGTCCACCATCTCGTTGAAGGACTCCACCAGGGGGGCGAGGTCCCGGTCGCCCTTGGCGTCGAGGCGCGTGTCCAGGTCGCCCCGGGCGATCCCGGAGGCGGCGCCGGCGATGCCCTTGAGCGGCCGCACCACCCGGAACGAGGCGTAGGCGCCCACTGCCGCCCCGCCCAGGGCGGTCAGGGTGGCGCCCACCGCCAGCGCCCGGGCCAGCAGCGACAGCGTCCGGTCGAGCTCGCCCAGGGGGGCGAGCTCGAAGTAGAAGGCCTCGGCGGCGGGGAGGGGGACGCCCACCGCCACCTGGGGCTGGCCGGCGAGGCGGAACCTCTGGCGCCCGGCCCGGCCGTCGAGCACGGCCTGGCGCAGGTCGAGGGGCACCTGGCCGAGGCCGATGCCGACGTTGGAGGCGAAGGGCCGTCCCTTGTAGAGGAGGACGGGGACGGAGTTGGAGGCCGACTGCAGCTGGGCCAGCAGCTCGGGGACGTTGGGGTCCGGAGTCCGTAGGGCGTCGCGAGCCAGGCGGGCGTTGACGTAGGCCGTCCGCATGGCGGCCGACTGGCGCTGGTCGAGCAGGTAGTTGCGGGTCAGCTGGTAGGACAGGAGCGACAGGACACCCGAGAGGGTGAAGGCCACGAGGCCGAAGGCGACCGCGGCCCGGGCCCGCAGGCCGAGGCCGAAGCGGCCCGGATATTTGGAGACGTGAACGTGCTCGGGGGTCGACATTCGCTAGGCATATTTAGCCGACACGCGGTTGGCGTGAGGGTTCACGCTGTTGCCCGATCCTTCATGGATCATCAGTACCACTCAATTTTCATCAGCCGCCTTGGGTTTCTTGGGCCGTAATGTCTCACCTGGTGGCGAAGATGTGGTGGTGAGCCGGAAGCTGCGTGTGATCGCTGCGCCGTTCGTGGTGGCGCCGCCGGTGGGGATTCGGGTGCGGACCCGGTTGCCGGTGTCGCCCGAGGACGAGATCGTGCTGGGCGCCCTGGGTTGCCATTTGGGACGTCTGGCCGGGCGTGATCTTGCTCGCCGCAGCCGGGATGGTCGCCTCGACGCCCGGGGTGTGGCGGCATCTCGCCGGGAGCGGAAGCGGTCGCTGACGGCGGCGTGTTCGTCGCGGTGGGCGGGAGCGATCACCCGCAGCGTGGAGGACGCCTGGCGGCTGGCCGAGCGGAATCTGCTGGCCGAAGCTCGCTCCCTGCGGGCCAGAGTGGGCCGGCTCCGCCGGCGGTTGGGAGTGCCGTGCGGGCAGACGCGGGGTCTGATCCGCGGCTATGGCGGGGCCGATGAGCGCTTCCAGCAGCAGCGCCACCTCCAGGTCCTGGAGCTCCCCGCCGCCCTCGCCCCTCTGGCCAACCGGCCCCATGGCCGCTACCGGCTCTCGGGCGCCGTGTCCTTCCCCTACCGGGGAGACCAGGTGGCAGCCCAGGCGAGTCACCGGCGCGGTCCGCTACGACATCCGGTTCCGTCCCGAGCGGCGCCGGTCGTACCTGGACGCATCCTGGACCCCGCCGAGGGCCGAACCGGCGGCCCTGGGCGAGCTGCGCCGCCACCCGGTACTGGCCGTCGACCTCAACGCCGGCCACCTGGCCGCCATAGTGGTGGACCCCTCCGGGAACCCCCTCGGGCAGCCCGCCACGGTGCCGCTCGAGCTGGCCGGGCTGCCCAGCCCCACCCGGGATGGCCGACTGCGGGCCGCCATCTCACAGCTGCTGGCCCTGGCCGAGGCCGTCGCCGGCTGGTGGCCGGGATCCCCACCGCCCGGGTTCCGGGACCGCCTCACCCAGATGGCCACCAACCGCCAGCTGGCCGTGGTAGCCGTCGACCCCGCCTATACCTCCCAGTGGGGCGCCCAGCACTGGTACCTCCCAGTGGGGCGCCCAGCACTGGCTTGGCCCCCTGCGACAGCTGTCGTCCGACGCCAGCGGCCACCACGGCGCGGCCCTGGTCATCGGACGACGTGGACTCGGACAGCGAGCACGGCGACGGGAACGGTGTGACTCGACCCGACCAGAGGATCGGCGACAGAGAGCTACCAACTCCGCCGTGCGGCCCACGCTGGACCGGGCACCCCCCGGGCAACCAGGCGGCCCAAGACCGTTCGGGGCCACCCGTCACCGCCAACCAGCTCCGGCTGACAGACGTTGACGAACCAGGAACGGTCAGAGGTACTTCGCGAGCACGCCGTCGGACAGCGCCGGCCACGCCTCCGCCGCCCAGGGGCCGAACTCACGGTCGGTCAGGCAGACCACCGCCAGGTGGGCCTCCGGGTCCACCCAGAGGAACGTTCCCGTGCGCCCGAAGTGGCCGAAGGTGGCGGGCGAGTTGGCGCTCCCGGTCCAGTGGGGCGACTTGTGGTCCCGCAGCTCGAAGCCCAGGCCCCAGTCGTTGGGGTCCTGGCGGCCGAAGCCGGGGAGGACGCCGGTGAGCCCGGGAAAGGCGACGGTGGTGGCGGTGGCCAGCGTCTTGTCGGCGACCAGGGTGGGGCTGAGGAGCTCCCGGGCGAAGGCGCACAGGTCGGCGGCGCTGCCCGACGCCTCCCAGGCGGGGGAGCCCGAGATGGTGGTGGCGGCCATGCCCAGCGGGTCGAATATGCCTTCGCGGGCATAGGTGGCGAACGGCATGCCCGCCTGCTCGGCCACCAGCCGGCCGAGGACGTCGAAGCCGGCGTTGGAGTAGATCCGCCGCCGGCCGGGCGCGGCCAGCCGGGCACCGTCCATGCCCAGCCCGGAGGCGTGGGCCAGCAGGTGGGCGACGGTGGAGCCCGGCGGTCCGGCCTCGTCGTCGAGGGAGACGATGCCCTCCTCCACCGCCACCAGCACCGATAGGGCGGTGAGCAGCTTGGTCACCGAGGCGAGGGGGAAGGGACGGTCGACGGGTCCCCGTTCGGCCAGCACCCCGGCGGCCCGGGCCACGACCACGGCGGCGTGGGGGACGGGCCACTGGTCGATGGCGGCCAGGGGATCCACCGGACAAATGTAAGCGGCGAAACGGCGCGAGCTGGGCCTATTGACCGCTCTCGGTGGCCTTCATGTCCCGAAGCGCCGAAAGTACTGGTGGTTTGAGCCAGTTGGCTCGTCTGCGCCCGATGTGGCACCGGAGGCTCCAGCGATGAACGCACCCCCCCGACGCGCGTCTCTTCCCGCGCTGATCACCCTCATGGCTGCCGTCCTCAGCGTGCAGCTGGTGGCCATCCCCGCGGCGTCGGCGGCCACATTGACGGTGGCGGACTCGTCCGCCGACGAGCGTCCCGGCGCCCGGGTCAACTTCACGATCAATCTGACCCGTGAACCCGGGGACCCAGCCGTCATCGGCGTGAACTACACCACGGTCTCCGGTACCGCCACCGAAGGCGATGACTTCCTCGACCCCAACGGCACCGTGTTGTTCGACGGGAACAAGAAGTCGGAGACGGTGAGCGTCACCGTCGTGGACGATGCGCTGGACGAAGACGACGAGCAGTTCACCCTGCAGCTCAGTCTGAGCAGCGCGCCGGGCACCGTGGTGGCCACCGCCAAGGGGACGATTCTCGACAACGACGCGAAGCCCAGGCTGTCGATTGCCGGAGCCACCGTCGACGAGGACGACGGCGGAGCTACGCCGGCCAACTTCGTCGTCACCCTCTCCGGGCCCAGCGGGCGGACGGTGTCGGTCACCGCCGCCACCTCCGACGGCACCGGGAACGCCCCCGCCACCGCCGGGAAGGACTACACGGCCAAGACGCAGACGTTGTCCTTCGCCCCCGGTGTGGTGTCCCAGGTCTTCTCCGTCGATGTGTTGGGTGACGCCCTCGACGAACTCGACGAGATGTTCCGGGTGGAGCTGAGCGGCGCGCTGAATGCCACCGTGAACAACCCGGGGACGGCCACCGGGTTGATTCTCGACGACGACGCCACCCCGACGCTGTCGATCAGCGACGCCACCGAAACCGAAGGCGGGGACGCGGTGTTCACCGTCTCCCTGTCAGCTCCCAGCGGCCGGGCCGTGTCGGTGCTGGCCAACACCGAGGACCTTCCCGGCCAGGCCGACGCCGGCCAGGACTACGCCGCGGCCAGCGAGACGATCACGTTCGACCCGAACACCTCGCCGCCCCAGACGTCGAGGCCGTTCGTCGTCAAGCTCCTGCCCGACGACAGCCTCGACGAGCCCCAGGAGACGTTCCTGGTCCGGCTGTCGGACGCCGAAGCGGCCGGCGTCATCGACCCCACCGGGACGGGGACGATCAAGGACAACGACGCCGGTCCCGCGCTGTTCTTCGAGCCCGTCACGGTCCAGAAGGCGGAAGGCAGCGGAGTCAATCTCTATGGCTTCACCGTCAAGCTCTCCCAGCCGTCCCAGAACCAGGTGACGGTGGAATACGAGACCGTCGACGGCAGCGCCCGGGCCGACCAGGGCGACTACACGGCGACGAGCGGGACGCTCACCTTCCTTCCCGGGGCACTGGGGATCCCCCAGACGTTCAACGTGGCGGTGGCGGGAGATGCCTTCGCCGAGGCGGACGAGACCTTCACCGTGCGGCTCAAGAACCCGAGCGGCGGCGCCACCCTCGACCAGAACGGGAAGGACGTCGCCACTGCCACCCTGGTCAACGATGACGGTAATCCGGCCCAGATTGTGGTGGACGACGCCGCAGACGCACCCGAGACCGGCGGTACCGCTACGTTCACCATCCGCCTCCTCAACCCCGTGCCCCAGGTGGTGGTGGTCACCGCCGCCACCGAGGACGGCACGGCCAAGGGTGTCCAGGACTACACGCCCCAGGCGGGCCAGGCCGTCGTCTTCGCCCCCAACGAGACGACCAAGACCGTGGCCGTGAACATCGTCGGCGACGCCCTCGACGAGGACAACGAGACCTTCACACTCAAGCTGTCGAATCCCTTCAACGCCGTCATCCAGGACGGGACGGCCACGGGGACCATCGTTGACGATGACAACCCCCCGAGCGTCGGCATCCCCACCGATCTGAACCTCGGCGAAGGCAACGAGGGTTCCTCTACCGGCGAGATGGCGGTGGAGCTGTCCGGCCCGAGCGGCAGGCTCGTCAAGGTCAACTACGCCACCGCCGACGGGACGGCCACGCAGGGCGCCGACTACACCGCGGGAAGTTCGACGCTGACGTTCCAGCCGGGCGAGACGCGCAAGCTCATCCCCATCCGGGTGCGGGGAGACGAGCTGGATGAGGCCAGCCCCGAGACCTTCTCGGTCAACCTGACCCTGCTGCCCGACAGCAACGCCACGTTGGGTCGCACACCCGGGGTCGTGAACATCGAGGACGACGACGACGCCCCGGTCGTGTCCATCACCGGCCCCGAGCCCGTGGTGGAGCCCGATCAAGCCGGTGGCCAGACGGCCGCGGTCTTCCTGGTGTCGCTATCGGCGGTGAGTGGCCAGAACGTCACCGTCAACCTGTCGTCCCAGGACGGTTCGGCGACCGCCGCCAACCCGCAGGACGACTACGACCCGCCGTCCCCGCTCACCCGGC
The DNA here is from genome assembly GCA_044867425.1 of Acidimicrobiia bacterium. Taxonomy (GTDB): domain Bacteria; phylum Actinomycetota; class Acidimicrobiia; order IMCC26256; family BP-133; genus CAWBJP01. The sequence goes on along the minus strand of JBIOUX010000226.1, from coordinate 15,536 downwards.
CGATCCCCGCCGGCCAGCAGGTCATCGAGGTGGCGGCGACGGTCAAGGGCGACAACGCCGACGAGCCCAACGAGACCTTCGACGTCCTCATCGCCGGAGCCACCAACGCCACCGTGGCCTCCGGGGTGGACGCCAAGGCCACTGCCGTCATCCTCGACAACGACGGCGCCCCGTCGCTCACCGTCGTCGGGACGTCGGTCGCCGAGGGGAACCCCGGGCAGAACACCCTGGCCAACGTGACCATCCGCCTCACACCGCCCGCCCCGGGCAGCGTGAGCGTGAACGTCGCCACCGGCGGGGGCACGGCCACCCTGGGGACCGACTACCAGGCCCCGAACCCCAGCACCGTGAGCTTCCCGGCCGGCGAGACGATCAAGACGGTGCCGATCGACATCGTCGAGGAACTGGTAGACGAACCGTCGGAGACGTTCACGGTCACCATCACGAGCGCCGATGCCACGATCTCCGGCGGCACCGCCGACGTGGCCATCCTCGACGACGACGGGCCGACGATCTCGGTGGCCGATACGAGCGTCGTCGAGGGGACCGGGAGCGCCGTCGAAGCGGTCTTCGTGGTCAGACTCTCGGCCGCCAGTGTCCAGCCCGTGGCGGTCGACTACGACACCGCCGCCGGCAGCGCGGTGGCCGGCGTCGACTACACCACGAAGGGCGGCTCGCTGTTGTTCCAGGGCAGCGACACGGAGCTGACGGTACGCGTCCCGGTGACTGGTGACACCGAGGACGAGGCCGGCGAGAACTTCACCCTCACCTTGTCCAACCCGATTAACGCCACCATTGCCCGAGGGTTGGCCACGGCCACCATCGTCGACGACGACCAGCCAACCTTGTCGGTGAGCACCGCCGCCGGTGAGACCGAGGCCCCGTCCGTCATCGAGGGCGATTTGGGCACGACCCGGCTGACCTTCACCCTCAACCTGAATGCACCGACGACCCGGGAGTCGTCGGTGCGGTACGCCACCACGGGCGGGAGGGCGCAGCCGGGGACCGACTACCTGGCCGCTTCCGGACGGATCACGTTCGCTCCCGGGGAGACCGCCAGGACGGTGTCGGTCACCGTGATCGGGGACTCACTCGACGAGGCCAATGAGGACATTGGTCTGATCCTGACCGAGGCCGACAACGTCACCCTTCCCGGACAGGTGATCGGCACGATCCTCGACGACGACAATCCCGGCTACGCCCTGGTTGCCACGGACGGCGGGATCTTCAGCTTCGGCGACGCTGGGTTCTATGGCTCCACCGGTTCCATGAAGCTGAACCAGCCGATCGTGGGGATGGCCGCCCATCCCAGCGGCCGGGGCTACTGGCTGGTGGCGGCCGACGGCGGCATCTTCGCCTTCGGGGAAGCCCGCTTCCACGGCTCGACCGGCGGCATGAGGCTGAACCGTCCCATCGTGGGGATGGCCGCCACCCCGTCGGGCAACGGCTACTGGCTCGTCGCCACGGACGGGGGGATCTTCGCCTTCGGGGACGCGGCCTTCCACGGGTCGACCGGGGCCATCAGGCTCAACAAGCCGGTGGTGGGCATGGCGTCCACCCCGTCGGGCAAGGGCTACTGGCTGGTGGCGACCGACGGCGGCATCTTCGCCTTCGGCGACGCCGCCTTCCAGGGCTCCACCGGGTCCATGACCCTCAACCAGCCCATCGTGGGGATGGCGTCCACCCCGTCGGGCAAGGGCTACTGGCTGGTGGCCACCGATGGCGGGATCTTCGCTTTCGGGGACGCCGCCTTCCACGGTTCGACCGGGGCCATCAAGCTGAACCGGCCGGTGGTGGGGATGGCTCCCACCCCGTCGGGCAAGGGCTACTGGCTGGTGGCAAACGACGGCGGCATCTTCGCCTTCGGGGACGCCGGCTTCCTCGGGTCCACCGGAAACATCAAGCTCAACCAACCCGTAGTGGGCATGGCGATCCTCTAGCGCCGTCGCGGAGACGCTCCGAGCCCCGCACCGAGACAACATCAGTCCCGGAGACGCCCCCGCCGGCTGGCACGCGCGCGGCGTCGGGAGCCCTCCGGTCTCCGGGAGTGGACGCAGCCGTGCGCGCCAGAATGACCATGGCGCGGCCTGCCTGTTGGCAGTGTTGTCAAAGAGTACTAAAGTTACTTCCTGCGCCGGATGTGGAACCGGAGGGCCCCATGACTGCGTCCGCCCGTCGCTCCCTTGTCGCTGCTTTGGTCGCGGGCTTGCTCGCCCTCGGGCTCGTGGTCGTCCCGAATGCGGCGGCCGCCGACGGCGACGTGTCGGTCAATTCCCCGGCGCCCGTCAGCGAGCCGGCGGGGACGAGGACGGTCACGTTCACCATCACCCTCGTACGGCCACCGAGCGGCAACATCCGCGTCAACTACACGACCCAGGATGGCACCGCTACGGCCTTCGAGGACTACCTGCCGGTCAACGACTCGGTCATCTTCACCGGCAACCAGACGACGGCGACGGCCAGCGTCGCGCTCCTGGACGACTCCCTTGACGAGGACGACGAGACTTTCGACCTCGTGCTCAGTGAGAGCGAGAACGGTGTCCAGATCGTCAACGGCACCGGGACCGCCACCATCACCGACAACGACGAGCCACCCCGGGTGTCGATCGGCGGGGCGGTGGTTGACGAAGGCGACACCGGCACGACGCAGGCCCGCTTCACCGTGGCGCTGTCGTCCTCCAGCGGGCGGGCGGTCTCGGTCATGTGGGCCACCGGCGACGCCACGGCCACCGGGGGAGTGGACTTCACCGCATCCTCCGACCAGACGCTCTCCTTCGACCCCGGCGACGTGTCCGAAGTGGTGTCCGTCCCCGTCAACGGGGACGTGCTCGACGAGGACGAGGAGACCTTCACCGTCACGCTCAGCCAGCCCACCAACGCCACCCTCGGCCCGGTCCCCAGGGGGACGGGGTCGATCGTCGACGACGACGACCTGCCCACCCTCTCCATCAGCGATGCGTCGGGCTCCGAGGGCGGCCAGGCCGACTTCACCGTGTCGCTCTCGCCGGCCAGCGGGCGCGTCGTGACGGTGTCGGCCACGACCGTCGGCGGCACGGCCACCCCGGGCCCGGACTACACCGGCACCAGCGGTGACGTGCGGTTCGACCCCGGCCAGACGTCGAAGACCTTCACCGTGCCGCTGAAGACGGACATGCTCGACGAGCCTGACGAGACCTTCCAGGTCACCCTCTCCGGAGCCCAGTCGGCCCTCATCGGCCGGGCCACCGGCACCGGGACCATCGTCGACACCAACCCGGGACCGGAGCTGTCCATCACCGTGAACGAGGTGGACGGCCATGTGGAAGGCGACCTCCCCGCCGGCACGACCATGAACTTCACCGTTGTGCTGAGCGGTACACCGGGCCAGCTGGTGACGGTCAACTACGAGGCCGTCGACGGGACGGCCAAGGCGGGTCAGGACTACACCGTGGCCCCGGGCACGCTCACGTTCCTTCCCAATGTGCCCAACCAGCAGCGGGCCATCCCGGTGACGGTGACGGGCGACGACTTCGCCGAGCTGAACGAGACGTTCACCGTCCGCCTCACCAACCCGTCGGCGGGCGCCAACCTGGCCAGCGGCCAGGGTGAGGCCACGGGGACGATCATCGACGACGACGGGGTGCCGGCCAAGGTGGCGGTGGCCGACGCCGCCGCCGTGGTCGAGGGCGCCCAAGGGGCCACGGCGGTGTTCACCGTGGCCCTGTCGCTTGCCGTTCCCCAGCCGGTGATCGTGACCTACAGCACCAAGGACGGCACGGCCAAGGCCGGCGAGGACTACGTGGGCAGCACCGGGACCGTGACCTTCGCCCCCAACGACACCAGCGAGGAGATCCGGATCCCGGTCCTTCCCGACAGCCTGGATGAGGACGACACCGAGACCTTCACCGTCGAGCTGTCCAACCCGATCAACGCCGACATCACCGGGGCCGGGTCCGACCCCACCGCCACCGGGTCCATCACCGACGACGACGCCCTGCCCACGGTCTCGATCGAGAACGACGTCGATCTGGAGGAGGGGAACGAGACGCCCTCCACCGGCAACGTGGTGGTCAAGCTCTCGACGGCCAGCGGCCGGCAGGTGACGGTCAACTTCACCACCGGCGCCGAGGCCCCGGACAACCTGGCCACGGCCAATGCCACCGTCGACGTCGACTACCGGGCGCTGGCCAACGGCACGCTCACCTTCCCCGCCGGGGAGACCACCAGGCGGATCTCCATCGAGGCGCTGCCCGACGACCTGGACGAGGACCCTGAAGTGCTAGTCGCCACACTCTCGGCTCCCACGAACGCCAATCCGGGAACCAAGACAACCGGTGTCGTGACGATCGAGGATGGCGACCTCGAACCCGAAGTCTCGATCACCGGGCCGGACCCGGTGATCGAGCCAGAGCCCAACGGATCCCAGGTCGATGCCATCTTCGCCGTCAGCCTCTCGCGGCCTAGTGGCCGGACCGTGACCGTCCAGTATGCGACGGCAGATGGGTCGGCCGAAGCTGCCCAGAACGACTACACGGACCAGACCGACGTCCTGGCCTCGATCGACCCGGGTGAGAGCGGGACGGCGATCATGATCGCGGTCAATGAGGACGGTGACGTCGAGGGCAACGAGGACTTCACCGTCACCATCAGCAGTCCAACCGGTCCGAACGACCCTCCGGCCAATGCCGCTTTCCCCGACGATCCGGAGCGGACCACGGCCACCGCCGTCATCCTGGACACCGATAGTCCACCTCAGCTCTCGGTCTTCGGCAGCACGGTGCCCGAGGGCAACGCCGGCACCACGGCGGCGCAAGTCACGGTGCGCCTGGTGCCGCCCGCCGGTACTCCGGTGACGGTGCGCCTGACCACCGCCGACGACTCGGCGGTGGCTCCGGAGGACTACGCGGCGCTGAATGAGGTCATCACCTTCGCCCCGGGCGAGACGGCCCAGACCCGCAACGTGTCCGTCGTCGGCGAGCTGTTGGATGAGCCCACCGAGGTCATCACCCTCGACCTCTCCGAACCCGCCGGGGCGACCGTGGCTCAGGGTTCGAGCACCATCTCGGTCGTCGACGACGACGGACCCAGCGTCTCGGTGGCCGACGTGACCGTCACCGAGGGCAACGGGGCCAGCACCGAGGCCACCTTCGTCGTCTCGCTCTCCGCTCCCAGCCCCCAGGCGGTCAGCGTCGACTACGCCACCTCGGCGGGAACGGCCACCGCGGCCGACGATTTCACGTCCGTCCAGGCTCAATCGCTCGTCTTCGACTCCGGTGAGACCATCAAGTCGGTGGCCGTGGACGTCATCGGCGACAACCTGGACGAGGCCGACGAGACCTTCAGCCTCGGCCTCTCCAACGCCGTCAACGCCACCATCGGCCGCAGCCTGGGAACCGCCACCATCCTCGACGACGACCAGCCGGCGCTGCTGGTGGCGGCGGCGGTGGGCAGCGCCGACAACCCCTCCGTGCTGGAGAGTGACTTCGGGGCCGCCACCCTGGTGTTCACGCTCTCGCTCCAGTCCCCGGCGGGCTTCCAGGCCACCCGGGAGTCGTCGGTGGGCTACGCCACCACCAGCACCCGGGCGGTGGCGGGCGGCGACTTCCTCCCCCTCTCCGGCCGGGTCACCTTCGCCCCGGGGGAGACGGTCAAGACGGTGGTGGTGGGGGTGATCGGCGACTCGCTGGACGAACCCGACGAAACCGTGAACCTCGCCCTCACCGACCCGGTCAACCTCTCCCTCCCGGCGGAAGTCACGGGGACGATCCTCGACGACGACAAGCCCGGCTATGCGCTGGTCGCCGCGGACGGCGGGATCTTCGCCTTCGGCGCCGCCGACTTCGTCGGATCCACCGGCAGCATGAAGCTCAACCAGCCCATCGTCGGGATGGCCGCCCACCCCAGCGGGCGGGGCTACTGGCTGGTGGCCACCGACGGCGGCGTCTTCGCCTTCGGGGAGGCGGCCTTCCACGGGTCCACCGGCGGCATGAGGCTGAACCGCCCCCTCGTGGGGATGGCCGCCACGCCGTCGGGGAAGGGCTACTGGCTGGTGGCCACCGACGGCGGGATCTTCGCCTTCGGCGACGCCGTCTTCCAGGGTTCGACCGGTGCCATGAGGCTCAACAAACCGGTGGCGGGGATGGCATCCACCCCGTCGGGGAAGGGCTACTGGCTGGTGGCCACCGACGGCGGGATCTTTGCCTTCGGCGACGCCAGGTTCCAGGGTTCCACCGGCAGCATGGTGCTGAACCAGCCCATCGTGGGGATGGCCTCGACCACCGGCGGCCAGGGCTACTGGCTGGTGGCCACCGACGGCGGGATCTTCGCCTTCGGCGACGCCGCCTTCCACGGCTCCACCGGCGCCATGAAGTTGAACCAGCCGGTGGTGGGGATGGCTCCCAGCCCGTCGGGGAAGGGCTACTGGCTGGTGGCCTCCGACGGCGGGATCTTCACCTTCGGCGACGCCGAATTCCTGGGCTCCACCGGCAACATCAAGCTCAACAGGCCCGTGGTGGGCATGGCGGTGCTCTGACAACACGGGGACACCCCCGAACCCCCGGGCCACACAACATCACCCCGGGCGGCGGCGCCGTCGGCTAGAACGGCGTCATGGGGAGCCTCCTGGTCATCGACGGCGGACGCAGCCGCTGCCGGGTGGCGGTGATCGGACCTGACGGGGTGCGGGAGTCGGCCGGCGAAGGCCGGGGCCTGCCCAGCGCCGAATCGCCCTACGAGATGAAGTCGCCGACGGGTGAGTTCCAGGTCGTGCAGGGCGTTCCCGCGCTGGTGCAGGCGGTGGGTGAGGCCGTGGCTCTCTGCTCCGTCAGCCCGGAGACGATCGACGCCGCCTGCGCCGGCCTGGCCGGCCTGCTGGGCAGCGCCGGGCAGGCACCCGAGGTGGCCGAGCGCCTGGCCCGCCTGCTGGGCCTGAGGCGCGTGGTGCTCACCGGCGACGTCGTCGCCGCCTACGCCGGTGCCCTGGGCTCGACCCCGGGAGTGGTGGTCGCCGCCGGAACCGGCGCCGTGGCCCTCGGTGTCTCGGCCGATGCGCCCGGGGGGCGGGGTGTCCCCGGCAACTGGGTCCGGACCGACGGGTGGGGGCACCTGCTGGGCGACGCCGGCAGCGGGTACTGGATCGGCCGGCGGGGGCTGGACGAGGCGCTCCGCGCCCATGACGGCCGCGCCGGCTCCGCCGTCCTCGCCGGGCTGGCCGAGAACCACGTGGGTCCCCTGGACACGATCCCCTCACGGATCGCCGCCGCTTCCAGCCCGGCGGCGGCGGTGGCCGGCTTCGCCCTCCAGGTGGCGGACGCCGCCCGGCGGGGCGACGCCCCCGCCCGGGCCATCTGGACGGAGGCGGCCGGGGAGCTGGCCGCCTCGGCGGCGGCGTGCGCCCGGCGCCTGTGGGCTCCCGGTTCCCCCGTGCCCATCTCGTGGGCCGGCGGGCTGTTCGCCGCCGAAGACCTGCTGCTGGCGCCGTTCCTGGAGCGGCTCTCCGAACTCCTCCCCGACGCCGTCGCCACACCCCCCGCCGGCGACGCCCTCGACGGGGCCGCCTCGCTGGCCGCCCAGCCGCCCGAGCTGCTCCGGCACTTCATCTTCGACTCGGCCGAGGTGGCGCCCGTGGTGGCCGACCCCGACACCCACTCGCCCGCCCTGACCTGAAAACTGGAGGTCCGATGGCCCGCCGCCCACCCGCCCTCCTGCTCATCCTCATCCTGTTGGCCGGTGCCTGCGGAGGAGGCGGTGGCGACGGGCAGAAGGGGGCCGTCGACGACCAGGGCAGCATCGACGTGTGGATCATGGAGCCGGGCTCGCCCGAGCTGAAGACCTTCTTCACCCAGGCCAGCACCGACTTCACCGCCGCCCACCCCGGGGCCAAGGTCGAGGTGCAGTTCGTGCCCTGGGTCAGCGCCCACGACCAGTTCGTCACCGCCATCGGCGGAAACCAGACCCCCGACGTGGCCGAGATGGGCAGTACCTGGACACCCGAGTTCGGCGGCACCGGGGTCCTGGCCCCCGCCGAGGGCGACCTGGACGGCTACGTCCACAGCCTGGTGGAAGGGGCGACCGTGGACGGGGAGGTCTACGGGGTGCCCTGGTACGCCGCCGCCCGGGCCCTCATCTACCGCAAGGACGTGCTCGCCGGCCTCGGCCTGTCCGTCCCCACCACCTGGGCCGAGCTGCTGACGGTGGGCCGGGCCGTCCGGGACCGCACCGACCTCTCCGCCTTCGGGGTGGCCGGCAACTCCAACCACTACTTCCTGCCCATGGTGTGGCAGAACGGCGCCGAGATCGCCACCGAGAAGGACGGCGTGTGGCACTCGGGCATGGCCTCGCCCAAGGCGGTGGAGGCCATCCAGTTCTACGCCGACCTCTACGCCAAGGAGCACTTCGCCCCCGACGGTGCCCTGTCGTGGAACTCGAGGGACGTGCGGGCCGCCTTCGAGGCCGGCGACCTGGCCATGATGATCGGCGGGGGCTGGGACCTGCGCGCCATCCTCTCCGCCCATCCCGATCTGAAGGACAAGGTCGGCACCGCCCTGCTCCCCGAGGGCCCGGGCGGCAACGGGGACACCTTCGCCGGCGGCAGCCACCTCGTCGTCTTCGGGGGCACCGAGCACGAGGGGCTGGCCCGGGCCTGGGTCGAGTTCCTCCTCGACCCCCAGCGGGTGGCGACGTTCAGCGACCAGATCGGGTTCCTGCCCGGTGCCATCGCCGGGCTCAAAGCCATGCCCAGCACCGGCGACGCCCTCTACGGCACCTTCTCCACGCAGCTCCAGGAGCACTCCCGAACCTACCCACCCACCAAGGCCTGGGGAAGCTTCGAGGCCGACGGGCTCTTCACCAACGCCGTCCAGTCGGTGATGAAGGGCGAGAAGACCGCCGCAGCAGCCATGGCCGAGGTGGCCCAGGCCATGGACCAAGCCTTCAGTGAGTAACGCCGCCCTGGAGAAGGCGGCAGCCCGGGGCCATCGGGCCCTTCCCAGCCGGGTGTGGTTCGAGGGCCGGGCCCTGCCCTGGCTGCTCCTGGCACCCGCCGCCGCCATCATCTTCGGGCTCGTGCTCTACCCGGTGGGCCGCACCTTCTGGCTGTCTTTCCGCTCGGCCGGCCTCCCGTTCCTGGCCAACGGCCGCAGCCGCTTCGTGGGTCTCGACAACTACGCCGACCTGGTCACCAACGCCCACCTGCGGGGGGTCTTCCTCACCACCGCCGGCTTCGGCTTCGCCTGCGTGGCCGCCACCATGACCGTCGGCCTGGCCGTGGCCCTGCTCCTCAACCAGCGCTTCCGGGGCCGGGCCGTGCTCGGCGTGCTCGTCCTCCTGCCCTGGGCCGTGCCCCGGGTGGCGGCCGGCGTGGTGTGGCGCTGGATGTTCCACGACCAGTACGGGTTGGTGAACTGGGTCCTACCCGGGTTCGACGGCTTCTCCTGGTTCAACCAGCGCCTCACCGCCTTCTTCGCCATCGGGGTGGTGGTGGTCTGGCAGTCGTTCCCGTTCGTGGCCCTCTCCCTCCTGGCCGGCCTGTCCTCCATCCCCCCCGAGGTGAAAGAGGCGGCCCGGGTCGACGGCGCCTCGCCCTTCCAGACCCTGTGCCACGTCACCCTGCCCATGCTCAAGCCCCTGCTGCTGGTGCTGGTGGTGGTGTCCACCATCTGGGACTTCAAGATCTTCGACCAGGTCTACGTGATGACCGAGGGCGGACCGGCCCGCTCCACGGAGGTGGCCGTCATCACCGTGTACCGGGAGGCGTTCGGCCGCCTGCACCTGGGTACCGCCGCCGCCATGGCCATGGCCCTCTTCGCCGTGCTCGTGGTCATGACCGTCCTCTACACCCGCCTGGCCCGGGTGGAAGAGGCCCCCAAGGTGCCCGGGGTCCGGGGTGTCCCCAAGGTGAGAGCCTGATGCGCCGCTCGCCCCTCCACACCGTGGCGCTGTACTCGGCGGCGGCAGCCGTGGGGCTCTTCGCCGTGGCCCCCTTCGCCTGGATGGTCCTCACCTCGATCAAGCCCGACGCCGACATCCTGCGCTCCACCCCGGTCCTGTGGCCCTCGTCGCCGACCCTGGCCCGCTACGGGGAGGTGCTCGACGCCGGCTTCGCCCGGGCCCTGGGCAACTCGCTCCGGGTGGCCGCCGCCACCACCCTGGCCGGGGTGACGGTGGCCGCCCTGGCCGGCTACGCCCTGGCCCGGTTCACCCTCCCGCTCAAGCGCTACCTGCTGCTGGGCGTGATGAGCGTGCAGATGTTCCCCATGGTGGTGCTCATCATCCCCCTCTTCGCCGTCATGCGCCGCCTCGACCTGCTCAACTCCTGGACGGGCCTGGTCATCGCCTACCTCAGCTTCACCACCCCGCTGGCGGTGTGGATGCTGAAGAGCTTCCTCGAGACGATCCCCAAGGAGATGGAGGAGGCGGCCATGAGCGACGGCGCCACCCGGGTGGGCGCCATGATCAGGGTGGTGCTGCCCCTGGCCGGCCCCGGCCTGGCCGCCACCGCCATCTTCTCCTTCATCGCCGCCTGGAACGAGTTCCTCTTCGCCCTCACCTTCGTGAAGCAGGAGAGTGCCAAGACCCTGCCCGTGCTGCTGCAGGCGTTCGTGGGGCGCTCCCAGGCCGACTGGGGCCTGATCATGGCGGCCAGCGTGCTCTTCACCCTGCCCGTCATCGGGTTCTTCCTGGCCGTCCACCGGCGCCTGGTGGAGGGAATGGTGTCCGGCTCGGTCACGGGCTGAGGGGCGGCCCCGGTGGCCATCGGCTGCTCCTACTTCGGCAACCGGATCCTCCGTCACGTCGCCGCCGACATGGAGGGGCTGGCCGCGGCCGGCTTCACCGGCGTGCTCCACACCATGAGCGAGAACGACCTGGCCTACTACCGGGACACGCTGGGCCGCGTGGTGGCGCTCTCCCACCAGGCCGGCCTGGAGGTCCAGGTCGGGCCCTGGGGGCTGGGCCGTACGTTCGGGGGCGAGGCCGAGAGCCACTTCGTCGCCACCCACCCCGAGGTGGGCCAGGTCCTCGACGACGGCCGGTGGGTGGCGGCCGGCTGCCCCAACCAGGAGGCGTTCCGGGCCTTCGTGCGCGCCTGGGCCACCGCCGCCGTGGAGACCGGGGCGGAGCGGATCTTCTGGGACGAGCCCCACTGGGCCCACCCCTCGCACTGGGAAGCCGCCCCGGAGCGCTGGGGCTGCCGCTGCGACGTGTGCCGGTCACGGTTCCGGAAGTGGTCCGGCTCCGACCTTCCCGGCGAGCTCACCCCCGAGGTGGTGGCCTTCCGGGAGGCGTGCCTGGTCGAGTTCGTCGGCGACGTGGTTGCCCACGTGGCCGGGCTCGGCGGGCGGTCGACGGTCTGTGTCCTGCCCTTCACCCTGTCCGACTGGTCGGCGGTGGCCCGCCTACCCGGTCTCGACACGCTGGCCACCGACCCCTACTGGGAGTCCTTCTCCCAGCCGGTGGTCCCCTTCGTGGAGGAGCACGCCCGCCGGCTGGCTGCCCTGGCCGCCGAAGGTGGGATCCGGGCCCAGGTGTGGATCCAGGGCTTCCGGCTCGGGCCCGAGGACGAGGCCGACATCCGCGCCGCCGTGTCGACCGCCCGGGCGGCCGGCGTCGACGACCTGTGGACCTGGGGCTACGACGCCTGCGGCCACATGAGCTACCTGGGCACCCGGGAGCCCCGACGGGTGTGGGCCATCCTCACCGATGCCCTCACCGGGTCCCGAGCCGCCTCCTCGGACGCCCCGCCCCCCGGCGCCGCCGGACCCGCCGGCATTCGGGGACAGAATTTCTCAGCGTCCGAGACAATCCGTCGCCAGAATCTCGGAGACCTGGTGACCGAGGGCCGCCGGGACGAGCTGGGCGACCTCGACCTGCGGCCCACCGACGAGATCGTGCGGCTCATGGCGGCCGAGGAGCGGACGGTGGCCGCCGCCGTGGAGCGGGCGGCCCCAGCCATCGCCGCCGCCGTCGACGCCATCGCCACCCGGCTCGCCGCCGGCGGGCGCCTCATCTACGTGGGCGCGGGGACGGCCGGACGGCTGGGGGTGCTCGACGCCGCCGAATGCGGGCCCACCTTCGGGGCCGGCGACCGGGTCCTGGCTCTTCTGGCTGGCGGCCCCGAGGCCCTCACCCGGCCCAGGGAGGGGGCCGAGGACGACGCCGTCCAGGGCGCCGCCGACCTCGCCGCCCTCGGAATCGGCGCCGGTGACGCCGTCGTCGGCATCAGCGCCAGCGGCCGCACCCCCTATGCCATCGCCGCCGTGCGGACGGCCCGGGAGGCCGGGGCCCTCACCGCGGGGGTCTCGTGCCAGCCGTCCTCGGAGCTCTCGGCCGCCGTCGAGCACCCCATCGAGGTGGTGGTGGGTCCCGAGGTCATCGCCGGGTCCACCCGGCTCAAGGCCGGCTCGGCGCAGAAGCTGGTGCTCAACACCCTCTCCACCGCCGTGATGATCCGGCTGGGGCGGACCTACGGCAACCTCATGACCGGGGTGTCGGGAGGCAGCGAGAAGCTGGCCGACCGGGCCCGGCGCATCGTGGCCGAGGCCACCGGCCTGTCCGTCGCCGAGGCGGCCGCCGCGCTGGAGCAGGCGGGCGGCGAGGTGCCCACCGCCATCGTGGCCGCCCTGGCCGGCGTCGACGCCGCCGAGGCCCGGCGCCGCCTGGGCGAGGCGGGCGGATCCGTTCGCCGAGCCACCCTCCCGGACAACCAGTGATCGTCATCGGGCTCATGTCGGGCACGTCGATGGACGGCATCGACGTGGCTGCCGCCGACCTCCACCTCGACGCCGGCGTGCTGCGGCTCGCGCCCCTGGCCGACGCCACCGTGGCCTACAGCCCCGGGTTGCGGGAGGCGCTGGCCGGCGCCTTGCCCCCGGCCGCCACCACCGTGGAGGTGCTCTGCCGCCTCGACAACCTGGTCGGCCGGGAGTTCGCCGCCGCCGCCACCCGCCTCCCGGTCACGCCCGACCTCGTCGTGTCCCACGGTCAGACCCTGTTCCACTGGGTGGACGGCGGCCAGGTGGGGGGCACCCTCCAGATCGGCAACCCGGCCTGGATCGCCGAAGCCACCGGGGCGCCCGTCCTCTCCGACCTGCGCTCCGCCGACGTGGCCGCCGGCGGGCAGGGGGCGCCGCTCGTCGGCCTCTTCGACGTGCTCCTCCTCGGCCCGTCGGCCGAGGCCCGGGCCGCCCTCAACCTCGGCGGCATCGCCAACCTCACGGTGGTGGCGCCCGACCGGGAGCCGATCGCCTTCGACGCCGGCCCGGCCAACGCCCTGCTCGACGCGGCCGTGGAACGGCTCTCGGGCGGCGCCGAGCACCGCGACGACGGGGGAAGGCGGGCGGCCCGGGGCAAGGTGGACGAGGCCCTCCTGGCCGCCCTCCTCGATGATCCCTACTACGACCAGCCGCCCCCCAAGACGACCGGCAAGGAGCGGTTCCACCTCGGCTACCTCGACGCCGCGCTGGCCCGCCTCCCCGCCGCCCCCCACGGCGATGACCTGTGCGCCACGCTCACCGCCCACGCCGCCGAGGTCGTCGCCGCCGCCTGCCGGCGCCGCGATGTTACCGAGGTGATCGCCTCCGGCGGTGGCACCGCCAACCCGGCCCTCATGGGTGCCCTGGCCGGCCGGCTCGCTCCCGCTTCCCTCATGACCATCGACGACTTCGGGCTCCCGTCGGCGGCCAAGGAGGCCTACGCCTTCGCCACCCTCGGCTTCCTGTCCGTCCACGGCCTGCCCGGCACCCTCCCCTCCCTCACCGGCGCCCGCCACCCCGCCGTCCTCGGCCGGCTCACCGCCGGGCCCGGACGCCTGGAGGCGGCGCCGGGCGTCGCCGCACCCACCCGCCTGGTCATCGAGCGCGCCCCCGGGCCCTAGGCCGCCAACCGCCGCTTCTTGTGAGTCTTTTGCCAGCAATTACTGGCAGAACCCTCACAAAAACCTCAGGCGGGCCGGCCCGGCGGGACCCTTGGGCCCAGGCAGGGGTGCCAGGTCCCGCCCGCCGCCGGGCCGGAACTTGCCGGTCGGGGAGTGACCGGCCGGGTGGGTTGCGGCCCGCGGCTCAAGCCGGGCCGAACTGCGAGCGCAGGGCGAACACGGTGTCGGCGTAGGCCAGGGCCTCGCCATAGGGCCCGTTGGCGATGAGCGACGTGACGCCCTGGTTGTAGGCCATGAGCGCCCGGCGGTAGTCGCCGTCGAACCGGTCCAGCAGGTGCCGCATCAGCCGGGTGCCCATCCGGACATTGGCCACCGGGTCGAGCGGGTCCAGGTTGTGCTTCAGCTTGAGCAGCTTGCGGGAGACGTACTCCACGGTGACCGGCATGAGCTGCATCACCCCCGTCGCCCCGTCCTCGGAGACCGCCTTGGCCCGCCAGCTGGATTCCTTCCACGCCTGGGCCATGACCAGGTCGGCGGGAAGATGGTTCTCCTGGGCGTAACGGACGAGCGAGCGCCTCAGGTACTCCCGGCTGGCGGGCACCAGCCCCCGGCCGGCGGGCAGGGCCCGGGCCTGTTCCTCGGGCGCCGCCGGCGCGGCGGGCGCGGGCGCGGCGGCCCCCGGTGGCGTGGGCTCGATCAACGCCGCTTCCCAGCCCTCCTCGGGCAGGAGGCTGGCCGGCGCCTCCTCGGCGGGTTCGGCCATCACCGGTTCGGGCGCGGCCACGGCAACCGGCTCCGCCGGCCGTCCCACCGTCACCCCGGGAAGGGCGGCGCCGGCCAGGGCCAGGAGTGCGGCCCAGCGCCGTAGAGTGCGCCCGAGCGTGGGGATCCCCGGCTGCCCCAGGGGATCGAGGGGCTGAGCCACCCCGGGCACAACAGGCCCGGGAAATGACACAGATGTAATTCGAAAGAACATGTGTGTCATTTCGGCGCGCCAAGGCTCCGCCTTGAGCGGAAACATCGGGGAGCGGGCGTCGGGCCGCGGGGGAGCGGCGGGGGCGGGCACCGCCTGTCAATTCGCCGAAACGGCCCGTTCGACCTTTTTCAGCCGGAAAGAGCGGTCTCTACGCGAATGGGCGAAGCGCGGGAGATGAGGTTTTTTCTGCCAGTCGGGGGGTAGGAGCAGCCCTTGGCGCACATGTCCCATTCCATGAATTTCCACTTCGGCGCGACCTAAGCCGGCACAAGAGGGGTGATTCCATTGGCAAGCAAGAGGCGATTTCCGCTTCTGGCCGCATTCGTTGTTGCCTTCGGATTGATGGGCGGCGCGATGGCCCAGGCGGATGAAGGCGGCCCCGGTGGAGGGGGCGGCGGTGGCGGTGGTGGAGGCGGAGGCGGCCTCGACCAGCTCATCTGCACCCTCACTGGCGGTGGCGGAGCCTGCTCGGGTGAGCCCGGGCAGCCGAGCGAGCCGGGCCAGCCCAGCGAGCCGGGCCAGCCGGGTGAGCCCAGCGAGCCGGGCCAGCCGGGTGAGCCCAGCGAGCCCAGCCCGGGCCAGCCCAGCGAGCCTGGGGGCCCCGGCGGTGGCCAGCAGCCCACCTCGGGCGGCTGCATGCTGCCAGCCCTCTAGCACCTCTAACAGACCGTTCGTCGCCGATCGCGCGAGCAACCAGCGGTGGGGGGGGGG
>JBIOUX010000225.1:0-5504 GCA_044867425.1 Acidimicrobiia bacterium | reverse complement strand
GCCACCCGGTTCCATCGCCGTCCCGCCCCCGGGGCCTGAGTCACGCGGGCCCGCGACCCGCCACCGCATCCCGAGGAGTCCAGCGTGCCGAGCACCGCCCGTCCCCGGTTCCTGTTCCCGCCCGCGTCGCCCCGGTGGCGGAGGCTGAAGGCACTGGTGGTCCTGACGGCGCTCACGGTGCCGCTCATGGTTCCCACTCCGCCGGCGGAGGCCATCGCCGGCGCCGACCCCGACGAGACCTGGGTCACGAACGGCGACGTCCACGGCGTGGTGGAGGCCGCCGGCCGGATCTACCTCGGCGGCGCCTTCGACCAGGTCGGTCCCAACACCGGCTTCGGGGTCGCTCTCGACCCGGTCGACGGCTCCCGGCGGACCGCCTCCCCCACGGTGAACGGGCCCGTCTACGTGGCCGTGCCCGACGGTGCCGACGGCTGGTACATCGGAGGGGACTTCACCCGCGTCGGCGACCGGTCCCGTCAGAACGCGGCCCGCATCCTGGCCGACGGGACGGTGGGGGGCTGGAATCCCAACACCGACTTCGCCGTGCGGGCCATCGTGCTGTCGCGCACCCCGGGCGCCAACGTCGCCTACATCGGCGGCGACTTCACCACCCTGCGCTCGACGTCGACCTCCACCCCGGTGGCGGCGGCGGGCGTAGCCGCCACCAACCTCTTCACCGGCGCGCCGGTGTGGGGGCTGCCGGCCACCACCACCGGGTCGGTGTCGTCCCTGGCGCTGGACGCGGGACCACGCCTGTACGTGGGTGGCGACTTCACGGTGTTGGGCGGCGTCGCCCGGAGCCGCCTGGCGGCCATGGACGCCACCACCGGCCGCGTTGACGCCGCCTGGAACCCGGCCCCGGACGGCGCCGTGTCGGCGCTGGCCCTGGCCGGGGACGGCCGCCTCTTCGCCGGCGGCGACTTCACCCGCATCGCCGGCACGGCCCAGGCCCGCCTCGCCGCCCTGTCCCCGACCGGCGCCGCTGACCCGACCTGGCAGCCCGGCGCCGACGGGCCCGTCAACGCCCTGGCGCTGGACCCGGGGCGCGGCCGGCTCTACGTCGGTGGCGACTTCAGCCGCATCGGTGGCCGACAGCGTGCCCGCCTCGCCGCCCTGGTCGCCGAGGAGGCGGGGTCCGTCGATTCCGGCTGGGATCCGGCCGCGGCCGTGAACGTCCGGACGCTGGCCCTCTCCCCGGACGGCACCCGGCTTTACGCCGGTGGCGGCGACGACAACGACGACCCCGCCCTGGTCGGCGTCCCCCGGCGACTCCTCGTCGCCCTCGACGCCGCCAGCGGTGACGTCGACGGCGCCTTCGATCCCCGGCCCGGGGCGGCCACGTTCGCTCTGGCGGTGGCCCGCGGCGCCGTGTTCGCCGGCGGGCAGTTCACCAGCGTGAACGGCGTCCCCCGGGCCAACCTGGCCGCTCTGGACGCCGCCAGCGGCACGCTCGCCGCCGGGTTCGTGGCCGACACTGACAACACCGTCAACGCCCTCGCCTCCGACGGCACCAGCATCTACGCCGGCGGCATGTTCAGCAAGGTCAACGGCGCCACCCGGCGGCGCCTGGCCCGCCTCGACGCCGCCACCGGCACCGTCGCCGCCGGTTGGCAGCCCTCGCCCAGCGCCGAAGTGAAGAGCCTCGTCGTGTCCGGCTCACGGCTCTTCGTCGGCGGGTCGTTCTCCACCATCAGCGGGACGACCCGCAACAAGCTGGCCAGCGTTACCACCGCCACGGGCGCCGTCGAGCCGTGGGACCCCAAGCTCGATGCCTCCGCCCAGGACCTCCGCCTCTCCGCCGATCAGACCCGCCTCTACGTCGCCGGTGACTTCTCGAGGGTGGGCAGCACGCCACGCCAGAAGCTGGCCGCCATCGACGTCGCCACCGGTGTGGCCACCGGGTGGTACCCCAAGCCGACCGTGCCGCTCACTTCGGTGGCGGTCTCGAGTGACGGTGCGCTCGTCTTCGTCGCCACCCGGGGCAGCCGGACCGCCGGGAACCGGATCCAGGCCTACCGCGCCACCTCCGGGACCCTGGCCTGGCAGCAGCTCGGCGACGGCGACTTCCAAGCGGTCGACGTGAGCGGCTCCCTGGTCTACGCCGGTGGCCACTTCACCACCGTCGCCGGCCAGGTCCGTGGTCACCTGGCGGCCTTCGACCAGTCGACCGGTGCCCTCAAGCCCTGGGGCCCACCCATCAGCGGCGTCCACGGGGTGCTCGACATCCACGTCACCGCCACCGCCGTCCTCGTCGCCGGCGAGTTCCACAAGGTCAACGGGGTCGTCGCCCAAGGGATCGCCCGCTTCCCCGCGTCCGGCGATCCGCCGCTGGGCCCGGTCACCACCACGACGACGACTCCAGCGACGACGACCACGACGCAGGCGCCGTCAACCACCACCACGACCACGGCGGCACCGCCGAGCCCGACCACGACGGCCCCGTCGCCGACCACGACGACGACCCACCCCGGGGGCGGCGTCCACTCGGCCTCCACCGCTTCCGGCTACTGGATGGTCGGCGCCGACGGCGCCGTCTACGCCTTCGGCGACGCCCGCCACCTCGGCAACGCCCGCCTGGCGGCCGGGGCCGGAGCGGTCGATCTGGAACCGACACCTGCTGGCCGCGGGTACTGGATCGTCGACAACCAGGGCCGCGTCTCCGCCTTCGGTGACGCCACCGCCCTGGGCTCCGCCGACCCGACCCGCTTGGCGCCCGGCGAGACCGTCACCAGCCTGTCGGCCACGCCCAGCGGCCGGGGGTACTGGCTCTTCACCACCCGCGGGCAGGTGCTGGCCTTCGGTGAGGCCTCCCCCTACGGCGACCTACTCGCCGTTCGGCTCAACGGAGCCGTCCTCGACTCCATCCCGACCCCAACGGGCCGGGGCTACTACATGGTCGCCAGCGACGGTGGGATCTTCGCCTTCGGTGACGCCCGCTTCCACGGTTCGATGGGTGGCGTGCGCCTGAACGCCCCGGTCCAGTCGCTCGTGCCCGACGGCGACGGCGTGGGCTACTGGCTCGTGGCCTCCGACGGCGGGATCTTCTCCTTCGAAGCGCCGTTTCGAGGTTCCATGGGCAACGTCCGGCTGAACCGGCCCGTGACCGGGATGGTGCGGTTCGGGAATGGCTACCTGATGGTCGGAGAAGACGGCGGGATCTTCAACTTCTCGACGCTCGCCTTCCACGGCTCCCTCGGAGACCGTCCCCCGCTCGTCCCCGTCGTCGCCGTCGCCGCCCTCGAGGGCTGAGAATGGACCCTCCTCCGGTGCTGAAGAAGGCTGAAGGGCTTCGGGAGGTCGGGATGCTGGAGACCAGGATAGGGGGCGTGGGGGTCCCCCGGCTGCTGTTCATCGAGGATGACCCGTCGCTGCGGGAAGGCGTGACGGTCGCCCTGCGGCGCGCCGGCTACGAGGTCATGGCCCAATCCGATGGTGCCGGTCTGGACGAGGCGGTGTCGGACTTCCACCCCGATCTGGCCATTCTCGACGTCCGCCTCCCGACGGGTGACGACGGGTTCGGCCTGGCCCTGCGCCTCCGCTCGATGGCCGATGTCCCGGTGCTGTTCGTCACCGCCGCCGACGACCTCGGCGACCGGCTGCGGGGGTTCGAGGTCGGCGCTGACGACTACCTCGTCAAGCCCTTCGCCGTCGCCGAGCTGCTGGCGCGGGTGCGGGCTGTGCTGCGCCGGATGGGCCGGTTGACGTCGCCGACGTTCGAAGTGTGCGATCTCCTCGTCGACGAGGCCAACCGCACGGTGCGCCGCGCTGGGGCGGAGATCCCCCTCACCAGGACGGAGTTCGAGCTGCTCAGCGTGCTCGCCCGCAACGCCGGACAGGTGTTCTCCAAGACGCAGCTCCTCTCCCTGGTGTGGGGGTTCGACGGCTACGACCGCAATCTCGTCGAGGTGCACGTCAGCGCCATGCGCCGCAAGCTGGAAGCCCATGGCTCGCGCCTCATCCACACCGAACGCGGCGAAGGCTACGTGTTGCGGCCCCCGACTCTCGGGTAGCCAGGTGCTAATGGCCGACATGCCACGAAGGACGAGCCTGGTCCTCTGCCGGCGGCCCGTCGTGTCTCGGCCCGGCGTCGGGTCCGGCCGCTAATGGTGACCGAGATCCGGCCACCGCCGCTTCCGCGGCGGCCGTCGCGGGGACGGTTGGTGTTCGCGGCGGCACTCGCCGCCATCGTGGTGGCCCTCCTCTCAGCTCGGAGCGTGGCCGGCTTCTACACCGACTACCTCTGGTTCGACTCGATCGGGTTCACCAGCGTGTGGATGGGCTTGTTGTGGGCCAAGGTCGGCCTGGTGGTCCTCTTCATGGCCGTGTCGTTCGGGCTCCTGTGGGGCAACCTCTTCGTCGCCGACCGACTCGCCCCCACCGTGCGTCCGCCCGGCCCGGAGGAGTCGGCGCTGGAGGGCGTCAACACCTTCTTCGACCGCCGACCGGCTCTCGCCCGGAGCGGGGTCGCCTTCCTGGCCGCCCTGTTCGTCGGTGGCGGTGTGGGTGGCCACTGGCACGACTGGATCCTGTTCCGCAACCGGGTGAACTTCGGCGTCGCCGACCCGCAGTTCGGGCGCGACGTCGGCTTCTACGCCTTCCACCTCCCGTTCCTCTCCTTTCTGGTCGACTGGCTGTTCGGCGCGCTCATGGTGGCGACCGTCGTGACCGCCGCCGCCCACTACCGCAACGGCGGCATCCGCGTGCAGGTCCCCGGCCGGCTGATCACACCCGCGGTCAGAGGCCACCTGTCGATCCTCCTGGCCTCCATCGCCTTGGTGCGGGCGGTGAGCTACTACCTCGACCGCTTCGAGATCACCTTCTCCACCCGGGGGGTCGTCGACGGCGCGACCTACACCGACGTGCATGCGAAGTTGCCGGCCATCAACCTGCTGATCGCCATCTCGGTGCTGGCCGCCGGGCTGCTGATCTACAACGCCCGACGGCGGGGATGGGTACTGCCCGGGATCGCCGTCGGGCTGTGGGCGCTGGTGGCGGTCGTGGTCGGCACCGCCTACCCCGCCTTCGTGCAACGCTTCCGGGTCGAGCCGGCCGAGTCGGTCAGGGAAGCGCCGTTCATCGAGCGCAACATCAAGGCGACCCGGGCGGCGCTGGGCCTCGCCGAGGTGACGGTTCGGCCGTTCGCCTACGACGAAGAGCTCAGCGTCGAGGCGCTGGAGAAGAACGCGGAAACGATCCGCAACGTGCGGCTCTGGGACCCCCAGGTCCTGCGGCGGACCTACCAGCGCCTCCAGGAGGTCCGCACCTTCTACCGGTTCACCGACGTCGACATCGACCGTTACGTCGTGCGGGCGGCGATCACGCAGACGATGCTCTCCGCCCGCGAGCTGAATCCCGACAGCCTCCCCGCCGACACCTGGGAGAACCGCCATCTGGCCTTCACGCATGGCTACGGGGCGGTCATGTCCCCCGCCAACGCCGTGACCGCCGACGGCCAGCCCGACTTCCTGGTCAAGGACATTCCGCCCCAGGGTGAGCCCCCGATC
>JBIOUX010000224.1:0-18743 GCA_044867425.1 Acidimicrobiia bacterium | reverse complement strand
GGGCAATGTGCACCTCCCATGTGCACTTTGCCCGAAAAGGGGGGCAGCGCGTCGGGGCACGCCGGGCGGCCATCCCCGCCCCTCCTTCCATGCGTCTTTGCCTTTTTGCCCGCCGCCCTCTACAGGTCGAAGGCTTCGTGGATGTTGCTCACGAACAGGCCGGGCTGGGGCCCGCCGCCGATGACGTGGAGACGGTTGCCGCTGGCCACCACCGCCACTCCGTGCCGGGGCACCTCGAGGCGGGCCACCACCAGCCACCGCCCGCCCTGGAGGCATTCCACCTCGGCGATGGTGCGGCCCAACGGTTCCTCTCCGCCGGCCACACAGGGCCGGTCGCCCGGCGAGGCGGCGCCGATCCCGCCCCGGCTGTGATTCAGCCTCGGCTCCGCCTTCCAGGCGGTGTCGTTCAGCCCCAGTGACTCCACCGAGTCCCGGTTCGACTCCAGTGATCCCACCCGCCCGGCGATGGCGAACGCCCGGCCGCCGGCCCCGAGGCCCAAGGGCCCTCCGACGACACCGGTTGCGGCCAGGTGCTCCCGGGCGATGGTGAGGTCGGGACCGGGCTGCCAGGCATCTGCCCCCGTCCGGAGGATCTCGGTGCGGACCATGTCGCCGCTCCCCACCCCGCCCACCGCCACCAGGGCGTCGGGCAGGGAGGCCACGGCCAGCGCGCCCCGGGGGCCGGCCAGTGAGGGCTCCGGCCGCCAGGCGGTCTCGCCCGGTCCCAGGCTGTGCACGTCGGCCACCGGCGTCCACTGGGGGTCGGTGTAACCACCGACGACGTAGAGGCGGCCGGCGAGCACGCCGGCGGCCGTGTGGTGCAGCGCCCGGGGCAGCGGCGGTCCCGCCTTCCAGGTGTCGGTGGCGGGATCGTAGAAGTCGACCTGGGCGCTGGGGGAGTTGTCCTGGAGGAGCCCGGACAGGACGACCACCTTCCCGTCGAAGAAGGTGCCCACCACCTCGGTCCGGGGCGGGTCGGGCAGCGGCGCCAGCCGGTGGGAGGGGGCGCCGGCATCCGCCCCCTGGGCTGTCCCCTGCTGGCGGGCCTCGTCCGAGGAACCCCCGCAGGCGCCCACCACCAGGCACAGGACGGCCAGGAAACGCCGGATGCTCATGGCCGTGAGCCTAACGACCTGTGCCAAGCTGTCGTCGTGATGAAAGTCGGAGTCCTCGGAGCCACGGGACCGGCCGGTCGCGGCCTGGTCTCGCGGCTGGCCTCGGTCGGCCTCCGGGTGTACGCCGGTTCCCGGGACCAGGCCAAGGCGGAGGCCACGGTCAAACAGCTCCAGGACCAGTGGGGCCACCGCATGGCCCGCATCGAGCCGGTGCACAACGCCGAAGCGGCGAAGCAGGGAGAGATCGTCGTCCTGGGGACCACGGCGGCGGCCACGGTGGCCACGGCCGCCGAGCACGCCGACCTGCTGGCCGGCAAACCCGTGGTCTCGATGGCCAGCTCCATGAGCAAGGTGGGGGCGAACTTCCGCTACGTCCACACCCAGGAGGGTTCCATCGCCGCCGCCGTCCAGGCGGCCGCCCCCGAGGCGCTGGTGGCGGCCGCCCTCCACCACGTCCCCGCCGCCGCCTTCGCCAACCTCGAGAAGCCCATGCTGGGTGACGTCGTGGTCGTCTCCGATCATCTCGAGGGGCTGCGGGCCACCGAGGCGCTGGTGTCGGCCATGCCCGACCTGCGCGCCCTCGACGGCGGGTCGCTGGAGAACGCCCTCGGGCTGGAGTCCTTCACCGCGGTGATCCTCACGGTCAACCTCCGGTACGGCGGGAGGGCCACCCTCCAGCTCATGCCGTCGTAGCTCCCGGGCGGCGGAGAGCGGATGCGCCTCTACGACACTGCCCGCCGGGAGGTGGTCGACTTCGTCCCCACCATCTCGGGGACACCCGGGGCCCCGGGCGGGAACCCGGTGCGGATGTACGTCTGTGGGATCACGCCCTACGACTCCACCCACCTCGGGCACGCGGCGACCTACCTGACCTACGACCTCCTCATCCGCCGCCTGGAGGAGCTCGGCTACGAGGTGGCACTGGTCCGCAACGTCACCGACGTCGACGACTCCATCCTCCCCAAGGCCAAGGAGCTGGGCGTCGACTACCTCGAGCTGGCCGAAGCGGAGATGGCCCGGTTCCGTTCCGACATGGACGCCCTGGGCATGCGCCCGCCGATGGCCGAGCCCCGCGCCACGGAGGCCGTCCCCCAGATCATCGAGCTGGTCGGGCGGCTCCTGGCCTCGGGCCACGCCTACCGGGCCGGCGGCAACGTGTTCTTCGACATCTCCACCAGCCCCGGCTTCGGGTCCCTGTCCGGGCTGTCCCGGGACGAGATGGTCGAGCTGGCCCGGGAGCGGGGCGGCCGGCCCGACGACCCGGCCAAGCGGAACCCGCTCGACTTCGCCCTCTGGCAGCGCTCGGCGCCGGGGGAGCCGTCGTGGGAGGCGCCCTTCGGGCCCGGCCGGCCCGGGTGGCACATCGAGTGCTCGGCCATGGCCCTGGCCGCCCACGGGCCCACCCTCGATCTCCACGGCGGCGGCACCGACCTCATCTTCCCCCACCACGAGTGCGAGGTGGCCCAGTCCACCGCCGTCACCGGCCAGCCCCTGTCCCGGTACTGGGTGCACTCGGCCATGGTCTCCTTCGAGGGCGCGAAGATGTCCAAGTCGCTGGGCAACCTGGTCTTCGTGTCCGGCCTGCTCAAGGTGGCCGATGCCCGGGCCATCCGCCTCGCCCTCATGCGCCACCACTACCGGGCCGGCTTCGAGTGGTACCCCTCCGATCTGGAGGAGGGGAAGGCGCTGCTGCGCCGACTCCTGGCCGCCGCCCGCTGCCCCGACGGGGCCGACCCGGCGCCCTTCGCCGTGCGGGTGCGGGCCGCCCTCGACGACGACCTCGACGTGCCCCGGGCCCTCGACGCCCTCGACGACCTGGCCAGCGCCGTCCTCTCCGGCGGCTCGCATCCCGAAGCACCCGGGGTGCTCCTCGAGCTCGCCCACCTCCTCGGCCTCGATCTGACCCGATGACGGACACCGGGCCGTGACGGCGCCGGCACCGGCCCGGGTGCTGGTCGTGGCCGTGGCCCTGGTGGCCGGGCTCGTGCCCCGGGTGACGGCCGCCGAATCCCGCGATGCCGCCGTCCAGGCGGTGCTCGACGAGCGGGAGAAGGCCATCGGCAACGGCGAGCGCGACGCCTTCCTGGCCACGGTGGATCCGGGCGCCAGCCAGGAGTTCAAAGCCGGGCAGGCGGCCCTGTTCGACGGGCTGCGCTCCGTCCCCCTGTCCGACTACGAGCTCATCCTGCGCACCGATGAGATCCCGGACCTGGCCGCGGGGCTCCGGGGCCGCTATGCCGCCGACGACGTGTTCCTGCCGGCGGTGGAGGCGCGCTACCGCATCGAGGGCGTGGACACCGTCGACGCCCTCGACGGCTTCTTCTACACGTTCCTCCTCCGGGAGGGGAAGTGGCGGATCGTCTCCGACACCGACGTGGAGGATCTCGGCCTCCCGTCGAGCCGCAACCTGTGGGACTTCGGCCCCGTCGCCCAGGCCCGGTCCTCCCATTTCACGGTGCTCTTCGCCCCCGCCGACCGCCCCCGGGCAGAGACGCTGCTCCGCTTGGCCGAAGAGGCCCGGGACCGGCTGGCCACCGGCTTCGACCTGCCCCTGCCCGACCAGATCCTCCTGATCCTCCCGCACTCCGTCGACCAACTGGCCGAGATGCTCCAGTCCACCTTCGACCTGACCAACTTCGTGGCCTTCGCCGCCGCCGCCGTGGACCGGGACCGGGGGTGGGAATCGACCGCCCCCCGGGTGTTCGTCCAGGACGTCAACCTGGCCCGCAGCCGGCGGTCGTTCCAGCTCGAGACCCTGCACCACGAGTTCGTGCACGTGGCCGCCTTCCCCCTGACCGGACCCTTCGTGCCCGCCTGGGTGCACGAGGGTGTGGCCGACTGGATGGCCAACGGGCGGGGGCGCCCCGCCGAGGTGCCGGGCAGCGACGAGGTGCTGCCCGAGGACTACGAGTTCACCACCGGCGGGCTGGACGCCATCGTGGCCGCCTACCAGGAGTCCACCTCGGCGGTGGCCTTCCTGGCCCAGGCCAAAGGGCGCGACGCGCCCCTCGACCTGCTGGTGGAGGCGGGCGAAGACCGCATCGCCCCGGGCACGATGGACTACCACATCGACGCCGCCCTGCGGTCCCTCTACGGCAAGGGCCTGGCCGACTTCCAGGCCGAATGGCGGGGCGGAAAGTAGGCACGCCGCTGCTAGGCTGCCGCCTCTATGGCCCGGAACAACGACCGCAACCGCAGCTCCAAGCGTGCGCCCGCCGCTGCCGCCATGAGACGGCGGGGCAAGCCCAAGGTGTGCATCTTCTGTCGCGACTCGATTCCCTGGGTCGACTACAAGGACGCCAACCTCCTCGGGCGCTTCCTGTCCGAGCGGGCCAAGATCAAGGCCCGGCGGACCACCGGCAACTGCAACCGCCACCAGCGGGAAGTGGCCGTGGCCATCAAGACGGCCCGGGAACTGGCCCTGCTGCCCTACGCCAAGCGGACGGTGGCCGAGCGCCTCGGAGGCCGCGGGGGCCGGGGCGGCGGCGGCGGCCGGGGTGGGCCGGGGCGTCCGCCCCGGAGCGAGGAAGCTGAAGACCGGGCTGCCGTGGTCGTCGAGGACAGCGAGGACGTCGAGGTCATCGAGGTCATCGAGAGCGAGGACAACGGCGCTGACGAGGTCATGCTCGACGAGGTGCCCTCGGCCGAGGATTAGCGCCGGTTGAGCGATCAGGTCACCGTCTCGCTGCCGGACGGGTCGACCCGGAGCTATCCCGCCGGTGTCACGCCGGCGGAAGTGGCGGCGTCGATCGGCCGGCGCCTGGCGGAAGCGGCGGTGGCCGCCCGGGTCGACGGGGCGCTGGTCGATCTCGGCCGGCCGCTCACCGACGACGCCACCCTGGCGGTGGTGACGGGCGACTCCCCCGAGGGCCTCGAGATCCTGCGCCACTCCACGTCCCATGTCCTGGCCCAGGCCGTCCTGGACCTGTTTCCCGGGGCCTGCTACGCCATCGGGCCTCCCATCGCCGACGGCTTCTACTACGACTTCGAGCTGCCCGGCGGCGCCCACTTCACCGAGGCTGATCTGGAGCGCATCGAAGCCCGCATGCGGGAGATCGTGGCCCAGGGCCAGTCCTTCGTCCGGGAGGAGCTCGACCGGGACGCCGGCCTGGAGCTCTTCGCCGACCAGCCCTACAAGCGGGAGATCATCGAGGGCGCTGAGACGTCCGAGGGAGCGGCCGCCGGCGAGGTGTCGGTGTACCGCAACGACTCCTTCGTCGACCTGTGCCGGGGCCCGCACGTGCCCTCCACCGACCGCCTGGGCCACTTCAAGCTCCAGAAGGTGGCCGGCGCCTACTGGCGGGGGGACGAGCGCCGGCCCATGCTCCAGCGCGTCTACGGGACGGCGTGGGCCACCAAGGCGGCCCTCGACGACCACCTCCACCGCCTGGCCGAGGCGGAGCGGCGCGACCACCGGCGCCTCGGCGTGGAGCTCGACCTGGTCTCCTTCCCCGAGGAGCTGGGCGGCGGCCTGGCCGTGTGGCATCCCAAGGGCGCCCTGGTGCGCAAGATCATGGAGGACTTCTCCCGGGCCGAGCACGAGCACGGCGGCTACGAGTTCGTGGTCAGTCCCCACATCGCCAAGTCGGTGCTGTGGGAGACGAGCGGGCACCTCGACTGGTACGCCGAGGGGATGTACCCGCCCATGGAGATGGAAGGGGCCAAGTACTACCCCAAGCCGATGAACTGTCCCTTCCACATCCTGATCTACCGCTCGCGGACCCGGTCCTACCGGGAGCTGCCGCTCCGCCTGTTCGAGTTCGGGACCGTGTACCGCTACGAGCGCTCGGGCGTGCTCCACGGCCTGCTGCGCACCCGGGGCTTCACCCAGGACGACAGCCACATCTTCTGCGAGCGGTCCCAGATCGTCCCCGAGCTGACGTCCCTGCTCGACTTCGTGCTGCGCGTCCTGCGCACCTTCGGGTTCACCGAGTTCGAGGCCGAGGTGTCGACCCGGCCGGCGGAGAAGTCGGTGGGCACCGACGAGGACTGGGAGCTGGCCACCGACGCCCTCATCGAGGCCATCAAGGCGTCAGGACTGCCGTACACCATCGCCGAGGGCGAGGGCGCCTTCTACGGCCCCAAGATCGACGTGCACCTGCGGGACGCCATCGGCCGGCGCTGGCAGCTGTCCACCCTCCAGGTCGACTACAACCTCCCGCACCTCTTCAACCTGGGCTACGTCGGCGCCGACAACGAGCGGCACCAGCCGATCATGATCCACCGGGCCCTGTTCGGGTCGGTGGAGCGCTTCTTCGGGATCCTGGTCGAGCACTACGCCGGCGCCTTCCCCACCTGGCTGGCGCCGGTGCAGGCGCTGGTGCTGCCGGTGGCCGACCGTCACGACGCCTACGCCGCCTCGGTGGTGGAACGGCTGCGGAAGGCCGGCTTCCGGGCCGAGTCCACCGATGCCACCCACGACACGCTGGGTGCCCGGGTCCGCCGGGGCAAGCTGGAGAAGATCCCCTACGTGCTGGTGGTGGGTGACGCCGACACCGAAGCCGACACCGTGGGGGTCAACGCCCGGGGCACGGAGCGCCCGGAGCGGGACGTCCCCGTCGCCGACCTCATCGACCGGATCCGCGCGGAAGTCGACGCCAGAAGTTGAGCTTGGAGCGGATCTGGGCGGGCTGGCGGTCGCCGTATGTCACTGGTCTCGCCGCCTCCGATGACGAGGACGGCTGCCTGTTCTGCACCCTGGCGGCCTCCGACGACGAGGATGTCTTCATCCTGGAGCGGACCGACCTGACCTTTTCCGTCCTCAACGCCTTCCCCTACACGTCGGGGCACCTGATGGTGGCTCCCCTGCGGCACGAGGCCGAGCTGGAGGGACTCACCGAGGAGGAAGGGGCGGCCATCTTCGCCGCCCTCCAGCGGGCGGTGGTGGCGCTCAAGGAGGCGAGCCGGCCCCACGGGCTGAACCTGGGCGTGAACCTGGGCCGGGTGGCGGGCGCCGGAGTGCCGGGTCACATCCACTGGCACGCCATGCCCCGCTGGGACGGCGACACCAACTTCATGACCACGGTGGCGGAAGCCCGGGTCATCTCCGAGGACCTGCACACCACCTGGGACAAGCTGCGCAAGGTCTGGCCCCACCCGGGGTCCGGGGTGTCCCCGACATGACCGCGAGTGACGAACTCCCGGAGGAGCTCGACGTCACCGTCACCCGGCCCTACCAGGTGCCCGACATCGCCCGCCGGCGCCTGGGGGCCGTGACCGTTCTGGCCGTGGCCGGTCTGTGCGCCGCCGGCTTCGCCGCCTCCGGCAACTCGGGCCTGCTGATGGCCGCCCTGGTCCTGGTGGCGCTCGCCGCCTACCAGTGGGCCTGTGCCTGGCCCCGGCGGGTGGACGAGACCGCCGCCCTGGCCGCCGCCGCTGGCGCCGTGGGGTTCCCCGTCGGTCACGCCTCCGCCCAGCTGGCCTGGCGGGGCCTGCGCAGCCGGCCCACCTGGCGGGTGCTGCTCTACTCGGCCGACGAACCCCCCTCCAAGCGGGGTCTCGTCGAGCTCGACGCCGTCGACGGAGCGGTGATCGGCCACTACATCGAGGACAACCCCGAGGACTGGACCGGCACGTAGGCTCGATCCCGATGGCCGGGGATCAGAAGCGTCCCACCAGGAGGCTGAAGAGACCGTCGAAGAGTCCCGACCGGGAGCCGAGCAGCCCGGAGAGGAGACCGCCCCCTCGGAACTCGGCCTCGTGCACCGGCAGGTCGTGTCCGTGGTCAGCCGGGGACTCGCCGCCCTCGTCGGCGGGCGCGGGGTGCCGGCGCTCGCTGACAGATATTCGCTGTGCGTGGCGATTTGGACCACGTAGAGTGATAATTCTGGAAGGACCCTCGAGACCCTCTTTTTCCTATTCGAAGGGGTTGCGGCCGCCGCGGGCGGTTTCGCCGCCGTTGAGCGGATTCGGCCCGGAGGCTGTCATCAGCCAGGCGAGGGTCCAGCCGGCGGCGGCGGAGAGGACGATCGAACCCGTCCACAGCTCGGCCACCCAGCCGACCCCGTGCCAGACGGCCAGGGCGGCCACGTAGCCGGCGGTGAGCAGGGCGGGCCCCGCGGCACCGGCGAGGCGGAACCCGAGGCGGGAGATGGCCCAGTCGCCGGCGGCGCCGGCGGCGACCGCCGCCACCAGGAAGGGCCAGTGCTCGAAGCTGTCCAGGCCGGTCATGAGCACGGCCACCGACCCGAAGAGAAACGTCACCGTGCCCGGCGGGGTGCGCCAGCGGCTCCGGAGCAGCAGCACCGGGACGGTGAGCAGCAGGGCGCTGATGAGCAGGGCGGCCACGCCCCGCACCTCGGTGTCCTGGATGCGCTGGAGGGCGAAGAAGCCGGGCTCCATCCCGTGGTCCTGGTAGCGGGCCAGCCACTCCGCCACCGACTGGTTGGCGAAGGGGTCACGGAACAGGGTGAGCTCCATGAAGAAAAAGGAGACGATGCCCACCACCAGCGTGAGCGAGCCGGCCACGGGGAGGAAGGCCGAAAAGCCCGGCGCCCGGTCGTCGGCCGGGTCCCGCCACGCCGCCCGGAACGGGCCGGAGAACATGAGGACCATGCCGGCGGCCAGGGTGAGGTGCGATGGGCTCAGCAACGAGGGCACGTCGGCCTCCACCCCGAAGACGCCGTGCCACAGCCCGTCGAACACGGCCCCGGCGCCGAACACCACCACCCCCACCAGCGCCAACCGGTAGCCGGGGGGCGGGGGCCGGTGCCCGCGCACCAGCCGGACGAGCCACGCCGCCAGAGCCAGGTAGCCGGTGTAGAACACCGCGTGCCAGGGGCTCAGCGCCGAGTCGGTGCGGGAGACGTTGAGGTGGGCCCATCCGTCGATGAAACCGCCGACCAGCATCCAGGCGCCGAGGCCGACGGTCATCATCTCCTCCCGCCACGAGAGGCGGGGGCTGCCCGACACGTCGGGACCCAGAAGCTCCCGAACGTCCATACGGGGACGATACCGGTTGTTAAGTTGACCAGCCATGGCCGGCAGTACGGGCTACCTGCGCCATCCCAGCCTCTGCGGCGACACCATCGCCTTTGTGACCGAGGACGATCTGTGGGTCGTACCCGCCGGCGGCGGACTGGCCCGCCGCCTGACGGCCAACCTCTCGGAGGTGAGCCATCCCGCCCTGTCGTCCGAGTGGGTCGCCTTCACCAGCCGGGACGAGCACCACCCCGAGGTGTGGTGCATGCCCGCCACGGGTGGCGCAGCCCGCCGGCTGACCTGGCTGGGGGCCAGCTCCCTGGTGCGGGGGTTCACCCCGGACGGGCGGGTCCTGTTCGTGTCCGACGCCGACCAGCCCTTCCACCATCTCATCCACCCCTACGCCGTGGCTCCCGCCGGGGGTCCGGTGGAACGCCTGCCCTACGGACCCGCCCGGGAGGTGGCCTTCGGGCCGGGCGAGGCGGTCGTCGTGGGCCGGAACACGGCCGATCCGGCCCGCTGGAAGCGGTACCGGGGGGGTACCGCCGGCGACCTGTGGATCGACCGGCGGGGCACCGGCGCCTTCAAGCGGCTCCTTCATCTGCCGGGCAATCCCGCCTCACCCATGTGGGTCGGGGACCGGGTGTACTTCCTCTCCGACCACGAGGGCATCGGCAACCTCTACTCGTGCCGGCCCGACGGCCGCGACCTGCGCCGCCACACGGACCATGGTGAGTACTACGCCCGCTTCGCCCGCACCGACGGGCGGCGCATCGTCTACCAGCACGCAGCCGAGATCTGGCTCTACGACCCGGAGCCAGACACCTCGGCGCCCGTGGAGGTGGACCTGCGCAGCCCCCGCGTGCAGCGTTCTCGCCGGTTCGTGGCCGCCGATCGCTACCTCTCCGGCTTTGCCCTTCACCCCGGCGGGCACACGATCGCCCTGGAGACCAGGGGGAAGCTGTTCACCATGCCGCTGTGGGAGGAGGCCGTCCGTCAGCACGGCCAGCCCGACGGCGTGCGCTACCGGCTGGCCCGCTGGGTGGGGGATGGCTCCTCGCTGGTGGTGGTGTCGGACGAGGGCGGGGAGGACGCCATCGAGGTGCACCGGCCCGGGGAGGAGCCCCGGCGCCTCGAGGGCCTGCCCCTGGGCTGCATCACCGACCTGGCCACCCCACCGTCCGGGGCTCGGGGTGTCCCCGGAGAAACAGGGGCTCGGGGTGTCCCCGGAGAGACAGGGACGCGGGTGGCGGTGGCCAACCACCGCCACGAGCTGCATCTCGTCGATCTCGAGACGGGCACCTCCCGGCTGCTCGACCGCTCGGAGCACGGCCACCTCAACGGGGTGGTGTGGTCGCCCGACGGGCGGTGGCTGGCCTACGCCTGCGCCCAGTCGACCAAGACGGTCTCCATCAAGCTCTGGGAGCTGGAGAGCGGCGACCTCCACGTGGTCACCCGGCCGCAGTTCCGAGACATCCACCCGTCGTGGGACCCCGAAGGCAGGTTCCTCTATTTCCTGTCCTACCGGACCTTCGACCCCGTCTACGACGCCCTGTACTTCGACCTCGGGTTTCCCAAAGCGGTGCGCCCCTATCTGGTCACGCTGACGGCGGGCGAGCCGTCGCCCTTCGTCCCCCGGCCCCGCGGGTTCGGTCCCAAGGCCGGTGACGACAAGAGCGACAAAAAGGGTGACAAGGGAAAGGACGGTCCCGCCCCCGCCGAAGGCAAGGGCCCGGACCAGGACACCCCCATCCGGATCGACCTGGCGGGCATCAGCGACCGGGTGGTGGCGGTACCCGTGCCCGAGGGTCGGTACACCCAGGTGGTCGGGATCAAGGGCCGGATCCTGTTCACCTCCTGGCCCATCCAGGGCAGCCTGGGCCGGGATCCCCTGGGCAATGCCGCACCCGGACCCCGTGGCTCCCTCGAGGTCTACGACCTCGCCGAGCAGCGCCACGACACCCTGGCCGGTGGCATCTCCCACTTCGAGGTGTCCCGCGACGGCCACACCCTCGCCTACCGCTCCGCCCGCCGCCTGCGGGTGGTGAAGGCGGGCGAGAAACCGTCCGAGAGCGAAGGCGACGGTCCCGGCCGGCGCTCGGGCTGGCTCGACCTGGACCGCGTGCGGGTGTCGGTCGACCCCGGGCTGGAGTGGGCCCAGATGTTCAAGGAGGCGTGGCGGCTGCAACGGGACCATTTCTGGGTGGAGGACATGTCGGGGGTGGACTGGTGGGCGGTGCTCGACCGCTACGTGCCCCTCATCGGGAAGGTGGCCACCCGGCTCGAGTTCTCCGACCTGATGTGGGAGATGCAGGGCGAGCTCGGCACCTCCCACGCTTATGAGCTGGGCGGCGACTACCGGCCCGCCCCCGCCTACGCCCTCGGCCATCTTGGCGCCGACCTCGACTGGGACGCCGAGGCGGGCGCCTGGCGCTTCACCCACGTGGTGGCGGGCGATCCCTGGGACTCCGAGGGGGATTCCCCCCTGCGGGACCCGGGGATCGGGGTGAGTCCGGGCGACCGCCTCCTGGCCGTGAACGGCCGGGCCGTCGACGCCGCCTGCACCCCGGCCGAGCTGCTGGTCAACCAGGCCGGCCTGGCCGTGGAACTCGCCGTGGCCGGGCCGGAGGGGAACCACCGTCGCACGGTGGTGGTCACCACCCTGCGGGACGAGCGCCCGGCCCGGTACCGGGAGTGGGTGGAAGCCAACCGGGCCCGGGTCCACGAGGCCAGCGGGGGACGGGTCGGCTACGTCCACGTCCCCGACATGGGGCCCCGGGGCTACGCCGAGTTCCACCGCTCCTACCTGGCCGAGGTGGAGCGCGACGCCCTCATCGTGGATGTCCGCTTCAACGGCGGGGGCCACGTGTCCCAGCTCGTCCTGGAGAAGCTGGCCCGCCGGCGCATCGGGTTCGACATCAGCCGCTGGGGCAGCCCCGAGCCCTACCCGGCCGATTCACCCGCCGGGCCCCTGGTGGCCCTGACCAACGAGCACGCCGGTTCCGACGGCGACATCTTCACCCACTGCTTCAAGCTGCTCGGCCTCGGCCCGGTGGTGGGCAAGCGGACCTGGGGCGGAGTGATCGGGATCTCCCCGCGGCACATGCTGGTGGACGGGAGCTTGACCACCCAGCCGGAGTACGCCTTCTGGTTCTCCGACGTGGGTTGGAGCGTGGAGAACTACGGCACCGATCCCGACGTGGAGGTCGACATCCGGCCCCAGGACCACGTGAGCGGCAAGGAGCCCCAGCTGGACAAGGCGATCGCCCTGGCCAAGGCCGCCCTGCGGAAGCACCGGCCGCTCAGCGCCGACGTGGCCCGCCGGCCCCGGTTGGAATTGCCGGTCCTGCCGCCCCGGAGCTGATCGGGTCCGCGGCGCCTCCGGCGATCTGCCTTCCGTCGCCCGCCCAAAAGCCCTCAAGCAGGACCAACCGGACGCCGATACCAGGGCCAAGTCCGCGATGCCGGCGCATCGGGACGGTCGTATCCCTGGGCGGAACCGAGGGCGGGAGGCGAGTTGGACGGGATGCCGACGTACGAGCGTGAGCGCCGCTCCACCCCACCGGAACCAGAGGTTCCGGCGGGAACCCCGAACTGGGCCGTGCTGGGCCTGCTCCTCCTCGTCCTGGTCATGGGCGCCGGCGCCGTCGGCCTCGCCGTCTCGGGCTACGCCTGGATCTGAGCTGCGGGCGTAGTCTCGCCCGCCGTGAACGTCGCCCGCGCCGCCAAGCTCATGGCTGCCGGCGGGGTCGTGGCCGGCGCCGCGGCCGCCGCCGTGGTCATCAACCCCGTCCTCCGGGACGAGGCCCGCCGCCTGTCCCGGCTGGCCCGGCCCCTCGACCACCGCCAGCCCGAGGCATCCATTCCTCCTCCGCTACCTCCTGGCCGGGTGGTCGACCTCCCCGGACGGGGTGAGGTCTTCATCCGGGATACGGGGCCGCCCGGTCTGGTGGGGAGCAGCCAGAACACCGGGCCTCCGCCCGTCCTGCTGCTCCATGGCTGGACGGTCTCGGGAGACCTCAACTTCTTCACCTCCTTCGACGAGCTGTCCCCCGCCTACCGGGTGCTGGCCCTCGACCACCGGGGCCACGGGCGAGGCATCCGCTCGGAGCAGCCCTTCTCCCTGGAGGACTGCGCCGATGACGCCGCCGCCCTCCTCCGCCACCTCGGGGTGGGGCCGGCGGTGGTGGTGGGCTTCTCCATGGGGGGCGCCATCGCCATGCTGCTCTGGCATCGCCACCCCGCGCTGGTGGGCGGCATCGTGTTCTCGGGGACCGCCCTGGAATGGAGCGAGAGCCTGAAGGACCGCCTGGTGTGGCGGGGGATGAGCGTCTTCGAGGTGGCGCTGCGCAGCGGGACGGGCGACGGGCTCGTCGAGCGGGTCCTGCGGGAGACGCTCGAGGAGTGCCCCACCCTCGAGCCCTACCGGGCGTGGGTGACCGGCGAGTTCCACCGGGGCTACCCGACCGACCTGGCCGGGGCGGGGCGGGCCCTGTCGACCTACGACGGGCGGCCCTTGGCCGCCGGGATGGACGTGCCCTGTGCCGTGGTGCTCACCACCCGGGACCAGCTCGTCCCGCCGGCCAAGCAGCGCCGGCTGGCTCGCGCCACCCGGGCCCGCGTCTTCGAGGTCGACGCCGACCACATGGCCCCCTTCACCCGCGGTCCCGTCTTCGCCGCCGCCCTCCGCGCCGCCGTCGATCACATCGCGCGTTAGCGAAACCCGGCTGTGACCCGGGTTCGGCTAACGCGCGACGGGGGGTTAGCCCTCCTTGGCCGCCGCCGCCTCGGCCACGATCTTGTCGGCCAGGTGGGGCGGGGCGGGGTCGTAGTGGGAGTGGGTGGCGACGAACCGACCCCGGCCGCCAGTGAGGGAGCGGAGGTCGATGGCGTAGCGCAGGACCTCCGACGTGGGCACCAGAGCCGTGATCTCCTGCTCGCCGTTGCCCAGCGCGGCGGTGCCCTGGATCCGACCCCGCTTGGAGTTGAGATCGCCCATGACGTCGCCCTGGTAGGCCTCGGGCACGACGATGACGAGCTCGGAGATGGGCTCGAGGAGGATGGGCCGGGCCTTCTGGGCCGCCTCCTTGAAGCCCAGTGACCCCGCCATCTTGAAGCTCATCTCGGACGAGTCGACGGGGTGGTACTTCCCGTCGTAGCAGGTGACCTTGACATCGACCACGGGGAACCCGAGGGCGCCGCCGTTGACGATGGTGTCGGCGATGCCCTTCTCCACGGCGGGGATGAACTGGCGGGGGATGGCGCCGCCCACGATGGCGTCGGCGAACTCGAAGCCGGCCCCCCGCTCCAGTGGCTCCACCCGCAGGAAGGCGACCCCGAACTGGCCGTGACCGCCGGTCTGCTTCTTGTACTTGCCCTCCGCCTCGGCCTTGCTGGTGACCGTCTCCCGGTAGGCGACCTTGACCTCCTCCTGCTCCACCTCCACGCCGTACTTGCGGGCCAGCTTCTCCAGGGCAATGGACAGGTGCGTCTCGCCCATGCCCCACAGCAGGGTCTGGTGGGTCTCGGGGTTGCGCTCGATGCGGATGACGGTGTCCTCGTCCTGGAGCTTGTGAAGGGCGTTGGCCAGCTTGTCCTCGTCGGCCTTGGACTTGGGCTTGATGGCGGTGGGGAGGACCGGCTGAGGCGGCTCGAAGGGCTCGATCGAGATGTCGGCTCCCCGCTGGGCGAGGACATCACCGGTGGAGACGTCACCGAGCTTGGCCACCGCCGCGATGTCGCCCGCCGGCACCTCGGCGGCCGGCTCCTGATCCTTGCCCCGCAGGGTGAAGAGCTGATGGAGGCGCTCGTCGGCCACCGTCCGGCCGTTGGTCAGCACGGCGTCGGGCCGCACGCTGCCGGAGTGCACCTTGAACACGTTGACCCGGCCCACGTAAGGGTCGGCGATGGTCTTGAACACGAAGGCGGCCGGCGGCCCGTCGCCGCTGACGGCCGGCGCAGGGGCCTCCTCCACCAGGAACCGGGCCAGCCGGTCGACGCCGATCAGCTTGGTGGCGCTGCCGCACAGCACCGGGAAGACGGTGCGCGAGGCGATGCCCTTGGCCAGAGCCCCGGCCAGCTCCTTGGCGGCGATGGGCTCGTCGCCCAGGTAGCGCTCCATGAGGTCGTCGTCGGCCACCACGATGCCCTCCACCAGGGCGTCGTGGACGGCGTGCTCCTGGTCGGCCAGGCTGTCGGGAACCTCGCCGGCCGTGCCCGTCCGCGCCTCGCCGTCGTAGGTGTAGGCGGTGTCGGTGAGCAGGTCGACGATCCCCGACAGCGCCGCCTCCTCCCCGATGGGGAGCTGCAGAGGAGCCACCCCGGCTCCGAAGTGGGACTTGAGCTCGTCCATCGTGCGCTGGAAGCTGGCCCGGTCCCGGTCCAGCTTGTTCACGAAGAAGGCCCGGGGGATGCCGGCGGCCTCGGCCAGCTTCCAGGCGATCTCGGCCTGCACCTCGACGCCGTCCACGGCGGAGATGACGAACAGGGCCAGGTCCGCCACCCGCAGGGCGGCCACGACGTCCCCGACGAAGTCGGCGTAGCCGGGGCAGTCGAGCAGGTTGATCTTGTGACCCTCGTACTCGAAGGGCAGGACCGACAGCCCGACCGAGATGCCCCGCTTGTGCTCCTCGGGGTCGAAGTCGGACACCGTGGTGCCATCCTCCACCCGGCCC
This sequence comes from Acidimicrobiia bacterium, assembly GCA_044867425.1. Taxonomy (GTDB): domain Bacteria; phylum Actinomycetota; class Acidimicrobiia; order IMCC26256; family BP-133; genus CAWBJP01. The sequence continues at coordinate 3,034 of JBIOUX010000224.1, read as the reverse complement.
ATGCGCTGGGTGACGCCGGCCATGTGGAGGAGCGCCTCGGTGAGCGTGGTCTTCCCCGCCCCGCCGTGGCCGACGAGGGCGACGTTGCGGATCTTGGCCGAGGGAAAGGTCTTCACGCGAGATCCTCCAAAGCCGGCAGACGGATGGACGGGAGATTGTACGCCCGACGCTCGATCGACGGTCCTGGTCAGGGCCGCTGCTAACCTCTTGTGCGAACTGGCGCGAGCACTTGGAAGTGGGCCACATGCTGGATCATCGGATGCGCGGCGGGGCGGAGAAGGTTCTTCGCCCCATCGGGGTCCGCTTGCGCGCCGCCGGGTTCACCGCCGACCAGATCACCCTCCTGGGCCTGGCTGCGTCCGCCTTCACCGGTGCCGCCATCGCCAGCGGGCACCTGTTCCTCGCCACCTGCGGCTACTTCGTCGCCGGCATGACCGACCTCCTCGACGGGGCGGTGGCCAAGGCGGGCGGGACCAACGGCAACCGGGGGGCCTTCTTCGACTCGGTGGCCGACCGGGTCTCCGACGCCCTGGTGCTGGGCGGCGCCACCTGGTGGCTGGCCGGGCGCGAACCCCACCTGACGCTCCTGCCCTTCGCCGTGGCCTCCTGCGCCATGCTCGTGTCCTACGAGCGGGCCAAGGCCGAAGCGCTCGGGCTCGAGGGCAAGGGCGGGCTCATGGAGCGGGCCGAGCGGATGGCGGTGCTCGGCACCGGCCTGCTCTTCTCCCAGTTGGTCCCGGCGCTGTGGATCCTCCTCGTCACCTCCGGGGTCACCGTGGTGCAGCGGTTCATCAGCGTGTGGCGCCAGGCCAGCCCGGCCCGGGAGGGCGCCGAGGCCAGCCGGGCGTGGTGGATCAGCTCCTGGCCTGCCGGCTCATCCGAGTCCCGGCTGGCCCGCTGGCGGGTGGACGCCCGGCCCCCGGGCGAGCGCGCCCGCCCCGTGCGCTGGATGGTGTCGTCCCGCCCGCCCCCCTCCGACCCGGGGCAGTCCCGCCTGGCCCGGTGGTGGGCGGACTCCCGGCACTCGCCCGCCGGGATGCGGTCCCAGCTGCGGAAGCTGCGGGGCCGGACCCGTCCCTAACTCGAACCGGTGGCTACCGGCGACGCCCGGGCCCGGTTGACCTACCTCGCCTATCGCGCCGGCGCGGCGGTGGCCCTCGGCCTGCCCGAGCGCCTCACCCGGCCGGGCGCGGGAATGCTGGGTGCGGTGCTTGGCCTGGCCATGCGGGGCCGGCGGACCATGCTCGCCCGTCACCTGCGGCGCGTCCATGGCCCGGGACTCTCCGGCTCGGCGCTGGACCGGGCGGTGAACCAGACGTTCCGGTCCTACGCCCGCTACTGGCTGGAGGTGTTCCGCCTCACCCCTGAGACGCCCCGGTCCCTCGACGGGAGGATCGCCATCGAGGGATGGGAGCACGTCGAGTCGACCACCGCCGGCGGCCGGGGTGTTCTCATGGTCACCCCCCACATGGGCAACTGGGACCTGGGCGGCGCCTGGATGGCGACCGCCGGCTACCGGCCCGTCACCGTGGTCGAGGCCCTGGAGCCGCCGGAGCTCTTCGAGTGGTTCTGCGCCAACCGCCGTCGATTGGGCATGGAGGTTGTGCCCACCGGTGACGGCGCCGGGTCGATCCTGCTCCGGGCGCTCCAGGACGGCCGGGTCGTCGGCTTGCTGTCCGACCGTGACCTGTCGGGCACGGGCGTCGAGGTCGAGTTCTTCGGCGAGCGCACCACCCTGCCTGGCGGACCCGCCATCCTGGCGCTGCGGGCCGGCGTCGACATCGTCCCGGGAGCCCTGCTCTTCGACGGCCCCCACCGGTACCGGCTGATCTTCCGCCCCCCGATCCCCGTCGCCCGGGAAGGGCGGCTGCGGGAGGACATCGGCCGCATCACTCAGGTTCTGGCCGGCGAGCTCGAGGGGCTGGTGCGCCGGGCGCCCGAGCAGTGGCACCTCCTCCAGCCCAACTGGCCGAGCGACTTCGAGGCGGTGGCTGGAGCGTGAGAGTCCTGCTGGTCTGCCCGTACTCGCTGGCCCGTCCCGGCGGGGTCCAGGGCCAGGTCCTGGGGCTGGCCCGGGCACTGCGGGCCCAGGGGGTGGCGGCCTCGGTGGTGGGACCCTGCGACGGGGCGCCCCCCGAACCGGGCGTGGTCGACGCCGGGCACAGCATCCCCTTCGCCGCCAACGGCTCGGTGGCGCCCATCGCTCCCTATCCCGCCGCCATGCGCCGCACCGTGGAGGTGCTGCGGGTGGAGGCGCCCGACGTGATCCACCTCCACGAACCGCTGGCCCCCGGCACCACCCAGGCCGCCCTGCTCTGGGGCTCCGCCCCGTCGGTCGGCACCTTCCATGCCTCGGGACGCGTACCGGCCTATGTGTGGCTGCGCCCGGTGATGCGGGCCTTCTCGAGCCGCCTGACGGCCCGCACGGCGGTGTCGCCCGAGGCCCGGGAGCTCGCCGAACGCTGGCTCGGCGGAGCCTGCCGGGTCCTGCCCAACGGTGTCGAGATCGACCGCTTCGCCAAGGCCGACCCCTGGCCCACGAAGCGCAAGGCGGTGCTGTTCGTGGGCCGGCACGAGCCCCGCAAGGGTCTCGACGCGCTGCTGGAGGCGTTCGCCCGCTTGCCCGCCGACACCGTCCTGTGGGTGGCGGGCGAGGGGCCCGAGACGGCACGCCTGCGCCAGGAGGCACCGGAGGGTCAGGGGCGGGTGGAGTGGGTCGGTCGCCTCTCGGACGAGGAGCTGGCCCGCCGGCTGCGGGCTGCCGCCGTCTTCTGCGCCCCCTCCCTGCACGGAGAGTCGTTCGGGGTGGTGCTCCTTGAAGCCATGGCGGCGGGCACCCCGGTGGTGGCATCGGACATCGCTGGCTACCGGGACGTGGCCCGCCACCACCGGGAGGCGCTCCTCGTCCCGCCGGGCGACGCCAACGCCCTGGCCGAGGCGCTGGGCCGGGTCCTCTCCGACGGGGACCTGACCTCCGCTCTGGTGGAGGCGGGGGCGGCCCGGGCCGCCACCTTCTCCATGGACCGCCTGGCCG
>JBIOUX010000223.1:0-24043 GCA_044867425.1 Acidimicrobiia bacterium | reverse complement strand
GACACCCGCACCGGCGAGCTCTCCACCGAGGAGGCGAAGGTCGTGGTGGTGGCCGGAGGGTGCACGGAGACCCCCCGGCTCTGGCTCAATTCCGGCCTGCCCAACCCCAACGGCTGGGTCGGACGGGGCTACACCGACCACTTCTTCGACTGGGAGGAGCCGGAGTAGCGGCTCCATGCCCGACGTCTGGAGCTTCCCGCTCCCGGGGGGGCGCGCACTGACGGTCAGGCCGGTGGCGCCCACCGATGCCGGCGGGCTCGAGCTCCTCTATCAGGGACTGTCCGCCGACGACGACCGCTACCGGCGGTCACTGGTTGGACCGCTCGGCGCCGGCGGGGGAGGTGGTGCGGGAGCTGACCACCGAACGGCCCCCGAGACCAGGACTTTCGGCCCTCGCTGCCGCATCCGCCGGCGCCGGAGAATCGCCGTAGACCTGAAGGAGGCGGCATGCACTTCACCGACCGGGAATGGTGGGCGCTCATCCACGGGATGGGGTTCGGTGCCCTGTTCCTCCTCGCCTTCGGCGGCGGGCTGGCGGGCCTCTACAGCCTGCGCTACGCCTGGGTGACACCGGCGGGAACCGCCGAGCGGATGCGCCGACTCAAGATCGGCGTGGTGGCCATGGCCACCGCCGCCTGGGGCACGGTCATCACCGGGACGTGGATCGTGTACCCGTGGTACCGGGACCCGGCGCCCACCAGTCCGAAGGCGACCCTCCTGGCCGATCCCGCCACCGCCGACTGGCACACCTTCGGCATGGAGTGGAAGGAGCACATCGCCTGGCTGAGCCCCATCCTGGCCACGGTCGCCGCCTTCATCGTCGTCTACTACGGCGTCAACCTCATTCGCCACGACAAGGCCCGCAAGGCGGCCATGACGCTGTTCGTCCTCTCCTTCCTCTTCGCCATCGTCGCCGGCGCCTTCGGCGCCTTCATCACCAAAGTCGCACCCGTCACCTGAGGAGCCTCACGATGCGCACCGTCGAAGACACCCGCCACGTCGAGACCGTCCTTCCCGGGATCGGCGGCCCCGACCGGCCCGAGGGCCCCGTCTCTGCCGCCGTCCTGGCCGGCGGCGTCGGCTGCCTGGCCATGGGCGTCTTCACCACCCTGGCCGAGGCCAGCGCCGGCTTCAAGGACTGGCTGAGCTGGAAGGACGACGTCGGCCCCCTGTCGGGGAAGACGGGCATGGCCGTCCTCGCCTGGCTCATCTCCTGGGCCGTCCTCCACGTCGTCTTGCGAAACCGGCCGTTCGAGACCCGCCGGGCGCTCACCATCGCTCTGGTCCTTGTCGGGCTCGGGGTGCTCGGGACCTTCCCGACCTTCTTCCAGGCCTTCGCCGCCGAATAGCCTCGGGCATGCGCGCGTGGGCGGTCGACCGTCCCGGGCCCATCGACTCCCAGCCGCTGGTGCCCATCACCCGGCCCGTGCCGCAGCCCGCCGCCGGCGAGATCCGGGTGCGGGTGGCGGCCTGCGGGGTGTGCCGGACCGACCTCCACCTGGCCGAGGGGGACCTCGCTCCCCGCCGCCCCGGGGTCGTTCCCGGTCACGAGGTCGTGGGCACCGTCGACGCCCTGGGCGAGGGGTGCACCCGCTTCCGGGCCGGCGACCGGGTGGGGATCGCCTGGCTGCGGGCCACCTGCGGGCGGTGCCGCTGGTGCCGGCGGGGCGCCGAGAACCTGTGTCCCGATCCCCGTTTCACCGGCTGGGACGCCGATGGCGGCTACGCCGAATGGGCCGTGGTGGACGAGGCCTACGCCTACCGCCTGCCCCCGGCGTTCGACGACGAGCAGGCCGCGCCTCTGCTCTGCGCCGGCATCATCGGCTACCGGGCCCTGCGCCGGGCCCAGCTGCCACCGGCGGGGCGCCTCGGGATCTACGGCTTCGGAGCCTCCGCCCACCTCGCCGCCCAGGTCGCCCTGGCCGAGGGGGCCACCGTCCATGTGCTCACCCGCTCGCCCGATGCCCGGCGCCACGCCCTCGACCTCGGTGCCGCCTCGGCGGGCCCTGTCGATGCCCCGCCCCCCGAACCCCTCGACGCCGCCATCCTCTTCGCTCCCGCCGGCGAGCTGGTGCCCGTCGCCCTGGCCGCCCTCGACCGGGGCGGGACGCTGGCCCTGGCCGGCATCCACGTGACCGAGATCCCCCCGCTCGACTACCAGCGCCACCTCTTCTACGAGCGCCAGGTCCGCAGCGTGACGGCCAACACCCGGGCTGACGGCGAGGAGTTCCTGGCTCTCGCCGCCCGGATCGGATTGCGGGTCAGCACCCAGCCCTACCCGCTCGACGAAGCCGACCGGGCCCTCGCCGATCTCGCCCACGACCGGATCACGGGAGCGGCGGTTCTACTTGTCGCTTCGTGACGGGTCGTGCCGCTTCGGGCCCGGCTCGTGCCCGGTCAGCAGCCCTTCCGGCACACGAGGTCGTGGGAGGTGCTCGGCCTGGTGACGAACCTTCCGACGTGGACGTCCTTGCCGTTCTTGGAGGGCGGGACGACTCGGATCATGGGCCGGGGCGGACGGGCGATACGGCTCGAAGGTACGGACATGGTTTCTCCTTGCGGGAAATGCGCCCCTCTCGGGCGACTCCTCCCAGCATCCCCGTCACCGCCTGCTGGAGGGAGGGCCCAACGTCCCGATTCCCGGGGGCCGATGGACCCGCGCGCCGCCTCACTTCGCTCCGGCGGATTCATAGCTCTCATACCGGACCAAGTCCGTGCCGGCGCCGTTAAGGCCAACTCAAACCCGGGCGGCAACGGTTGAGGGCGGCGCCGGCCGCTCCGATACCCGTCTTCGGAGCTGGGAGCCGCCAACAGTATGGGAGGCGATATTGATCTTGTCGCGCCGTGAAATCCCTGCCCTGGCCGAAGCGCCGCCGACTCTCCTCGCTCTGGCCGACCACATCTCCGACCGCAGTGCGACCGTCGGCGTCGTCGGACTCGGCTACGTCGGTCTTCCCCTCCTCATGGCAGCCTGGGCCGAAGGCTTCGGGTTGATCGGCATCGATTCCGATGCCGAGAAGGTCAAGGGCCTGCGGGACGGACGGTCCCACCTGGCCAGCGTTCCCGACCACGAGTTGACCTGGGCCGACGACGACCTGGCCTGGGAGGATCGGGCCCAGTTCAGCACCGACCCGCGGGTGCTCATCGCCGCCGACGTCATCCTCGTCGCCGTCCCCACGCCGTTGCGGGACGGGAACCCCGACCTCTCCCTGGTGGAGGCGGCCATGGCCGACGTCGCCGACGTGCTCCGGCCCGGCCAGCTGGTCGTGCTGGAGTCGACGACCTATCCGGGAACGACCGAAGAGGTGGTGCGGCCCCTTTTGGAATCGACCGGACTGGTGGCCGGGCGCGACTTCTCCCTCGCCTACTCGCCGGAACGCATCAACCCGGGAGACGGACGCCGGCTGAGGGAGACCCCGAAGGTGGTGGCCGGCGTCACCCCCCTCGACACCGAGATCGCCGCCCTCTTCTATGCCGCCCTCGTCGACCGGGTGGTGCGGACCTCGTCCCCCCGGCAGGCGGAGATGACCAAGCTGATCGAGAACACCTTCCGGCAGGTCAACATCGCCCTGGTCAACGAGCTGGCCACCATCGCGCCTTCCATCGGCGTCGACATCTGGGAGGCCCTCGAGGCGGCGGCCACCAAACCCTTCGGCTACATGCCGTTCTGGCCCGGGCCCGGTGTCGGTGGGCACTGCATCGCCATCGACCCGAGCTACCTGTCGTGGCGGGTGGAGCAGTACCTCGGGTTCGGCATCGGCTTCGTCGAGCACGCCCGGGCGGTCAACAACCGCATGCCCGAACACATCGTCAGCCGGGTCACCGAGATGCTGAACGATGTGGGCCGGGCCCTGCGGGGTTCCCGCCTGATCGTCCTCGGCCTCACCTACAAGGCGGGCGTCAACGACGTGCGCGAATCCCCGGCGCTGAACGTCCTCCACCGTCTGGTGGCCGCCGGCGCCGACTGTGCCTACCACGACCCATTCGTGGCCCGGGTGGTGCTGGCCGGCCGGCGCCACGGCGACTTCTCGCGGGTCCACCCTGACACGCCCACCGAGGAGCTGCCCCGGCTCGAATCCGTCCCTCTCTCGCCCGAGCTCCTGGCCGGAGCCGACGGTGTCGTCATCCTCACCGCCCACCCGGGCATCGACTACGGCGCCGTCGTCGCCCACGCCCCGCTGGTGTTCGACGCCGTCGGGGCGACGCGCGGCACCCGGGCCGACCACGTGGTGCTGTTGTGACCGGCGGCTTCGGGCCGAAGCGGGCCCGACGGTTCCGCGGGGACGGCATGACGGCGCTTCCCCGCGTCCTCCGGCTCGTCACCCAGGTCGTCATCGCCGCCTACGCCGCCGTCATCCTCGGCTTCGTCTGGCTCACGAAGGACCTGACGTTCGCCACCCTGACCCGCGATCCGCTCTTCGCCGGCTACTCCATCACCGTCGTCTTCTACGTCCTCGGGCGCTTCGTCGGGGCCCTGTTCTACCGGCCCGTGCCCGACGTCGGCTACCGGCCGTCGGTGTCGGTCATCGTCCCTGCGTTCAACGAGGAGGACGGGATCACCGGCACCATCGAGTCCTGCCTGGACGTCGACTACCCACCGGAACTGCTCGAGGTCATTGTCGTCAACGACGGCTCCAGCGACCGCACCTGGGAGCGCATTCTGGAGGCCAAGACCCGCTGGCCCCAGGTCTACGCCGTCGACCTCGGCCGCAACTACGGCAAGCGCGGCGCCATGGCCGAGGGCATCCGCCGGGCCCGGGGCGAGATCCTCTGCTTCGTCGATTCCGATTCCTACCTGAAGCCCGACGCCCTCACCGCCATCGTCCAGCCCTTCGCCGACACCCGGGTGGGCACGGTGGTGGGTCACGCCTACGTCCGCAACGGCATGGCCAACTGGATCACCAAGATGCAGCAGGTCCGTTACTACTCCGCCTTCCGGGTCATCAAGAGCATGGAGTCCCTCCTGTCGGGCACCGTCACCTGTGCCTCGGGGTGCTGCGCCGCCTACCGGGCGTCGGTGGTGCAACCGCTCCTCCACGCCTGGGAGTTCCAGACCTTCCTCGGCCGCCCGGCCACCTTCGGCGACGACCGTGCCCTCACCAACCGGGTGCTGTCCCGGCACCGGGTCGTCTACCAGTCGTCGGCCCGGGCCGACACGGTGGTCCCCGACAGCCCGCGGAAGTTCTTCCGCCAGCAGCTGCGGTGGAAGAAGTCGTGGCTGCGGGAGTCGCTCTACGTGGTGCGGCTCTTCTGGCGGAAGAACCCCCTGGCTGCCCTGTTCACCTACGCGTCGATCGTCTTCCCGTTCCTGGCGCCCTTCGTGGTGCTCCACGCCGTGCTGGGCCGGCTCATCGACGGGACGAGTTCGGGCCTGTGGTTCTACCTCATCGGTACCTACGCCATGGCCCTGCTGTATTCGCTCTACTACGCCTTCAAGCGCCAGGACGGCCTGTGGCACCACGGTATGACCTTCGTGCTGCTGTACATGGCCGTCCTCGTCTTCCAGACCTACTGGGGCATCCTCACCATGCGCGACACCCGCTGGGGCACCAGGGCGTCCACCGTCGACCACCACCCGATCGACCAGACGCTCATCACCGTCCTGCCGGCGCGGCGCGCCGGCGTCCCCGGCGCGCCGGCGCCGGAGCTGGCGGGGGCACGGGCTTGAGGGCCGGGACCCGCTCCGCCGGGCGGGGACAGTTGCGCCAGGTGGTCATCGGGCTGCTGGCGCTGCCGCTCTCCGCCGTTCCCTTTCTGGCCTACGGCACCTTCACCCCCGAGGGCCGGCTGGTACGGGACCGCTTGATCGTGGCGCTGTCCCCCCCGGTGCTTCCCGAGCTCACCGCCGGACAACGCCGCACCGCGGCCGACGTTGCCCTCCCCTACCAGGGGAAGGTGATGGCCCTCGTGTACCACGGGATCGGCTCGACATCCGACGGCGAAGGGGGCTTCGTCGTCTCCCCCGAGCGGTTCGGCGAGCACCTGGCCACGTTGCGGGCCGCCGGCATGCACGCCGTGACGGCCGCCGACGTGGCCCGCGCCTTCGCCTCCGGGAAACGGCTCCCCGACAAGGCGGTGATGATCTCCTTCGACGACGGGCGGACCGATGCCCTGCTATGGGCCGACCCGCTGCTGGCGGCGGCGAAGATGAAGGCGACGATGTTCGTCATCAGCTCGGCCGCCTCCGACCCGGGCATCTACTACGCCGGGTGGGACCGGCTGCGGGCGGCGGCCCGCTCCGGGCGCTGGGACATCGAGGCCCACACCGACGCCTCGCACCGGGAACAGCCGGTGGCCGGCGGCGGCAGCTTGCCCGTCCTCACCAGCCTGGCCCCCGGTGAATCGCTGGCCGGGTACCGCCGGCGGGTGGCGGACGACCTGGAGACGAACCGCGCCGCCATCCGGGCCCACGTCGGGCGGCCCCCCGTGGCCCTCGCCTATCCCTTCGGGGCCTATGGCGCCGACCGCACCAACGACCCCCGGGTCCGCCAGGTGCTGGCCGAGGAGGTGGCCCGGCGTTTCGCCGTCGCCTTCCATCAGGATGACCAGGGCCGCATTCCACTGGTCGATCCGAGCCAGGAGCGGATCGGCCTCCGGCGCCTGGAGGTGGGGAACTGGACAGGCGCCGGCCTGCTGGAGCGCATCGCCCGGGCGGCGGCCGCCGGCGGTCCCGGTGATGGTTTGCCGGACGGGACCTCTCTCGACTCCCCCCCGGTGGTGCGGCACCTCCCCGCCGTCCCCTTCATCACCGAGTCGCGCCACGAGCCGGCTCCCATCCCCCCGGATGCGCCATTCATGACCCCGACAGCTCCGCCGGCGCCGTACCTGCCGGCGCCGCCATCGGCGCCAGCGCCGGCGGGCGCCCCGGGGATCCCGACCACAAGCGCGGTGCCGACGGTCACCACCAACACCACGAAGCCCCGGCCGACGACGTCGACCACGAGGCCGGTCACCACGACCACGGCGCGACCGCCGGTCACCACGACCACGGCGCGTCCGCCGGTCACCACGACCACGGCGCGTCCGCCGCTCACCACCACCAGTACCACGGCACCGCCGACTACGACCACCACCTTCTGTCTCCGTGCCAACGGCAAGCCCTGCGGAAAGGTCCAGGTGAACTGAATGACACAACCGAGCCCTGCCCCCACGAGGCGTCCCTGATGTGCGGCATCGTGGCCGTGGCCGGTCGGGAACCGGCGCTCCCCTTCCTCCTCGACGGCCTCGCCCGGTTGGAGTACCGGGGCTACGACTCAGCCGGTGTCGCCCTGCAGATCGACGGCCGGCTGTGGCGGCGCCGCCGCGCCGGCCGCCTCTCGGCCCTGGCCTCCGCCCTCGGTGACGTGCCCGCCGGCGCCACCACCGGGATCGGGCACACCCGTTGGGCCACCCACGGCCGGCCCGACGAAGACAACGCCCATCCCCACGCCGACTGCGGCGGCGGACTGGCCCTCGTCCACAACGGCATCGTGGAGAACCACCGGGAGTTGCGCGACAAGCTCGAGGCCGCCGGTCACGTCTTCGCCTCGGCCACCGACACCGAGGTCCTCGCCCATCTGGTGGAGGACGCCGCCTACCGCAGCGCCGACCTGGCTGACGCCGTGCGCAGAGCCCTCGGCCCCGTCGAAGGGGCCTTCGCCCTGGCCGTCATCGACGCCCGCCAACCCGATCTCGTCGTGGCTGCCCGCCGAGGGTCCCCGTTGATCGTCGGACTGACGGCGACCGCCGGTTTTGTCGCCTCCGACATCCCGGCGCTGGTTCATCACACCCGGGAGGTGTACGCCCTCGAGGACGGCCAGATCGTCGAGGTCCGCCCCGGCGCCCTGCGCCTCGTCCATCCCCGTGGCGCCAGCCTGCGCCCCGAGCGCCGTGGCCAGGGGTGGTCGCCGGAAGCGGCGGAGCGCGGCGACTGGCCGCACTTCATGCTGAAGGAGATCCACGAGCAGCCCCGGGCCATCGCCGCCACGTTGGGCGGACGGCGGTCGGGCGACACCGGGTTCTCCCCCGAGGAGGCGGTCGCCGCCCTGGACCTGAAAGCGGTCGAGCGCATCCTCGTCGTCGGCTGCGGCACCAGCCTGCACGCCGGGCTGGCCGCCCGCCCGGCGCTGGAGGCATGGGCCCGACTTCCCGTCGAATGCGAGGTCGCTTCCGAGCTGCGCGGCCGGGAACGACCGGTGGAACCGGGCACCCTGGTGGTGGGAGTCAGCCAGTCGGGCGAGACCATCGACACGCTCTTCGCCCTCCGCCAGATGGCGGGAGACAAGGCGCCGGTGGCCGCCGTGACCAACGTGGTGGATTCGGCCATCGCCCGGGAGGCGGCGGCGGTGCTCTACACCCACGCCGGCCCCGAGATCGGCGTGGCCGCCACCAAGACCCACGTCGCCCAGGTTGTCGCCCTCCAGGGGCTGGCATTGGGCCTGGGCGAGGCGCGGGGCACGCTGGCGCCCGTCCGGCGCCGGCGCATCCGCCAGGCGCTCGCGCAGCTTCCCGTCCTGGTGGAAGAGGCGCTGCGCCGGGCGCCCGACGTGTGCGCCGTCGCCTCCCGCTTCGCCGCCACCCGGGACTTCTTCTTCCTCGGCCGGGGTGCCGGATATGCCGTCGCCCTGGAGGGCGCGCTCAAGCTCAAGGAGACCGCCTACGTCCGGGCCGAGGCCTATCCGGCCGGCGAGCTGAAACACGGTCCCATCGCCGTCATCGAGCCGGGCGTGGTCGTGGTCGGCGTCGTGGGGACCGGTCCCGCCCGGGCGCGGATGCTGTCCAGCATCGCCGAGGTCCGCGCCCGGGGGGCCACGGTCGTGCTGGTGGCACCGGACGGCGACACCGAGGCGGCGGAAGCGGCCGACCACGTGCTCGCCGTGCCCCCGCCGCCGGCAGGATTCCCGCTGCTGTCCCCGGTGGTGGACGTCGTCCCCCTCCAGCTCTTCGCCTACGCCATCGCCACCGGCCGGGGCTGCGACGTCGACAAGCCCCGGAACCTGGCCAAGACGGTCCCCGTGGAGTGAGCCGGAGAACCGTCACAACCGGGGTGCGAGTCTCCGGCGTGCTTTCGCGGCAGACGGTCTTGCGCCGGAACGCCGGAATGGGACGGCCGCCCGCGAGACCGGGTCGGGCAGCGGGCCACCGGAACCCACCAGGAGCACGGGCATCGGCGCCGATCGGGCCAGGTCGACGGCGGTACTGCCGAGGAGGGCGTTGCTGGCGCCGGCACCCTTCGTCCCGATGGCGAGGACGTCGTAGCCATCGGCGACAGCCCGTTCCAGCAGAGCCTGCGACGGCCGCCCGTGGAGGAGCTCCAATCGTGGCGACCCCGCCATGACCGCACCTTGGCGCTGGAGCGCGTCCCGGGCCTGGGCTTCGTCCTCGTCGGCGCCGTCGTAGGGCACGACGGTCGCCAGCGTCACCCGTCCGAGCCGGGAGCCGAGCAGTTCCTGCGCCGCGGCCAGGGCCGCCTGACTCTCGGCGGAGGTGTCGAAGCCGACGAGGAGGTCGACGGGGCCGCCGCCCCGGAGCTGGCGCCGTGACACCAGCTCGGGCTCCAGACGCTCGTCTCGCCACGCCTCCCATGCGAAGAGGGCGGTCAGGGGACCGAAGAGGACGCCGAGGCGGAGCCATGGGGAGGCGTCGTGGCCCCGGCGCCCCATGACCAGGGACACGACGACACCGACGGCCAGCCAGCCGGCAGCCGCCAGGATGAGCAGGGTGGCGGACGACATTGGCACCACCTCCACCCCCATCATGAGGCGTGGTGGCGACCGTCCGTCAGGGCCGAAAGTCCCCGGGGTGCCGCCGAGGGCCCTTTACGTGCGGGCCGGAATCGAGATCTCGTCGAAGACACGGTCGTCCTGGTTGACCGCCCGCACCACGAGGCGGTCCCAGAAGACGTTGACGTCGACGAAGTGATGCCAGGCGGCCGAGAAGGCGGTGAAGTCCCTCGATCCGGTGCGGCGGCTGTTGGCCGCCGCGCCCGTGACGATGTAGGTCACTCCTCCGATCCGCTCGCTGCGCTGGTAGTCGTGGTCGTGCCCGGAGAGGACGAGGGCAACTCCGTACCGCTCGAAGATCGGGGAGAAGGCGCGGCGCACGGACTGGTTCGAACCCTGGTAGCCGGCGGAGTACGGCGGGTGGTGCACGGCGGCGATCTTCCATCTGGCCGTCGACGCGGCGAGCGTACGCTCCAGCCATGCTCGCTGGCCGCCGTCGGCCACGAGGTTGGAATCGAGTCCGACGAACAGCACGCTGCCCAGTTCCAGGGCGTACCAGCGCCCTGGCATCCCCAGGGCTTGCACCTGGCCCTCGGCGTGGCCCTCCTTCACGTCGTGGTTCCCGAGGACGGCCCACAGCCGGGCACCGGAGCCCAGCACGCCGGCGAACGGCTCGAAAACCTTCTCCTGGAGGCGGGCCGGGTCACCGTCGGGATACACGTTGTCGCCCAACAGGATGAGCGCGTCATACGGATCGGCCCGCCCGACGGCGGCGATGGTCCGGCCGGTGGCCTGCACGCGGCCACCGGCCTCCCCGACATCGCCGGCCGCGGCGAAGTGCAGGTCCGGCTGCGCGGCAGGAGGGAACGGTTCCAACGGCCAGCTCCGCGGCGGGCTCCCTTTCAGATGGGTGGTGTATGAGACGATCTGACGCCCGTAGAGCGGCAACGCACCGGCCATGAGCAGGACGGTGACCAGCACCGCGGGGCGCCGCCAGTGAGTCCGCCCGTCGATCATCGCTCTGAGCGCTTTCGCCTCCCTCACCGGAAACTCACCGACCCTTTGACCCTTGCCCCATGGTGCGGGCACCTGCGTGTTCCCAGTGCTCAACGTCCTCTTCTGCTGGGCCCTCCGGCCCCCCAAACCGCCCGAGCCGAGGCACACCGCCATCGTCGGCGTGCCCGGAACAAAGGGCCGAATGACTCTGGAGACCGGGGCCCCCTCCTGGAAGGCTCCAGTCGATGCGGAGCTTCGAACGCCGCCACGGAGATGACCGCCGCCACGGCCCGGGACGAAGAGTCGTCGCGCCGGACCCAAGTGGTCACGCCCCTCGCCAGACGATGGACCTGCGCGCCGGTTCCCAGCGGCGCACCGGCTCGGAACGGCGACGCGTCCCTTTCCTGCGCAGTCAGGTGGTGGGGACCGGGGCCTTCGGCTCGGGGTGACCGAAGAGCACCTGGTCGAACACCGGCCGCAGTAGGCGGCTGAAGTCGGCAACGGTCCCGACCAGGAGGTCGTCAACGGTCACCATGCCGACGATCCTTCCGTGCTCGACCAGCGGCAGCCGGCGGAAGGCATGCTGGTCGAAGGCGGCCACCGCTTCGGCGACCTCGGCATCGGCGGGCAGGGTCACGAGCTCGGTGGTCATCACGGCGTCGATCCGGGCGTCGGGCGGGAGGCGGCGGGCCACCCCCCGCACCGCGATGTCCCGGTCGGTGACGATGCCCAGTGGCCGGTCGTCGCCGTCCACCACCACGACGGCGCCGACGGCCTTCTGGTCCATCAGCTCCGCCGCCGTGGCCAGGGTTGCGCCGGCCGGGATGGTGACGGCGGGCTTGCGGAAGTAGTGACTCACGCGCATGGCGGCCTCCTGTTAGCCCGCAAGGGACACGTTGTGACCCTCGAACTCCTCGATGGCGCCGACGGCGGCATGGAGCAGCTGGTGCGATAGGTCGGTGAGGGCCCGGACCGTAGCCAGCTCCTCGCCGATGACGGGCACGTCGGGATCGGCCGGGTTGCGCCATGCGCGCCCCCAGCCCCGGAACTCGCGGCCGTCGACCTTGAGGAGGGCGTCGGCCTGGGTGGTGTGCTGGTCCTCGGTCAGGAACACTTTGATGGACCAGATCTTGCTGGTGGACATGGCAACCTCCGAAGGTGAGGACGGCGCCCATTGGTGGTGTCGCCTCCTACCTCCAGCCTTGGCCCCCGTCCCGGTGGTGACCAGGGGCGCCCGGCCCTTCTTGCCGGGACCTTCGGCACGACGAGGTGCCCGTGTCTGGTGGCGTGAGCGCCGTTCTCGGGCCGGATGGCGGCGAAAACGCGGGCTTTCGCCTCTCTTCTCCCGTCCAAGGCCGTCCGACGATCAGCCGGAAGCGGGAGAAGGAGATGATCATGGGGAGCACCTGGACGATCGAGGTCGGACACTCCACCTGGGCGCTGGCCGGCGACGACGTGGAGGTGGGCGTGGCGGGAGCGGCCGCCGCCGGGGGCGTCGTCGCCGGGACGCAGATCCGCCAGGCCGCCTGACCGGCAGCGTCCCCAACCGGGACCTTCGGCAGCCGATCGGGGACGTTCGCACCTGTTCGCGACCGCGCCGCTGGTGTTGCATCGAAGGGATGACACGAAAGATCGTCGTACTCGGAGCGGGAACCGGTGGCACCCTCACCGCCAACCGACTCAGGCGGGTCTACCCCCCTGACGAGGTCGCCATCACCGTCGTCGACCAGGACGACCGGCACGTCTACCAACCCGGGCTCTTGTTCGTCCCCTTCGGTCTGGCCCATCCCGAGGACATCGTGCGACCGAGAAGCCGGCAGCTGCGCCAGGGGATCACCTACCGCCAGAGCGCCATCGACCGTGTCGACGTCGGAGCGAACGAGGTGCGCCTGGCCGACGGCGGGTCGCTGGCCTACGACGTGCTGGTGGTGGCGACCGGCGCCGTCCTCGTT
Source organism: Acidimicrobiia bacterium (assembly GCA_044867425.1). Classification (GTDB taxonomy): domain Bacteria; phylum Actinomycetota; class Acidimicrobiia; order IMCC26256; family BP-133; genus CAWBJP01. The sequence goes on along the minus strand of JBIOUX010000223.1, from coordinate 11,394 downwards.
CCCGAGGAGACGGAGGGCCTGACCGGGCCGGGCTGGATGGAGAAGGTGTTCACCTTCTATACGCCCGAGGGCGCGGGAGCTCTCGCGGCGGCGCTGGCCACCTTTGACGGCGGCCGGGTGGTGGTGAACGTCGTCGACATGCCCATCAAGTGCCCGGTGGCGCCGTTGGAGTTCTGCTTCCTGGCCGACTGGTACTTCCACGAGCGCAAGATGCGCGACCGGGTCGAGCTGGTCTACGTCACGCCGCTGGATGGAGCGTTCACGAAGCCCGCGGCTTCGGGCCGGCTGGCCGGCATGATGGCGGACAAAGGCGTTGAGCTCGTGACTGAGTTCAACACCGGCGAGGTGGACGGCGCCGGCGGGCGGCTCGTCGGGTACGACGGCCGGGAGATCGCCTTCGACCTGGCGGTGGTCGTCCCCCTCCACGGCGGCGCTCCCTATGTGGGCCGCTCCATGGGGTTGGGCGACGACCTGAACTTCGTACCCACGGACGAGCACACCCTGCAGGCCCAGGCGGCGCCGAACATCTTCGTGATCGGTGACGCGGCCAATGTGCCCGCATCCAAGGCAGGGTCGGTGACGCACTTTCAGGGCGAGGTGCTGGTCGACAACGTCCGCCGCCATCTCGCCGGTGAGCCGCTCGATGCCCGCTACGACGGGCACGCCAACTGCTTCATCGAGACCGGATTCGGCAAGGCCCTGCTCATCGACTTCAACTACGACACCGAGCCGCTGCCCGGTCACTTCCCCTGTTCGGTTGGCCTCCCCCTGCTCAAGGAGTCGCGGCTCAACCACCTCGGCAAGCTCATGTTCCAGTGGTTCTACTGGCACAGCCTCCTGCCCGGACGGGACATCCCGGGTCTGGGGTCCGACATGCCGGCCGCCGGCAAGCAGCTCGCCCGCACGCCACCAGAAAGGACGTGACCAATGTCAACGGCAACGATCGCCGCCATAGAGGTGGAGCTGGACGACGAGGGCTTCTTCGTCCACCCCGAGCAGTGGACCGAGCACATGGTCCCCGAACTCGCTCGGCGCGAAGGCATCGAAGACCTGACCGACGCCCACCGGCAGGTGATCCGGTTCATGCGGGCCGAGTACTCCGCCAAGGGTTCGGGCCCCACCGTCCGGGTCCTGGGCAAGGCCTCCGGGTTCTCCGTCAAGGAGCTGTACCGGTTGTTCCCCAAAGGGCCGGCCAAGGTGGCGGCCCGGATCGCCGGAATCCCGAAGCCGCACGGCTGCATCTGAGCGCAACTCGGATTTCCGGTATACGAAGAAAGGAACCGTGCCATGGCCGACGCCATCGAGAAGGTCTCCATCATCATCTCGAAAGGGTCCCTCGAAGGGATCTACCCCGGGCTGATCATGGCCAACGGCGCCCGGGCCGAGGGCATCGAAGCCAATCTGTTCTTCACCTTCTTCGGACTCGACGCCATCCACGCCAAGCGTCACGAGCACATCAAGATCGCCACCGTGGGCAATCCGGGACTCCACCTGGCCACGTGGGCCGGTGGGCTGCCGGGAATGTCGACGGTCATGACCCACTACATGAGCCGGAAGATGGGTGACCTCGACATCCCGTCGATTCCCGAGTTCATCGAGATGATCGCCGACACCGGCTGTGGGCTCTACGCCTGCAAGGCGTCGGTCGACCTCTTCGGTCTCGAGAAGAACGACTTCATTCCCCAGGTGCAGGACATCATCACCGTCGGCGACTTCTACCAGATCGCCGCCGGCGGCCAGATCATCTTCACCTGACCGGCCACAGCCTCGGATTCTTCATCCGGTTCACCATCGGCGGTGCGTCGGGCTGCGACCACGCCGGCATCCCAGCCCGGGGCGCGACCATTGCTGGGCGGACGACCGGCGTTGGCAGCGACGCCGGCGCGTGTCAGCACCCAGGCGACGACGGAGTTCGAGTTCCACATCTCTCCGGCGCGGAGCTCGTCCCGTCCCCATACCGGTGTCGGAACGAGCGGCACGAGATCGAGGACGTGCTGCACGGCCTCGGGGTCGTCCGTGACCCGGACCGGGCTTGACACCGCGTAGGCGATGTCTGGAATCGCGCCTCCCTGCCACCGCCGGATCTCGTATCGGAAGATCCGGAACCGTCGCGCCCAGCGCGTCCCGACCGGCCCCTCACCCACCACGCCCCGTTCCTGGGGTGGGCGGATGTCCGGGACCGGGGTCATCTCGATGACGGTCCGGCCCTCACTGGTATTGGCCACCAGGGCGGAGTGGTAGAGGTCGCAGCGGGGTCGTCGTTGCCGGCGGGCGCACCACGCCTCGTAGGCCCTTCCGCTCACGCGAACCACACGAGCGCCGGCCCCCAGTGGTATCCAGTAGAGGTCGAGACCGGCGCGCTTCACGCTGCCAGGTCCCCTCCGAGCGCTCCTTGGTGCCCGCCCATCATGGCCACCTCTCGGGGTTGAGCTGTCTTTCGCCTTCGTCTCTATCGTGCGCCGCCGTCATCCGGTTCGGGCAGGGCCGAACGGCGGGACTTCCGTCCTGAATGCCGCCAATGCTTGTGCGCGGCGTCGGCGCACAGGACGGCGGGAAAGGCCAGCAGGGCCACCGCCGCGGGCCACAGGCGGGGCACGGCGTGATCCAGCGCCGACGCCACGGGGCCGAGGAACAGGAAGGCGGCCAGGGCGGCCAGCTCCACCACAACCGCTCCCACCACGAGACGGTTGGACGCCCATCCCAGCTTCCAGGGTGGGTACCGGGCGCTGCGGCAGGCGAACGCATTGGCCATCTGGCCGAACACGACGGCGGCAAAGGCGGCTCCTGAGGCGGCGGCGAGCGCGGGGCCGGCGGGCTCGTCCCCGCCCGGCCGCCAGCCGGCCAGCAGCAGGGCGACGGTGAAGGCGGCCATCTCCACCGCCGCTTCGACCGGCCCGAGCACGCCGAACACCCGGACGAGCAGGGACCGGTCGACCAGGTGACGCCCGGTGGGGGACCGGCGCAGGACGTCGGGGGCCGGCCGTTCCGCCCCCAGGGCCAGGGCGGGCAGCAGGTCGGTGCCGATGTCCAGGCAGAGGATCTGCAACACCCCGAGGGCAAGGGGGAAGCTGCCTCCCCATAGCGCCCAGATGACGAAGGGGGTGAGCTCGGCGATGTTGTCGGTCAGGTGGTAGGTGAGGAAGCGGCGGATGTTGGCGAAGGTGGAGCGGCCTTCGGCGATGGCGGCGATGATGGTGGCGAAGTCGTCGTCGAGGAGGACGAGGTCGGCGGCTTCTCGGGCCACGTCGGTGCCGCCCCTCCCCATGGCCACGCCGATGTCGGCCTCCTGGAGGGCGGGGCCGTCGTTCACCCCGTCGCCAGTCATGGCCACCACGTGGCCCCGGCGCTGGAGCGCCCGGGCGATGCGGAGCTTGTCTTCGGGTTCCACCCGGGACAGGACGACGCCGTCATGGTCGATGAGGGCGCCGAGGACCTCGTCGTCGGCGGGTAGGTCCCTGCCTTCGAGCACGAGGCTGGACTCGTCGGCGATGCCGACTTCGCGGGCGATGCCGGCGGCCGTCGCCGGATGGTCGCCGGTCACCATGGCGACGCGGATTCCCGCCTCCCGGCAGGCGGCCACCGCCGCCCTGGCGCCGGGCCGGGGCGGGTCCTCCAGCCCGACGAGGCCGAGGATGGCGAGGTCGCGTTCGGCGCCGGCGTCGATGGCCTCGTCTTCGCCGCGCTGCCGGGCGGCCACGGCCAGCACCCGGAGGCCCTGGCCGGCCATGCGCTCCACGACCGCCTCCGCCGCCTCCCGACCGGCACACAGGGGCAGGACGGCCTCCGGGGCGCCCTTGACCATGAGCTCCGATCCCACGGCGCACGACATGCGTCGCCGACGGGGGTCGAACGGGACCCGGCCCAGCTCCGGCCGCACGTCCTCGTCGGCGGCCACGTCGATTCCGAGGCGGCGGGCGAACGCGTCGAGGGCCGCTTCCATCGGGTCGCCCCGGGCCACCCAGATCCCGTCGATCTCGGCCGCTCGGCCGGGCGAGCACCGGACGCCGGTCAGGGCGAGGCGGACGAGTGCCGGGCGGGCGGATGCGGAATCGACGGCCACGTCGGCCACCGGGCCGTAGCCGACGCCGGTCACGGTGGCCTCGCCGGCCGGCGTCCAGGCCTCGACCACGGCCATCTCGTTGCGGGTGAGGGTGCCGGTCTTGTCCGTGCAGATGAACGTCGTCGAACCCAGCGTCTCCACCGCCTCCAGGCGCCGGACGAGAGCGTTGCGGGCGGCCATGCGCTGGGCGCCCCCGGCCAGGGACAGGGTCACCGTGGGCAGCAGGCCCTCAGGGACGAGAGCGACGGTGACGCCCACGGCGAACAGGAACCCGTCCCCGGCCCCGATCCCCACCAGCCAGGCGATGACGAAGAAGGCGGCACCCAGCCCGATCGCCATGGCGGCGACGGTGCGTACCACGCGGTGGAGCTCGAGGGTCAGGGGGCTGGTGGGGCGAACGGCGTGCTGGGTGAGATCCACGATGGCGGCCAGCCGGGTGTGCCCGCCGGTGGCGACCACCACGGCTTCGGCCTCGCCCTCGACCGCGAACGTGCCCGCCGCCAGGACGGCACCCGGCCCCGGCCGCTCGGGAACGCTCTCGCCGGTGAGCATCGAGGTGTCGACGGCGAACCCGAGGGCCGTCGTCACCTCCAGATCGGCCGAGATGCGGTCCCCGGCGCTGAGCAGCACCAGGTCGCCCGGGACCAGCTCGGAGGCGTCGACCTCGATGGCGATGCCGTCGCGCCGCACGCGGGCCCGGCGGGGCAGCATGGAACGCAGGCGGGCGGCGGCCCGGCCCGCCCGGTGCTCCTGGACGAAGGCGAAGACGCCGTTCACGACGACCACGGCCACGATGGCCGCCCCCAGCTGGGGCATCCCGGCCAGGACGGCCAGCCCGGCGGCGACCCAGAGCATGGCGGCGAAGAAGTGGGTCATCTGGGCCAGAAGGTGCCGCCAGGGCGCCACCGTCCGACCCGAGGGCAGGACATTGGGGCCATCCCGGGCCAGGCGGGCCGCGGCCTCGGCCGTGGTCAGGCCCCGGGGAGTGGGGGGAGCGACGACTGTGGTCATCGGGCGGGCGCGGTGGGCGGCACAGTGGTTCCACCCTGCGCCCGAGACGGCGGGGGCCGGGAGGGCCCATGGTCACCGGGCCGGCGGCAAAGGTCCCGTTGGCGCCCGGGTCCCTGGGAGGACTGACAGCGTGGTCCTGGCGGCGGGGACAGCAAGCGGTTCACTCGAACCGCCGTTCGGCCCGGAGCGACCGGGACCCGCCCCGGGACCAGAACCGCCTTTCGGCCCGGAGAGGAGCGTTTCGCCCCTCCGCGGCCCACGAGAGGAGCTGGCATGGCATCACTCCAGTCCGTACTGGACGGTTTGACGCAGGCGATCGCGGCCGACGAAGCGGCCGCCGCCGTGTCCTTCGACGCCGAGGCGACGCTCGTCGGCGTCACCGAGGTCGATGTCGCCACCGGCCGCCACACCTTCAAGGTCGACGAGCCGGAGGTGCTGGGCGGGACCGACCTGGCCGCCAACCCCGTCCAGCTGGTCCTTGCCTCGCTGGGTGCCTGCCAGGCCATCGCGTACCGGGTCTGGGCGGCCAAGCTCGGCATCGAGATCGAGGGCGTCGAGGCCAGCTACGCCGCGCCACGGGCAAAGTGCACATCCCGTGTGCACAATGCCCGCAGCGGTCGGCGGTGGGAGCTTCCGGCCAGCTACCGGCGGATTTCCTCGACCAGCTTCCGGCCCAGGGCCTGAGCCTTCTGCAGCCCGACCTGGGCTTTCTGCAGACCGACCATGGCCTTGACCGGGGCGCTGTCCGTGGCCGGCATCAGCCCGAGCTGCTGGCTGAGCGACATCTGGTCGTAGATCACGGTGTGGCGGGCGATCAGGCCGTCGCGGAACTCATAGGCGCACATCCCCGCCACTTCGGCTCCTTTGCCGGTGGGCTCCCAGCCCGGCGGGTCGAGGCGACCGGTCATGGTGGCGACCATGTGTCACCGGGAGGCGGCCTTCCGCCCGCTGAGGGACCGGTAGATCTCGATCTCGTCCCTGGGAAAGTGCAGGTCCGGGAAGGTGGTGAACAGACTCCGCAGCAGTGCGGCGGCCGGTCATCGTGGGCATCTTCGGATACCCCCTGTTCGTAACGGTTCTTCAGTCAGTTCGATGATGAGACGTACCGCTGGTCTTCGGTAGAGGCGAAGGTCCCCGGGATCAGCGGCCCAACCGACCCTTCGACTGATGTGGCCTCCGCTCACGCCTGGGAGTTCGGGATCACCGCCACGGGGCAGGGGGCGTGGTGGACGCAGGCGGAGCTGACCGAGCCCAGCAGCAGGCTCTTGAAGCCGCCCCGTCCCCGCGACCCCACCACCAGCAGGTCGGCGCCCTCGGCGGCGTCGAGCAGGGCCGGCGCCGCCCGTCCCTCGGCCAGCAGGGGGACGATCTCCACGTCGGGGCATTCCGCCACGATGCCGTCCACGATCCCCGACAGCAGCTCCCGGGCATGGCGCTCGGCCTGCTCGGTCATCTCCACGAGGACGAGCCCCGAGACCTCACCGAGATAGGGGGCCTGCCAGGCCAGCACGACGTCCAGCCGGCTGCCCCGCCGGCTGGCCTCGACCAGCGCCCAGCCGAGCGCCGCCTGGGAGCCGTCCGAGCCGTCGATCCCAACCACGATCCGCCCGCCCATGGCGATACCTCCTCCGTTGGGACGCCATACCAGCTTCAGATGACCACGACGAGGACGCCGTGTCGAAGGGCGAACGGCCCGCTCTGGAGGGACCTTCGGCCCTGGGCGGCCCAACCTGCCGGGGATCACGATGGGCGCGTGCCCCTTGGCCCTGCTTCTGCCGTGACCACGCCCCGACATCCCGGCCTGCCGGCCAGCAGCGGACCCTCCCCCTCCTGCTGCCCGGCGGACCGGCGCTCGTCGTGACGGCCGCACTCCTCTCCTCTCCGGGGAGGCACGGCCCGGCGTCAACCCGGCGGAAGCAGGGCCAGGTCGCGCCAGCCCATGAGTAGGCGTGGTGTCGCCGCACCCGCTCTTGGGACCGCGGCGCGTCGACCGGTGAGCCTGACCCGCGATATCCCCGTCCCGGCCGAGGCCGTCCTCGCCCGCCTGGCCGGCGATCCCGGCGCCGTCGTCGGTGTCCGGCTCGAGCCGTCAACCGGAGCCGGGCGCCGGTGGGTAGGCATCAGGCTGCTCGGCGACCTGCGGGTGAAACGGGAGGTCAAGCTGGGATTCGGGCCGCCGGTGGAGGAGGACGACGGGACGGTGGTCCTGCCGCTGTGGTGGGAGGCGGCTGAGCATCCCTGGCTGTTCCCCACGTTCGACGGTGGCCTCGAGATCGGGGAGCACGGCACCGGGGCCGTACTGCGGCTGGTGGGGAGCTGGAGGCCTCCACTCGGCCGCCTCGGCGGGTTCGCCGACGAGATCGCCGGGTTCCGGGTGGCGAGAGCGACGCTGGAGGCCTTTCTCGACGATGTGGCGGTCAACCTCGCCGAAGCGTGAGCTGATCAGCGGCGGGCCGTCCCGGCGCCGGGGCTACCAGACGTTGCCGGGATCGGCCCGTCCTCGAGTCGGGGTGTGTCGGCGGGCAGGTCGACCTCCGCCTCGATCCGGGTGGCGAGGTCGTCGATGAACCGCTCCACTGATTCGAGGACGATCCTGCTCCCGGCCACGGCATCGCCCATCGCCCCGAGCCGGCCGAGAGGCGGCCGGTAGCGGGCCACGAGGCCCACCTGGGTGACGGGCCGGTGCCCGGTGGGGACCGGAATGACTTCGACGGCGGCTTCCACGGCGGGGAAGAGCTTCGGGTGACGGGCGTCAGCCCATCGCAGGGGCATCCGGGCGGCGTCCGTGTCGAGGACGAGCCGGCCGGGCGACGGCGGCGAAGGGCCGGTCGACGTAGGCGTAGTGGTGGACCTCCCGCCACATCACCTGGGCTTCCCGGCCGGTGTGACTGGCACGCCTCATGACGGACCTCCTTCTCGGGCGACCTACGGCAGCGCCTCGTGGCGGGCGACGACGAGGACGGGGACGGGACTCATCCGGACGATGGCGGCGGCCCGGCTGCCGAAGAGATTCGCTGCCCCGGCCCGGAGGCGGGTGTTGACGGCCAGGAGGCCGGCCGTGCCCGTCCGCAGGTGGACGCTCAGCCCGTCGGCGGGGCCCAAGGGGTCGTAGAGGGCGATCGCGGCCACGTCCGGGACCCGGGCACGCCACCGCTCGGCCAGGCGCTCGACGTAGATGCCGGCGTCGATGTCAGGTCCATGGAGACGGTGGTAGGGCCGCTGGTCGAGAGGACGGGTGAGGGGCTCGGCCACGGTCACGATGCCGAGGGGGACTCCCAGGGCCTCGGCCCAGGAGGCGGCCACGGGGACGACGGCCTCGGACGGCGGCGAGCCGTCGACGCAGGCCAGGACGGGGCCGTCATCCGGCGTCCGGTGGACGTCGTGGTTCGGCCCGACGACGACCACGGGGGCGGCGGCTCCGGCCACCACTCCACGGGCGACGGAACCCAGGATCGCCCGGGGCAGTCCGCCCCGGCCATGGGAGGCCATGCACAGGAGCGTGATGCCGTCCTCGGCGGCGCTGCGCAGGATGGCGGCCGCCACATCGGGGCCCACCCGCCAGGTCATGGAGGCACCGGAGCGGGCCCCCAGCCCTTCCAGATGGCGGGCCAGGGCGGCCGCCTCGGCCGGCTCGGAGCCGATGGTCAGCAGCTCGAGACGGGCACCGAAGACGTCGGCCAGGGCGCGGGCCGGGGCCAGCGCCGTCTCGGCCAGGGGTGAACCGTCGATCGGCACCAGGACGCGTTGGAAGGTCAGGCGCTCCGGGGCGTCGGTAGGGCTGATGGTCGGAATGTTCTGCATCGGACTCTCCTCGGGGGCGTCATCCCGAGAATGCCCTTCCGGGCGGTTCCCGGCCTAGGGCCACCGTGCCCCTCGCGGCAGGACGTTCGGCCCTAGGACAGGGGCCGGTCTCCCCGTACCGTCAGGGGCATGGCGCTGGCCGAGTGGCGAGTGCGGTCTCCGGTGCCGGGCGACGGCCTGGACGAGGCCGAGGCCGCCCGGCGGCAGAGCCAGGGCCTGACCAACGACCAGCCCGACGGCACGAGCCGGTCGGTGGCGGACATCCTCCGGGGAAACCTCCTCACCCGGTTCAACGCCATTCTCGGATCCCTCCTCGTCGTCGGGCCCATCCAGGACGCCCTCTTCGGGATCGTGCTCGTCACCAACGCGGTCATCGGGATCGTCCAGGAACTGCGGGCCAAGCGCACGCTCGACCGCCTGGCCCTGGTTTCCATGCCCCGGGCCCAGGTGGTCCGGTCCGGCCAGGTCCGGTCGGTGGCGGTGGGCGACGTCGTGCTCGGCGACACGGTCCAGGCCGAGCCGGGCGACCAGGTCGTGGCCGACGGGATGGTGCTCAGCGCCCAGGGCCTCGAGGTCGACGAGTCGCTCCTCACCGGGGAGTCGGAACCGGTGGCCAAGCCCGCCGGCTCGGAAGTGCTCTCCGGCGGCTTCGTGGTGGCCGGCACCGGGCGCTACGAGGTCACCCGGGTGGGCGCCGACGCCTACGCCCGGCGGCTGGCTGACGACGCCCGGCGCTTCAGCCTGGTGCGCTCGGAGCTGCGCCGGGGGATCGACACCATCCTGCGCCTCGTCACGTGGATGATCGTCCCCGCCGGCGGAGACGCTCGCCTACCTGCGCGAGCAGGGCGTCGCCGTCAAGGTCATCTCCGGCGACGATCCCCGCACCGTGGCGGCCGTCGTCCGCCGGATCGGCCTGGCGGTCGAGGGCGCAGCGGTGGATGGGCGCGATCTCCCCGAGGACGCCGCCGGCCTGGCTGCCGCCGTTGACAGCCACACGGTGTTCGGGCGGATCTCTCCGATCCAGAAGCGCGCCATGGTGGCCGCCCTCCAGTCCCGGGGCCATGTGGTGGCCATGACCGGCGACGGCGTGAACGACGTCCTGGCCCTGAAGGACGCCGACGTCGGACTGGCCATGGGCACGGGCAGTGAGGCGACCCGGGCGGTGGCCCGCCTCGTCCTCCTCGACGACTCCTTCGCCACCTTCCCGGCCATCGTGGCCGAGGGCCGGCGCGTCATCGCCAACGTGGAGCGGGTGGCGAACCTCTTCGTGACCAAGACGGTCTACGCCGCCGTACTCGCCCTGGCCGTCGGAGTGGCCCGGGTGCCGTTCCCGTTCTACCCCCGCCACCTGACGATCATCAGCAGCCTCACCATCGGGATTCCCGCCTTCTTCCTGGCCCTGGCCCCGGCCAGCGACCGGACCCGGCCCGGGTTCGTCGGCCGGGTGCTGCGCTTCGCCCTGCCCGGCGGTCTGGTCGCCGCCGGCTTCACCTTCGCCGGCTACGCCCTGGCGCGGGAGGAACCGGGAGTGACCCTGGGCGAGGCCCGCACCATCGCCACCCTGGTGCTGTTCCTCGTCGGCGCCTGGGTCCTCGCCATCCTGGCCCGGCCGCTCACCCCGCCCCGGCGGCTGCTGATCGGCGGCATGGTGTCCGCCTTCCTCGTCATCCTCGCCCTGCCGGCATCGCGGGACTTCTTCGCCCTCGATCCGCCGTCGACCGTCGTCCTCCTCGCCGCCGTGGGCCTGGGCGCCCCGGGCAGCGCCGCGCTCGAGGCCGGCTGGCAGCTCACCGGCTGGGCCACGGGGTGGGTGCAGGCCCGCCGCCGCTCGGAACGGGCCGACGCCCACTCCGCTGATGACCTTCGGCCCTAGCCGGGCGGGCGGCCGGTCCCCGACACTGAGGGCAACGCCTGAAGGAGGTCGGCCCATGCGTGCGGTCGTGGTCTACGAATCGATGTACGGCAACACCCATCTCATCGCCGACGCCATCGCCGACGGCCTGCGGAGCGAGGCCAACGTCGTGGTCGTGCCCGTGGAGCGCGCCACGCGTGATCTCGTCGAGGGAGCCGATCTCATGGTGGTCGGTGGCCCGACCCACGCTCACGGGATGAGCCGGCCGGCGACCCGCCAGGCGGCGGTGGAGATGGCCCGCAAACCCGAGAGCGGTCTCAGCCTGGACCCCGATGCGGAAGGCACTGCCCTGCGCTACTGGCTCTCGTCGCTCGGCGACCTCGCCGCCCCGGCGGTGGCCTTCGACACCCGGATCCAGGCGCCGGCGATGCTGGCCGGGCGGGCGTCGAAAGAGATCGCCAAGCTGCTCCGCAAGCACGGTTGCCGGGTGGTGGCCGAGCCCGAGAGCTTCTTCGTGACCAAGGACAACCGTCTGCATCCGGGGGAGGAGGACCGGGCCCGCCGGTGGGGCGAGCACCTGGTGGCGGCCGCGGCGTGAGAGGGGCCGCTCGACCCTGAATGTCGGCGTCGTGGAGGTGGCGGCGGGGCGGTGAGCGCGGTCGTGGACGCG
>JBIOUX010000222.1:0-3989 GCA_044867425.1 Acidimicrobiia bacterium | reverse complement strand
CGACTACTCCCAGATCGAGCTGCGCCTGCTGGCCCATCTGGCCGAGGACCCCGGGCTGATCGAGGCCTTCCAGCGCGACGCCGACGTCCACGCCGCCACCGCCGCCCGGGTCTTCGGGGTGGAGGAGGCGGCGGTGGCGCCCTTCCAGCGCCGCTTCGCCAAGGTGGTGAACTACGGCCTGGCCTACGGGATGGAGGCCTACGGCCTGGCCCAGCGCATGGACATCCCCACCGACCAGGCCAAAGAGATCCTCGACGCCTACTTCGCCTCCTTCCCCAACGTGCGGGCGTTCATGGAGTCGACGGTGCGCGAGGCCCGGGCCCGGGGGTACACCACCACCCTGTTCGGCCGCCGGCGCCAGCTGCCCGAGCTGTCGTCGGACAACTTCCGCATCCGCCAGATGGGGGAGCGGATGGCCCAGAACGCCCCCGTCCAGGGCGGGGCGGCGGACATCTTCAAGCTGGCCATGGTCAACCACGACGCCGAGCTGGAGCGGCGGGGGATGGCGGCCCGCATGGTGCTCACCGTCCACGACGAGGTGGTCCTGGAAGTCCCTACCGGGGAAGTGGACGCCGCCGTCCCCCTGATCAGGGAAATCATGGAAACGGTGTGCGAACTGGCCGTCCCTCTGCGGGTCGACATCGCCACGGGCACCACCTGGGCCGACGCCAAGAGCGGTTGACGATCTCCCTCCGCGGCCCCCGGGAACGCCGGGCAAAGAACCTGTACGCTTAGCCGCAGCGACGTCCCGTCGCAACTTCTCGCGCGCATGTGCGGCGAGGATTCACATTGTCCAAGGAGTACACGATTCCGATGTCCGAGCAGGAAACTACGAGCACCCCCGAGCCCGAGCCCACCCCGTCCGAAGCAGCTGAGCCTGAGACTGCACCGGCTGCTCCGGAGGAGGTGACGGAGCCGGCGCCGGCGCCAGTCGAGGCCCAGGCCGAGCCGACGGTGTCTGTGGCCCCGCCCGAACCGGCGGTGGCGGAGGTGGAGGCTCCGGGTCCGGGGCCGATCCCCGCTCCCGAGCCGGTGGCGGAGGCGACGCCGGAGCCGGTGGCTCCCGCCGCCGAGCCCGCCGCCCAGGTGACGCTGGCCGAGCGCGACCAGGCCATGGGGATGGCGGAGTACGAGCCGCAGCAGGTGACGCACGACGATCTCGGCTCGACGTCGCTGGAGGACGCCATCGCCGGCACCATCGTCGAGTTCGACGAGGGCGACATCGTCAACGGCACGGTGGTCAAGGTCGACAAGGACGAGGTGCTGCTCGACATCGGCTACAAGTCCGAGGGGGTCATCCCCAACCGGGAGCTGTCCATCCGCCACGACGTCGACCCCAACGAGGTCGTGACCCTGGGCGACAAGATCGAGGCCCTCGTCCTCCAGAAGGAGGACAAGGAGGGGCGGCTCATCCTGTCCAAGAAGCGGGCCCAGTACGAGCGGGCCTGGGGCACCATCGAGCAGATCAAGCAGGCCGAGGGGGTCGTCGAGGGCCCGGTCATCGAGGTGGTCAAGGGCGGGCTGATCCTCGACATCGGCCTGCGGGGCTTCCTCCCCGCCTCCCTGGTGGAGCTGCGCCGGGTGCGCGACCTCCAGCCCTACGTGGGCCGGACGCTGCAGGCCAAGATCATCGAGCTGGACAAGAACCGTAACAACGTGGTCCTGTCCCGCCGGGCCCACCTGGAGGAGACCCAGCGGGAGGCCCGGGACGAGTTCCTGGCCAACCTCAAGCCCGGCGAGGTGCGCCGGGGCGTGGTGTCCTCGGTGGTCAACTTCGGCGCCTTCGTCGACCTGGGCGGCATGGACGGGCTGGTCCATGTGTCCGAGCTGTCCTGGAAGCACGTCGACCATCCGTCGTCGGTGGTGCAGGTGGGCGACGAGGTCACCGTCCAGGTTTTGGACGTCGACCTGTCCCGGGAGCGGATCTCCCTGTCGCTCAAGGCCACCCAGCAGGACCCCTGGCAGCAGTTCGCCAGCGGCCACCGGGTGGGCGAGCTGGTCTACGGGCGGGTGACCAAGCTGGTGCCCTTCGGCGCCTTCGTCCAGGTGGGGGAGGGCATCGAGGGCCTGGTCCACATCTCCGAGATGGCCGCCCACCACGTCGATCTCCCCGACCAGGTGGTGTCCCCCGGCGAGGAGCTGTGGGTCAAGATCATCGACCTCGACCTGGAGCGGCGGCGGATCTCGCTGTCCATCAAGCAGGCCGCCGAGGGCGGCACGGTGGCGGCCGAGTACCAGGATATCTACGGCGAGCACGCCTACGACGAGCACGGCAACTACATCGGGCCCGACTTCGAGGCCCACACCGCCGAGGTTGAGGCTGAAGCCGCGGGCGCTGGCGAGGCGGAGGCGGAGGCGGAGGCGGCTGAGGCGGGCGCGGAGGCGGCTCCAGCCGAGGTGGAGGCCGAGGCGGCTCCCGCTGAGGTGGAGGCCGCACCGGCGGCCGAGGCGGCGCCGGCTGAGGAACCGCCGTCGTCCGACGTGGGTCCGACCGTCTGAGTCGCCGGCAGGATGTGAAAGAACCCCCCGGCGGCGCCGCCGGGGGGTTCTTGTCGCCGCCGTGACGAGGTTCAGCGGACGAGAGTCGATCCCTCGAAGAAGGGATAGGGGATGGCGTCGTTGGCGTTCGGCTTCATCCGCAGGTACGAGTTCCCGCTGACCCGGAGTTTGCGCACGATGAACTGGGCGTTCTCGCCGATCTCCTGGTTCCCGTTCCCGCCGATGTTGAAGGCATCGGCGTTGGGCAGGAAGAACACGCCGTGCATGGTGATGTTGCCCGTCCCGCCGATGCTGCTGGCGTCGCTGGCCTCGGTCCACAGGGCCAGGTCCTCGAAGCGGTAGGCGGGGTCGTTCAGCTCGGTGATGGTCGGCGTGTTGGGCAGCTGGTTGGGGGCGGTCCAGTCGACCCCACCACCGCCGGTGATCGACAGCGTCCCGTTGGAGGAGTTGTTGGACGGCGCGTCGCCGATCCCGTCGGGCAGCCCGGTGCCGCCGGCCAGGTAGAGCATGGTCTGGCACATCCGGACGCCGCCGTTCCCGCTGGCGCTCAGCGTGCCGTTCATGATCACGAACTCGACCTTCTTGGTCGTCTGGCCGGCGGCGTATCGGGCGTCGCAGGTGGGGTACTCCGTCCCGTCAGGCCGGAGGCCGGCGTTGACGGAGAAGCCATTGTCCGACCCGACCGACACCCCGGTCCCGCCGTTGCCGAGGACGAAGACCTTCCTCGGGTCCCTGATCACCAACCGGGAGGCGCCGCCGGTGATGGTGATCTTGTTGTTCACGACGATCTCCGAATCGGCGGCGGTGAAGCGCACGACGCCGTTGGGGCTGAAACCGCTGGCCGAGGTGCAGTTGACAAAGACGTACCGATGGGGGATGTCCCCGTTGTTGGGACAGCCCACGTCGACGAATCCCGGAGCGAGGGCGGGCGGGGTCCAGGCCGTCCGGGCGGCGGCGTCCTGACGGAGGAGCCGCATCTGCTCCAGGTAGCGGCGGTCGACGGAACCGCGGCCGAGCTGCTCGCCGGCGGTGGGTCCTCCGGGTGGTGACCCCGGCTGGCCTTCGGCGTAGACCGATCCCGGCCAGGGGTCGGAGGCATTCTCGGGATGCGTGCCGGGCAAACCGGAGAGGGCGTAGACACTCACGGTCCCGGGGGTACCGGAGGCGGTCTGGCGGGCGATGATCCGGGCGGGAGGGCCCGCCGGGTTCACGTTCAGCACGTTGTTGTCACTCGAGCAGTTGTTGAGCCCGGCGCTGTCCGAGTGGACGATCCCCTGCCGGGATCCTTCGGCGAGGACTTCGACGAACGCCCCCGAGTTGCCGTTCACGTCGAGGGAGGCGCAGTCCCGCCGCTCGAGCAGCAGCAGGGCGATGATGTGGTCGGAGCGCACGCCGAACTTGGCCCGGCCGACGGAGCGCACCCGGCTGGTCAGGTCCCCGCCGTGGACGACCCGGCCGAGACCCGCCCGCTCGGTCTCGCGAATGATGAC
>JBIOUX010000221.1:0-30658 GCA_044867425.1 Acidimicrobiia bacterium | reverse complement strand
GGCTCGGCCGAGCGGACGAAGTGGGGGGCGGCCTCCCCGAGGCGGCCGGCGGAGAGCAGCCCTCGCCCGGCCTGCCGGTGGATCCGCCGGCGGCGGCCAGCGCCGATGCCCTCGTAGATCGCCTCGGCGATGAGGGGATGGGAGATCTCGTAGGTGAGCTGGCGGCCCCGTTCCTCCCCGACGACGGCATGCTCCCGGGCCAGGCGCTCGAGGATGGCGGCCAACTCGTCGGGGCTCTCGTCAACGAGCCCGACCAGGCTCCGGGAGTCGACCCGTCGCCCGAGGACCGCCAGCAGCTCGAGGAGGCCCACGGCGGCGGGATCGAGGTGGCGGAGGCGGCTCGCCACCCGCTCCGAGAGCGACTCGGGAAGACGGGTGAGGACGGGCGCAGTGAGATCCGCCCCTTCCTCGAGCAGCGCCCGCAGGAGACCGATGGCGAAGAGCGGATTGCCCCGCGAGCGCAGGCCGACCCAGTCGACCAGAGCGGCAGGGGGCCGATGGCCGATCACCACCTCGACCAGCGCCTCGAGGCCCTCAGTGTCGAGCGGCTCCACCGGGAGTCGGCGGAGCATCCCGTCCTGCTCGAGGGTGAGCACGGTGTCGCTGGCCAACGGCTGCTCGGCCAGCTCGGCCCGCCGGGCGGTGGCGATGACGAGCAGGCGGCTGCCGGCGCAGTGCTGACCCAGGTAATGGAGTGCCTCCAGCGACGAGGCGTCGGCCAAGTGCATGTCGTCGAGCAACACCACCACCGGTTGCTGGGCGGCCAGGTTGGCGACCAGGACCGCCAGCGCATCGAGCAGGCGGGTGCGGGGCGGTTCCGCCTCGGGGCGGGATCCCCGGAGCGCGGCGACGCTGCGGAGGAGGCGGGCGAGATCGTCGACTGCCCCTTGGCAGAGCCGCTCCACCTCGCCGGGGCTCAAGGCCCGCAGGTGCCGCTCGAGCGCCTCGGCCCACACCCCGAATGGGGTGGTCGCCCCGAGCTGGTAGGCGCGGGCCGACAGGCCGTGGGCGTCGCTTCGGTGGCGGGCCAGCAACTCGCCGGCCAGGCGCGTCTTGCCCACGCCCGGCTCCCCGAGCAACAGGACGCAGCCGAACCCGCTCGTCGCCGCCCGCTCGAACTCTTCCTCCAGGATCGCCAGCTCACGGCCCCGGCCGACAAGCTCCGGACCCCGCCTGGCCAGTGGCTGGTCGCTGACCGGACTGGCCGCCACCCCCCGCCGGCCTTCCGGTCCGTTGCCCTCTGCATCCCACCGAAGCTCCACGGCGGCCATGCTTCGGGGGAGCCCCTTCAGCTGGAGCCGCCCGAGCGGGCGGAACGAGAACCCGCCCCGCGATCCCACCAGATTGGTCACCAGCTCGCTGGTGAGGATCTGACCCCCCGCCGCCAGGTCGCAGAGCCGCTTGGCGACCACCACCGCCTCGCCATGGAAGTCCCCACCGTCCCGGACCGGCTCACCGGCATGGAGGCCTACCCGGACCTCGAGGGCCGGGCCGGATCCCGCCCGGTTGTGCTCGGCGACCCGGCGTTGGATGGCCACCGCGCACCCCAGCGCGGCAAGGACGCTCCCGAACGCCACCATCAGCCCGTCCCCGAGGCTCTTCACCTCCTCGCCGCCCGCGTCAGCGACCGCCTGGCGCAGGGCGGCGAAGTGGACGCGGCGGACCTCCTCGGCGGCGTCGTCTCCCAGCCGGGCCAGGAGTTCGGTCGACGCTACGAGGTCGGTGAACAACAACGTCACCAGCCCAGCGCGCTCGCCCACGGACGCCAGTCTGCCTGCTCCAAGGCCGACGAGGTATGGGGTCAGCTGTGAGCTCTGACACGAGGGGGTGTTGACCTAATCCTCTGGCAGAGTTCAGGGGTTCATCGACAGCGTTCAGTGACACCCAGAGGCTGGAACACCATGAGCGGGATCAGATGCTGTGCCCCGCCACGCACAACACCATCTGATCATGCGCTCGGCACACGAAACCCCAGGTCAGCCGACCTGGGGTTTTCACGATCCGTCGATCCGCACGGCGCCGAGCCGGACATGCTCCGTAGTCAGATGCTCTATCCGTTCAGCTACGAGCACAGGTTGGTGTGGCCCAAGGACGCAGCCACCCGGTCAGTGTAGGCGACCGCACCTGGCGTGCATCCGCTGCGGCGGGGCACCGTAAATCCGTTGACCGGAGCCCGGGGGCTACGTACGGTGGCCGGTCGCATACTCACCGTTCATGACATCACCCTGGCCCCCGCGCCTTCATGGGAGGCGAGTCATGGTCGACGACTACACATGCTGGGCCCCGCGATGGGGCTGGAAGACCTGTCACCAGGAGTTCCTCGTCACCGCCGAAGAAGGCGGGACCATCACGGTTTCGATCAACGAGGTGCCGAACAGTGTGGGCGGCCCGCCCAACTCGGTTCACATCCAAGTGGTCAATTGCGGAGACGGAAGACAGATCGGGGACACGGCCGGTTGGGACCGGGATGAGGACGGAGTGTCCAAGGTTCTGGCCAAGGACGTGCCGGTCGACATCTGCTTCCAACTGCGACTCTCCGCCGACAGCATCAACTGGTTCACGATCAAAGGACAGGTGGTTCATTGATGGGGAGCATCAGCCGACTTCCGGTCTGGGATCTGGCGGGCGCCGAGGTCCGGCGCCTGGCCCGGCACTGGTGGGCTTGGCTTCCCGCGGCAGCTGTCTGGGCCTCGGCCGGGTTGCGGACGCTCCCCGCCCTGGACCATCCGCACGACGGCTGGCTCGCGGTGCTTGTCCACCACAGCGACGAGCTCTGGCTTGGGCTCCCGTTGGTCGTCGGTGTGCTGGCCGGCACCTCCTGGCTGGAGCGGGAGGGGGGTGTCCTCCTTCAAGAGCTCGCCGGAACGCTCCTCGCTCGGGCCGCCCTTGTGGTGGCCGCCATCGTCCCACCGGGGGTCGTTCTCGGGGTGGTGTGCTCAAGCCTTGGCGGTGACTACATTCCCAAGCCGGGGACCAACGCTCAGGGACTTGCCGCCTGGGGAAGCGCTCGGGGTGCGGCACTGCTGCTCGCCTTGGTGGCGGGCGGGATCTCCATGATGGCCCTGATGGCACTCCTACGCGTCGTCACCGGAAGCACCGCCCTGGCGGTAGCCCTCCCCGTGGCCGCCTGGGGCATCGCCATCTGGTTCCTGCCCACGACCATTGAACAGGCATTCCTCATCACCTCGGAATGGCCCTGGCCTGGAGGCCAGCTGGCATTCTGGCTTCTGGCCGTGAGCGGCCCAACGCTGTGTGTCCTGGCCCTCGCCGGCCGAAGCCGACCCGGGAGGCTCCGAACGGCCACCTGACCGGTCGGCTTTGGCGTAGCTGTCAAGCCAGGCTGTCTCGGACACGTCGCCGGCCGATGCCTACCGTCGAACCCCGGTCCGAGGTGGAGCTCGATCAAGGGTCCTCGGCCTCGGCGCGTCATGGGTCCCAGGATCGCACCCGCCGGCCAGGTAGGGTCGCCGGCCGATGCGCATCGTCGTCGCCGCCTGCTCCGTCGACTACCAGGGCCGGCTCTCGGCCCACCTGCCCGAGGCCCGGCGCCTGCTGCTGGTCAAGGCCGATGGCTCGGTGCTCGTCCATGACGACGCCGGCAGCTACAAACCGCTCAACTGGATGGCCTGCCCCTGCGTGCTGGCCGACCATGGCGACCACTGGGAGGTCACCAACCGCAAGGGCGAGCGCCTGACCATCACCTTCTCCGAGGTGGTGCTGGACGAGGTCGTCGACCTGGGGGAGAGCGCGGCCCTGGCCAAGGACGGCGTGGAAGCCCACCTCCAGGAGCTGCTGGCCGCCAACCCCGAGGCGGTGGAACCCGGTCTGGTCCTTGTCCGCCGGGAGCACGCCACCCCCATCGGGCCTGTCGACCTGCTGTGCCGGGACCCCGCCGGCGGCTGGGTCGCCATCGAAGTCAAGCGCCGGGGCGAGGTCGACGGGGTGGAGCAGCTGGGCCGTTACCTGGAGTTCCTGACGGGCGACAGCCGCCTCGCCCCCATCCGGGGCGTCCTCGCCGCCCAGAAGGTGGCCGTCCAGGCCCGCACCCTGGCCGAAGCCCGGGGCCTGGCCTGGGTGGAGGTCGACTACGACCGCCTCCGGGGGCTGGGCACCGGCGATCTCACCCTGTTCTAGGGCGGCTGCTACACAGGGAGCGTGGACGCCGCCACCGACCCCGTGCGGGCCCGCCGACAGCGGATCGGCCGCCTGGCCGCCACCGGCCGCAAGCTCGGCTTCGCCCTCTTCGGCCTGGCCCTGGTGGTGGTGATCGGGGGCGTGGCCACCACCTTCAATGGCGCCGTCGCGGCCGTGGCCACCGCCTGCCTGGTGGTCGGGTCGATTCTGCTGGCCCCGGGCATCGTGATCGGCTACGGCGTCCGGGCGGCGGAACGCGAAGACCGGGCTGCACGCCGTTGAGCGACCGGCGAGTCGTCTACACCGACGGGGCCTGCTCGGGGAATCCGGGTCCGGGCGGGTGGGCGTGGACGGTGGCGCCGGCCGGCCCCTACGCCACCGGCGCCGCCCCCCACACCACCAACCAGCGCATGGAGATCACCGCCGTGCTGGAGGCGGCCCGAGCCCTCGACGGACCCCTCCAGATCCGGAGCGACTCCACCTACGTGGTCAACTGCTTCCGCCAGCGCTGGTGGGAGAAGTGGCTGGCCAAGGGCTGGGTCAACAGCCAGCGCAAGCCGGTGGCCAACCGCGACCTGTGGGAGCCGCTCATCGACCTCTACCGGGCCGACCCGGCCCGCCTCGACTTCGTATGGGTCAAGGGCCACGGCGAGGACCCCATGAACGACGTGGTCGACCGCCTGGCGGTGCAGGCGGCCATGACCCAGCAGGGCCGGGCCGGCGAGCGCCTGCCCGACGTGGCCGAGCTGGGCCCGCCCGACGCTGTCGCCTCCGACGCCGGGCGCGACCGGAGGCTGCCGCCCGGCCGGCTGCTGGCCGTCTTCGGTCACCGCCCCCCGGAGCTGGGCGGCTACGACGACAACCCCACGGCCCAGGCGGTACAGGACCGCCTGAGGGAGATCCTCAGCGCCAAGCAGAAGCTCCACCCCGATCTCCACGTGATGAGCGGCCTGGCCCTCGGGGCGGAGACGCTGGGGGCGGAGGCGGCCCTCGACGCCGGCGTCCCTCTGGTGGCCGTCCAGCCCTTCCCCGAGCCCGACGTCATGTGGCCCCGGGCCAGCCGGGACCGCTACGCCCGCCTCCTCGACGGCGCCGCCGCCCGGGTCCTCCTGGAACGGGCCACCCCCGAGTCCAAGCCAAAGGTGGCCGCCGCCCTCTCCCGGCGCGACGGGTGGCTGGCCCGCCAGGCCGACGAGGCCGTGGTGGTGTGGGACGGCCGGGACCCGGCCCTGGGCAAGCTCGTCCGCAGTCTGGAGGACCGCTTGGGCGACGACGTGTGGATCGTGGATCCCACCGAGGGATAGGCGGACGGGGCGCAACGCCGGCCCCGTCGCCCCGGAGGGCGAACCGACGCCCTTCGGTTCAACAAACCGGCGCTCTTCGGTTAAAAGGGGATCAAGCGGGATCATTCGGCGTCATAGCCGCGCACTCCGGCCGTTCAGTACACAGCGCCCCACGGCCAGGAGGTCCCGATGCTGCGCCATGTCGTCCCGGCGGCCCTCGAGCGGTACTGCGCCCTGCGGAACCTCTCCCCGGCTGAGGCCGTCGCCGAACTGGAGCGCATGGAGGAGCTTCTCGGCCCCGAGCGGCCCGTCCTCGTCCCTCCCCCAACCGCCGCACCCTCCAGGGCGGCGGAGACGTTGACGGCACTCGTAGCGGGGCTGTAACGGCACCGCCCGGCCTCATCCCCCAGGGGCCGGGCGCTGCCGTGAGATGTGGCGGAGGGAGAGGGATTTGAACCCTCGAGGAGCGTTTACGGCCCCTAATCGCTTAGCAGGCGATCACCTTCGGCCTCTCGGTCATCCCTCCGTTTGTGCTCTGACCTGCACCTTTGTAGCGTAAGTCGCCTTTCGGTAGCCTGCACAGCCCTTGGTGAGCGTATAATTGGACAACTTTTCGGAGTGCTCGAAAGGGGCGCGCATGGCCGAGTCGACCACTCGGAGACGCCGGTCCAGGAGCCAGATCACGGGCGCCAGTGTAGGCGAGGGCCTGGGTCCCTACATCGGTCTGTTCGAGCGGCACCTGAAGGCCGCCAACCGTTCCGCGAAGACCGTCCAGGTCTACGTGGAGTCGGCCGCTCAGCTCGACCGGTTCCTGGCCGCCTCCGGCATGCCCACCAGGCCCGACGGGATCCACCGGGAGCACGTGGAGGCCTGGATCGAGGACCTGCTCGGCCGGTGCAAGCCGGCCACGGCGTCGGTGAGGTTCCGGTCCCTCCAGCAGCTGTTCAAGTTCCTGGTCGAGGAGGGCGAGATCCGGGAGTCGCCCATGCGCAACATGCGGGCCCCCATCGTTCCGGAACAGCCCGTGGAGGTCGTCACGGGCGACGAACTTGAGTGCCTAATACGTTCCTGTTCCGGCCGGAGCTTCGCCGACCGCCGGGACACGGCCATCCTGCGCTTGTTCATCGACACCGGGATGCGTCTGGCCGAGTTGACCGGACTCCGGGTGGAGGATCTCGACTTCGACCAGGACGTCGCCCGGGTGCTGGGCAAGGGGCGCCGCCCCCGGGCGTGCCCGTTCGGGAACAAGACGGCCCTCGCCCTGCAGCGCTACCTGCGAGAGCGGGCCCGCCGCTCCGACGCTCCCGCGGAAGCGACCGGCCCCCTGTGGCTCGGGATCCACGGGCCGATGGTCCCCCGGGGCATCGCCCAGATGGTGGCCCGGCGGGCCAAGGCGGCGGGGCTCGGCCACATCCATCCCCACCAGTTGCGCCACACCTTCGCCCACACCTTCCTCGACGCCGGCGGCTCGGAGACGGGCCTCATGCGCCTGGCCGGCTGGCGGTCCCGGACCATGCTCGGCCGCTACGCCGCCTCCACCGCCGACCAGCGGGCCCGCGATGAGCACCGCCGTCTCGGTCTCGGCGATCGCATCGGCTGAGGCGGAGCCGGCGGGGAGCACCATGCGCCTACGCGTCACGCTGCGCCCCGAGGTCGTCGCTGCCACCGACCTGCGAGTGGTCGTTCGCCTCGGCGTGTGGGACGCCGCCAACCTCCGCAAGAACCTCACCACCGCGGTCCGGGAGGCCTACGAAAGGATGCTGGCCGACCACCCCGAGGTCCGGGAGCGGCTCACCACCCGGCACGGTGAGGGCTTCGGCTTCGTTTCGGTGTTCGTCCGACCGGGTCGTCCCGGGCTGCGTCCCGGCGATGATCCCGGGCTCGATGCCTGGTTGTCGAGACCGCCGGCCGGAATCCGTGGCCAGTACCGGGAGGCGGTGATCGCCGACCTGATCGCCGCCGGCTACGAGCTGCTACCCACCGACACCGTCTACGTCGACGACGCCGGGGTGGCCCTCGAGGACCCGCTGGAAGGGCACTACGACATCGTGGTCGCCGATCTGGCGGACTCGACGCTCGAGCGGCTGCTGGAACTTTTCAGCGAGGCGATCCCCAAACCGAAGACCAGACCGGGGCCCTGAGAGCCGGGGCAGCTCACGACCCCCCTGGCGGTATCCTGGGTGACAACCTCAGAGGAGCTGACGAACCCGATGCGCAAGCTGCAAGTCGATTTCAACCTGGCGACGGCATCGGGGCTCTGCCCCGCGTCGACACAGGGTCAGCACTTCAGCCCGGGCGAGACGATCGGGGTGTACGACACGGACACGGACGTGTTCGTCGCGGAGGTGGTCGAAGCCGGAGACGGCGAACTGGTCCTCCGGGTCCACTTCGACAAGGTCCTGGCCGACACCTGACTCGCGCCCCCACGCCCGGTGTCGAGGTAGTGGCGAACTTCCTCGTGGCATATCCACCGCCCGTGCGCCGCCCGGACCTGCCGGCCTGGGAAGAGCGGGTCCGCACCGAACTCGGCGCCAGCGCGCTCCCAGCGCTCAGCCCCACGACGGCCCGGAGCCGGACTCGAGCACGGTCGGGCGGACAAGGCCCTCGGCCTCCGTCGCCAGCCCGACAACCCTGACATCCCCCTGCCACCACTACCCGGCCGCGGACTCGACGCTGGACCCGACCTGGGCCCCTGAGAAAAAGCTGCTGGCTCGGTGCAGCTCTGGCTCTGACCAACGTCCTTCCCGATCTGCCCCTGTCGTGCTGATGACTTTCTCCACATAGATCAAGATCGGCCTCTCCGGGGCCCGCGGTCGCGGCCGCGACTACGGTCCTCGCAGGGACTTCGCCGCCAGGAGTGGGGGCGTATGGGCACAACCGGCATCGTCACGATCCTGTTCACCGATCTGGTGGGTTCGACCGAAACGCTGGCGCGCCTCGGCGAGGAGCGGGCTGAGGAGCTCCGACAGAGCCACTTCTCCCTGTTGCGGGAAGCCATCAGCCGCACGCAGGGCACGGAGGTGAAGAACCTCGGTGACGGCCTCATGGTCACGTTTGCCGCCGCCAGTGACGCCGTGGGCTGCGGGGTGGCCATGCAGCAGGCCCTCGAGCGTCACAACCGCCGGGCGGTCGAGGCGCTCCGCGTCCGGATCGGTGTCGCCGTCGGGGAGGCCACCTGCGAGGAGTCCGACTATTTCGGCACGCCGGTGGTGGAGGCGGCCCGCCTCTGCGCCCGGGCCGGGGGCGGCCAGGTCCTGGTCACCGAGATGGTCCGGGCCCTGGCCGGGAGCCGCGGTGGCTGGCGCTTCGAGCCGCTCGGCGCGCTCGAGCTGAAGGGCCTGCCCGAGCCGGTGCCGGTGTGCGAGGTGCGCTGGGAGGCGGCGTCTTTCGCTGGGCTGCCGCTGCCGCCCCGGGTGGCCGTCGAGCGCACCATGCCCTTCGTCGGCCGGCAGGCCGAGCGCGAGATGCTTGAGCAGGCCTGGAAGGGAGCCCAGCAGGGCAGCCGGGGCGTGGTGCTGATCGGCGGCGAACCCGGCATGGGCAAGACCCGCCTGGCCACCGAGACCGCCCTGGCCGCCCACCGGGAGGGCGCCACCGTGCTCCTCGGTGTCTGCGACGAAGACCTGGCCGTTCCCTATCAGCCGTTCGTCGAGGCGCTCCGGCATTACACGGCGGTGGTCCCAGCGGACGGGCTGGCCGAGAGGCTGGGGGAGAGGGCCGGCGAGCTGGTGCGGCTCGTGCCCGAGCTGGCCCAGCGGCTCCCGGGTCTGGCCCCGCTCCAGGCCGCCGATGCCGAAACCGAGCGCTATCTCCTCTTCGAGGCGGTGGCCGGGTTCCTGGCCGCTGCCTCTCGGGACAGCCCGGTCGCACTGGTGCTCGACGACCTCCACTGGGCCACCAAGCCGACGCTGCTCATGCTCCGCCACGTCGTGCGGGCGTCGGCGGCGACTGCGCTGCTCGTGGTGGTGACCTACCGGGACTCCGACCTCACCCGCACCCACCCCCTGACCGAGCTGCTGGCCGACCTGCGCCGCGAGTCGGGAGTTGAGCGCGTGCCTCTACGCGGCCTTTCCGACGCCGAGGCGGTGACGTTCGTGGAGGCCGTCGCCGGCCACGAGCTGGCCGAGGACACCGATGTGGGCTTCGCCCAGGCCGTCCACGCCGAATCGGAGGGGAACCCGTTCTTCATGCGGGAGATCCTGCGCCACCTGGTCGAGTCGGGAGCGGTGTTCGAGGAGAACGGGCGCTGGACGTACGGCGGCGATGTCGAGGCCCTCGGGATCCCCGAGAGCGTGCGGGAGGTGATCGGGCGGCGGCTCTCCCGGCTCTCGGAGCCGACGGGTCGGCTCCTCACCCTGGGTGCCGTGATCGGGCGCAGCTTCGATCTGGCGGTGCTCAGCGACCTGGCCGGGATGCCCTCGCCGGCCGTGACCGAGGGGATCGAGGAGGCGGCGGCAGCCGCCCTGGTGCGCGAGGTCCCCGGAGCGGCGGGCCGTTACACGTTCGCCCATGCCCTCGTGCGCCATACCCTCTACGAGGAGCTCTCGGCGGCCCGGCGCATGGAGTTACACCGGGCCGTGGGTGCCGCTCTGGAGTCGCTCGTGGGCAATCGGCGGGACGAGTACGCCGCCGAGCTCGCCCACCACTGGCTGGCGGCGACACCGGCCCTCGGGGTGACGGTCGCTGACGCGGCCAAGGCCGCCGATTACGCCGAGCAAGCCGCCCGGCGGGCCATGGCCTCCCTCGCCTACGAAGAGGCCATGGGCCACTTCGAGGGGGCGTTGCGTGTCGCCGCCGTCCTCAGCGACGCCGGCCTGCGGGCCCGGCTGCTCACCGACCTGGGCGACGCCCAGCGCTGCGCCGGCGACCCCGCTCACCGGGAAACGCTGCTGCAGGCGGGACGTCTCGCCCTCGAGCTCGGCGACGCCGAACTGGCTGCCCGGGCCGCGCTGGCCAACCAGCGCGGTCAGTTCAGTCGCGTCGGCAGCGTCGACCCCGAGCGGGTAGCCGCCTTGGAAACCACGCTCCAGGCGCTCGGCCCCGAGGACACGCCGGTGCGGGCCCGGCTCTTGGCCTCACTGGCCAGCGAACTCCACTTCACAACAGATCCTCGTCGCCACGACCTGGCGACGGAGTCGCTGGCCATTGCCCGTCGACTCGGTGACCCCGACACCCTCGCCCACGTGCTCGCCGCCGGGTGGTTCGCCCGGTGGGACCCCGGCAACCTCACCGAACGCTCGGAGATCGCCGACGAGCTGAGCCGCCTCGCCGCCCTGCTGGGCGACCGCATCCTCGAGTTCCACGCCGGGGTGGCGCTCTATCTGACCGCCGCTCAGCAAGGTGACACGGACCGAGCGGACGCGGGCGTGGACGTATGCGTCCGCGTCGCGGAGGAACTCGGGCAGCCGCTGCTGCGCTGGCGGGCCGCCTTTACCCGGGGGAGCCGGGCCATGTGGGCGGGCCGATTCCGTGACACCGAGCGTTTCGCGGAGGAGGCCCTCCACTGGGGCGAGGTGCTCGGGCTCCCGGACCAGCTCATCTACGGGCAGCCCATGATCGCCGTCGTCCGGATGTACCAGGGCCACCCCCGCGAAGCGGAGGAGCTAATGAGGCCGCTGGTCGAAGACTTCGAGATCGGGGTGCTCCGAATCTTCCTGGCCTGGTCCTGCGTCGATCTCGACAACCTCGACGAGGCTCGGACCCTTGTCGAGGCCGTGCGGGGGACGGGCTTCGCCGACCTTCCTCGCGATTACCTCTGGCTTCTCTGTTCGGCCCTTCTGGCTCGCGTCTGTGCCTCGCTCCACGATCCCGAGATGGCCGCCGAACTTCACGCCCTGCTCCTGCCGCACCGAACGGAGATGGTCACGTCCCAGTCCATTTTCCTCGGGCCCGTCGGTCACTACCTCGCGCTGCTCGCCGCCACCCTCGGCCGCCTCGACGAGGCCAGCGCCCACTTCGCCGCCGCCGCCCAATCGCAGGAGCGTATCGGCGCCCGGGCGACCCTCGTGCACACCCAGCTGGAGTGGGCCCGCACGCTGCTCCTCCGTCGCCAGCCGGGGGACAGCGAGCAAACCCGTGGACTCCTCACTGCCGCCCAGGCCGGAGCCCGGGGGCTCGAGCTGACTGGTCTCGAGCCTCGCATCGACGCCCTTGCCGATGTAGCGAGCAACTGAACGTGGGACGGCGTGGCAGCTGCGGGCGCGGCTTGACGGGCGGCTCAGCTCAGGAGGCGCTGAAACGTGCTGTGACCCGACGCCGAGCGGGATCGGAAAGCTCTGCGCCTACCAGAGAGCCTGGACGGTAGTTCCGTAGTGCAGCGTGCGAATGTTCTTGGCCTTGGCGCTCCACGCGACGAGCTCGTCGTGGTCCTTCTTGCGGTCGGGCTCAATCGCCAGCCTCCAGTGCTCGTCGACACCGGCCGGCGACTCGTAAATCTCGGAGAGGACGAAGATCGTGTCGCCGGTTGGGGACGAGCTCGGGTCCAAAGGATTCGACAGCTCCGGGCCCTTCGAGATGCTGTAGCGCAGAAGGGCCGTATCCCCCTCGCGGTCGTGCCCCGTCATCCACTTGCCGTGCTTTTCGAAAACGAGATCACCCTCTGCGACGTCGTCCGGGCCGACTGTCCACATGGCCACGATATGCGTTTTCCCCGTCTCCGCCATGATTCCATCCTTTCATCAATCCGTTTTCGTTAGCTGCTTGTCCTTGTCAGCAGGCCCCGCCGCCTCGTCACGTCAGCGCTCGCCTGCCGCGCTCACCATCACGTCCTCAGTCAGGGCACCTCAACCGTCACCTGAGGTGCACCGTGCCCCGCCCTACGTGTGGTATCTGCCGTCCCGTCGACCCCGCGTCGCCTATGGGCTGCTCGCCCAGGACCGGGCCGTTGCAGGCCTCCGATCCGGTTTCCGTGTGGGTGCGGGAACTCGGGTGTCCCGGACAGCCCCGGACTCGTGCTCATTTCTGCCATGCTGGTGCGTTCCGTGGCCTGCTGTGCCTGACTCGCTGGTGCGGATCACCTACACAGAGCCCAGGAGCTCCACTGTCACCAGTGCTACGAGAAGATGCCGGTTACAGCGGTTCACGATCTCCCCCCTGTGAGGGGGACGAGCGGAACCTAAGGCGGCGGCAAGTCACAAACCTCCGTATCAGTACGGATTTTATCGATTGTCGGCTGCTCTGTCCTGTGGACTCGGCGAACTCCTCTGAACTGCGCTTTCCGGCGTGGGGTCAAGAAGTCGTGGCGAGAGGCCATCCCGCGTTCATCCCGCGCTCGCTACTGTCCGCCCGGTCTGGACCGGTCGCCGGAAGGAAGCGCCGGGACTAGCCGTTCTGGTCCGTAGGGGTCCTCGCGAGTCCGACCACGCACCGTTCGGGATATTGCGCATCCTTGATCAGGAGCCGCTGGTTGGCGACGAGGAAGTTGCCGAAGGCGAGAAGAGCGACCCGGGGCTAGGTGTGTTGTCCAGTTATCCACTGTGAGGTGAACCGATAACTGGACAACTTTCGGAGGGTCCCCCAACTCTGCGACCAGCCACTTTGCGTCGGAAGGACAACGCTTAACGTGGTCTGGTCGCTTAGCAGGCGATCACCTTCGGCCTCTCGGTCATCCCTCCGTATAGGGAGCAGGCGGGAAATTCCCGGCGGGGGCGGGGAAGCCTCGACCACTATTTCCGGATGACCGTGACTGATGCGCCCTCCGTCCTCGTGCGGCCCGCCGGGACGGCCGACTTCGACGCCTGGCTGGCGCTCTTCGAGGCGGTGGCGGCCGAGGGGATGTGGATGGGCTCCGAGGCGCCGCTCGACCCCGTGGCCCGTCGCGAGTTCTTCGACCGCTGCCTGTCCTCCGACGAGGCCGTGGTCTATCTCGCCGAGGTCGGCGGTCGCCTGGTGGGCGCCATCAACCTGACCATGGCCCGTGGCCTGGCCGACCTCGGCATGTTCGTGGCCCGGGACCACCGGGGCGCCGGCGTGGGGAGCGCCATGGTGGAAGCGGCCGTCGGCTGGGCCCGGGAGGCCGGGGCCCACAAGCTGGTCCTGGGCGTGTGGCCCCACAACCACGCCGCCCGCGGCCTGTACTCGAAGTACGGGTTCGTGACCGAGGGGACGAGACGGCGCCAGTACCGCCGCCGCAACGGGCAGCTGTGGGACGTCGTGTCCATGGGCCTGGTCCTCGACGAGTCCACGCCGGGAGGCCCCCACGCCGAGCGCCGCCCGCCGCCCGCGCCCGTCGACCTGCCCGCCGGTGGCATCATCGCCGGCCACCTCGTGCTGCGGCCATGGCGGACGGCGGACATCCCCGACCTCCCAGCCGCTGTCGACGACCCTGAGATCCACCGCTGGCTCGACATCATCCCCAACCCCTACACCCCGTCCGACGCCACCGAGTTCGTGTCCAGGGCCCGGCGGGACCTGGCTGAGGGACGAGGCGTGGGCCTGGCCGTCACGAGCGACGGCGGGCTGGTCGGTGCCGTCGGGGTCCGCCTCCCCGCTTACCAGCCCGGCGTGGGGGAGGTGGGCTACTGGGTGTCCGCCGGGGCCCGGGGCCGGGGGGTTGCCACTGCCGCCACCCGGGCCCTCACCGCCTGGGCCTTCGACGAGCTGGGGCTGCACCGTGTGGAGCTCTACGCCGCCACCGAGAACGCCGCCTCCAGGGCGGTGGCCGAGCGGGCCGGCTTCGAGCTGGAGGGCATCCGCCGGGCCTGGCGGAAGATCCACGACGAGCCCTGCGACTTCGCCGCCTACGCCCGCCTGGCGCCTACTAGGGATCCTCGAAGGAGTTGATGGGGTGAGCCTGGCGGAGGAACTCGGCGAAGAGCGGGACGGTGAAGTCGACCTGCCCCCGGCGGGGACTCCAGATGAGGCCCTTGCCGATCAGGGCGTCGCGATGGACGGACACGCCCCGCTGGTCGCGGGCGCCGAAACCCTGGGCCACGTCGGCACTGCGGTAGGGGGCGTCGCCCAGGGCCGCCATGGCCGAGAGGTAGCGCTGCTCGGCGTCGGTGGCCATGTCGAAGCGGGGACCGAAGAAGCTGGTGGCCAGTGAGTCCGTGACGATCTCCCGCACGGTGTCCACGTCGGCCATCTCCAGCGGCGACGACTCGGCCTGGTTCCACAGCTCCCGCCCGTACTCCTGGAGGAAGTAGGGGTAGCCGGCGGCCTCGGACACCACCTTGCGGGCGGCGTCCTCCTCGTAGTCGACCCCGAGCGTGGAGGCGGGCCCGACCAGGGCCGCCCGGGCAGCGGGGTCGGCGAGCCGGCCCAGCTCCCAGTACTGGAACAGGCGGTCGGCGTAGGGCTTGGCCGCCATGAGCCGCACGTGGAGGTCGGGCAAGCCGGCACCGACCAGGGCCACGGGCAGGCTCCGGCGGCTGATGGCCTGGAAGGCGATGCAGATGGCGGCCAGTGAGGGGGTGTCCAGGTTGTGCATCTCGTCGATCAGGAACAGCGCCCCGGTCTGGGCGCTGCGGGCCACCTCGCCGATCTCCCGCAGCAGGTCGGTCAGATCCTGTTCGGGGTCGCCGGAGTCGGCCACGCCGGTGGCGGCCTCCACGTCGAGCTTGAGCTGGAGGGTGGAGGGGACGGCCAGACCGAAGGCCTTGACCACACCCAGGGCCCGCTCCACCCGGTCCCCCACCCGGTGCTTCCGGCTCATCTCCCGCAGCAGCCGGGCCGCCATGCGGGCGAAGGCAAGCCGGAAGTCGGGCTGCGAGCCGACCTCGGCCACGTCGGTGGTGGCCCAGCCGGCCTCGCTGGCCAGGACGTCGAACTCCATGAGCAGGACGGTCTTGCCCACTCCCCGCAGGCCCGAGTAGATGAGGCTGCGCTCGTAGCTGCCGGCAGCCAGGCGCTCAATGAGAGCCTGGAAGTTCTCCAGGTCCTGGTCCCGGCCGGCCAGGGTGGCCGGCTTGCGGCCGGCGCCGGGCGTGTAGGGGTTGTCCCGCTTGTTCATTCCGGGATTCTGGCAGTTTCTAAGGCCCGAAGAAGGGACCCTAGAAAGCTTCAGAAAGCGACGCCGGACGTCGGCCGGCGCCTTCCAGCTCGACCAACGCTCCCTGCCAGCCGGAGAGCTCGAGCCGTCCGTCGACGGGCTGGCCGTCAAGGGCGCGGTCGGTGCTGATCAAGACCCGCCCCGGCCCGGCCAGGTCGAACCAGCCGGCTGTTTCGGTGAGGTTGAGGACCGCCACCAGCGCCGGACCCCGGCGCCAGGCCCACCAGCCGTCGGGGGCGGAGAGGCGGGTGTAGGCGCCGGAACGCAGGTCGTCCCGGGCCCGGCGCAGGGCCAGCAGGTCCCGGGTGAGGCGGAGCATGGAGGCGGGATCGTCCTGTTCTTCCTCGACGGAAAAGCCCGTCCGGTCCCCGATCGGCAGCCAGGGCCGCACCCCGGGGGACGTGAACCCGGCGCCCTCGCCGCCGGTCCAGGGCATGGGCGTCCGGCATGGGTCCCGGCCCGGGCCGGACTGGAAGACGCCCGTCCCCACCGGGTCGGCCTTCTCGCCGGGCCCCACCGGTACGTCGGGCAGGCCCAGCTCGTCGCCGTAGTAGAGGATGGGGGTGCCCCGCAGCGCCAGCACCATCATCATGGCGCAGCGGGCGCCGCCGCCCCGGCCGTCGCCCCCGCACCACCGGGTGGGGAAGCGGGGGAGGTCGTGGGTGGACAGCGCCCACACCGGCCACGCCGGGCCCCGGAGGTGGGCCTCGGCGGTGTCGACCACGGCCCCCAGGGTGGCGGCGGTGAAGGGCTCGTGGAGGAACACGAAGTTGCAGCCCAGCTGCAGCTGGTCGCCTTCGGGGCCGTCGCCGTAGTAGTCGGCGAGGCGGGCCACGTCCATGACGTAGGTCTCGCCCAGCAGCAGCCGGGGCGGGTCGTAGCCCTCGGCCAGGGTCCGCCAGCGCCGGAAGACGTCGTGGGTCTCGGGGCGCTGCGAGTTGTAGACCTCCCGCTGGCCGTGGGCCCGGACGTAGGGGTGGTCGTCCGCCTCCGCCGGCGGGTTGTCCCGCAGGAGGGCGTCCTTCACGATCTTCTGGCACACGTCGATGCGGAAGCCGGCCACGCCCCGGTCGAACCAGAACCGCAGGATGTCGTCGAAGGCGGCCCGCACGTCCTCGTTCCACCAATTGAGGTCGGGCTGTGAGGGCAGGAAGTGGTGCAGGTACCACTCGCCCGTCGCCGGGTCGAAGGCCCAGGCCGGGCCCCCGAAGCTCGAGAGCCAGTTGTTGGGTGGGGAGCCGTCGGGCTTCCCGTCGGCCCACACGTAGAAGTCCCGGTGGACCGAGTCGCGGGACTCCCGGGCGCTGATAAACCAGGGGTGCATGTTGCTAGTGTGATTTGGGACCAGATCGAGGAGGACCCGGATGTTCCGGCGTCCGGCCTCCGCCACCAGGGTGTCGACGTCGTTCAGGGTGCCGAGGACGGGCTGGACGGCCCGGTAGTCGGACACGTCGTAACCCCAGTCCATGTCCGGGGAGAGGGTGATGGGATTGACCCAGATGCCGTCCACGCCGAGCCAGGCCAGGTAGTCCAGATGATCGACGATGCCGGCCAGGTCACCCACGCCGTCGTCATCCGAGTCGGCGAAGGACCGGGGGTAGATCTGGTAGATCACGCCTTCTTTCCACCAGGGGCCGGGCATGGCCGGCGAGCCTACGACGCCGGGTCCGGCGTTCCTTGCTCCCCGCTGAAAGCGGGCGGCCGGCGGCGGGGCAGGATGGCGGCGGCCGGAAAGCGAACTTTGAGGGTCATGGTGCCCGCCCCCGAGCTTCGATCTGGGCCTGGCCGCGCCTGGGCGCTGGCCGTCCTGGCCGCCGTGGTGCTGGCCCTGGCCGGGGTCGTGAGCCGGCCCGCCCACGCCGCCGCCAAGGCCAGCGTGACGGTCAAGAACTACAGCTACAGCGTCCCGGACCTGGTCATCGACCCCGGCACCGAGGTGACCTGGACCGCCACCCAGGGCGACCACACGGTGACGTCCGAAGGCGGGTCCTTCGACGAGCTCATCGCCGCCGACTCCGCCCCCCACAGCTTCACCTACACCTTCACCAAGCCGGGGAAGTACACGTACTACTGCGGCTTCCACCGGGCCAAGGGCATGGAGGCCGTGGTCGAGGTGCGGGGGGCTCCGGGGGAGACGACCACCACCGCCGCACCGACGACAACGTCGGCACCCATGCCCACCTCCGCGTCGACCGTCCCGGTCACGACTAGGGCGGCCCCGTCGGCCACGGCGCCGGCGGCTCCGCCCACATCGGCCCGGCCCGCTCAGGCCGGGCCGGCCAAGGGCCCGGCCGCCGCCCCGGCCACCACCTCGACCTCGACCGCAGCGATGCCGCCGCCTGCCGCCGTCACCTCGACCGCACCGGCACCCCCGGCCGTCGCCCAGCCCCCCGCCGGGGACACCACGCCACCCCGCTCACTGAACCTCGCCGCTCCCGCGCCGATCCACCACCGCCGGTCAGACACGGCCGCCGCCGAGACCGACAACGGCGACGGAAGTTTCCCCGCCCTGGCGCTGCTTCTGGGGGCCGTCGGACTGCTGGCCGCCGCCGGAATGGGCGCCGGCGTCTGGCGGCGCCGGCGCTGACGGGGGCGTTATTCGGGACGCTCGCCCAGTTCCACCAGGCGGCGGACTCGGTCGGTCCGGCTCCGGCGGTCGTCGGACCAGTCGCGGGCGACACCGATGAAGGCGAAGGCACCGCCCAGCCATAGGGCGATCCCGGCCACGGCGATCAGATTCGGATCGATGTGCATTCCGGGCCCTCTACCCCTTCCCCCACCGGCCCACACGTGGGGTTCCTCAACCGGCGTGGAGAGCGCCGAGCGTAACCAGCAAAGCGGGGACGGCGCCTGCCGCGGCGGCCGGGTCCTCGCCGTCGGCGGCCCGCCGGAGCTCGCCCAGTGATCCCTTCAGGCGCTCGGCGCCGGCGGCGTCGAGGGTATGGACCACCCGGTCCCGGATCGTCTCCAGGACGGCCACGTCGCTCGAGAGGGCACCGCCGCGGCCGCCGGCGGCGTCGACGAGGATCTGGCGGGCCCAGGCGTTCAAACGGGCCAGGTCGACGTCCGCCGGGGCCCGGTGGCGTAACTCGAGGTCGAGCCCGGCCCGGGCCAGGTCGATGGCGGCCTGGCGGGTGGCGGGGGCGTCGCGGGCGTCGACGCCGGCCTCAAGGCGGCTCAAGGCCTCGTTCGTCTGAGCTCCGAGCAGCTCGGGGACCTTGCTCGCCTCGTAGGTGTGCCAGGCGCTCTTCAGGGTCGCCAGGCCGTCGGCCGCCGCCGCCCAAACCCCGTCCCCCGCCGTCTCGAAGATGGCTACCGCCCCGGTGGCCAGGGCCCGGAGCTCGCCCGGGGGCGCTCCGGGCAGGGCGTCGGTGGGCACGGCCAGCGCCACCCGGACGAACTCGTCGCCGGCCTTGATCCTGGATTCGCCGTAGCCGGGGGCGAAAGCCTTGTCCTCGAAGGAGTTCTCCATCAGGTGCTCACGGGTGGTGATCCCGCCACTGACCGGTCCCCGGGGCCCCTCGATGGTCTCGCCCACCGACTGCACGGTCACTTCCTCGAAGACGAGCCCGGGGATGTTCTCGGGGCGGTAGACGTCGCCCGCCCTGGGTTGGGCGGGCATGATCATCCCGGCCGGGCCGTCCTTGCCGGCCAG
This sequence comes from Acidimicrobiia bacterium, assembly GCA_044867425.1. Taxonomy (GTDB): domain Bacteria; phylum Actinomycetota; class Acidimicrobiia; order IMCC26256; family BP-133; genus CAWBJP01. The sequence continues at coordinate 11,598 of JBIOUX010000221.1, read as the reverse complement.
CCAGGAGCCCTCCTGGTCGGCAACCACCCCGTCCTCGTAGTTGTAGACATCCTCGCCGAAGTACCAGACGGACCCGTCATCGGCCTGGGCGAAGTAGTCCAGGGCGACCTCCACGATTCGCCGGTCGGAGTAGGCGATGAACTGGCGGATGACCGTCTCGACCTTCTTCCCGTCCCAGTCGATGACCCTCGTCGTAGGCATGAGCGTGGCCTCGACCCGCGCCGGCTTCCCCTCCTCGTCGCCGAGCTGGATCACCTGGGTCAGCGTGGCCGTGGGAAAGAGCGGGTTGGTGATCTCGGTGGGATGGGAGAACACCGGCTTGGCCAGATCGACGCGCTGGCTCTCCGGGGCGCACTTGGCGCCCTCTTCGAGACCACACGTGGACGACGCCTCGGAGCCGCCGCCGCCACCGCTGCTGCCACCGCCGTCACTGCAGCCGGCGCCGGCGAGCACCGCCCCCAGCCCCACGACCAGCGCCGCCCTGACCCGCCCGACCCTCATGCCGCCATCCTGGCAGAGTGGGCCTGACAGAACCGGCCAGGCCGCCGGAGCACCGAATCAGTGCCTGAAGATCTCCACGCTCTCCTGCTCGTTGGCGTCGTTGCGGGCCACGATGGCCAGAGCGGGCTCGGTGGGATCGAGGTTGACCGGCTGGTGAGGGAGGTCGGCCGGAATGAAGAGGAAGTCGCCTTCCTCGAGAGTCGTCAGGCGCTCGAGGTGGTGGCCGTAGCGGACATTCACCCGTCCCTTCATCATGTAGACCGCGGTCTCGTAGCCTCGGTGGGAGTGGGGCTCGGCCGCCGCCGACGGCGGGATGACGACCAGGTTCATCGAGATGCGGGTGGAGCCGGCGGACGCTCCCGAGATGCCGACGAAGTACGGCAGGCGCTGCTTCGAGAGCGTGTCCGTTTCGGGCCGGACGATGACGACGTCGTCGGCTCGCTTGTCCTCCCGCGGCCACGTACCCGGAACCACCCCGACGATGGACTCGAAGACCTGGTCGATGGAGGCGCTGGCTGTCGTCATCTCCCCACTCCCTCCGGTCGAACGTCGATCCCGCTCTCCCGAAGGTAAGGCCGGCCGGTCCCGGCTTCCGTCACGCCCGTGACATTCGATCTGTCTTCGCCGCCCTACCATCCGGGCGGGTCCGACACGGAGGATCAGGTATGGATGTCATCGAGGTCATCAAGACCACGGGTGCCTGCCGGTACTTCAGGCCCGACCCCGTCCCCGATGACGTGCTGGAACGGCTCTTCGACGCTGCCCGGCACGGGCCGCAGGGAGGGAACCGCCAGCCCGTGCGCTACATCGCGGTGCGCGACCCGCAGCTCAAGAAGCAGCTGGCGGAGTGGTATCTCCAGTACTGGAAGATCGTCATGGAGATGGTTGCCCGCGGCGAGTACCGGGCCGCCGACGGCCCCCGCGGGGCGTCACGCATCTTGCGCGACGGCGGCCGGATGGCCAGCCACTTCGGGGAGATCCCCGTCCTCGTGGTCGTCTGCGCCGTCCTGGGCGACCTGGCCCGGACCGACGCCGACCTCGACCGTCCGAGCGTGGTGGGGGGCGCGTCCATCTACCCCTCCGTCCAGAACCTGATGCTGGCGGCCCGCAACGAGGGTCTGGGAACGACGCTCACGACGCTGCTCTGTGCCGTCGAGCCGCAGGTGAAGGAGCTTCTCGGCATCCCACCCGAGCTCATCACCTGCGCCACCATTGCCCTCGGCTATCCCGAGCGGCCGCTCCCGAAGAAGCTCTCCCGGGCGCCCGTCTCGGAGATCGCCTTCTCAGACCGCTATGGAGAGCCACTTCTTTCCGGCCAGCCAGCGGTGGCATCCCAGGCCACGGATGGTTGATGTGCTCAGCCGCGGGAGCGCCGCATGATCTCCCCCGGTCCGGCCTACGACGTCATCGTCGTCGGACTCGGCGGCATGGGCGGTGCCGCCGCCTACCACCTGGCCCGGCGTGGTCAGCGCGTCCTGGGGCTCGAACGGTTCGACCCGGCGCACAACCAGGGCTCCAGCCATGGGGGCTCCCGCCTGATTCGCCAGGTGTGCTACGAGGACCCGGCTTACGTTCCGCTGGTGCAGCGCGCCTACGAACTGTGGCGCGAGCTCGAGCACAACTCGGGAGAGGCGCTGTTGCTGGCCACCGGGGGGCTGCTGCTCGGGTCCCCCGAATGCACGATGCTCACGGGCGCTCGGGCCACGGCCCTCGCATGGGACATCGCCCATGAGCTCCTGCCGGCCGCGGAGATCCGCCGCCGCTTCCCGACGCTCTCCCCCGGGGACGACACGGTGGGGTTCTTCGAACCCTCGGCGGGAGTTCTCCGCCCCGAGCTCGCCGTCGCCGCCCACCTGCGCCTCGCCGAGGCGACGGGAGCCGACCTCCACTTCGTCGAGCCGGTGACGGGCTGGTCCGCAGCCGCGGGTGAAGGGGTGACAGTCGTCACCGGCAGGGCCACCTATCGGGCCGACCGCCTCGTGATCTGCCCAGGAGCATGGGCTCCCTCGCTGCTCGGAGACGTCGGGGTGCCGTTCTCACCGCAGCGCCTCGTCGTGACCTTCTTCCAACCACAGGGCGGCGTCACTCCCTTCCTGCCCGACCGCCATCCCTTCTGGATCTGGGACGTCGGCGGCAGTGGACACCCGGGCTTCTCCGGATTCCTCTATGGTTCTCCCGCCCTCGACGGACCGGATGGCGGCGTGAAGCTGAGCCGCGTGTGCGAGCAGCCCTGCACCGCCGAGACCCTCGACCGCGTCGTGACCACCACCGAGGTGGAGGAGGTCGCGGCCCTGCTCCGTCCCCGCCTCGGTGTTCGTCTGGGCCCGCTGGTCCGGGCCACCGCGTGCATGTGGACCAACACCCCCGACCACCATTACGTCCTGGCCACCCATCCCGAGCACCCAGAGGTGGTCGTCGCCGCCGGCTGCTCTGGGCACGCCTTCAAGTTCGTCCCCGTCATCGGCGAGATCCTGGCGGACCTGGCCATAGACGGGAAGACGGCACACTCCATCGCCCTCTTCGGACCCGGTCGAGCCGGATCGTTCGAGGAGATGTAAGGCCATGAGAAAAGTGCGGGGATGACAACGAGGGAGCCAAGGTGGACATGTCGTCGGAGGATCTTGACCGCGCCATCGAACAAAGCCACGCCGCCCTGAGCGAGATCATCAGAGGTGACTCCAAGGGTTACAACATGTTGCTCTCGGAGCGGGATGACGTGACCCTCGGCAATCCTCCTCGCCCACCACTGGGCCCGAGCCTCGGCGGGCGAAGCGCACTGGGCGCAGGCGGTCGACTACGCCACTCAGGCCGGCGACCGGGCGCTCGCTCAGCTGGCTCACGACGAGGCCGCGGGGTACTACGGCGCAGCAATTCAACTTCTCGACGCCGCCCCAGCCCATGCAGGCGACGAGCGGCGCCTGGGGCTTCTCATCGCCCTCGGAGAGGCGCAGCGCCGGGCAGGAGATCCGGAGTACCGCGCTACCCTCCTCGCCGCTGCCGACCTGGCCCGGGAGCAAGGTGACACAGAAGCGCTGGCTCTGGCCGCTCTCGCCAACACCCGGGGAACGATCGTAAGTCGAGTCGGGTCCGCCGACGCGGAGAGGGTCGCCGTGCTGCGAGCGGCGCTCGAGGCCCTCGGCCAAGACGACACATCGACCAGGGCCCGGCTGTTGGCGACCCTTGGCCTCGAACTCGTGTGGGGTGCCGATCTCGACCAACGGAAGCACTACAGCGACGAGGCGCTTAGCATCGCCCGCCGGCTCGGCGACGCAGCCACGCTGGCCGACGTCTTGATCTGCCGCTTCTTCACCGTGGCCGAACCCCGCACGGTGTCCGATCGACTGGCTGACACGACCGAGCTCCTCGCCGTGTGCGAGCGCCTTGCGGACCCGGTCATCCGTTGCAGGGCCTACCACCTGCGTTCCCGGGTCGCCAGCGAGGTTGCGGACCTGGAGGAAGCCGACCGCTGCGTTGCCGCCTACGAGCGCTTGGCTCAGGAGCTGGGCCAGCCCACCATCAATTGGATCGGATTGCCATGCCGGACCGGCCTGATCCTCGTCGCCGGTGAGATCCCCGAAGCCGAACGCCTGGCCGGGCAGATCCTTGAAATCGGACAACAGATCGGCCAATCCGACGCAGCCGCATACTGGGCGGCCCATCTCTTCGACGTCCGGCGCGATCAGGGCCGCCTGGCCGGGTTCGAAACCGATCTCGTCACTATCGTGCACGACTTCCCCGGCCTGGCGGTCCTCCGGGCCGACCTCGCCCTTCTCTATTGCGAGCTCGACGACAACGAGCGGGCCCGACCGATCTTCGAGGAGTTCGCCGCCGACCTCAACGCCGTTCCGCTCGACATGTTGTGGTCAGGGACCGTGGCCGCGCTCGCCGAGGTCTGCGCTCACCTCGGTGACACACGCAGAGCAGCCGCACTCTTCAGGATGCTGGCGCCCTACGCCGACCAGTTCGTGGCCGTGGGCGGATCGCTCGGCGGGTCCCTGTCACACCGCGTCGGGATGCTGGCCACCGTCCTGTCCCGATTCGACGAGGCCGAGCGCTTCTTCGCCGCTGCTGCGGCAACCCATGAGCGCGTGAAAGCCCCCGCCTGGCTCGCCCGCACGCGGCTGGAATGGGCGCGGACGCTCCTGGCCCGAGAGCAACCCGACGAAGTCGAGCGGGCCCAGGACTTGCTCGGCGAAGCCCTGGCCACCGCTCGGAAACTCGGGCTGGCCACCGTCGAGCGTCGAGCCGTTGCTCTCCTGGGCCGAACACCATGAGTGGCCGGGACCGCGGTTCATGGGCTGATGCTGACCGCCAATGGCCGCGACGTTTGTGGTCTTTTTGTGGTCTGTCGGCCGTTCAGGCGGCTCTGAACGCGACTCAGGACCGATCGAAAACCGGCCCTGAGCAGCACTTTCTCGCTGTCGGGACGGCGGGACTTGAACCCGCGACCTCAGCGTCCCGAAGTCGGATCCGACAAGTCCAGGGAAGTACAGGATTGTCGTTTCCGCAGATCAAAGGGAGCGTGGCGGGACTTGTGGACGCATCTGGACGCCGCCGGATGTGCCATGGAAGTGCCATGGACAGTCCTGATTGGCCCAGGGGTGCCGGGCCCCCGGTCTCGTCTCGCCGTCGAACTGAACCCAACCTCGGCAAAGGTTGTGCGGGGCGCTCCGCGGACGTGCACCAATGCGGCGATCTCGCGCCTGGCCTGCGTAAAGACATTCTGGTAATTCCCGGGCGTACCGGCCGTTCTTCGACCTCCTGCGACCTACCTGCGACCTACGGGGCTCTTGGTGGCCATCACGGACCACCCGGACGCGACGCGGCCAGCGGGTGTGCAGCGCGGCCAACACGGAGCGTGAAATCCCGAAGCTGCTCCTGCTCCGGCCAGGAGTCACACGGATCGGCCTGGAGCCACACGGATGATTCGGGCGCGATGCTCTCGAAGTGGCGACGTCCGACACGCAGTGACCGAGGTGGCCGATCGGTACGGTCCCGTTGTCCGGCCCCGGCGATGTTCGGTTCCGACGTTCGGCATGCGTCTTGCCAGTTTCCATCGCGACGGGCGGCATTAGTGGATCGGAGCAATCTGATGCTCCTCCGCCCCGGCCATGGACCGGCCATGGACCGGTTTCGTGACCCCTAAACCCGAGGTTGTTAGTAGCTCCGCAACGTCCAGCGAGCGACGACGGTCGCTTTGGTGACGGGCTTGGTGAGGCAGTCGCCCTCCTTGGGGGTGAACTCGAAAGTCCCGCTGTAGCGCTTGCCCGCGAAGTCGCCCCCGAATGCCCGGCGGGTGAACCTGCCCTGATCGGAGAGGTCCACATCCCCGCCCGCGGTAGGGATCATCGCCGAGATCGCATAGTCTCCTTCGCCTAGCGCGCAGGTGTCAGGGTCCTTCGTGCCGTAGTGGCCCGACGCCCCATACGTTCCGAAGCCCGTCGGGCTCGCGCCGTACACCGGCCCGTCGCACTCCATCGTGCCGGTTTCCCCGTGAGAATCGAACGTGCCCGAACTGCCGCCGGCGACTGTGAGCCCCGGCGAAAGGTCGCCTTCAAACGTCGCCTCGCAATTCGTCGCCTGCTGCGCCTCCGACCCCACCGGGGCCAAGAGAATTGCCACCATGATTCCGAGTACCAGCAGTCGCAACTTCATCACTGAGCCCTCCTCGGCTTCTCGAGTTGTCCTCCCCTTTGGGAGCCGCGTCCGCCCGCTCCACTCGAAGGCTGGGAACTGTTTTGCCGCGGCTTCGACAGCCCCTGATGGAGGCACCGGCCGGTGTGACTCAGGCAGGTTCCGTAGCCCGTTCGCTCCGATGACGATGGATGTGCGGCCGCAAGACCTCTGGGAGTTCCCATCCCACCTGGTCGAGCAGATCGAACTCGCCGGCGTAGGCCCAGTGCTCAACGATCCTTCCGTTGGCGATGCGGAAGATGCTGATGCCTCCGCCTTCGATCATTTTCCCGGTCGGGGTCAGCCCTAGGAACTCGTTGCGAAATGTCGCCCGGAATACCCACCGCTGCACGACCCGGTCACCCTCGGCGATGAGGTCGAGGGTCTCGTAGCGGACGTCGGGGAAGACGGCGAGCATCATCTGGTGGGACTCCTTCGCCATCTGGATGCTCTGGGGGACGCCCTGCGGCCAGGCGTTGCTGGTCCAGTTTGGGTCCAGCAGCTCGTCGAGCACGTCCAGCTCGTTGCGGTTGTAACCGTCCTGGTAGCGCCGGACGATCTCCTTGTTCGCTTCGCTCATGGCTGTCCTTCCTCCATCGGCGGGGAGCACCCGCCCTCGCACGGTTCGGATCTTTCTCCAGAGGCGAACCTCACGGCCCCCAGCACTCCGTCCTCGAAGCGGCCTTCGTCCACCCGGAGGCCGTTCATGAGCAGGCTCCACCCCGTCACCAGCTTGGTGTAGTGGACGGCCTCCTCGATCTCGGCGTCGCTCGCTCCATGGAGGCGGGCGAGCTCGGCGTGGAGCACACTCCCGTAGCGGCAGCGGGAGGCTGCGGCCACGGCCACCCCGATCAGCTCCTTGTAGCGGTTGGGGATGAGGGTCTCGCCCAAGTGGAGCCGCTTCATGAGGTCCCATTCGGCGTCGACGAACTCGTCGGGGACCCTGTCGAAGAAGGGCAGGAGCCGACCGAAGCGCTCCCGCATCTCCTGATGCACGGTTGCTCTGCTCACTGCCGCCTCCCGCCGGTGCTCGCTCTCGTCCGGACGGTACGGGGCACCGGTTGCGTTTTGGTAGCGGTCAGGCAGCATGGTGAGCCGTGGCTCCGGTCGAGATCCGGCTGCTCGGGCACTTCTCAGTGCGCCGGGGGGGCGAAGAGGTGCCGCCGGGTGCCTTCGGTGGCCGTCTGGCGCGGACCCTGGTGCGGCTCCTGGCCACCCGGCGAGGCAAGTTCGTCCCTCGCGACGTGCTGGCCGAGGCGCTCTGGCCAGGCCGCCTCCCCTCCGATCCGGGCGCCAACCTGAAGGCCCTGGTCAACCGGGCCCGTCGGGCGCTCGGTGATCCGGGCCTGATCGTCACCGGCCCGGGCGGGTACTCGTTCCGTCCGGGCGAGGGCTGTGTCATCGACGCCGAGGTGTTCCTTGAGCGGGTGAGGATGGGGCGAGACCGGCTTTCCGCAGGGGAGGCGGGCTCCGCCCTGCGGGAGTTGCGGGCGGCGCTCGATTTGTGGGCGGGCGAACCGCTGGCCGAGGACACCTACGAGGACTGGGCCCAGAACTTCCGGGCTTCACTGCAGCGGGTCTACCTCGAAGCCCTGGAGTCCGGAGCTGAGGCATCCCTCGCCCTGCGGGACCCCGTGCAGGCGGTTGACCTGGCCCAGCGGGCGGTAGTTCAGGAGCCGCTCCGAGAGGCCGCCCACCTGCTAGTTGCCCGCAGCCTGGCCGCCTCCGGGGACGCTGCCGCCGCCTTGAGGGCGCTGCACACGCTGCGCCGCCGTCTCGTCGAGGAGCTCGGGCTCGACCCGTCCCCGCAGGCCCAAGAGCTTGAGCGCCGCATCCTGCGGGGAGAGACAGTCGGTCCGGCGGTGCGCCGCCGAGCCGCCGTCGCGGCTCCCTCCCCCTTCGAGGAGCTCGCGTTCGTCGGGCGAGCAGACGAACTCGAGTCAGTCCTCCGGGCGCTGGTCGACCCGGAGAGGCCCGTGGTGACCGTGCGGGGGACGGCAGGGATGGGCAAGTCCCGGCTGCTTGCCGAGGTGGCCACCCCGTCCAGCGTGCCCGTGGTCTTCGCCCGGGCCTTCGGGGCGGAGCGAGACGAGCCGTGGGCCCTGGGCCGCACGCTGCTTCAGGAGGCCTCGGGCCTCGACCTCGAAGCCTCCCGGTCGATCCCCCAGCGGACGGCGCAGGCGCTCGCCGACCTCGTGCCGGAGCTGGAAGACCTCCGCCCGGCGGAGGCGGCCCCGCTCGACCCGGAGAGCAGGCGGGCCCTGGCCCTCGAGGGTGGGGTCCGTCTGGTCGGCGCGGTGGCGGCCGGTGGGATCCTCCTGGTGATCGACGACCTCCAGTGGGCAGACGCCACCAGCCTCCGGCTGGTCGGGCTCCTCGTACGACGCGTCCCCGGGCTGGCACTCGTGCTCGCGTACCGTCCCGAGGGGGTGGCCGTCGGGGACCCGGTCGACTCGTTCCTGCGAGACTTGCCGTCCCTGGGCCGGGCGGTTGTGAGCCTTGCCCTCGCCCCCTTGTCAGCGGCCGATATCTCCAAGCTGGTGGCCGACGAGCCGCTGGCGAGAACGATCGCCGAAGAGACAGACCGGACTCCGTTGGCTGTCAGCGAAGTCCTGCGGTCGCTGGCAGGGCGGAGGGCCGTCGAGCGCAACGCCACCGGCCAATGGCAGGGCCGGACCGCCGAGGCGGTCGAGTGGGCCCGCAAGGTCGCCCGGATGGGGCAGCGCCGAGCCATCCAGGCCCGGGCTGAGCGGGAAGTGCCTCGGCGCCGACAGATCCTCGCTCTCCTCGCCCTGGTCGGCCGGGAGGCCCCGGCTCGGGTGCTTGCCACGGCCACCGGTGCCGAGGAGCCGCGGGTACTCGACGACCTCGATGGGCTTGCCCGGGCCGGGCTCGTCCGCTTGGGGGACGGCGGCTGGGCCGTCGCCCACGACGTCGTGGCGGAGGTAGTGACCGATGGACTGCAGCGGCCGGAGCGGGGACGTCTCCACGCGCTGCTGGCCCGCCCTCTGGCTGCCGCGGGCGGCGATCCGGCTGACGTCGCTCGGCACTTGGCTGGCGCCGGTGATCGGACAGCCGCGGCCGACGCTTTCGCCCGGGCTGGCCGCCAGAGTCTCGAGCGCTTCGCTGGCCCCGAAGCGGCTGAGCGGGCCGACGCCGGCTTGGCCCTCGCTCCCGACGGCGAACTGTGCTCGAGATTGCTCGAGACCCGGGCCGAGGGACGGGCCATCTCGGGCGACCTGGCCGGTGCCCGGGAGGACCTGCGCGCCGTACTGGCCAGCCGGCCACCCGGACCTGAGCGCTCCCGGGTCCTCTCCCGGCTGGCCGAGCTGACGAGCGGGGCCGAGGACTACGAGAGGGCGGGGGAGCTCGCCGAGCTGGCCCTGGTTGAGGCCGGCAGCGATCGGGAGGCGAGAGCCGAAGCCCTGGCCGTGTCGGCCATCCTCGACTTCAACCTGGCCCGCCTGGACCGGGCGGAGATCCGCCTGGGAGAAGCTCTGGGCCTCTTCCGGGAGCTCGGCCACGCCCGGGGGATCGCCCGGGTCCTCGACGCCCAGGCCTTGGTCGCCTTGTTCCGGGGTCGCCTCCGCGAATGCCTGGACATGCAGGACGAGGTGGCCCGCCTCTACCGGGACTGCGGCAAGCTGCTGGCGGTGGGATCCCCCCGCGTCACGGTGGGATGGCTCCTCGCCTGGATGGGGCGGGCGAAGGAAGGTCTTCCCCACGTCGAGGAGGCGCTCGCCCTCGAGCGCACCCTCGGGCAGATCGAGGGCGAGGCGTGCTGCCTTTGGGTGCGGGGCGAGTTACTGGCGGCGCTGGGACGCCTGCGGGAGGCCGAGGCGGACGCCGAAGCCGCCCTCGGCCTCGCCCGCCGGATCGGGCACCGGGAATGGGAGGCCAGCGCCCTGCGGGCGCTGGCGTACGTTGCCGAGGCAGCCGGCGACCTCGAGCGAGCCGAGGCGGTGCTCCGTGAGGCAGTCGAGGCCGCCGGCGACATCCCCATTGCCCGATCGCTGGCCGCCGGCCGCCTGGCTTCGGTCTTGGCCGAGCGGGGCGAGTGGAACGGGGCGGAAACCTTCGCCCGGCTGGCCCTGGAGCACGGTGTCCTGGGATGGGAGTTCGACGGGCGGCTGGTGAAGGTCGAGGTGGCCATGGCCCGGGGAGAGCCAGGAGCCCGGGCCGCCGCCGCCGAGGCGCTGGCGGTGGCGGAGGGGGCCGGCTTCCGATCGAGAGCCCGCGTCCGCGTGGAGCGGCGCCTCGAGCAATTGGGTGGGGAGGAGCGACCGGTGCCCGCCGCCCACCGGGAGCGCAGGACCTTCATGTTCACTGACATCGTGCGGTCCACTGCATTGGTCGAGGCACTGGGCGACGAGGCCTGGGGCCACTTGCTGCGCTGGCATGACGAGGTGCTGCGCTCGCTGTTCGAGGCCCATGGCGGCGAGGAGGTGAAGCAGGTCGGCGACGGGTTTTTCGTCGCCTTCAAGGAGCCGTTCCGGGCGATCGAGTGCGCCGTGGCCATCCAGCGGGCGCTCGACCGCCATCGCCGGGACCACGGGTTCGCCCCCGCCATTCGAATCGGCCTCCACGAGGCCGAGGCCACCCGGGAGGAGGCCGACTACCGGGGAATAGCTGTCCATGAGGCGGCCCGCATCGTGGCTCTGGCCCAAGGTGGTGAGATCCTGGCCAGCCGCGCCGTAGCCGGGCACGCCGGGCCGGTGCCGGTCTCTGAGCCGCGAACGGCGACACTCAGGGGAATCGCCGACCCGGTCGAGCTCGTCGCGATCAAATGGCGCTAAAGGAAGTTCCTCCGGTCCTCGCGCCTGGGTGCGACGATTGTGAGACTGGAGCGGGACGGACCACCGTGAGGCTGCGGGGCGGGAGCTGGGGAACGGCGAGAGGGAGAAGCGCTACGCGGTGGCCAGCGGGAGGCTGCTTCTCCCCGCACGCCGACGTGCCGCGCGGTGCTATCTCAGCCTTGAGCGACACTGTCGTTCTGGCGCGTCGTTCGGTGCGTGTTCGCTCGGCGTAGAACGCCGATTTATGAGCGGCAGCGATGAGATCGCGGGGCCGGGCGGCTGACTCGGACCATCGGCGCTTGGTTCACGTCGCCGTCGAAGCCGTTACGAACGCGGCTTCAGATCGATGCGGAAGAAATCATCAAACGTGTCTTCGTCCGGGAACTTGTTGACGTCGTGCCAGCCCGACATGCGCAGACGGCCGGTACGTCCGGCGCCGGTGCTCTTGTCGCTGAGGACGGTGTCCTCGACGTAGTAGAGGAAGTTTGAACAGGCCGAGCTGCTGACCAGTGCCAGGCTCCGCTTGATGTGCGACAGGTTGGCTCCGCTTGATGCGTGACACTCCCGTCCATGTTGTGGGAGCTGAGCGTGGTCGAGCAGAGGTATCGAGCCGTGTTGGAGGTCATGG
>JBIOUX010000220.1:0-82944 GCA_044867425.1 Acidimicrobiia bacterium | reverse complement strand
CCCCCCCCCCCCCCCCCCCGACCCGATGCCCCGTCCGCCTCCGCCTTCATCTTGAGCGAGTCGGTTTTAGAATGAACGACCTGGAACCGCAGTCCCCCCCGCAGCCACACAACGGCGATGACGTCGCCAGCGTCTTCAGCTTGGGCGACCCTGTCCGCCGTGGGCTCTACGGATACGTCATCCGGCACCGGGAACCCGTCGGGCGCGAGGAGGCGGCGGAGGCGGTGGGCATCAGCCGGTCCCTCGCCGCCTATCACCTGGACCGGATGGTCGACGACGGTCTTCTGGAGGTTGCGTTCGCTCGCCGGAGCGGGCGAAGCGGGCCGGGGGCGGGCCGTCCGGCGAAGCTGTACCAGCGGTCGCCGAGGCAGTTCCAGATCAACCTCCCGCCCCGGGACTACGAGGTCGCCGCCCAGCTCCTGGCCCGGGCGGTCGAAGAGGAGGAGAGCGGCCGGGCCCGAGCGGCACTGCAGGCGGCGTCCCGGGCGCTGGGCCAGGAGTTGGCCGTCGAAGCCGATCGACGACGGTCGGCCGGTGAAGGTCAAGACGTCGCCACCGTCGTCCAGGAAGTCCTGACCGAACGGGGCTACGAGCCCTTCCGGGACGGCGAGGGCGCCATCCGTCTTCGGAACTGTCCCTTCGACCGGCTGGCCGACGCCCATCGTGAGTTGATCTGCGGCATGAACCTCTGCCTCCTCGAGGAGGCATTGGCCGGGACCCGGGGTACTGGGCTGCGGGCCGTTCTCGATCCTCAACCCGGCCTGTGCTGTGTCGCCCTGGTCCCCAAACCCCGCGGCAGGAAGCGAGGCTGAGTCAGCCGGAGGGCTTGGCGTAGTTGGCCGCGGCGGGCGAGAAGTCGTAGGCCACACACGCTTCGTCGCTGGTCACCCAGGCGTCGTGCCCGGGCGGGCAGACGAAGACGTCACCGGCGTTGACATCGTGCTCGGAGCCGTCGTCCATGACGATGTGCAGGGACCCCGAGACGATGAATCCGTTGTGGTGGACCTGGCAGCTGTCGGTGCCGGCGATCGGCTTGACGCACTCCGACCACTTCCAGCCCGGCTCGAAGACGGCCCGCCCGAACACGACCTCGCCCAGGGTGATGGCATTCAGATGACCTTTGTCGAATGTCCGGGTCTCGTCGGGCTTGTCGATGTTCTTCTTCTGCAAGGTGCCCACACTGCCTCCTTCGAGAATGAATCCGAGCGACCAGATCCCTGATCGCCACCGACTCAACCACTGGGGCGGAGGCCCGTCGACGCTCACCGCGCAGACTTGCCGTGAACCGGTCCCGAGGGCCGGGACATCCCCATTGAGGTCGTCTGTGCGAACATATGTTTGTGAGTGCGGAGGCGACCATCCTCCATGCCGACCTCGACGCCTTCTACGCGTCGGTCGAGCAGCGGGACGACCCCCGCCTGCGGGGCCGGCCTGTGATCGTGGGAGGAGGGGTGGTGCTCGCCGCCAGCTACGAGGCCAAGGCCTACGGCGTGCGCACGGCCATGGGAGGGGCGCAGGCCCGCCGGCTGTGCCCCGGGGCTATCGTGGTCGAGCCCCGGATGTCGGCCTACACGCAGGCCAGCAAGGCGGTCTTCGAGGTGTTCGACGACACGTCGCCCCTGGTCGAGGGCCTGTCGATCGACGAGGCGTTCCTCGACGTGGGCGGGCTCCGGCGGGTCTCGGGCACGGCCCTCGAGATCGCCGTGCGGTTGCGGCGCGACGTCCTCGAGCGGGTCGGCCTGCCCATCACCGTCGGAGTGGCCCCCACCAAGTTCCTGGCCAAGGTGGCCAGCGGCGTGGCCAAGCCCGACGGCCTGCTGGTGGTGCCCGCCGGCGGCGAGCTGGCGTTTCTCCACCCCCTGCCGGTCGAGCGGCTCTGGGGCGTGGGGCCGGTGACGGCCAGCAAGCTGGTCGGCCGGGGCATCACCACCGTGGGCGACGTGGCCCGGCTCGGCGAGGACACGCTGACGTCCATGCTGGGCCGGGCGGCGGGCCGGCATCTCCACGCCCTCGCCCACAACCATGACCCCCGTCCGGTGCAGGTGGGCCGCGGGCGCAAGTCGATGGGGGCGCAGTGCGCGCTGGGCGGGTCACGGCGATCGCCCGGCGATGTCGACGCCGTGCTGGCCGCGCTGGTCGACCGGGTCACCCGCCGGATGCGGGGGGCCGGCCGGGCCGGGCGCACCGTCGTCCTCCGGCTGCGCTTCGACGACTACACCCGGGCGACGCGCTCGCACACGCTGTCCCGGGCGACGTGGGACACCCACACGATCCTGACCACGGCCAGCGGGCTGCTGGCCGCGTCCCGGCCGGTGATCCACCGCCAGGGGCTCACCCTCGTCGGAGTGGCGGTCGGCAATCTCGACGGTGGCGGCGCCCTCCAGTTGCCGCTGCCCTTCGACCGTCACCGGCGCCATGCCCTCGACGCGGCCCTGGACGACGTGCGCGACCGGTTCGGATCCGCCGCCGTCACCCGGGCCGTGCTCCTCGGACGCGACCTCGGCCCGTCGGTGCCGTTGCTCCCCGACTGAGTCTCTTTCCCGACCTTCCCGTCCAAAAGCCGCATTCCGCCAGCCGGCCGGGGCGTGGCCAGGGCTCTCCGCCGGCGAGGGCTCTCAACACCGGATCTGCGGCCGACGGGCAGGTTGTGCAGATCATGGGGCGAACCTTCCGGGAATCCGAGCGGGGTGCCGCCCTCGTTGAATTCGCCCTGGTCCTACCCGTGATCGTGATCATCACCTTCGGGATGATCAGCTCGGGGATCGCCTACAACCACAAGCTGGACATGACCCACGCCGCCCGGGAGGGCGCCCGTTACGGGGCCACGCTGCCGCTCACCCAGTGCAGCGGGACGCCGAACCCCTGTGGTGGGTCGACCACCTGGGCTCAGCTCGTCCGGACGGTCGTGGTCGAGCGCGCCGGGGGGGCCGCGACGGCGGCCGATGTCTGCGTGGCCCTGGTGAACGGCAGCAGCGCCATGGCGACCACGCCCACCTCGAGCTACTCGACCGGTGGCAGCGTGTGCTTCCCGGAAAGCGCGGGCGACTCCGGCACCCGGGTGCAGATCAAGATCACCAAGGGCGACGACGAGATCGACGCCGTCTTCTTCCGGATCCCGGTGACCCTCACCAGCCAGGCGACCGCAAAGTTCGAGGAATGAGCCGGCCGATGGCCCCCCGGCGGCGTCGTGCCCCGGATGACGAGACCGGCGCCGTGATGGTCCTTTTCACCCTGCTCATGACCGTGCTGATGGGCATGGCCGGCCTCCTCGTCGACTTCGGCCTGCAACGCGTCAGTGCCAATGAAGCCCAGTCCATCGCCGACATGGCCAGCCTGGGCGCCGGCAAGAACCTGAGCAACGGCAACCCGGCCGGAGCATGCCAGGACGCCATCACCTACGTGAACGCCAACGCTCCGGACCTGTCGCCCAAGATCACGGCCTCCGACTTCTGCGCGCAGGCCGGCAACAACGTGGCCCTCACCAACTGCTCGGTGCCGGGCGGTCCGGCGCAGGCCAAGCCGTCGGCGGCCGTCGGCCCCTACACGGTGACGGTGGTGTATCCGGTGCTGGCCGCCGACCTCACCGACCCGCACTTCAGCGGACCGGGGGTGAACGACGGCACCAGCGCCTGCAAACGCATGGGCGTCACCGTGGCGATCAGGAACACCACGACGTTCGGCCGGATCTTCGGGGTCTCGAGTCTCCAGACGAGCCGGCTGGCCGTCGTCAAGGCGTCGGACGGGGGCCTCAAGCACGTCCCGGCGCTCTGGCTCCTCGACCCCTTCGGCTGCCCGGCGCTGTCGGTGTCCGGTTCCGACACGGTGGTCACCGTCGGGACCGCCACGGTGCCCGGTTTCGTCAACCTCGACTCCAACGGCACCACCGGCTGTACCGGGACCCAGACCACCCTCGACGTTCCCAGCGGCATGCTCAGAGCGGTCTCGGGCGGATCCAACACGGGGGCCATCTCCCTCTTCTCGTCGGGCGCGCTGTCGTGCAGCGCGCATGCCTGCGACCCCGCGGACATCAGCGGCGTCCCGCCCCGTATCAGTCCCGCCCCGACCCAGGCCGGTGAGCGATCCACCCGGTCGCCGGTGGACTGGCGGTTCAACTGCAAGACCAGCTATCCCGCCTATCACACCATCCCGATCGAGGGTTGCCCGCACGGGACGCCCGCCTACATCGACAACCTGACCAGCGCCGTGGGCAGCAGCATCGGGGCCGCGCCCGACGACTCCTTCCAGCCGTGGTCCCCCACCCACTCCTGCAACCCGAGCGGCACGATCACCGTCGCCGGCAACTGGTGGGTGAACTGCTCCTCGAACTTCACCATCGGGACGGGAACGAACATCACATTCTCCGGGGGCAACGTGGTCTTCGATGGCAACATCAAGATGACGGGCGGTTCCCTCGTCTTCAACACCGCCAACCCGTCATCGGTCCTTCCCAGTGGCTGCCTCCCGCCCGCGGTCACCACGCTGGTGCAGTGCATCCCCTTGTCCAGCGCCAACGCCGCCTTCGTGTACATGCGCAACGGTGAGATGAACATCACGGGTGGGGCCCTGAACCTCAACCACGTTTTCGTGTACCAGAAGGCCGGGGCCATCAAGGACACCGGTGGCGCCGCCCCGAGCTGGACGCCTCCGAGCGCGGGGCCCTTCGAAGGCCTGTCGCTGTGGTCTGAGATCAGCGACGCCTTCACGATCAACGGCGGCGGCGGGCTGCAACTGTCCGGCGTGTTCTTCACGCCCGAGGCGATCCCCTTCAAGGTCACCGGTGGCGGCGGGCTCTCCCAACAGTCGGCCCAGTTCATCTCCTACCACCTCGAGCTCTCCGGTGGAGGCAGCCTGACCATGGCCCCCGATCCCACCACCGCGGTGCCGATCCCGGCCACGGGCGGGGTCCTCATCCGCTGACCCCGCCCAGCTCAATCCATGCGCAGCCACCGGCCCCAGCTGCTGGGAGCGACCCGCTTCGGGGCGAGGAAGGCAAGGCCGAGGATGACCACCCCGATGGCGACCACGGCGGCCGGGGCCCGGTTGTCGTTGCCGATGGACGGCCCCCCGGGGCGGTAGACGAGGGTCGGGTCGTCCTCCGAGGCGAGTAGGGGGACCTGGTCGCCGGGCCGGAACGACTCGACGTCGGACCCGGTGTTGCGAGCACCGGGGAGCCGGGTCGTGTACCGCTTCCCGCCCAGCTCGTAAGCCACGACGATCATGGCATAGAGCCCCGGCGGGGCCGGATCCTCCCGGACGACGGTCCCGGTGACGGGGACGCGGTAGCGGGGACCCTCGAAGCTTCCCCCTATGAAATACCCCAGCGCCAGGGCACCGGCGAGGACGAGGCCGCCAAAACGGACAAGCCTGCGCCGGCGCCAATCCGGCAGCCGGCCGGCGGGTGGTGATCCGTCGCGCCCTGCCATCGGCGCACCCTACGGCACGGTTGTCCCTTCCGTCTCCTCAACCGGAGCGACCCGGTGCCGATGGGAGAGATGGATGCTCGCCTTCCACGAATCCGGTGAGTACCTGTGGACCGCCGGCTCGTTCTCGCTCGCCGCCGTCCTGGGCGGCCACCTGCCCTGCCCTCCCGCCGTCCGATATCTGGTGTTCGTCGCCTGGCGACCACCGGAGTCGCCGCGGATGCCTCCGGCGCGAACCGTGCCTTCCACGCCGAGGGCTCCGCTCGATCATCCAGGCCGTCGGGCGTCTGACCGCGTGACCGACCGGCCCGGAGCCAGGGAGGAGGAGGCCACGCTGCGAGCGGCGTGGGAGCTGGCGCTGGAGGCGCTGTCACCGGTAGCTGCAAAGCGCATCGGCGCTGGGGATCTCGCCTTCGTCACCACTGATGACGCCACCGACCCCTGCCGGGAGCTGCTCGAGTCGCTGCGCAAGCGCCATCCCCTCGGGGACTGGCGCGTCGGCTTCACCTGCCTGGAGGGCGTGGGCATCATCCAGGCCGCCCGGTCCCTGGAGCTGTGGATACTCGACGACCGCGGGCCTGGGAGCTGGCTCATGGATGCGACCGGTCTGGCCCATTTCTGACCCCTGGACCAGGACCGAAGGAAGGCCGTCGAGACGGTAAACAGTTCCGGACCTGGTTACGGCTGACCCGACGGAGGCGAGTACCGTCAGCCGGGCGAACAGGGAGAGCGGCGATGACGACGAGGATCGCCACCTTCGTCTTTTCTGATCTCATCGGTTCTTCAGCGCTGCGGTCCAGAATCGGCGATGACGCTGCCGACCCGTTGTGGCGCGCCATCCAGAGCGTGTTCCGGGACGCCGTGGCGGAGCACAACGGTGAAGAGGTCAAGAACCTCGGCGACGGGATCATGGCCTCGTTCACTTCGGGCACCGAGGCGGTGTCGTGCGGGATCGCCATGCAGCAGGGGATCGCCCGGCTGGCGGCAGTGCACCCTGATCTGGATCTGGGCCTGCGCGTAGGGGTGAGCGCCGGTGAGGCCACCGTGGAGGACGACGACTGGTTCGGGACGCCCGTGGTCGAAGCCGCCCGCCGCTGCGCCCACGCCGCCGCCGGCCAGGTGCTGGTCTCCGAGATCGTCCATACCCTGGTGGCGGCCCGACGCCGGCACCGGTTCCGGGAGGTGGGCCAGCTCGACCTGAAGGGACTTCCCGCCCCCGTGGCCGCCTATGAGGTCGACTGGGAGCCGGCCGGCGAAGAATCGCCCATGCCCGCGGCAACGGAGCTGACCCCGCCGACGGCGGCGGTCCGGCTCGTGGTGCCGTTGCCCGACCGGCTGCGGGTGGCGCCGCCGTTCGGCTTCTTCGGTCGGGCGGAGGAGCGGGCGGCATTGAAGGCGGCGTGGAAGGAAGCGGCCACCGGGCGGCGCCAGGTCATGCTCGTCGCCGGTGAGGCGGGCATCGGCAAGACCGCTCTGTCCGGCGAACTGGCCCGGACCGCCCACGGCGCCGGCGCCCTCGTGCTCTACGGGCGATGCGACAAGGACCTCGGCCTGGGAGGAGTTCGGCCTGCCGGTCAGCGTGCGGGAGGTGATCGGGCAGCGGCTTGAGCGCCTCGGGGAGGAAACCCGTCAGGTGCTGTCCCTGGCGGCCGTCATCGGCCATGACTTCGACCTCGCCCTGCTGGGCACCGTCAGCGGGCTGCCCGAAGACCATTTGCTCGATGCGCTGGACGAGGCCACCGCCGCCGCCGTCGCTCAGGAAGTCCCCGGTCAGTCGGCGCGGTTCACATTTTCCCATTCGCTGATCCAGCACGTCCTCTACGACGAGTTGAGCGCCCTCCGGCGGGTGCGGGCCCACCAGCGGGTGGCGGCTGCCCTCGAGACGCTGTACGGCGACGAACCCGGCGAGCATGTGGCGGAGCTGGCCCGTCACTCGGTGGCCGCCACCCGGCCCGTTGACGTCCTCCAGACCATCCACTACGCCCGGCGGGCGGGAGATCGTGCCCTCGCTCACCTGGCCCCGGAGGAGGCGGTGGCCTGGTATCTCCAGGCCCTCGAGCTGCACGACACCCTGCCCGCCGTGGCTGAGGACCAGCGGGCGGAGCTACTGATCGACCTCGGGGAGGCGCAACGCCGGGCCGGACAGCCCGCCTTCCGGGAGACCCTCCTGGAGGCGGCCGCCGTCGCCCGGCGCCTGGGCGACACCGACCGGCTCGTCCGGGCGGCTCTGGCCAACAACCGGGGCCTCCACAGCGTCGCGGGCATCTCCGATTCGGAGCGGGTGGCGGTCCTGCAGGAGGCAGTCGACGCCCTCGGGGACCGGGACTCTTCGGAACGGGCCCGGTTGCTGGCCGCACTGGCGGCTGAGCTCACCTATTCGGGGGAGTGGGAGCGCCGGCGGGCCCTGGCCGCCGAGGCGCTGTCCGTGGCCCGGCAGGTGGGCGACGACGCCACCGTGGCTCGGGTGCTCAACGTCCGCCACAGCGCCCTCCAAGTGCCGGAGTGCGCCGGGGAGCTGTTGCAGAACACGACCGAGAACCTCGACATCACGGCTCGCCTCGGCGACCCGCTCGAGCGGTTCTGGGCGCTGCAGTACCGCGTGTGGGCCGTCGGGGCGGGAGGCGGCATGGACGAGGCCGAAGAGCGGCTGGCCGAGCTCGACAGCTGGGTGGAGGCTCTCGGCCAACCCGCGCTCGGCTGGTACGCCCGGTTCCACCGCTCGTGGTGCGAGCTGCTGGCGGGACGCATCGGGGAATCGACCCGGTCGCCCAACAGGTGGCCGACAATCCCGGCATCCCCGGGTTCCGGGCTCTGCTGGCCCTCTGCTACTGCGAGCTTGACCGTCTGGACGACGCTCGCACCGTCTTCGCCGTCGACGCCTCCGCCAGGTTTGCCGGCATTCCCTACGACCTTGTGTGGTCGTCCGCCATGTGCATGCTCGCCACCACCCTGGGACGATTTCAGCAGGCGGAGATGCACTTTTGGGCTACGGCCGCGATCCACACCCGCAACAGCGCCCCGGCCTGGCTCGCTCGCACCCATGTCGATTGAGCCCGGATGCGCCTTCGCCGCCGCGCACGAGGGGACGCTGATCGGGCGCGGGAGCTCCTCACCTCGGCGTTCATGATCGCTCGGGAACTCGGTCTCGAGTACGTCGAGCGCCGCGTCGTCAACCTCCTGGACTGAACACCCGGCTCGGTGCGTCAGTCGGCGTGGCAGGTCTGAGGGTTGTGGTCCGGGCGAACGACGGTGAGGACATAAGCCTGCTCCGTGCGGTCGTCCCGGCCCACCTCGACGCTCAAGGTGCCAACCACGGCATCGTTCACCCGCTGCCAGAGCCAGGTCACCCCTAGGCTGTCCTGGGCCTTGCTGCACCAGCTCCAACCCTTGAACGAGCGCCCTTCGGGCAGATGAGCGGAGAACCAGGTGTGGGCGTCGGCCACCGACACCGGACTCGGCAGGTTGAAGGTCCGGGCGGTGGAGGTCTCCACGACGGGCGAAGCTGCTTCTCGGGGGACGGGGAGGCCCTCGATGCCGTCGGCGACCGCCGCCGTCAGGGTGCTGACCCGTTCCTCGACGGCTCCCTTGACCTGGTCGGTGGTGTCCGAACCCGAGTCACAGGCGACGCCGAGTGCTGCGAGGGCGAGGAGTCCCACCAGGATTTTCGTTGACATGGTGCCCAGAGTCGGTGCCCAACCTGTGGCGGCGCTGACGGGAGGCTGAGCGGTTTCTGATGTCGCGTGGTCCCCTCAGGCGGTGACGTCCCGGCGACGGACGAGGGCCAGGGCGACGGCGGCGGCGACGCCGGTGTAGAGGGCGGCGGTGACGAGGGCCCGGCCCACGCCCAGCTCGGTGGAGCCGCCCCGGATCAGGGAGGCGAGCACCTGGCCCGGGAAGATCCGGTACCCGGTCCGCCACGAGTCCACGACGATGTTCTCGAACGGGCCGGCCCAGGCGAAGCCCACGCCCAGGGCGATCGGCGTCGACCGGAAGATCACGGCCAGGGTCGTGCCGAACACGGCCCAGCCGGCCACGCCGGCGAAGACGGTGGCGTAGTCGCGGACGGCCGCCCCCAGGCTGGCGATGGAGAACCAGTCGGCCGTCGGGATGTCCTTGGTGGGAGCCACGATCAGCGAGGCCACGAAGGTGCAGGCCTCGGCCCCGGCCACCATCGCGCCGGCCACACCCAGGATGCCGGCCAGCTTGCCGGTGATGAGCCGCAGCCGGTGCGGGTCCCGGAGCAGGAGCGCCCGGAAGGTACCGCCGGAGAACTCGCCGGCCAGCAGGGCGATGAAGGTCACGAACACGAAGAAACCCAGGAAGGAGGCGCCCACGGCGAAGGCCTCCGTGCCGCCACCGTGGCCGGCCAGGGCGGCCAGGGTGGTGCCGCCCCGGCCCCGGGTGGGCGCCACGCCCGGTGCCCGGGCCGACGAGAAGACGGTCAGCGTGGCCACCACCGAGAAGAGCACGGAGCCGGCGGCCATGACCAGCAGCGTCCGGCGCCGGAGGAGGCGAAGCAGCTCCGCCTGGATGATCCTGGTCATCGGGCACCTCCCTGCACCATCGCCAGGTACTGGTCCTCGAGCGTCGTACGCAGCGGGCTGAGCTCCACCAGCACCATCCCGGCGTCGAAGGCGGTGCGGTTCACCGCCGCCGCCAGGTCCCCGACCCGGTGGCCGTCGACCGCCAGCACCAGCCGGTCGTCGCCCAGCGTCACGTCATGGCCCCGGGCGGCCAGCAGCCGGCACAGGGCGGGAAGGTCGGCGGGCCGCTCGGGCACCACGGCCAGCCCCCCGGCGACGCCGGCCAGGAGGTCGCGGGTCGGACCCTGGTAGAGGCAGCGGCCGGTGTCGATCAGCACCAGCCAGTCGCAGATCTGCTCCAGCTCGCTCAGGTCATGGGACGACACCAGGACGGTCCGCCCGCGGCCGGCCAGGTTGCCCACCAGGGCCCGCATCTCCCTGACGCCCTGGGGGTCGAGCCCGTTGGCGGGTTCGTCGAGGATGAGCAGCCGGGGGTCGCCCAACAGGGCGGCGGCGATCCCGAGACGCTGCTTCATGCCCAGCGAGTAGCTCCGATACCGGTCGTCGCCCCGGTCGCCGAGGCCGACCCGGACCAGCAGGTCGGGGATGGGCGCCGGGTCATGCCCGGCGACGGTGGCGAAGACCCGAAGGTTCCCGGCGCCCGAGAGCGACGGGTAGAAGGCGGGGCTCTCGATGAGGGCGCCCACCTCGGGAAGGTAGGCGGCGGGGTCGTCGATCGGCCGGCCGAGCACGGTGCCGGTCCCGGCGGTGGGCCGGACCAGCCCCAGGAGCATGGCCATGGTGGTCGTCTTGCCGGCGCCGTTGGGGCCGACGAACCCGGCGACGACACCGGCGGGCAGATCGAGGTTGAAAGCGGAGACGACGGTGCGGGCGCCGTAGCGCTTGGTCAGTCCGGTGACGGAGATGGCGGAATCGGTCATGGCCCCATCGTCGACCTGAGCCCGCTGGGTGTCGTCCGCCCGGCGGAGGCTCTCCGCCTACTCCCCCTGAGGTATCCGCTCAGCCGTGTCAGCTCGCCCAGCCGGGGCGGACGAGGCCGGCCTCGTAGGCGAAGACCACCAGCTGGGCCCGGTCCCGGGCCCCGACTTTGACCATGGCCCGGCTCACGTGGGTCTTGGCCGTCGCCCCGCTCATGATCAGGCGCTGGGCGATCTCGTCGTTGGTGAGGCCGCCGGCGACGAGCGTGACCACCTCCCGCTCCCGTTCGGTGAGGCGGGCGAGGTCGGGGACGCCGGCCGGGTCCTTGGCCCGGATGGCGAACTCCTCGATCAACCGCCGGGTGACCCGGGGGGAGAGCAGGGCGTCGCCCGCCACCACCGCCCGCACGGCCCGGACCAGCTCGGCCGGCTCGGTGTCCTTGACCAGGAACCCGTTGGCCCCCGAGCGGATGGCTTCGAAGACGTACTCGTCGAGGTCGAAGGTGGTCAGGATAACGACCTTGACCGCCGACAGCCGCTCGTCCCCGGCGATGCGCCGGGTGGCGTCGAGGCCGTCGACACCGGGCATGCGGATGTCCATGAGGACGACATCGGGCCGCAGCTCGAGCGCCAGGCGTACGGCCGCCTCGCCGTCGGCCGCCTCGCCGGTGACGGTGATGTCGTCCTGGGCGTCGAGCAGCGCCCGGAACCCGGCCCGCACCAGGGCCTGGTCGTCGGCCAGGAGAACCTCGATCACGGTTCGCTCACGGCCCGGTCGCCGGGGAGGCGGGCCAGGACCCGGAAGCCACCACCGGGGAGGGCCCCGGCCTCCACCGTGCCCCCGAGGGCGGCCGCCCGCTCCCGCATACCGGCGATACCGTTGCCGGGCCCGGGCGGGCCGCCGACGCCGTCGTCGACCACCTCGACGGTGACGCCGTCCCCGTAGCGGAGGGTGACGGTGACGGCCCGGGCCCGGGCGTGGCGCGTGACGTTGGTGAGCGCCTCCTGGACGATCCGGTAGGCGGCCAGCTCGACGGCCGACGGCAGCGGCGCCGGTGCCCCCTGGCGTTGGACCCACACGTCGAGGCCGCCGGCCCGGACGCCGGCCACCAGCGCGTCGAGGTCGGCCAGCCGGGGGGCGGGGGAGCGGGGCGCCTCGGATTCGGGGCCGTGGCGCAGCAGGTCGAGGGCGGTGCGCAGCTCGTGGAGCGCATCCCGGCTCGCTTCCTTGATGTTGGCCAGGGCCGACCGGGCCTGCTCCGGCTGCTCGTCGATGAGGTGCAGGGCCACGCCGGCCTGGACGTTGATGAGGGAGATGTTGTGGGCCAGCACGTCGTGGAGCTCCTGGGCCATCCGCAGCCGCTGCTCGCCGGCCCGGCGCCGCTCCTCCTCCTCGGCGGCCCGGGCCAGCTCGGCGGCCCGCTCCCGGCGGGTGCGTACCAGCTCGGCGACGGCCAGGACGACGACCAGCCAGCCGGCCACCAGCGCCAGGTGCACCCACTCCGGCTCGTGCGGGCGGGCCCTCGGATCCACGAGGGAAGCCACCAGGTGGCCGGCGAACCCGAGCCCGGCCAGGATCCACGTCGGGCGCCGGTAGCCCGCCTGGATGGCGGTGAACAGGCCGACGACGGCGCTGACGAAGATCGGGCCGTAGGGGTAACCCAGCCCGATGTAGACATCCGCCGCTGCCAGCGCCACGGCCGCGGCCCCGAGTGGCCACCGGTCCCGGACGGCCAGCGCCGCCGGCCCGGCCAGCACCAGCACCAGGGCGAGGCCGTCGATGGCCTTGCGCTCCGGCTGGTTGCCGGCCGCTCCGAAGGACCCGACGACCTGGAAGAGACCGATGCCGAGGGCGCTCACCCACACGGCCGTCCTCGATCTCGGTCCCATGGAGGAAACGGTAGGCGGGGAGACGGCCGCCGTCGTCCGCCGAGGGGCGTAGGCGGCGCTACATCCGCTGGAGTACGGCGATGAAGAGGCCCGGATCGTTCCGGCGTTCGTCTGCAACGCACGTCCGTTGCGCAGGAACGCCAGAACGGGACGGAGCGAGTGCCGTCGCCACCAGTCGGGGAGGCGAGCTAGTTGCGCCGCAGCCGTTAGCTCGGCGGTCGGGACCCTCGCGTTTGCCGGCGGGGCGACGCCGGGTATCTGGCGGATACAGGCCATGTTGCCCAGTGGAGGAGGACCCGTCGCATGCCCAACAAGCGCCCGAGCGTGAAGAACGAAAAGCAGTACGAAGCCCTGAAAGACAAAGGAATGTCCAAGGAGCGGGCGGCCCGCATCGCCAACTCGCCGGGGGCATCGAGTCGCGGCGGCAAGAAGAGCGGCTCGGGGAGCAGCCCGTCGCAGGGCGGCACCACGGCCCAGAAGAAAGCCGCCGGCCGCAAGGGAGGCAAGGCCACGGCCAGCAAGTCGTGATGGAGATCGGCTACGCCCTGTCCAGTAACGTGGAACCGGCTGACGTGGCCGACGTGGTGGTGTGCGGGCCCGATCCCGAGCGCCACCGGGCCGAGATCGAGAAGTACCTCGAGGCCGGCTACGACCATGTGTACGTCCACCAGGTCGGCCCCGACCAGGACGGGTTCTTCCGCTTCTACGGAGACGAGGTTCTGCCCAAGCTGGCATAGCTCCGCCGGGGGTGTGGGCGGATCTGGCCCCACGCCCCCCGGAAGCGGCCTCACATCAGGCGGGGATGTCGGCGACGAGCCCGAAGTTGGCGCCGGTCGGATCGGCAGCCTGGGCCAGGCGCCCGTACGGGGTGTCCTCGGCGGGCATGACGACGGAACCACCGAGATCGACGATGGTGGCCAGGGCGGCATCCACGTCGTCGACCCGGAAGATGACGGACCAGTGGGGCGGGACACCTTCGGGCAGGAAGCCGCTGGAGTCCATGATCCCCGCCCGCGCCGCGTCGCCCTCGCCGAGGGTGGTGTAGCGGAACTCGGGCGTGTCGCTCATGACGTGGGTGTCCCAGCCGAACACCTGCTCATAGAACCGCACCGAGGCGTCGTAGTCCCGGCTGTTCAGCTGGAACCAGGCCGGCGTGCCGGGCTCGTTGAAGATCCCGAAGCCCTTGTGCACGCCCGGCTGCCAGATGCCGACGGCGGCCTGGCCGGCGTCGGTCACGACGGCCATGGTGCCGATGTCGCCCGGGACGTCCATGGCCGGGACGATCACGGTGCCGCCGTTGGCCGCGGCGGCGTCGACGGTGGCCTTGGCGTCGGCGGTGGCCAGGTAGACGTTCCAGTGGTCCGGGACGCCCTGGGTGCCGTCGTTGCGCATGCCCCCGGCGACGGGCACCCCGTCCTTGGAGAAGTTGATGTAACCGCCGTACTCGGGGCCGGCGTCTTCGGCGGTCCAGCCCAGCAGCCGGCCGTAGAACGCCTTGCTCTGTTCGGGATCAGTGGTGAACAGGTCGACCCAACAGGGGGCGCCGAGCGGCGCCGAGTCACGCTTGGGCATTTCTGTGGCTCCTTCACGAAGTGTGAACGTGGTCGCCAGCTTGGACGATCCGCCATCCCGGAACTCATCGGTGCGGCAAAATCCCGTGGACGGGCCGGGGAACGGGGGGGGAACCCATGACCTCGAGCGACACGGTCGGGTGTACGGCGGCGCTCTGGCGTTTCCCCGTGAAGTCGATGCTGGGAGAGCAGGTCGCGTCCCTTGGAGCTGACCGCCTCCGGGTTCGTGGGCGACCGGGCCTACGCCTTCATCGACGCTGCCGCCGGTGCGGATCACGCGGGCCGACGGGACATCGGTGACCAGCGACGCAGCCGGCTGCGACGCCACGCTGTCCCGCTGGTTCGGACGCGACGTCCACCTGGGACTGTCTTCTTCCGTCGTCGGTGCGTTCTTCGACGCGTTTCCCGTCACGTTGCTGACCACGTCGACGCTCGACACGCTGAACAAGCTGCGTCCCGGGAGCCAATTCGATGAGCGGCGCTTCCGGATGAACATCATCGTCGACACCGACGGCACCGGATTCGTCGAGAACGGCTGGGTGGGCCGGGGCCTCGCTGCCGGCGATGACGTCCGCCTCCATGTGGCCGTGCCTGACGCCCGCTGCGTGATGACGACACTGGCCCAGGAGGACCTGCCCAAGGACGCCCACATCCTGCGGACGCTCACCCGGCACAACCGCCTCGACATCGGCGGCGGCGATCGGCATCCCTGTGCTGGCGTCTACGCCGTCGTCGAGTCGCCGGGCACGGTGCGCGCCGGGGACCCCATCGTCCTACGCTGAGGCGGCCGGAGCGCGCTGCTTCAGGGGAGTTGCCATGTCCGACAAAGGGTTCTCCGCCGCGTCCCATTCGGTCACCAGGCTCGTGTTCGACGTCGACGTCCCCTTCGACGAGTTCCGAGCCCGCTACGAGGAGGCGGTGCCGGCGTTCAACCCGGCGTGTCTCGGCGAGTTCGGGACCTGGGAGGCCGTCCTGGAGCGGACGCCGGAGCTCGCCCCCAACGGCTTTCTCCGCTACGGGACGGTCGATGTGGGGCCGGTGATGAGCCTCGCCGGACACACCTCGCGCTGCGTCACCTACCTGATGGGCAACCACACGGTGGCCGAGACGATGTTCCGCCACGATCCCGGAGTGATGCTCTACGCCCCGCTGCGGACCGTCCTCTACGAGGACCGCGATGGCGGGACCCACTTCGCCATCGATCAGCCGAGCACGCGCTTCGCCAGCTTCGAGCAGCCTGACATCGCCGCCACCGGCCGACAGCTCGACCGCCGGCTGGCGGAACTGCTCGCCGTCCTCGACCTTCCCGTGCCGGAAACCCTGGTCAACTAGGCGTCAGGCCGGGGTGGCGTGGGCGACGGGCACGCCGAAGGTCTGGCACCACACCAGCACCGTCCACGGACCGTCGCCGAGTTCGAGGTCGGTGGGTGTGTCGTAGAACTGCGTGCCCTGGTTGCCTCGGAGGTCGTCGAGCCGCACACCGCCACTGCGGTCGGTACGGTGGGGACCGGGGACCAGGTAGAGGTCGTAGTCGGGTCCCGGCTGGATGTCGAAGTCCTCCAGTCCGACGACGTGGCGGCCGTCGGGATGGCGGTAGATGTTGACCATGCCCGCCGCCCGGTGGTCGATGCCCCGGAACGAACCGCTCCGGAGGCGGACCGGTTCTGCCGGCGCCGGAGTTGTGGCCGGCACGCCGGGCCCGGCGGCGGCCTTCAGCGTCTCGACCACCCGCTCATCGTGGTAGGCGGGAAGGACGACGACGGCCAGGATGGCGAGGCTCGCCGGCAGGAGCACGGCGGCCCGGGCCGCCGGCCGGCGCAGCACCCGGGCGAGGACGACCCGGACAACCAGCCATCCGATCGCGGCCCCGGCCATGAGGGCGACGGCCCGGCCGCTCTTGAACGCACTGGTGGCGGCGTCCGTCTCGTCGACGAGGAAGACCAGGAGCCCCACCCCGAGCACAGCTTCGGGTGCCAATTCGTACCAGCGCATCGCCACTCAGTCCTTCCGGGCACGGCTCCCGTTACGGACGCCGTTCTCCCTCCCAGGATCTGCCATGCGAGCGCGCTTCGGGGCGCCGGGGAGGCAAAGGTGCTGGTGGCGGGGCCATTGGTTATTTGTGGAATGGCCGAATACCTGATTCTGGAATAACGTAAAGGGGATTCCAGGATTTTCCTGCAATAGCCGCGACCCAAAGTTTTGTCTCAAGAGGAGACGCGGTTAGCCCGAAACCTCTTGCGCGACTTGCGCGTAGCCGTCACAGTGTCGCAGCAGACGCGAGAAATTCGGCTACCCCACGCGGGCACCTTGCAGGTGGGGGTAGTACCCAGGAGGGACTCTTTTTATGCATCGACGCGTGCTCATACCGCGCCGA
Organism: Acidimicrobiia bacterium; assembly: GCA_044867425.1. Classification (GTDB taxonomy): domain Bacteria; phylum Actinomycetota; class Acidimicrobiia; order IMCC26256; family BP-133; genus CAWBJP01. Next base: position 66,228 of record JBIOUX010000220.1, on the reverse strand, counting down.
ACAACCGTCATTGTGCTCTTCCTGATGACGCTCAGGGCCGGAATGGCGGCGGCGCCGAGCCTGGAGACCAGGCCGGCGGCGGCCGAAGCGGCGCCGGCCGCGCCCGCCCCGGCGGAAGCGGCCGCCGCACCCGTCCCGCCCGAAGCCGCGGCCGTCGCGCCCGCCCCGGCGGCGCCGGCCCCGCTCCACGTCGACGGCTGGCCCATCCCCGCCGAACGGATGGCGCTCCGGCCCATCCTCACCCAGGTCGCCCACGAGTACGGGCTCCCCGCCGATCTCGTCCTCGCCCAGGCGTGGGCGGAGTCGAGCTGGCGGGTGAATGCCGTCTCCTATGCCCAGGCCGTCGGGGTGTTGCAGCTCACCCCGGCCACCGTCGACTTCATCTCCCACCGGCTCCTGAAGCTCGACCACAAGCTTGACCCCTTCGATCCTGTGGCCAACGCCCGGATGGCGGCCCGGTTCATGCAGCATCTGCTCAACCGGACGTCGGGCGATCTCCGCCAGGCCCTCATCGCCTACAACCAGGGCCTGACGGCGCTGCTCCGGAACGGCCCCTACGCCGAGGCGGAGGCCTACGCCGACCGGGTACTGGCCCTGCGGCCCGTCTTCGCATGATCCTGAACCCCGCGGCGCCGGCCACGCTCCGCCGCCGGAAGCGGTAGCGGCCGCCACACGAGGTTCTCGCCTTTCCTGGGGCGGGTAACCAACAACTATCGAACAACGACGCCTGTCCAGGATTGGGAGGGTGGCGGCGGTCGTGGGCGTCCTCGCCGCGGTGCTGGGGCTGGAGCTCCTGCTCTTCGGCGACGAGGTCAGGCACAACGTCCAGGTGCTGCTCACTCACCAGTCGGCCGCCCGGGCGGCGGAGCCTCGCCGGCCGGCGCCGTTGCCGGTCGTCGCCCCTCCGGCGGCGGGAGCCATCACCCAGGTCGAACTCCGGCCCCTCGACACGTGCCGGGCGGGGCAGGCGTGCACGGTCCTTCTGCAGGTGGGCCTCAGCCCGGCGCGCCAGCCGGTGCCGGTCACCTGGCACCTCGAGGTCGTCGACCGCTGCGGGACCACCCGGCAGCGCCAGGCGGGTGGGACCGCCTCCGTCCCACCCGGCCAGGACCGCCTGGTGCAGACGCTGCCCCTCAACCTGCCCCCCGGGCAGGCGCTGGCCGTCATCCCCGTCGTGACCCAACCGGCGCGCGCCGCCGGCCGGGCCATGCAGCCACCCGGCGCCGGCGACCGCTGCTGAGGGGGGCGGGACCATGCTGGGAATCGAGAAGGGAGGGCCCCGGCCGAGCGCCCCGCCGTCGCCCCGGCTCCGGGACGTCGTCGGCCACGTGTTCGACACCGCCGCCCTGCTCGGCGCCGTCGCCCTGGTGGCGCTGGGGGCGCTCAACCTCTACGCCGTCGGCGGGTGGGCGGTCGCCGCCCGTCAGCTGGCCGTGGTCGCCCCCGGCCTCGTACTCCTCCTGATGCTGCGCCGGGTCCGCCAGGCGCGGGCGGAGCGCCTCGCCATGCTCGGCTGGGCCTGCTACGGGCTGTCCATCTTCCTGCTGTTCGTGGTGCTCGTGGGAGGGGTGGAGGCCAAGGGTGCTCGGCGCTGGGTGGGCTTCGGGGGCTTCAGCCTGCAACCGTCCGAGTTCGCCAAGCTCGGCCTGCTCCTGGTGTTGGCCCATATCCTCGCCTCGGACGACCCGCCGCTGCGGCGGCTGCTCAAGGCCCTGGGGGTGGCGGCGGTGCCCATCGGGCTCACCGTCGTCCAGCCCGACCTCAGCACGGCCCTGCTGTTGATCGCCCTCACCGCCGCCATGCTCCTCTTCGGCCGCATCCCTTGGCGCTACCTGCTGCCCCCGGTGGTGGCGGTGGCCCTGGCTGTGCCCCTCGCCATCCCCCTGCTCCACTCCTACCAGCTGGAGCGGCTCCAGGGGTTCTTCAGCGGGACGGGCGACGACGGCGCCAGCTACACGCTCCAGCAGGCCCACATCGCCCTGGCCTCGGGTGGGCTGACGGGCCGCTTCGGGGATCCGGCTGACCATCTGGCGGCCCAGTACCTGCCCGAGAACCACAGCGACCTGGCCTTCGCCAGCCTGACCCAGCAGTTCGGGCTGGTGGCAGGCATCGCCGCCACGCTCGTCACCCTCCTGCTGGTGTGGCGGATGGCGCTGGCCAGCCGGTCCTCCCGCACCCGGCTGGGCATGTTGGTGGGCGCCGGACTGGCCGCCCTGCTCGGCATCCAGGTCGTCATCTCCGTGGCCGGCAACCTCGGCCTGCTGCCCATCGCCGGAATCCCCTTCCCCCTGCTCAGCTACGGCGGGACGGCCGCCATCGCCTACCTGGCCGGCTTCGGAGTCGTGCTCGGCGCCCGCCGGGACGGGGCCAAGCGCCGGCTGTGGGCGCCCCCCCGCTGGGTGCAGGCCACCTTCTATCCCCGGGGCCTGCAGCGCGTCGCCCTGGTCCTGTCCGGCGTGCTCGTCGCCTGCGCCGTCTACGGACGCCACCTCCAGACGGCCCGGGGGGAGTCGCTGCGCCAGGCCGGCCAGAGCCAGATGACCCGCTGCCTGCGCATCCCGGCGCCCCGCGGCATCATCACCGACCGCCACGGCACGCCCGTCGTGGCCAACATCATCGGCACCCAGGTCGCCGCCGCCCCCCACGTCCTGCGGCGCCATCCGGCCGAGATGGGCCGGCTGGCCGGCCTGTTGGGCCGCCCCCCGGGGGAGTTGCGCAAGACGCTGAAGGGCGCCAGGCAGATGGCGGTCAAGCTGGCCGACGTCGACGCACCCACGGCCGAGCGGGTGGCCGCCGCCGCCCTCCCCGGGGTCGTGCTCCTGCCCTCCGCCAAGCGGACCTACCCTCACGGCCCCCTGCTCGGCCCCTTCCTCGGGTTCGTCGGTGTCGACACCGCCGAGGACCACGAACGCTGGCCCGGCCTGCCTTCCGGGGAGCGCGTGGGGCGGGCCGGGATCGAGCAGCGCTACGACGCCGTCCTGCGCGGGGTGCCGGGGGAGCAGTGCTTCCTGGTGGACCCGCCGGGCCGGCCCGTGGCCGTGGGCCGCCACCGTGACCCGGTCCCCGGCCTTGACCTGCGGCTCGCCGTCGACCTCGGCCTCCAGCAACAGCTGAACGACGCCCTGGCCGGCGCCCTGGGCAAGTCGGGGGGCGACCTGGCCGCCGCCGTGGCCATGGACCCCAAGACCGGCCAGGTGCTGGCCATGGCCAGCCTCCCCGCCCATGACAACAACATCTACGGCCCGCCGGTGGACGAGGCCGCGCTGCGCCAGGCCACGTCCGCACCCGGACATCCGACCCTGGAGCACGTCACCCAGGTCGCGGCGCCGCCGGGATCCACGTTCAAGGCCGTGGTGGCCGCCGCCAACCTGGCCGGCCCCGTCGCCCTGCCCCCCGAGACGGTCATCCCCACCGGCGCCAGCTTCACCGCCGCCGGTCACACCTTCGGGAACTGGAAGGCGATGGGTCCCCAGAACCTCGTCGGGGCCCTGGCCTGGTCCAACGACGTCTACTTCTACAAGCTGGCGCAGATGCTCGGCCCCGAGCGCATCCACGAGATCGGGACCGCCCTGGGCGTCGGCCAGCGTACGGGAGTGGATTTGGGCGGTGAGAGCGCCGGCTACCTCGGCACCCCGGAAGCTGCCCGCCAGGCAGGGCGGCCGTGGTATCCAGCGGCGAGCGTGGTGCTCGGGATCGGCCAGGGGAACGTCACGGCCACGCCGCTGCAGACGGCCCGCTGGATGGGAGCCATCGCCACCGGCCAGCTCGTCACGCCCCGGCTCGGGCTCAGCTTCGCCGACGCCCACGGGAACGCCAATCCCGTCCCCACGCCGGCGCCTGCTCCCGTCCCCTTCGCCTCCGTGCTCGAACCCATTCGCCAGGGGATGCGCCAGGCCGTGGTGGGTGGGACGGCGCGCATTCTGGCTGGGCTGCCGGCCTCGGCCATGGCCAAGACGGGGACGGCGCAGGACCCGGCCAGCCCCAACGGCGACACCGACGCCTGGATCATCGCCGCCTCGCCGGCCGAGGACCCGGCCGTGGTCGTCGTCTCGTTCGTGCGGGGCGGCGGGTCAGGGTCCCAGACGTCGGGTCCGGTGGCCCGTCACGCCCTGCAGTACTTCCTCGATCACCGCGGCGACATCGTCGCCACGCCGGCGCCTAACTGATGCCGCAGGCGGTGAGCAGGGCCGGGTCGGCCAGGCAGCGGGCCGAGCCCTCGGCCACGCACGTGAGGGGCCGCTCGGCCATGCGGGGTGAGAACCCGAAGGCGTCCTCCAGGGTCTGCTCGAGGCCGGCCAGCAGTGACCCCCCGCCCACCGCGATCATGCCCTCGGCCATCACGTCGTTGGCGCTCTGAGCGGGGAGGTCCTCCAGGCAGGCGGTCAGGGTCTGGATGATGTCGTCCACCACCGGGGCCATGGCCCGGGTGACCTCCTCGACCTGCACGTCGACGCTCCGGGGCTTGCCCGTCGAGGCGTCCTGGCCCTCCACCGCCAGCGACTGGAAGGCATCCTGGGTGCCCACCTTGAACTTGATCTCCTCGGCCGCCAGCTCGCCGATCACCAGCTGATGCTCGTGGCGCAGGTGGTGGTAGATGGCCAGGGTCATCTCGGTACCGGCCAGAGGGCTGGACCGGTAGGCGAGCAGGCCTCCGGAACCGAAGGCGGCCACCTCCGAGGTGCCGGCGCCCACGTCGACGACGAGGTGCGTCCGGGGTGCCAACGGGTCGACGCCGCATCCCACCGCCCCGGCCAGCGGCTCCAGGACCAGCTGGGCCCGGCCGATCCCCGCCTCCTCGGCCGCCTCCAGCAGGGCCCGGCGCTGCAGGGCGGTGGCGCCGGCCGGCACGCCCAGGACGACGGGGAGCCGGCGCCGTTCCCACCAGCCGGGGGCGATCTTCACGAGGATCTCCCGCAGGTAGGTGCGGGTCGTCTCCAGGTCGGTGATGACACCGTCCTCCAGGGGGTGGACCACCTCGACGCCTTCGGGGGCCCGGCCCACCAGCGCCTGGGCTTCTCCCCCGACGGCGATGACCTTGGCCCGGGGCCCGCCGTTGCGCCGGAAGGCCATCACCGATGGCTCGTCGTACAGCACTCCCGCCTCGGTGTGGCAGATGACGGTGTTGGCGGTCCCCAGATCGATGCCGACGCCTTCCACGGCGACCTCCCCCGACGAGCCGGACGAGCCCATCACTGACGGCCGAAGCCCCGCGAGCTTCCTGTTGGCTGAGTACCCCATCCTGGAAGTTTCAACCTCGCCTTACGGCGTGATGACGTCGTAGACCTCGAGGGCGGGCAGGCTCATGAGCCGGTCGGCCATGTCCTGCTTCAGCCAGGTGAGGCGCTCCTCTTCGGCCGGCGTGGCCGCGCCCCGGGTGGCGAGCTCGAGGAACTCGTCGGTGACGAGCCCGGGGCGCAGGGTGAGCTCCACGGTCGTTCCCGCCTCGTGGCGGAAGCGGAAGAAGTAGCGGCCGATGGGGCTCGGCGGGGCGTCTGGAGCCAGGTCCGGGTCGAAGCGGTAGCGCCCGCCGGTCACCGCCCGGGTCACCATCTCGAAGGCGTCGCGGGCGCCGGCGCCCCCGAAGGCGGATTCGATGCTGACGGCGGCCTGCTCCGGCGCCTCCCCGCCGGCCAGCAGCGGCAAGGCCCGTTCCATCAACTTGAAGCCGTGGGCCACGCCGCCCATGGCCCCGCGGCCGTGGTACTTGAGCACGTCGTCGAAGGAGAAGGCGATCAGATCGCCGTGGTCGAGGATCTCGAGCCGCGCCGGGATCACGCCGTTCAGTCGGGGGCGAGCAGGACGCCGGGCCTGATGCTGACGACGAGGGCGGCGCCGGCGCCGAACATGATGAACCCGGGCCAGCGGCGGCGGTCGAGCTTCTCATCGCAGCGGACGGCGATGCGTTCCAATTCCGGCTCCTTGCGCATCAGGGCGGAGCCGCAGTTGCGGTCCTCCACCGCCATGGGGTCGTTGAGCAGGATCGCCCCGGCGAATAGGAGGACCAGCCCCACCAGGAACATCAACCGCTTCAGGTCGCCGCTGTTCACGGCGGAGGATGGTACAAGCTGGAGCAGGGGCGCCAAGGACAGCCTCAATCGGTCGGCGTGCCGGTCGTGGGCAGCCGGCGTTCCAGGTGGGGCCGGTCCCAATGGCCGAGCTCAGCGGCGGCTTCGTAGGTGGATTGGAGGAAGGAGAGCAGGGTGGCGTCGGGATCGCCCGACGTCCGCACCGTTTCGTAAGGCAGCACGAACTCGCCCAGCCCGGGATCGTAAGCGGCGCCTCGGGGCTCGACCGCCCAGTCCCGGAACCCGGCCGGCTCGGGGTAGGCGTAGGCGTAGAAGACGCCCTCGGCGGCGCCCACCGGCCAGTAGCCGCAGCTGCTCACCTCCTGGCTGTAGGCGTCGACCATGACCCAGTCGGCGCAGTTGGGCACCCCTCCGGGGTGGCGGGGCGCGTCCCGGCCCGAGAACCGGGTCACGGCCAGGTCGAAGCCGCCCCAGAAGAAGTGGACGGGGCTGACCTTGCCCAGGAAGCGGGACCGGAAGGCCGTCAGGACCCGCTGCGCCTGGACCAGGGACAGCCAGAAGCGGTGGGCGCACCCGGCGTCGTAGCTGGCGTGGATCTTGTCCTCTGGGAAGGGGGTGGCCATCGGTATCTCGACCGGTCGGGGCATGATCTCGACCCGCACGTCGAGCTCGGCCAGCCGGGCCATGGTCTCGGCGTAGAAGTCGGCCACCGAGCGGGGCTCGAGCCGGACGTGGCGCTCGGCGCCGTCGGTGGTGCGGATGTCGAGCACGTGGCGGCCGAAATCGAACTGGATCTCCAAGCCCCGGGGGCCGAGGGGCATGAGCGATGTCGTCAGGCCCCGGGCGTTCACATAGAGGGGAATGTGCCAGGAGTGGTTCACCCAGGGCTCGAGCGCCAGCCGCACCTTTCCCACAATCTGGGTCCACAGGTGGAGGGTGTCCCGGGTGTCCTCCCACTCGGACACGGGAAGCGCCGGCCATGTCTCATGGGCATCATCCATCCTGCCTCCCTCGCCTGAGCGGTCTGAGCGCGATTTGTACTTCAGCCGTCAAGCGCGGCATGAAACCTCACAGATTCAGACCCCGGATCGTTTACTGGACATGACCATGCGACCCTTCGAAGAGATCGTGACCGAGCACGGCCCGGTGGTGATGCGGGTGTGCCGCGCCCTGCTGGGTCCGGTCGACGCCGAAGACGCCTGGTCCGAGACCTTCCTCTCCGCGCTGCGGGCCTATCCCGACCTGGCGCCCGGCAGCCGCGTCCGGGGCTGGCTGGTGACCATCGCCCACAACAAGGCCATCGACCAGATCCGTAGCGCCCGTCGAGCCCCCCGCCTCACGAGCGAGGTGCCCGAGCCACCGGCCTGCCGTCCTCCCGACGACCCCGGCGACGACGACCTGCGAGCGGCGTTGGACGCGCTGCCCGCCAAGCAGCGCAGCGCCGTCATCTACCGCTACCTGGCCGACCTGTCCTACGCCGAGGTGGCCGCCCTCCTCCACGGCAGCGAGGCGGCCGCCCGGCGCCGCGCCGCCGACGGTATCGCCACCCTCCGCAAGATCTACCTGAAGGGACCACAGCCATGAGCCCCGACGCCCGTACCGCCGATGACTTCGGGGACACCCCGAACCCCGATGACTTCGGGGACGACATCATCCGCCGCCTGGCCGCCTCCTTCCCGGCCGCCGGCAGCACCGACGTGGACCTGCGGGCCCGCCTGGCCGCGCAGGCCGAGCGGGAGGGACTGCTGGACGTGTCCTACCGGACGGTGGACAGCCCCTTCGGCTCGCTGCTGCTGGCCGCCAGCCCGAAGGGCCTGGTGCGGGTGGCCTTCGAGTGCGAGGACCACGCCGCCGTCCTCACCCGCCTGGCCGGTGCCATCAGCCCCCGCATCCTGCGTTCGCCCCGGCGCACCGACGCCGCCGCCCGCCAGCTGGACGAGTACTTCGCCGGCCGGCGCCGCCGCTTCGAGCTGCCCGTCGACCTGCAGCTGGTCCGCGGGTTCCGCCTGGCGGTCATCTCCCATCTCCAGCAGATCCCCTACGGCCGGACCGAGAGCTACGCCGCCGTCGCCCGAGCGGCGGGAAACCCCGCCGCCGTCCGGGCCGCCGGCAGTGCCTGCGCCCGCAACCCGGTCCCGGTGGTGGTGCCCTGCCACCGGGTGGTGCGCAGCGACGGCACCATCGGCCAGTACGGCGGAGGATCGGACATGAAGGCGGCCCTCCTGGAGATGGAGGCCGCATCATGAACGCCACCGCCACCGCCCTCGAGCGGACCACCCGGTCGATCACCGAACGGGTCGACGCCCTGGACTGGGGCCGGGCGGCCGGCGACCTCGACGACGTGGGCGTCGCCCTCACCGCCCCGGTGCTCAGCGTGGCCGAGTGCCGCACCCTGGCCGGCCTCTACGACGACGACGAGCGGTTCCGGGCCACCATCGACATGGCCCGCTACCGCTTCGGCGAGGGCCAGTACCGGTATTTCGACCGTCCCCTGCCCGACGAGGTGGCCGAGCTGCGGGCCGCCTTCTGGCCCCACCTGCTCCCCGTCGCCCGGGAGTGGGCGCAGCGGCGGGACCAGCCGGCGCCCTGGCCCGACGACTTCCAGGGCTGGCTGGAGCGGTGCCACGCCGCCGGGCAGAAGCGGCCCACGCCGCTGATCCTGCGCTACGGGCCGGGCGACTGGAACGCCCTGCACCGTGACCTCTACGGCGACCTGGTGTTTCCGCTCCAGGTGGTGATCGGCCTCGACGAGCCCGGCGTCGATTACACCGGGGGCGAGTTCGTGGTCGTCGAGCAGCGGCCCCGGGCCCAGTCCCGGGCCACGTCCACCCTCATCGGCCAGGGCCAGGCCCTGGTGTTCACCACCCGGGACCGGCCGGTCCGCACCCGGCGGGGGTGGGCCAGCAGCCCGATGCGCCACTCTGTCAGCATCGTCCGTTCCGGGCGCCGGCACACCCTGGGCCTCGTCTTTCACGACGCCGAGTGAGCACCGCGCCGCTCGCCACCCCCCGGGGCATCGCGGGTTAGCGAAAACCGCCTGTGAGCCGGGTTCGGTTAACGCGCGAGGAGGCGGGCGGCCCCGGACCGGAGGCGGGCGCCCCGGGCCAGGGCGGCCCGGGCGGCGTTGGCGCCGCAGGCGCCGTGGACTCCGCCGCCGGGATGGGCCGAAGCGGAGGCGAGGAACAGCCGGGGGAAGGGGGTCTCGGCCCGGCCGAGTCCGGGGACGGGGCGGAGCACGAGCTGCTGGCGGAGCCGGGCCGTGCCGCCGTTGATGGCCCCGCCCACCAGGTTGGCGTCGGCCGCCTCGAACATCGCCGGGACGAGCACGTGCCGGGCCCGCACGAGCCCCGCGAATCCCGGGGCCAGCCGCTCGATCTCGGCTTCCATGCGGGCCACGAAGTCCCCGGTCTCGCTCGCGTTCCAGGCGCCGGTGAGGTTGCCGCCGGCATCGGCGCGCACCGCCTGGGGCACGTGGGTGTAGGCCCAGGCCGTTTCCGTTCCCGGCGGCGACCGGCTCGGATCGGTGGTCGTCATCTGGCCGATGATGAGCGGGGGTCGAGCCGGGATCCGCCCTTCGGCCAGCTCGGTGGCGGCCTGGCTCAGGTGATCCACGTTGTCGCCGGTGTGGACCGTGCCCGCCCGGCGCGCCTCCTTGGCCGCCCAGGGGATGGGGCCGTCGAGGGCCCAGTCCACCTTGACCGTGGCGTGGTCGTACCGGAACCGGCCCAGGGCCCGCAGCAGCGGGGAGGGGAGATGCTCCCGCCCGATGAGCTCGAGGTAGAGCGCCGGCGCGCCCACGTCGGCCACGACCGCCTGGCGGGCTCGGATCTCCCGGCCGCCGGCCGTCCGCACCCCGACCGCCTCTCCGCCCTGGAGCAGGATCCGCTCCACCGGCGTGGCCACCTGCAGCCGGCCGCCCCTCGATTCGAGCCGGCGCGCGAGGGCGTCGATCAGCCGGGCTGCTCCCCCCTGCGGGGTGGGGAAGCCGTGTTCCTGGCCGAGGCAGGTGAGCATCCATCCCATCAGGCCGCTGCCGGCCGCGTCGGGCGGGATGTCGGCATGCAGCGCGCATCCGGTGAGGAGCAGGCCACCGCCCGGGCCTTGGAACCGCTGGTCGGCCAGGCGCCGGACGGGCCCGAGCGCCAGGCGGGTGAGGCGCAGCCCACCGGACGGGCCCAGGCGGGCGGCCAGGCGGGCCGCCGCCCGCACCGGTGGGAAGGGCGACAGCAGGCTGTCGACGAAGCCGCCCTCGGTCCCCGTCCACCACGCGTAGAGCTCCCGCCACCGGTCCCCGTCCCCGGGATGGAAGGTGTCCAGCGACGCCGCCGTCTCGTCGAGATCGGTGCTGAGCACGGCGCAGGCACCGTCCGGTTGAGGGTGGGCCAGGGCGGCCGGCGCCCGGCACCAGCGCAGGCCGTGGGCCTCGAGATCCAGCGCCCGCAGCACGGGGGAGGCGGCGGCCAGCGGGTAGAAGGCGCTGAACAGGTCATGGACGTAGCCGGGCAGGGTGAGCTCGCCGCTGCGCACGGCCCCGCCGGGCTCGGCCTGGGCTTCGAGCACGGTGACGTCCCAGCCGGCGTCGGCCAGCAGATTGGCGGCCACCAGCCCGTTGTGGCCGGCGCCGATGACGACCGCGTCAGTGCTCACCCCGCCCAGCGTAAGTTGGCCACGCCGTCCGGCCCGGCACGGCAGAGAGGCCATACTCGCGGGCCATGATCAGCCTGGCGGTGACCAACGTGTACGTCGATGACCAGGACAAGGCGCTGGCCTTCTACACCGACGTCCTGGGCTTCGAGACCAAGCGGGACATCCCCCTGGGGCCCGCCCGGTGGCTGACGGTGGTGTCGCCCGCCTCCCCGGACGGCGTGGAGCTGCTCCTCGAACCCAACACCAGCGCCATCGCCGGCAGCTACCAGTCGGCGCTCTACGCAGCTGGGATTCCCTCGCACACGGTCCTCGTGACCGACGACATCCAGGCCGAGCACGCCCGCCTGGTCGAGCTGGGCGTCGTCTTCACCATGAACCCCACCCGGACGGGTCCGGCCAGCCAGGCCGTCTTCGACGACACCTGCGGGAACCTCGTCATGCTCATCCAGGTGGACTGAGCCGCCCGTCCCGGCGAGAGAACCCGGAGAAAAACTTCCGCACTGTGTCGATTTCGCCCTTTCGCGTTCGAAGTACTGGTTGAGCGATGGGTTTGAAAGCCGCTCATCGTCCCAATACGTAAGGGCAAGGAGGAGCTCCCGATGACCACACCGGCTCGTACCCTCGAAACCACCGGCACCAGGGCCAGCACCCTTGACGACGCCCTGGGCCGGGATCTCGGCCTGCTGGCCGTCCGCCTGGCCGCCGGCCTGCTCATGGCCGGCCACGGCGCCCAGAAGCTCTTCGGCTGGTGGCACGGCCCCGACTTCGACTTCATCGTCAACGGCTTCGCCCAGGCCGGGTACACGCCGGGCAGGTTCTTCGCCCTGCTGGCCTCGTCATCGGAGGTGATGGGCGGCCTGTTCCTGGCCCTCGGCTTCCTCACCCCGCTGGGCTGCGCCGCCATCATCGGTGTGATGTTCAACGCCATCGTGGCCGTGCACTGGCACAGCGGCGTGTGGGCGGCCAACGGCGGCTACGAGCTGGCCCTGCTCTTCGGGGTCATCGCCGTCACCGTCGGGTTCACCGGCCCCGGCCAGCTCTCCCTCGACCGGGGCTGGCGCTGGGCGGCCGGTGGGGTCCGGCCCGGGCTGGTGAGCCTCGGCCTCGGCCTGGCCGGCGGGCTGATCGTCCTCCTCGTGAAGGTGGTGTGAACGGCCGTAGAATGCCTCACCGTGCCTGCCCGCCCCGACGCCGTAGCGACCCCCGAGGTCCGGCCGGAGGATCTGGACCAGTACCGCCGGGAGCTCACCGGCTACTGCTACCGGATGCTGGGCTCGCTCTTCGAGGCGGAGGACGCCGTCCAGGAGACGCTGGTCCGGGCCTGGAAGGGCATGGACAGCTTCGAGGGCCGGTCGGCGGTGCGGTCCTGGCTGTACCGCATCGCCACCAACGTCTGCCTCGACATGCTGCGAGGGCGCCGGCGCCGGGCCTTGCCCATGGAGCTGGGGTCGTCCTCGACCTCGGATGCCTTCAAGGGCGAGACGCTTCCCGAGGCCGCCTGGATGCAGCCGGTCCCCGACGCCCGGGTCCTGCCCGAGGACGGCGACCCGGCCGAGCTGGCGGCGGCCCGGGAGACCATCCGACTCGCCTTCGTCACCGCCCTCCAGCACCTCCCCGCCCGCCAGCGGGCGGTGCTCATCCTGCGCGAGGTGCTGCGCTGGCAGGCCACCGAGGTGGCCGAGCTGCTCGAGACGAGCGTGGCGTCGGTCAACAGCGCCCTCCAGCGGGCCCGGGCCACCCTGGCCGCCCGCCAGGTCGATCTCGACACCGCTCCTCCGCGGCCGGTGGACGCCGACCAGCAGGCGCTCCTGGCCCGCTACGTGGACGCCTTCGAGCGCTACGACATCCCTTCCCTGGTGACGCTCCTCCACGAGGACGCGGTCATGTCGATGCCGCCCTACAACTTCTGGCTGCAGGGGGCGGCGGAGATGGCCCGCTGGCTGCTCGGTCCGGGCATCGGCTGCCAGGGGTCGCGCATGATCCCGGTGGCGGCCAACGGCGGCACCGCCTTCGGCCAGTACCGCTGTGATCCGCAGGGCGGCCATTCCCCGTGGGCGCTCCAGGTCCTCGAGATCTCAGACGGGCGCATCACCGGGTTGTGCAGCTTCCTCGACACCGAGCTGTTCGGCGCCTTCGGCCTCCCCGCCCACCTGCCGGCGTCGGTCTGACCCGCCGGGACCCACCAGGACCCCGGTCAGGCCAACCAGGTCGAGCAACTCCCGGAGTTCCGGGCCGGCCTTCACCAGGCGGATCTCACAGCCCAGGCGCCGGGCCGTGAGCTGCAGGCGGGCCAGGTGGTCCACCAGGTCGAGGTCGGGACAGGCGCATCCGCCCAGCGGCCAGCTCGTCACCTCGGCCTCGCCGCGGACGAGCACCACCACGGCGTCGATGCGCCCTTGTCGCCCCACGCGCTTACGACGACGCGACGGGCCCAAACTCATCGGGAGGCGCCAGCCCAACGAACCGGCGACGCCCGGGCCGTATCGGTAGCCTGGGAGGGTGACCCAGCTGACTGACACCCCCGCCGACGTGGACCTCGACGCCCTCCGGGAGATCGAGCGCCGCGTGCTGTGGCTCGCCGTCCGGATCGTCGACGCCGCCAACCGGCGGGGGCCGACCGAGATCAAGGTGGGGGGCCACCAGGCGTCGTCGGCCTCGATGGTGTCGATGATGACGGCGCTGTGGTTCGCCCATATCAACGGGGCCGACAAGGTGGCGGTCAAACCCCACGCCTCGCCCGTCTACCACGCCATCAAGTACCTGACGGGCGAGCTCGACCGCTCCTACCTCACCACCCTGCGCCAGCGGGGCGGGCTGCAGGCCTACCCCTCCCGCACCAAGGACCCCGACGTGCGGGACTTCTCCACCGGATCGGTGGGACTGGGGGCGGTGGCGCCGCTGTTCAGCTCGCTGGTGCGCCGCTACACCGACGCCCACTTCGGGGCCGGGCCGCCGGCCCGTTTCATCGCCACCCTGGGCGACGCCGAGCTCGACGAGGGCAACGTCTGGGAGGCGATCTCCGACCCCGGCGCCCAGGGCCTGGGGAACGTGACCCTCATCGTCGACCTCAACCGCCAGAGCCTGGACCGGGTCGTCCCCGAGATCCAGGCCCGCCGCCTCCAGCAGTTCTTCGCCAACGCCGGCTGGCACGTCACCGAGGCCAAGTACGGCTCCCGGCTGACCCAGGCGTTCGCTCAACCCGGCGGGGAAGCCCTGCGGGCCCACATCGACGCCATGTCCAACGAGGCCTACCAGTCGCTGTTCGGCCTGGAGGGGCCGGCGCTGCGGACCAAGTTCCTGGCCGGCGCCGACCCGGCCGTGCACGCCCTGGCCGGCGAGTTCGACGACGCCGGGCTCAAGTCGCTCGTCACCGACCTTGGCGGCCACGACCTTGAGCTCCTCATCGACACGTTCCGGTCCTGTGACCGGGAGGCCGACCGGCCCAGCGTGGTGTTCGCCTACACCGTCAAGGGCTGGGGGCTCCCCATGGCCGGCAACCCCCTCAACCACTCCGCCATGCTCACCCCCGAGCAGATCGACGACCTGCGGACGGCGACCGGGCTCACGCCCGAGACGGAGTGGGACCGGTTCGATCCCGACAGCCCCGCCGGGCAGCTCTGCGCCCGGGCTGGTTTCGAGATCAACAACCCGGCGCCGGTGCCCCGCCCCAAGCTGCCGATCCCCACCTCGGCCACCGGCCCCGTCACCTCGGGCGCCATCTCCACCCAGGAGGCGTTCGGGCGGGTCCTGGCCCGCCTGGCCGACGTGGACGAAGTCGGCCCGCGGATCGTCACCACGGCCCCCGACGTGGCCATCTCCACCAACCTGGGCGGCTGGATCAACAAGACGGGCGTGTTCTCCCACGACGAGCGCGACGACCACGGCGGCCGGGACCGGCTGCTCAAGTGGGCGCCGTCGCCCAAGGGCCGCCACATCGAGCTGGGCATCTCGGAGATGAACCTGTTCCTGCTCCTCGGCCAGCTCGGGCTGAGCCACGACCACCACGGCCAGCACCTGCTGCCCATCGGCACGGTCTACGACCCCTTCGTGCTGCGGGGCCTCGACGCCCTGATCTACAGCCTCTACAACGGCTCCAAGTTCATCATCGTCGGCACCCCCTCAGGGGTGACGCTGGCGCCCGAGGGCGGCGCCCACCAGTCGACCATCACCCCCTCGGTCGGCCTCGAGCTGCCCGGCCTGGTGGCGTGCGAGCCCGCCTACTCCACCGAGGTGGACTGGCTGCTGTGCGCCGGGCTCGCCTCGTGCGGCGCCGCCGACGGCGAGAGCCTGTACCTGCGCCTGTCCACCCGGCCCATCGACCAGGCGCCTTTCGCCGCCGCCCTGGAGCGCTACGGCGAGGACGTGCTGCGCCAGCTGGTCCTGGCCGGCGGCTACCGGCTGCGCGACGCGCCGCCCACCGACCGGCCCGGCGCCACCATCGTCGCCACCGGCGTCATGGTGCCCGAGGCGCTGGCCGCCGCCGAGCAGCTCGACGCCGAGGGCGTCGACGCCACCGTCGTCCACCTCACCAGTCCCGACCGGGCCTACCGGGGCTGGCAGCGGGGCTTCGCCCGGGCGGCGGCCTCAGCCACCGTCATCCGGGCGCCGAGTCTCATGCACCGGCTGGTCCCGCCCGAGGAGCGCCGCCGGCCCGTGGTCAGCGTCCACGACGGGGCCAGCCATTCCCTGGGCTGGATCGGCTCAGCCCTGGCCGCCCGTCAGTACCCCCTCGGCGTCGACCGCTTCGGGGAGTCCGGCACCATCGCCGACCTCCACCAGATCACGGGCATCTCCGCCGCCAGCATCGTGAACGCCGCCCTCATCGGCGTCTACGAACACGACACGCCGCCGGGCTGAGCGGGCGAGGCCGGGCGGGGACCGGAGTCGGGCTCGCACACCTCGCGAACGGCGTTCAGCCACTCCTCAGGCCGGTGCGAGCATCTGCGTCCGGAAAGCCTCGATGTCGGAGAGAGTGGCGCGGGCCTCTTCCTCGCTGAGGTGGATCTCAAAGTGGGGTTCGAGGACCTCTCGCAGGGCCCGGCGGACAGCCCGCAGGCAGGCCGCCTCGATCTGCTGGCTCAACTCCGCCGCTTCCAGACGCTCGCCCAGGGTCACGGACACCTCCTGATGTCGTTGGTTACGCCAGGTTGCCTATCCCCGGAATCTCCGCCGTTTGAACCTGGGATCCGGGGTGCACGGCGGGTTGAAAGGTGCAGATCTCAGGTCACGTTGAACGCGGCCGGCTCCGTGACGTGCGAGCCGTTGGTGAAGCACAACTGCGCGGTACCGGAAGACGCCCAGAACGGGATGGTGGCGTCCACCGCCGGGATGCTCCCGTCGGCCTCCGGGCTCACCGGTTCGGCCACCGGCGTACCGTGGGCGCAGGCGCTCGAATGTCCGGGCTGTGACTGGTCGAAGCGCCTGACGAAATTGGAGTCGGCAAACATCAGCGAGTAGGGCGAACCGGTTGCCGTATCGACACCCTGGGCGCCGGCGGTGACGTGGGAACCCCGGGAACCGCTCGTCGGGTCCACGGTGGTCGTCCCTTGCACACCGGGGGAGTGAGCACCGGCGGGGGCGACCAACCCCAATGTGATCGTCCCCGCCAACGCCACCCGTGCTGTCCAGCTACGCATTGGCATCACCTCCAGGCGATTACCGGGATGCGGCACCGAGGTGGTCAGCGAGCAGGCGGTTGACCTCGCCGGCCGCCTCCATGTGGATCATGTGGCCCTTGCCTTCCAGGACGTGCACCGCCGCCTTCCCGCCCAGGGCGCCGGCGTGCCCGGGGGGGATGACCCGGTCTTCGGCGCCGGCCACGACCAGGGTCGGGATCCCGAGGGCGGCCACCGGCTCGGCCAGGACGGTGGCCTGGCCCTCGCCGGCGAGGAACCCGTCGAGCACGGCCGACAGCGCCGCCTGCGCCCCGTCCAGCCGCTTGAACTTGAGCACGTTCTCGAGCAGCTCCCGGGTGACGAGCGCCGGGTCGGCGAAGAGCTGCTCCACGTGGGGCTTCAGCTCCCGGCGACTCTGGGCGGCCACGAAGCCGCGCAGGTAGCCGGTGTTGATCTCCTGGCCCAGCCCGGCGGGAGCCAGCAGGGCCAGGGACCGGACCCGACCCGGGGCGGCGGCCGCCACCGCCATGGCCACCGCCGCGCCCATCGAGTGGCCGACGAGGTCGACGCGGTCGATCCCGAGGGCGTCGAGGGCGCCGCTCACGGTGGCGGCCAGGCCGGCGACGGAGCCGTCGGCCACCTCCTTGCCCGACTCGCCGTGCCCGGGCAGGTCGAGGGCGTAGACGGTGCGGCCCTCGGCCAGGGCGTCGAGGTTGAACAGCCAGGTGTCCTTGTCGCCGCCGAAGCCGTGGAGCAGGACGACGGCCTGGTCGCCGTCGCCGACCTGGACGTAGCGCAGGCGGGTGCCGGCGACCTCGACGTCCTGGCGGGCCGGCCCCTCCTCGGCCGCCTCCTCGGGGACGAAGGTGGCCTGGAACTCGGCGATCAGCGCCTCGATCTCCTCGTCCGCCACCTCCGCCCCGGCCACGACGGCGAGGAGGGCGCCGACGGGCAGCACGTCGCCCGTCGCCGCCACCTGCCGGCGCAGGATCCCGGTCACGCCCGGCGGGACCTCGACCGAGCCCGAGATCTTCTCGGTGTCGACGTCGGCGACCTCCATGCCGGGCTCGATCGGGTCCCCCTCGGCCACCAGCCACGCCTCGACCTTGCCCTCGGTCATGGAGAGACCCCACTTGGGCATGGTCAGCTTGTGGATCTGGCTCATTTCTCGTAGTCCATGACGGTCTTGACGGCGCCCACCACCTTCTGGGCATCGGGGATGTAGAGGTCCTCCAGGGCGCTGGAGAAGGGCACCGGCGTGTGGGGCGGGGTCACCATCTGGATGGGGGCCCGCAGCGACCCGAACGCCTCCTGGGCCACCAGGGCGGAGATGTCGGCGGCCAGGCCGCAGCGGGGGCTGGCCTCGTCGACCACCACCAGCCGGCCGGTGCGCTCGACCGACTCGAGGATGGTCTCGGCATCGAGCGGGCTGGAGGTGCGCAGGTCGATGACGTCGCACTCCACGCCCGAGCCGGCCAGCTCCTCGGCCGCCTCGGTGGCGGTGTGGACCATCCGGCCCACGGCCACCAGGGTGGCGTGGTCGCCGTCACGCACCACGTTGGCCTCCCCAAAGGGGATCGTGTAGCTCTCCTCGGGGACGTCGCCGGTCATGTCATAGAGCATCTTGTGCTCGCAGAAGATGACCGGGTCGTCGTCGCGGATCGACTGGATCAGCAGCCCCTTGGCCTCGTAAGGCGTCGACGGGATGACCACCTTCAGGCCGGGGATGTGGGTGAAGATGGGGTAGAGGCCCTGACTGTGCTGGGCTGCGGCCCGGAGTCCCGCCCCGAACATGGTGCGGATGACGACGGGGGTGACGGCCTTGCCCCCGAACATGTACCGGAACTTGGCCGCCTGGTTGAAGATCTGGTCGAAGCAGACGCCCATGAAGTCGATGAACATGAGCTCGGCCACCGGCCGCATGCCGCAGGCGGCCGCCCCGATGGCGGCGCCGATGAAGGCCGACTCGGTGATGGGGGTGTCCATCACCCGGTCCCCAAAGGTGGGGTAGAGGCCCTTGGTGACGCCCAGCACGCCGCCCCAGGCGTCGCGCTCGCCCTCGGTGCCCTGGCCGCCGGCGTTGTCCTCGCCCATGACGATGACGGTGTCGTCGCGCTCCATCTCCTGGCGGAGCGCCTCGTTGATGGCCTGCCGGTAGGTGATCGTGCGTGCCATGAGAGGTTCCCTCCTCGCCCTAGTAGGAGACGTAGACGTCGGTCAGCAGGTCGTCGGCCCCGGGTAGGGGAGCGGCCTGGGCGGCTTCGACGGCCTGGTCGATGAGCTGGCCGACCTCCTTGTCGACGAGGTCGAGCTCGTCGCCGCTGACGCCCATCTGGGACGTCACCCGCTCGCGGAACTGCTTGAGCACGTCCCTGGTCTCCTTGAGGCGGGCCACCTCGTTCTCGCCCCGGTACGTCTGGCCGTCGCCTTCGAAGTGGCCGTAGTAGCGCATGAACTTGACCTCGATGAGGGACGGGCCGCCGCCCTGGCGGGCCCGTTCGATGGCCTCGCCGGCCGCCTCGTAGACGGCGAAGAAGTCGAAGCCGTCCACCGTTGCCCCCGGCATCCCGAAGGCCGCCGCCCGGTCGCCGATGCTCTCGCCCGCCACCGACCACTTGGGCGAGGTGGACTCGGCGTAGCCGTTGTTCTCGGCCACGAACACGGCGGGGAGGTCCCACACCGTGGCCAGGTTGAGGGCCTCCAGCGTGGTGCCCTGGTTGGAGGCGCCGTCGCCGAAGAAGGCCACCCCGACGCCGCCCTGGCCCCGGTGCTTGGCCGCCAGCGCCGCCCCGCAGATGAGCGGCGGGCCGCCGCCGACGATGCCGTTGGCGCCCATCATCCCGAGGCTGAGGTCGGCGATGTGCATGGACCCGCCCTTGCCCCGGCAGGCGCCCGTGACCTTCCCGTAGATCTCGGCCATCATCGCCATCACGTCGACGCCCTTGGCGATGCAGTGGCCGTGGCCCCGATGCGTGCTGCCGATGCGGTCGTCCGGTCCCAGGTGCATGCACACCCCGGTGGCCGACGCCTCCTCGCCGGCGTAGAGGTGGACGAAGCCGGGGATCGTGCCGGTGGCGAACTCGGTGTGGATCCGGTCCTCGAACTCCCGGATCGTCCTCATGGTCCGATAGGCCTCGAGCAGCCGATCCTTGGTCAGTTGAGCAGCCAAGAGTCCTCCTCCTTGTCTCAGGTCACGGGCGGGATGCGAACGACGCCGTCGGTGAGCAGGCCGGCCTCGGCCGCTCGGGCCAGCGTGCGGCGGACATCGATGGTGTAAGGACCGTCGAGCTCCAGCCGGACGGTCGGCCGGGCTCCGTTGGGCTCGATCTCGCGCTCGCCGTCGAGGGCGATGACCCCGGTGCCGGCGGGAAGCGGCCAGCGTTCCCCCGGCATCATCGGAGTGGCGTCCTCCACCCCGACGTCGACCACCAGGCCGGGGCCGATGGGGGCGCGCACCCGGAGCCGGGCCTCGGCCGCCGGGGCCAGCTGGAGGGCGAGGCCGAAGGGTTCGTCGCGACCCACGGGGCGCAGCAGTCCGGCGATGGCGGACAGGCCGATGGCGTCGGGCTCGGCGAAGGCGACGAACAGGGCCCGGAGGCTGTCGGCCTCCCACACTGCCCGGGTGGCCAGGAAGGCGTGGGTGGTGGCGCACACGTCGACCAGCGCCAGCTCCCGCCGGCGAGCCGGCGCCTCCCCACCCCGTCGCGCGTTAACCGAACCCGGCTGGGAGCCGGGTTTCGTTAACGCGGGATGGGTGGCGGCGGCGAGATCGTCAACGACGAGCACCTTGTTGCGCCGGCACACCGCCTCGGCCGGCACCGCCCCGGTGGCGACGAGGCCGGCGGCCAGCCCGGCCACCGTCGCCTCCCGCAGCTCGGGGAAGACGTTGTTGGTGCCGGTGGACAGCGAGACGATGGGCACGTCCCCGCAGGCCCCGGCCACCACCCGGTTGGTGCCGTCGCCCCCCAGCACGACGATGGCGCCCACCCCTCGGTCGACCATGGCGGTGACGGCGGCGGTGGTGTCAGAGGCGGTCTCGGTGAGGGGCAGGTCCAAGAACTCGACCTCGGGCCAGGAGATGGTGTCCTGGTGGCCCCGCTGGCGGGCCCGGAGGACGCCGGCGGCGATACCACCCAGGTCGGTCATGACCAGCACCCGTTCCACCCCCACCGCGCCCAAGGCGCCGAGGGTGCGCTGGACCATGGCCGACTTCTCGGCGTTGGGGAACACCGAGGCCCGCGTCACCAGGCGGCGGATGTCTCGCCCGGACGCCGAGTTGGTGACGATCCCCGCGAGCGCAGTCACTCGTGCTCCCTCGCCGTCCGCCTGCCGCGTGCTGCATAGCACAGCGGTTCCCCAACCGGCCAGGCGCTCAGCCGAACAACTGGGAGGCCCTGCCAGCCCCGGGTCACAATTCCGACCGATTCTCTGGAAGGTTCAACCAATAACGTGGCCGGAAATTTGAAGAAATGGCACCGAGCGCTCAACCGGCATCCAAGGACGCCGAAAAAGGGTGTATGACGTCGAAAAAGGATTCTGAGGCGCGCGCAGAGGAGCCGGTCGGCCGGCTCACCCGGACATGGACACGGCTGCAGAGCCTGGCGGGATGGCGCCCGGGGTCAGGAGTGCTGGCCACCGTGCAGGCCGGCATCTCCGCCGTCGTGCTCTCGTTGGCGGCGCTGGGCGTAGTGCTGGTGGCGACCGACGTCACCTCGGAGTCGCGGCGCAACCTTCCGGCTGCCGTCGCCCTCGCCGCCGTGTGGTGGCTGTGGCGGCGCTGCGCCCACGGCGAGCGGGCCAGCACCCTCATCAACGCCAGCGAGGCGGCCCTGCTCTTCATCGCTCTCCTGCTCGAAGGCAAGGGCGCGTGGGTGTTCAGCACCGTCGCCTTCGGGCTGTTCCTGCGAGCCGCCTTCGGGTCCAATCGCCAGTTCCTCGTTCGAGGCATCTGGTGGAGCCTGGCAATCTTCGGCTCTGCGGTTCTCCGGGAGGCCTGGGGTTGGGCCCCGTGGTGGCTCCGCCTGGTCGACACGCTGTGGTTCCCGCCCTCCTACCTGCTCGTCGGGGGGCTCATCCGGCTCGTCGTCTCCGTCCTCGAGCACCACGAGCTGGCTCTGGCCCGCGAGCGGGTGTTGCTCGGCGCCGGCGTCGCCCTCGTCTCGAGCACGTCCCGGGCGGACATCTACGAGGTGGCGCTGGATGCCGTGGTGGAGCTCGTGAACCGTCCCGGCATCCAGGCCGACATCAGCGAGACGACGGTCGACGGCTCGACCCAGATCGCCTGCCGGCGGAATGACCTCCCGGCCACGGCCACCATGCCGGCCGTCTACCAGATGCGGCTCGAAGTCCGCCGCGAGCTGGTCACGATGATCACCGTCACGAGCGCCGAGCCCCTGCCCCAGGACTCGGTCGACGCCCTCCAGCGCCTCGAATCCAATGTGGCTCTGGCCATTCGTGGCGCCTCACTGACCGAGGACCTGCGCCGGCAGGCCCACTACGACGCCCTGACCGGTCTCCCCAACCGGGCTCTGCTCTACCAGCGGCTGGAGGAGGCACTCCGGCCCGACCAGGGCGAGAAGGTCGCCTTGCTGCTGATCGATCTCGACGGGTTCAAGCACGTCAACGACAGCCTCGGTCATGAGGGTGGTGACGCCCTCCTCGGCCACGTCGGGGAGGCCCTGGGGGCCGGCGCCCGGGCCACCGACACACCCGCCCGCCTCGGTGGCGACGAGTTCGCCGTCCTCCTCGTCGACCTGGAGGGCGAGGAGGCCGCTCTGGAGATCGCCGACCGGATCGTCGCCCGCCTGTCCACTCCGGTTGCCGTCGACGACGTCGAGATCACACCCCGGGGCAGCATCGGCGTGGCCCTCTGGGACGGCACGTCGAGGCCCGATGAGCTCATGCGGGCCGCCGACGCCGCCATGTACTCGGCCAAGTCCGCCGGCAAGAGCCGCTCGCACCTCTTCCGGCGCAGCATGCTGACCGAGGGCCGGCAGCGCATGGGGCTCGAGGGCGCCCTCCGGCAGGCGCTGGACCGAGGCGAGCTCGAGTGCCACTACCAGCCCATCGTCGATGCCCGCACCGGGGCGATCGACAGTGTCGAGGCCCTCGTCCGCTGGCGCCGGCCCGGCCACGGCCTCCTGCTCACGGCCGAGTTCCTGCGGGTGGCCGAGGACGGCGGGCTCATGCCCCGGCTCGGTGACTTCGTGCTGCGTCGCTCCCTCGAGGACTTCGCCGCCTGGCGCGCCGACCTCGGGCCGGAGGCGCCACGCCGCCTGAACGTCAACCTCTCGCCCCAGGAGCTTTCCCGGACCGACCTCGTCACCCGGGTGCAGGCGGCGCTGGCGGCGACGGGGGTCGAACCCGGCGCGCTGGTGCTGGAGCTGAGCGGGTCAACGGTGCTGGCGGACAGGCAGACGATCCTCCCCAACCTCCAGGCCTTGCGGGCGCTCGGAGTCGTGCTGGCGCTCGACGACTTCGGGTGGGGCCAGTCGACCCTCGCCCATCTACCCACCTGCCGGTCAACATGCTGAAGATCGACCGGTGTTTCGTGGCCGAGCTCGGGCGGGTGCCGGCCGACGGTGAGCTCACTGGGGGCATCATCGACATCGCCCGCCGGCTCCGCCTCACCACGGTGGCCGAGGGCGTCGAGCACCCGGAGCAGCAGGAGCGGCTGGGTCAGCTCGGATGCGACCTCCTCCAGGGCTACCTGTTCTCCGCCCCCGTGGCCGAGCGCGACCTCCGTTCCTTGCTGGCCCAACCCGTGGCGGCATAAGGGCCTCCCTCCCGGGCGAACCAGGCCCGGGTGCGGCTGCGGAAGGTCAGAGCCCGGCCGGCGCCGGCGGCGACGGCCGCCACCTTGCGGGGCGGGCCTGGAGCGGCGCCGTCGAGCAGGTCGTTCCAGAAGATGGACCAGCCGCCGGCCACGGCCCGGCCCACGCCGGGGGCCGTCACCAGGCGGCCGATGGCGGCCACGGCCCGGGGCCGGGTGAGCAGGGCGCCGTGCACCGGGGCGGTGACGGACTGATAGGGGGCGTAGGTGGCGGCCAGCACCCGCCGGTACCGGCCGGCGGCGTCTCCCGGACCGGCCAGCACCGCTTCGGCCGCGGCCCGGCCGCTGCCCATGGCCTGGGAGATCCCCTCGCCCTGGAGCGGGTTGACCAGGCCGGCGGCGTCACCGGCCAGGAGCACCCGGCCCCGGGCCGGCGCTGTCCCCACCATGCCCATCTTCAGCCAGCCCCCGAGGCGGTGCCCGTTGGACCCGGGCGAGAAGGGTGCCGACAGAATCCCGAGGCGCCGCAGGTGCTCCACGAAGGCGTCGAAGCGCTGGGTGGCGCCGGCCCCGGCGCTGCGATCGGAGAGCACCCCGACGCCCAGGCCGAGATTGGCCCGCCCGTCGACTCCGGGGAACAGCCACCCGTAGCCGGGGAAGCCCCGCCACGGGTCCGGCTCCCAGAGCAGGATGTGGGGCAGCGTCACGGGGTCATCGACGTAGGCCCGGACGGCGAAGCCCCACAGCACCCGGGCGGGGTCGACCAGCCCCGTCACTTCGGCCACCCGGCTGGTGGCGCCGTCGGCGCCGATCACCATGTCAGCGGCCACCCGGGTGCCGCTTCCGAGCACGAACCCGTCCAGGGTGCCGTCATCCCGGAGGAGCGGCTCGCCCGCCCGGCCTGTGAACGGTTCGGCTCCGGCCGCCACCGCCGTCTCCCACAGGGCCTGGTCGAAGACGGTCCGGGGGACGGCGAAGCCGTGGCCGGGATAGGTCAGGCCGGGCCGGCACGGCAGCCGGACCCGGCTCCCCGTGGGTCCCACCACGATCATGTCGCCGACCCGTTCGGTTCCGGGCACGTCGACGCCGAGGTCGTCCAGGAGCTGCACGCCCCGGGGTCCGATCAGGTCGCCGCAGGCCTTGTCCCTCGGAAACCGCGCCTTGTCGACCAGCGCCACCCGGGCCCCGCCCCGGGCCAGCACCAGGGCGGCGATGCTGCCGGCCGGCCCTGAGCCGACCACGAGGACGTCGAAGCGGCGCTCCACCGGCGGACCCTCCTTGGTGAAGGGCCTACTGTACGGGCGTGCCAGGGCCAGGGGCCGCCGGGGCAGGGACGACTCGGGCGCAGCCTGCCCGCGACAACCGGTTCGCCCAGGAGCTGTTCACTCCCCTGCCCGCCCGCTACGACCTCCTGGCCGAGCTGCTCTCCTTCGGCCAGAACGGGCGCTGGCGGCGGGCCATGGTCGACCGGGTCGTTCCCGCCGGCGCCGGTCGGATCCTCGATGTCGCCACCGGCACCGCCGGCGTCGCCCTCCAGCTGGCCCGGCGGACACCGGGCCAGGTCGTCGGCATCGACCTGACGGAGGCCATGCTGCGGACGGGTCAGGAGAACATCGCCAGAGCCGGCGCCGGCGACCGGGTCCAGCTGGTCGCCGGGCGGGCTGAGGGGCTGCCCTTTCCCGATGCCACCTTTGACGGGCTGACCTTCACGTATCTCCTGCGCTACGTGCGCGACCCGGCGGCCACGCTGCGGGAGCTGGCCCGGGTGGTGAAGCCCGGCGCGCCCATGGCCAGCCTCGAGTTCCACGTGCCGCCGTCGCGCTTCTGGTGGGCCTGGTGGTGGCTGTACACCCGGGGCGTGCTGCCCGCCGCCGGCGGTCTGGCCGGCAAGAGGTCATGGTTCGAGGTGGGCCGCTTCCTCGGCCCCAACATCTCCGAGCACTACCGGCGATTCCCACTGCAGTGGACGGTCGACGCCTGGCGTGACGCCGGCCTGGTCGACGTGGGGGCCCGGGTCATGAGCCTGGGCGGCGGCCTGGTCATGTGGGGCCGGAAGGGAGCCCAGGGCCCGGGGGATGACGGGAATGGCTGACGACGAGCGCCGCCCCGCCTTCTACGCCGCCCGGGCCGGCGGCTGGCGGGACTGGTGGACGATCCTCCACCCGCCCTACACGGCCTGGCACCTCTCCTACGTCGTCCTCGGCGCCTGCCTGGCCCCCCGCACCGACGGCGTCCGCCTGCTGGCCACCGTGCTCGCCTTCTTCTTCGCCGTGGGCATCGCCGCCCATGTGCTCGACGAGCTGCACGGCCACCCGCTCCGCACCCGCATCCCCGACCGGGTCCTGTGGCTGGCGGCCGTCATCGGCCTGGCGGCGGCGATGGCCCTGGGCCTGGCCGGCGTGCCCCGGGTTGGCACCGGCCTGCTGGCCTTCATCGCCGTGGGGCCGGTGCTGGTGGTGGGGTACAACCTCGAGCTGCTGGGTGGGCGGCTGCACTCCGACATCGGCTTCGCCGCCTCCTGGGGCGCCTTCCCCGCCCTCACCGGCTACTACGCCCAGGCCGAGCGCCTCGATCTCGTCGCCCTCCTCGCCGGCGCCGTCGCCTTCGGCCTCTCCTACGCCCAGCGCAGCCTGAGCACGCCGGCCCGGATGCTGCGCCGGCGGGTCACGGCCGTCGAAGGCTCCATGACCATGGAGGACGGCACCGTCCGTCCCCTCGACGACCGGATCATGCTCGCGCCCCTGGAGCAGGCGCTGCGGGCCCTGTCGTGGAGCATGGTGGCGCTGGCGGTGGGCCTGGCCGTGGCCCGGTTCGCCTGACCTTACGACGGGGCGGCGCGCAGGTGGCGCCGGAAGCCGGCCACGGTGGCGTCCACCACCCGGTCGTGGCCCCAGCGCAGCAGCGGGAAGGCGACCCGGCACGCCACCCGCATCGGGCGCTGCATCATCTCGATCTCCCAGGCCACCCAGACCCGGGTGCCGGCGCGATCGGGCTCGAGCACCAGCCGGGCCTGGCCCACCAGATCGCCGGCGACGGAGGCGTCGATGCTGTGGGGCGGGTCACATTGGACCAGCTCCACCCGCACCCGCATGCGGTAGGGGAGCGGCGGTGCCACCACGCCGTGGAGGACGGACCCCGCCGCCAGGCCGGGCCCCTCCACCCGGAACTCGCCGAGCCAGCCCCACCAGGTCTCGAAGTTCTCCAGGTCTTCGACGGCCGACCACACCTCCTCCGGCGGGACCGGGAAGTCGAAGCGCCCTTCATATTCGAGGACATAGGGCGAGCGAGCCGCCGCCACTCAGCGCCGGCGCCGGGGCCGGATCTGGCTCACGGTGGCGTACGACTCGATCAGCACGAGGCCCAGCAGCAGGAAGCCCAGCGTGGGGTACCCGGCCACGAGGGCGGCCAGACCGAGTCCGAGGCCGAGGACGGACAGGCCGGCCCAGTCGCTCATGGGCCGGCCGTAGGCCTCCCGCTTCCCCAGCACCCCCGACGCCGTCTTGGTCCGTGCCAGCGCGGCCAGAGCCAGCGCCACGACGATGACCACCAGGCTGCTCATCGGGCCAGTATCACCGCGAACGGGTGCGGCGGGCCACCACTCAGAGGACCGACGTCACCCGGGCACCTCTCGATGTCGCCCCGCATGCCTCGAACAGGGCCGCCGCCCGGGCGAGGGCGTCGCCGGCGTCCTTGTCGTTCTCCAGCGCCAGGCAACGGCCGAGGATCTCCCAGGCCCGGGCCGCCAGGGCGCGGTAGCCGAGGCCGTCCAGGATCCCGACCGCCGGCCGGGCCGCGTCCCGCCCGGAACCGCCCGCCCCATCGCTCCAGTGCCTCCACGCCGTCCCGGTCGCCGCCAGGGCGTGATACAGCGGACGGTCGATCTGGCCGCCAACCTCCGTCAGCTGGGCGGCGGCCCGGGCCGCGGCTTCCCGGTCGCCGCACCGTGACGCCGCTTCGGCGAGCTCGCCGAGGACGAGGGCGGCGAAGGGCAACGCATCCATCCCCAGCAGCTTCTCGACCACCGGAACCAGTCCCGCCACACAGGCGGCCGGGTCCCCCCTCCGATCGGCGAGCAGGGCTCGGGCGGATTCGCAGTAGTGCTCGTAGATGAAGAACGCCCCTCCCGGGGCGTCCCGGGCGATGGCCAGGAACCGGTCGGCCTCCTGCTGCTCGCCCAGCTCGGCGGCGGCGAGGGCGGCGAAGGGCAGGCCCATGGCCGTCCGGGGACTCACCACCCGGCGCGATTCGCCCAGCGACTCCCGGGCTTTGGTCAACGCGCTCCGGAAATCTCCGGCCAGCCAGTGGATCCGCGTCTCCCACTCCGACAGCGGCGTGCTGCGGTGCGCCGGGTTCTGCGCCTTGGCCTCTTCCAGGAGGACCCGCGCCTCCGCCATCCGGCCCTCGAACGCCAGCGAGATGGCCAGGCCCGACAACGTGAGCGTGAGGCGGAAGGCGGTCGTGGTGACCTCGGGGCTGTCGAACGAGGCGGCCCGGCGGTAACTCGCCTCCGCCAGCGCGAACCGGCCCCGGAAGAAGGCACTCCAGGCGATGGTGGCGAGCGCCCGGCGGACGACGGCATCGTCCCCGGCCGCCTCGGCCGCAGCCAGGATGGCGTTGGCGCCGGCCTCCATGGCCCGGAAGTCCCCGGCCATCCCGGCCACGAAGGCCATCTCGTTGGCCGAGAGCAGCGCCCCACGCCGGTTGCCGGTGGCTTGGAAGAGCTCCTCGGCCTCGCCGTAGAGACGCCTGGCCTCCGCGTGGGCGCCCTCTCCCCAGGAGATGGAGGCGGCGAGGCGGAACTTCACCGTCGCCGCCCGCTCCGGGTCCCGGCGCCGCCGGAGGATGGAGTCCATCTCCCGCAGGGCGGCGATTCCCAGCGCCACGTCCAGCTCGGCCGGTTGGTCGATGACCCAGTTCGACTCCCAGCGGATGGCGTCGACGACCTCCAGCCAGCGGTCATCCCCCGAGGGCAGGAGCTGGACCAGCGAGCGCAGGAGCGCCAGTGATTCCCGGAACGCCTGGCGCTCCTCGGCCTGGCGGACGGCCTCGAGGAGGACGGAGATGGCGTCCGGATCTCCGGGCCGGGCCGCCCGGGCGAAGTGGGATGCGGCCTCGCCCAACCGGCCCTCGGCCCGCAGCAGGCGACCCACCGTGCGGTGCAGCTCCCGCCGGCGGGCCCCGCCCGTGGCCTGGTAGAGCGCCTCCTGGACGAGCGGATGGGCCATCCCGTAGGCCAGCCCGCCGTCGCGCTCCTCCTCGGCCAGGAACCGGGAGCGCACCAGGCCGGGGAGGAGCCGGGCCAGGTCCCCGCCGTCGTGTCCGCTCAAGGTGACGAGCTCCTCGAACTCGACCGGCCGGCCGGCCACGGCCAGCAGCTCGAGGAGGCCCAGCTCCGCGTGTCCCAGGCCGGCGACGCGGGAGGTCACGCGCTCGGCCAGGCCCTCGGGAAGACGCCGCAGGACGGGCGCGTCCAGGTCGGCGTCCTCCTCGACCAGGGCCCGGACCAGACCCAGGACGAAGAGCGGGTTTCCCCGGGTGCGCTCCATGAGCCAGCCCGCCAGCGCCTCGGGGGCCGCCCGCCCGACGATGGCACCGGCCAAGCGGCGCACGTCGGCGGCGTCGAGGGGGTGGACGGGGAGCCGCCGGAGGAAGCCCTCCTGGTCGAGGGCGTGGAGGACATCTCCGGCGACGGCCTGATCGGCCAGCTCCACGGGCCGGGCGGCGAGCACCATCAGGATCGGACTGGCCGCCAGGCTGCGGGCCAGGAACGCCACTGCTTCCCACGACGAGCCGTCCGCCAGATGGACGTCGTCGAGGACGATGACCAGCGGTCCGGTGCCGGCGAGACCTTCGAGCAGCGTCACCAGCCCTTCCAGGATGCGGACCCGCGACGGCTCCGGCCCCGGCCGTCCACCGGCCAGGGCCGTCAGGCTTCCGAACAGCGCCGCGAGGTCGTCGAGATGGGCTCCGCACAGGCGGCGGATCTCGTGCGCCGGCAACTGGCGGAGGTGCCGTTCCAGGGCTTCGACCCACAGCCCCAGCGAGGCGGTGGCGCCCAGGGGGTAGGCCCGCGCCGACAAGGCCGTCACCCGGCCGGTGTGGTGGGCGACCAGCTCGGCCGTGAGGCGGGTCTTGCCGACACCGGCGTCGCCCAGCAGGAGCACACAGCGCAGCTCGCCGCCTGCCGCCCGGTCGAGCTCGGCCTCCAGCTCGGCCAGGACCCCGTCCCGGCCGACGAGCTCGGGCCCTCGGGGTCGGGGCACGGTGCTGGGTCGGTTGGACGGGGCCGGCTGTGACGTGGCGGCGGCCGCCGGCTCCGCCGGCCCACCGGCCCGCCAGTCCACCGAGACGGCCGGTACCGGCCGGTCGATGCCCTTCAGGTTGAGCGGCCCGACGCTGCGGAACCGGAACCCGCCCCGGGAGCCCACCAGCTCGGCGACGACCTCACCGGCCAGGATCTCGCCGCCGCCGGCGGCGTTGCACAGCCGGCTGGCCACCACCACGGCCGTCCCGTGGAAGTCCCCCGCTTCCTGATGGGGCTCACCGGCGTGGAGCCCGATGCGGATGGCCAGGTCGGGGCCCGGCTCCCGGCGGTTGGAGGCCTCCGTGGACTGCTGCATGGCGACGGCGCAGCCGATGGCGTCGACCGGGCTCCGGAAGGAGACCATGAGCCCGTCCCCGAGGGTCTTGACCTCCTGGCCGCCGAAGCTCGCCACCGCCTCCCGCAACAGGGAGAAGTGGGCGCGGCGCACCTTTTCGGCGGCGTCGTCACCGAGGCGGCCGAGCAGCTCGGTCGATCCGACCAGGTCGGTGAACAGCAGGGCGACGACGCCAGTCGAGATCTCCATGGCTGGCGCCATGTTGGTACCGGCGGATGCCGGCGGCCAGTGGTCCGGCCGCCGGCGGGGGTCCGCCGCTACTCGAAGGCGGCCCGGGCGATGGCGCTCGGCTGGCGGCCGGACAGGAGCCAGCTGACCACGGCGGCCAGGAGAGGGACGCCGAGAGCGATGGCGCCGAGGTGGGCCACGGGCACGTTGGTGAGGTCGCCGAGGCGGCCGAGGTAGGCCCCGAACATCACCAGGTAGGCGCCGGCCGTGCCCAGCACGACGCCGAGCAGGGCCAGGGCTCCGGCGGTGGCGGCGGTCAGGTTCCGCCGGACCGTGCCCGTCGCTCCGGTGGCGGTGAGGGTGCGCAGGTCGCCGGCGGCCTCGCTGCGGATGAGCCCCACGGTCATGGCCAGCACGCCCAAGGCCAGGAGCATGCCGGCGGCGGTGGCCCCGGTGCGCAGGGTCGAGAGCGACGCCTGGTCCTGCCTGGTCTCGATGCTGAGCCCTTCCTCGAGAGCCAGGTCCCGGGCGGCGTCCCGTTCCTCGGCGGTCAGCGCCTGCGCGCTCTCGACCAGCCAGCCGGTCCGGGCCTGTTCCCACCCATGGGCGCGGACGGCCGACGGGCTGAGGAAGCTCTCGGGCAGGGAGTCGTAGGCGGGAGCTTGGATCGCCGCCGCGTCGGTCACGGCGATGTGGTCCATCTTGGTGCTGAACAGCATGAGCTCGGCGTCCGGGTCGGTGGTGAAGAGCTCGTGGGCGTCGAGGGCGCCGGGGTCGGCGCCCACCGCGGCCAGGAGCTGGGGCGTGGCCACGTACAGGGGGACGCCCTCGGCGTGCTCGGCGCCCGGGGACCGCCGGAACAGGGCGACGGGCGGGCGGACCAGGCCCCGGGGGCCGACCTCGGGGGCGACGTTCGGGTTGACGGGGACGTCCAGGGGCGTGACGCCGGCCTCGCCCGAGCCCGAGCCCAGGGTGGCGGCGAACTCGTCGATGCGGCCGTCGAGCGCCTCGATCTCGGCGGCGGTGCGCTCGGTGCCCATGACGGGCCTGTCGAAGCGGATCAGGAGCTGGCGGTCCGACAGGTTGCCCTCGGCGGGCACCCGCTCGGCGGCGCTGGCGGCGATGACCACGGCCACGGGGACGCCCAGGGCCAGGCTGATGGCGGCCAGGGCGGCTCCGGCGCGGGCCTGATAGCGGCCCAGGTCCCGCAGAGCGAGCCGGCCGGCGACGGGCAGGTGGGCCGTCCACCGGGCGGCGGCCCGGACAGCGAGGGGCGAGATCATGAGCACCCCGATGGGGATGGCCAGGGTGCCGGCGATGATGAGCCAGGGGTACGCCGCCCCGGTTCCCATGGGGCCGGGTTCCACCTCCCGGGCGAGGGCGAAGCAGCCCACCCCGGCCAGGATCAGGAGCACGGCCAGCACCGCCGACCGGTGCGCCGGCTTGGGCCGGAGCGGTCGCATGGACAGGGCCTGGACGGTGGGGATGCGGGCCATCGCCCGGGCCGGCCACCACGCCGCCCCCGTGGCGGTGGCCACCGCCAGCCCGATGCCGGCGGCCACCAGCCACCAGGGAGCCGACAGGCCGTCGATCCGGTGCCCGGCCGCCTCCTCCACCCGTCCGATGGCCGCCGCCCATACCAGGAGCCCGCTCACCGTGCCGGTGGCGGCCGCCACCATCCCGACCAGCGTGCCGTTGAGCAGGGTCACCAGGCGGACATGGCGCTCCGTGGCGCCCAGCGCCGACAGCATGCCCAGCGAGCGGAGCCGGCGCTGGGCCAGCACCACGAAGCCGGCGGCGGCGATGAGGGCGACGAGGAGCATGGCCACCGCCGCCATGCTGAAGGTGGCGAGGGCCGCCACCGCCTTGTCGTTGCGGCGCGACTCCCGCCTGACGTTGCCGGTCACGGTCATGGTGTTCCGGAAGGCCTCGACGTTGTCGCGGCTCCCGGCCACCAGGATGGTCACCGTCTCCGGCGTCCCGGCATGGGCGGGTGCCACCAGGGCGAAGTCCTCGCTCAGGTCACCCCGGTTCTCCACCAGGCCGACCACCTGGAGCCGGCGGCCGTCGATCTCGACCGTCCCGCCCACGCCCACGACGAAGAGCTGGGCCAGGTCCTCGGTGAGGGCGACGTCGCCGGGACCCGTGGGGTAACGGCCGGAACGGAGGGCCAGCATGGTGCCGGTGAAGGCGCCGTCCGGGTCCTGGGCCCGGAGCGGGAACGGCTTGCCCAGGCCCGGTACCCGGAACGGGCGGCTGGTGATCACGTCGATGGTCCCGAAGAACCGGCGGGCGGCGGCGATGTCGGTGGCGGTGGCGTCGGGGTCGGACCCGCCGAAGCTGATGAGCTGGTCGGCGGAGCCGAACTGGCCCTCGCCGTCCGACGACATGTTGTAGGTGAAGGCGGCGCCGAAGGTGGCGGCGGTGACGGCCACCGCCAGGAGGGTCACGACCAGGATCTGCGAGCGCCACTCGCGCCGGAACAGGCGCCACGCCCAGCGGAGCACGGCCCGCCGGGCCGAGGCGGCTTTCATGAATTCAGGCCCGAGGCGAGGAGGGACTCGGGACCGGCCGGTGCCGCTGTCTGGTCGATGACCCGCCCGTCCCGGATGAAGACGACCCGGTCGGCCCACGACGCCAGCTGGGCGTCGTGGGTGACGATCACGCCGGCCACGCCCCGCGAGCAGGCGCCCCGCACCAGGCGCATGACCCCTTCGCCGTTGACCGAGTCGAGGGCGCCGGTGGGCTCGTCGGCCAGCAGCAGGTGGCGGTCGCCGGCGACGGCGCGGGCGATGGCCACCCGCTGGCGCTCCCCGCCGGAGAGCTCGTCGGGGTAGCGGGCCGCCTTGTCGGCCAGGCCGAACTGGTCCAGCGCCTCCAGTCCCGCCGCCCGGGCCGCCTTCCCGCCCAGGCCGTCGAGCTCCAGGGGCAGGATGACGTTCTCCAGGGCGCTGAGCCCGGCCAGGAGGTTGAAGTCCTGGAAGACGTAGCCGATGGACCGCCGGCGCAGCCGGGCCCGGTCGTTCTTCGACATCTGCGAGACGGCCGCGCCGGCGATCACGACCTCGCCGGCCGTGGCCTCCTCCAGGGTCCCCGCGATGGTGAGCAGCGTGCTCTTGCCCGAGCCGCTGGGACCCATGATGGCCACCAGCTCGCCGGGGTTCACCACCAGGTCCACGGTGCGCAGGGCGTGCACTTCGCCGGGGCCCCACCCGTAGGTCTTCGACACCTGGCGCAGCTCCAGTGCCGGGGTCATCGCCGGGCTCCCGTCGCTCGCCGGGCCCGTCGGGCCACCGGCGGGGTCGCCGGCGTCGCCTCGGGCTGCGCCACGGGGAAGCGCGCCAGGCGCACGTCGGCGGCGTCGATCCAGCGGACCAGAGCCTCGAGCCGGAAGATCTCGGCGTCGGCCACCAGGGCCAGGCTCACGTCTTCTTCCCTGGCGTCCTGCTTCAGACGGGTGTAGCGCTGCATCCCCTCCACCAGGTGCCGGCGGTGGACCTGGAGGAGGTCGGCGATGTCGACCCCGGGGACGGTGAGGGCGACCAGCACCTTGATGACGAGCTCGTCCCGGGGCGGGACGTCGGTGTCGGGCGGTGTCCGTAGCCAGCCGATGAGCTCACCCTGGCCGGCGCTCGTGATCCGGAAGCCCTTCTGGGGCCCGTCCGGCTCGGCGTCGTCGGACTCCACCAGCCCGTCGCGCTCCAGGCGCTGGAGGGTGGTGTACACCTGCCCGACGTTGAGGGGCCAGACCTCTCCGGTCCGGGCCTCGAACTCGTGGCGCAGCTGGAGGCCGTACTTCGGCCCCTCACTGAGCAGCGCCAGCAGGGCGTGCCGGACGCTCATGATGGGGTTCCAGGAGTCAACATACTGAGTATGTATACGGGATATACCCAGGCCCGGGAACAGCCTCCCGCCAGCTTCGTGCCCTTTGCCCCGGTGCCGGCGGCCAGACTGCCGGCCCGCCCGGACGAAGGTCTGGGAGCTCAGGTCCTGATCATGTCGGACTAGCCCCTCTGTCCGAAGTGTGACAGCGGGGGACAAACGTCGGCGGCCCCGCCCGGGGCGGTGCGGCGCACCCGTACCCTGACGCACTCCGGCGATCTCCGAGCCCCGCCCAGATCCTTCCATCGCGCCCATGCCCTGGTCGGCGAGCGGGCGGGCCTGGAGGGCGGCGGCCGCACGGCCACGCTGGTGGCCGTCACCCCCTGCCGGGTGGCGGTGGCGGATCCCGCCTTGATCGACCGGGAGAGCGCGGTCGTCCTCCAGGCCGGGCACCGCCGCGAGGTCACCGGCTGAGCGGCCCGATCGAAGAATTACCGTCTTGACATTCCGTACGTCTGTTCGCTAGGCTGGCCCCGCCAGGCGGTTCGCCGCACGTGGCCTCGAGGTCACCGTAGATCCACGGCCCTCCTTACCGATTCGGATTCGGCGTTCTTGCGCGCCGGGCATCGAGCGGAGGTGTCGTGTCCGAGGGTCTGCTTGCCAAAGCGAGAGCGCTGCGGGAGGCGTTGGTCGCTTTCGATCCCAGGCTCTGGGCCGGTGAGGACTCGGCCGTGGTGGCGGAGGAGCTGGCGGAGACGGGGAAGGCCTGTGACGCGGCTCGGGTGCTGGCCGCGGCCCGGGCGGTGGAGTGCGGGGCCCATCGGCAGAAGGGGTTCGCCGATGCCGCTGACTGGCTGGCGCGGACGTCGGGGACGTCGACGGTGGAGGCCAAGGCGGAGCTGGAGACGGCCCGGGCATTGAGAGAGATGCCGGACACCCGGGCGGCGGTGACGGCGGGTGAGCTGTCGTTGGCCCAGGCGGCCGAGGTGGCCAAGACGGAAGCGGAGTGTCCGGGGTCGGAGGCGGAGCTGCTGGCGGTGGCCAGGGACGGCAGCCTGAAGACCCTGAGAGCGCAGGGCCGCAAACGCCGGCTGGGGGCCATCGACCCCGAGGCCCTGCACGCCCGCCAGCATCAGGCGAGAACGTTCCGGCACTGGCGGACAGACCTGGGCATGGTGGGGTTCAGGGGCGAGCTGCCCCCGGAGGTGGGCTTGCCGTTCGTGAACCGCCTCGACGCTGAGACGGATCGGCTGCTTCGCCAGGCGAAACGGGACGGTGAACCTGAGCACCGGGAGGCCCACGCCGCTGACGCCCTGATGCGTGTGGTGGCCGGCGGAGGGAAGGGCAGGGCCCGGTCGGCGGATCTGGTGATCGTGTGTGATCTGGGGGCCTTCCGGCGGGGTCACGCCCACCCGGGCGAGCCGGTTCACCTGGTGGGCGGCGGACCTGTCCCGGTGTCGGTGATCAAGGAGCTGGCGGAGGACGCCTTCTTGAAGGCGGTGGTCCACGACGGGACCCGGATCGAAACGGTGGCCCACTTCGGCCGGCACATCAACGCCGAGGTTCTTACCGCCCTGACCCTGGGCGCCCCTCCGGAGTTCGACGGGGTCAGCTGCGCCGAGGAGGGCTGTGACCGTCGCTACCACCTGGAACGCGACCATCGGAATCCCCGCGGCAACCACGGGCCAACATCCCTCGAGAACCTGCAACTCCTGTGCTGGCCCCACCATCAGGCGAAGACCCGCCGGGACCGCGACGCCGGCCTCCTCCGAGGCAGGGCACGCGGACCTGATCCGCCCTGACCGGGCCTCCTTGCGGGACGGGTCTTCCCTCCACGGTGACGTGCGGATTTGGGGAGGCGCGGCCCGGAGAGAATCATCGACGGCGTGCCGGGTGGGCGCGCCAGGCCACCCAGATCATCGGGATCTGCATGGGGACCCGGGCCCACATGGCGATCCGGCTGTCCCAGATGCCGGCGTGGTGGCCGGAGCCGGCGTCGAGCGCCATCTGGATGTTGGCCGTCCAGATGGCCAGCAGCACGGCGGCGCTGAGTGGGCCGGCCCAGCGTCTCCGTCGGGCCAGGCCCAGCGCGCAGATGATCTCGAGGATGCCGCTCCCGTAGACCACCGCCCGCTTGGCCGGCATCCAGGCGGGCACGATGGTCTCCAGGAAGTCGGCGGCGAAGAAGTGCAGCGAGCCGACGCCACCCATCACCCCGGCCAGCACGTCGGTCGCTCGATCACGGATCGCCGGCACCGGGCGAAGGTAAGCCGGGGTCCTCGGCCTGTCCAGGCCGGCCCCTGGCGGGGGGCCGGCCGGACAGGCGGGTTCTCTGAGGGCCCGACCGGCGGTGGAGCCGGGCCGGTCAGGCCGGCGGTCTACAGGCCCAGGATGCCCAGGAGGTCGCCGACCAGCGGGAGGCTCTCGACCGTGCTGGTGCTGAGCAGGGTGCCGACCACCGGCAGGCTCCCCGTCGGCAGGCCGGTGAGGAGCGAGCCGACCAACGGGAGGCCGCCGTCGGCGGTGGCCGAGCCGATCAGCTGGCCCACCAGCGGCAGGCCACTGGCCGGCACCGCCCCCAGCACCTGGCCGAGGACGGGCAGCCCGGCGTCGGGCAGGCCCGTCAGCAGCTGGCCGACATCGCGGGCCTGGGCCGTGGACAGTGAGTTGATGAGCGTTCCCACCAGGGGCAGGCTGGAGGTGGGCAGGCCACCGAGGAGCGAGTTGACGGTCGACAGGCCCGAGGACGACAGGGGGCTCGACCCACCGAGCAGCCCCCCGAGCAGCCCACCGACGAGCCCACCCGAGCTGCCCCCGACCAGGCTGGTCAGCGACTTCGTCCCGTCGGAGGCGGCGAGGAGGTTGCCGAGCGTCGTCAGGTCGGCCGCCGAGAGCGTGTTGAGCACCGTGCCCACCGCATCGACCTGCCCCACCGGAAGCGAGGTGAGCAGCCCGCCCAGGGCGGGGACGCCGCCCGCCGGCAGCCCGGAGAGCACGGAACCGGCCAGCGGCGCGTTGGCGACCGGCAGGAGATTGAGGAGCTGGCCGACCACCGGGAGGCTCTCCGGAGAGATGCCGCCGAGGAGGGCGGTCAGGTCGGGGACGGCGGCGGGCGGCAGGGTGGCGAGGACGTTCTGGAGCGCAAGCAGGTCCTCGGCCGGAACCGAGCCCAGCAGCTGGTTGACGAGGGCGAGCACCTCGGGCGAGAGGCCGTTGAGCAGGTCCGAGACCACGGGCACCTCGGTGACCCCGAGGTCGCCCAGGAGGTCGCCGAGGATGGGGACGTCGAGGCCCGGCAGGGTGAGGGTGCCGTCGGCTTCCACGACCGCGTTGGGGGTGCTGGAGCCGGGCTTGGGAGCGGTGGTCGGCTTGGCGCCCGGCAGCAGGCTGCTGGCGGCCGGCGCCGGGGTGCGCAGCCCCCCGGTCACGCCCGGGGCCGGAAGAAGACCGCCGGGTGCGGCCGGCGCCGTGGCGGTCGCCGCCGCCCCGCCGACCGGCGACGAGAACGAGCCGCCCAGCGTCGTCGGGGACGACTTCTTGTGGGCCGAGGCCGAGCCGACCGGTGTCTGGACGGTCGCCGATCCCGACGTGCCGGCGGCGCCGGGAGCGGCGGCCTGCACGTCGAAGCCGCCCGAGCCGGAGGGTCCGGACATGGCGAAGGCGCTGGCCACGCCGGCCAGGAACACCACAGCTGCTCCGGCGGCCACAACCTTGGTGAAGGGGTCCTTGGCCCGAGGGGGGATCGTCATAACGCTTGCCACAGTGCCCTCCAATCGCGCCGCGGGACTTCACGCGGACTTGCGGACTTAAGGAGGGTGTCGGCAGGGCCCCAGGGCGACCGTAACTAGCCCGGAAGCGCTTGCCGGAAGAAGTCCCCTTTGCCACCCGGCGACCGAAAGTGGCCGGCGCCGGCGTTTGGAGCGGGTGAAGGGACGCGGCCCGGCGACGGAAACGCCGGAGGCGGCGGTCAGGCGGGGGGAAGGCCCTCGGCCTCGTCGTCGAGCAGCCCGCTGGCGGCGGCCAGGGCGGTACCCGCCCGTACCGCCTCCTCGTAGATCACCGCCAGGTGGTGGGCGGCGGCGGCGGGGTTGGGCCCGAGCGGCGGGTCGCCCAGCGAGCGGGGCAGCGCAGCCGGGTCGGCGGTGGCCCGGATCCTGGTGACGGCCGGCGGCGACTCGGGGGGCCGGCCCCAGAAGTCGGCATCCGAGGTGCGGCGGCCGCTGGAGGCCCGCCCCTTGCTCGGACCAGCAGGCTGGCTGCCCTGTTTGGGACGCCGCCGCCGGTTCCCGCCGCCTCCGCCGCCTCCGCCACCGTTGCTCATGCCGCCGCCTCCCGCGACGCGGGGGACACCTCATCGACGATGGCCCCGGGACCCAGGCCGAGGGCGACGCGCAGCTGCTCGGGGTCGAGATCGCCGAGCGTGCTGCTGGCCGGCAGGACCAGGTCGGCGATGTGACGCTTGCCCGCCACCACCTCCTCGACCCGCTCATCCACCGTGCCCGGACAGATGAGCCGGTGGGAGACGACGGTCTGCGACTGCCCGATCCGCCAGGCCCGGTCGCGGGCCTGGTCTTCGACCGCCGGGTTCCACCACCGGTCGTAGAGGACGACGTGGCTGGCGGCGGTGAGGTTGAGTCCGGTGCCCCCGGCCTTGATCGACAGGACCAGCGCTCCCGGCCCGGTGCCTTCCTGGAACTCGCGCACCAGGCGGTCCCGGGCGTTGCGGGTCAGCCCGCCGTGGTAGCAGTCGACCTCCACCCCGGTCCGCTTCGACAGGTGGGCGGCCAGCCGTTCCCCCCACCGGGCGAAGTGGGTGAACACGAGCATGCGCTCCCCGGCCTCGAAGACGGCGTCGACCAGCTCCTCGAGCCGGGCCAGCTTGCCCGACCGTCCGTCGAGCGGGCCGGTGTCGTCGTCGAGGTAGGCGGCGGGATGGTCACAGATCTGCTTGAGGTGGGTGATGGCGGCCAGCACATGACCCTTGCGGGCGCCCCGGTCCTCATCCTCGGGGCCCTCGGCCAAGAGGTTGTCCAGCACCGCCTGGTACAGCCCGACCTGCTCGGGGGTCATGGCGCAGCGGTCGAGCTCGTCGATCTTGTCGGGAAGCTCGGCGGCGATCTCCGGCTCGGCCTTCGTGCGCCGGAACACGAGCAGCCCGTTGAGGGCCCGCAGCGCGGCCTCCCCCGCCCGCCCCTTGCCTTCTCCGCTGCGGGAGAGCGCTTCGACGAAGGTGGCCCGGGGCCCGACCAGGCCCGGGTTGGTGAAGTCGAGGATGGCCCACAGGTCACCCAGGCCGTTCTCCACCGGCGTGCCGGTGAGGGCCAGCCGGCTGCGGGCCGGGATCCGGCGGAGCTCCTGGGCGGTGTCGCTGGCCGGGTTCTTGATGGCCTGAGCCTCGTCGACCACCAGGTGGTCCCACTCGATCTCGGCCAGGGCGTCCACGTCGCGCACGGCGGTGGCGTAGGTGGTGAGGAGGACGTCGGCTCCGGCGACCTCGGCGGCCACGTCCTCGGCCCCGGCCCGGTCGGCGCCGTGGTGGATCCGCACGTCGAGCTCGGGGGTGAAGCGCCCGGCCTCCGCCGCCCAGTTGGACAGGACGGCGGCGGGGGCGATGACCAGGGCCGGTCCGGCCTCCCGCCCCTCCAGCAGGTGGGCGAGGACGGTCGGGGTCTTGCCCAGTCCCATGTCCATGGCCAGGCAGCCGCCCAGGCCGGCCCGGTCGAGGAACCCGAGCCAGCCCCGGGCCTCGGCCTGGTAGTGGCGGAGCTCACCGTCGAAGCCGGCGGGGGCCGGGAGCGGACGGGCGGCACCGGCGGCCGCGCCCCGGACCAGGTCGACGGCCCAGCCGCTCCCGTCCACCACGGTGGGGCCGCTGAGGGGGCCGCCTTCGAGGCCGACGGCATGGCGGAGGATGGCGGCTCCGGACAGCTCGGTCATGCCCTCCCGCTCGGCCAGAGCGGCGGCGGCGGCGTCGAGGTCGGCCTTGTCCAGCTCGACCCACCCGCCCTTGACCTTGACCAGCGGCCGGGCCTGGGCGGCGAGGCGGCCGATGGCGGCGGCGTCGAGCTCCACGTCGTCGACCAGCACCGACCAGCGGACCTTGGACAGCTGCTGGGCGCCCACCAGCGACGGCCCGCTGAACGCTTCGGCGGTGAGCTGAAGCCGGGGCGAGGGCCGGCGCCGGGCCAGAGCGGGAACCCGCACCCGGAACCCGGCGGCCTCCAGCACCGGTCCCGTGGTGGTCATGAGGTCGAGGGCTTCGGAGCCGTCGAGGACCACCCGCCCCCGGCGCCGGCCCGGGCGCTGGAGGGCGGGGAAGAGGCGCTCGAGGCGGCGCAGCTCCGTCTCCACCGCGGTGGCCCGGGCCGGGCGGTCGCCGTCCAGGGCATCCTCCACGTGCTGGCGGCTGCCGTCGGGCCCGTCGACCTCGACGCTGAGCAGCCATCCGCCGTCGTCCTCCGGGGCGGCGAGGCGGACGGTGAGGGTCAGTGTCCGGTCGCCGGTCACCGGCGCCGTCCACCGGGCCAGCTCGTCGGCCAGCTCGGTGGCTGGCCGCACGGCGGCGACGAAGGGTCCCCCGTCGAAGGCGGCGAGGACGGCTTCGCGGACCTCGGCCCGGGAGCGGGCCACGGGTACGGTCGCCGCCGTCACCAGCCGGCCGGCGCCGGCCCGGCACACGGCGTCGACCGCGGCCCCCAGCACCGACCGGCACAGTTGGGCGGGTCTCCCCCGGGGTTGTTCCACGGCGGCCACGGCCCCGGGCATCCGGGACGACAGGTCGCGGAGCCGGTCGGCGTCGACCAGGGCGGGGACCCAGCGGATGCGGTGCTCGGCGGTGGCCGACCGTCCCGAACGGGACCCGGCACCCGGACCCACCAGGGTCGGGATCATCTGTCCCCGGGCCACCAGCTCGGTGGCCCAGGCCGCCACCTCGCCCAGCCAGCGCAGGCTGGGGGCGGCGCCCGGCGCCAGCTGTCCAGTCCCGACCCCCACCAGCCAGCCGAGGGCATCGGCCACGGGGGCGGACACGGCGGCCGCCCGCCCGCCGCCGGGAACAGGAACACCGGGATGGTGCTCCCAGGCCATCGAACCGGCGCCGGCTTCGTCCAGGAGCCGGTCGCGCTCCTCCACCGCGGGGCGGGGAGTGGAGTGGCTGGCGGCCCACAGCACGATGTGCCCGTCCTGCCACGAGGCCTGCAGGGCGGGGGGAGCGGGGGGCAGGGGCTCACTGGCCGGCCGGCGATCGCCGTCGGAGCGGCTGGGCTGGCGGGCGGGGGGTTCCGGCCGGCCCTCCAGCCGGGAGAGGGAGCGCCGCAGCCGGTCCCGCTCCTCGGTGAAGTCGGCCACCACCTGGTCGCGTTCCGGGCCGGTGATGCGCCGGGCGGCGGGGATGGCGGCTTCGGTTTCGGCCAGGAGGCGCCGTAAGGTCGCGGCCCACTCCGCCGGGGCGGCCCGCAGGGTGGCCTGCTCCTCGGCTGTCGCGTAGCCAGCCGCCTCCGAGGAGGCGAGCGCCTCGAAGTTGATCTTCAGTTCGGTCCCCCGGTCAGTTGTCGGGCGCATCCGGGGCCATACGGGACTCGGGACGCATGGCAGGCGCCACAGTGACTGGCCGTCGACCCGAGGGGACAACCAGCCACTTCATTGTATCGGTGCCGACACTGGCTGTCGGACGGAGCGTGGCTAATGGTTGTCGGTTGGAGTCTCGGTCTGCTGGTGGAGGAGCGGCTTGCCCGCCGCCTCCCACGCCTTCATGCCGCCTTCGAGGTGGGAGACGTTGGTGTAGCCGGCCTGGTTGAGGGCGTTCCCGGCGATCTCCGACATGCGCCCGGACTTGCAGTAGAGGAACACCTCGGAGCGCTTGTCAGCCGTCAGCCGGTCGTCACCCAGGATGCGGTCGAAAGGGATGAAGGCGTCGGTGTGTTCCAGCTCGCCCTCGTAGGGGACGTGGACGTTGATCACCTGGGCGGCGTCGCCCATCCGGGCGGCGAACTGCTCGGGGTCGAGGCGGCTGAAGGCAGCCGACGCCGTGGCGGGGGGCTTGCCCTCATCCGAGCCGCACGACATCAGACCGACCGTCATGGCGACGGCGGCGGCCAGGCCGGCCAGGAGGCGGACCGGCGGGAGGACCAGCGGGGAGACAAGAAGGCGTTGGACCGGTCTGGTTTGCACGTTTCCACCCTAGGTGTTCCGGATCACGGTCACCTGAGCCACTACCCAGTTGGGCGCGAGACGACCCTTGGAGTGGCGCCATGCGACCCCTCGGAGCACCGCCGGGGTGGGAATGCGGACCATTACCGGGTATGGACCTCTATGGTGGAGGCCAAAGGACGGGGGATTCCCGACGGTGAGGATCCGGTATGGGCGTACAACGAACCAGCTTCGAGAAGCTGCAGCGTGAGCGGCAGAAGAAGGCCAAAGCGGCGGCCAAGCGGGCCCGCCGGGAGGAGCGCGCCGCGGCTGCCAACGAGCCGGAACTCGACACCCAGGCCGAGCCCAGCGAAGAGTTGAAGCCCCTTTCCCCCGCCGAGCTCCTGCGCATGGTCGAGATCGTCCATGAGCGCTTCGAAGCCGGGACGATCGACCTGGAGGAGTTCGAGGAGAAGAAGACCGAGCTACTGTCCCGGCTTCCGGTGGACTGAGCGCCTGCGGCGCTTGGAAAGGAGCGTCCCGGCCGTGACCGTTCAGCTGAACCACACCATCGTCTCGGCCCGGGACAAGCACGTCTCGGCCACCTTCCTCTCCGAGATCCTGGGTCTGCCGGCGCCCAAGCCTTTCGGCCCCTTCCTGGGGGTCGAGGTCGACAACGACGTCACCCTCGACTTCATCGATGCCGACGGCGACATCACGTCCCAGCACTACGCCTTCCTCATCACGGAGGGCGAGTTCGACGAGATCTTCGGCCGCATCCAGGAGCGCGGGCTCGCCTACTGGGCCGATCCCTTCCGCCAGCACCCCGGGGAGATCAACACCCGGGACGGCGGGCGCGGGGTGTACTTCGAGGACCCGAGCGGCCACTTCCTCGAGATCCTCACCCGCCCCTACGGCAGCGGGGGCTACACCGGCTGACCTTGGTTACTGGCCGACGGTCACCATCCGGCGGACCTCGTCCATGTCCAGGGCCCGGACCTTGCTGATGAGCTCGTCGACGGCGGCGGGCGGGAGGGCGCCGGACTGGCGGTAGACCAGGATCCCCTCCCGGAAGGCCATGATCGTGGGGATCGAGGCGATCCGAGCGGCGCCGGACAGCTCGGCTTCGGCTTCCGTGTCGACCTTGCCGAAGATGACGTCGGGGTGCTCCTCGGCGGCCGCTTCGAACACGGGAGCGAAGCTCCGGCACGGCCCGC
Source organism: Acidimicrobiia bacterium (assembly GCA_044867425.1). Classification (GTDB taxonomy): domain Bacteria; phylum Actinomycetota; class Acidimicrobiia; order IMCC26256; family BP-133; genus CAWBJP01. The sequence goes on along the minus strand of JBIOUX010000220.1, from coordinate 23,175 downwards.
ACCACGAGGCCCACCAGTCCACGAGCACGATGTCCTTGCCGGCGACGGTGTCGCTGAAGGTGTCCTGGGTCAAGGCGATGGTGGGCACGGGAAAGCTCCTGGTCAAACAGTGGGATCCCAAGAGCCAACACCGGTGCCGCCGGCCGGTATTCCGCCCCGGTCGGGCTCGCCGGACAGGAAGAGGGCGCAGAAGGCGAAGGTGCCGAGGAGGACGGCGACGGCCACCGTCCGGGCCAGGGGGCTCACGGCGCCGGAGAGGACGGGGATGGTGAGCAGGTTCACCGCCAGGTGGGTCAGCGCGGCGGCGGGCAGCACGTCGGGTCGCCGGACCAGCAGACCCAGGAGGACGGCGAAGGTGAAGAAGGGCAGCACCCCGAGGACGGAGTCGGCCTGCCGGAGGTGGTTGGGCAGGACGGAGAACAGCGCGGCCGGGACGAGGATGGCCCCGGCCCGCGACCATCCCCGGCTGAAGTCGGCCCGGCGGAGGATGCGCCACACGATGAGGGGAAGGGCGACCCGGAACACCACTTCCTCATGGAGAGCGGCGAGGACGTACCCGCAGAGCCCGCCCAGCCCGCCGAAGAGGTCGGGGTAGCACCAGGCGGGGACGGCGGCGATCGCTGCGGCCCAGACCAGGAACGGCAGCCACCGGCCCGAGTGGAGCCGGGAGCCGAACACAGCCAGGAGCACCAGTACGGGCACCACGGACGCGGAGACGCGGACCATCCCCAAGGTCCCCAACGGCCGCCACAGCCCGACCATGGTGGCCAGCTCGACCACGGCGATGACATGGACGAGCACCCAACCGATCGGTGAGAGGCCCCAGCCCTCTCTCCTCCCCATTGCTCTTGAGGGTACCTGCCCTGACCGGTCCGCCACCAGGCATGCTTCCCGGTGGCATCGACCAGCGGGAGGCAACCGTGAAGGACTACGAGAAGATCCGGCTCGACGTGGATGGTGGCGGCGCCGCCACCATCACCTTCCAGATCCCCGAGCGGGCCAACGCCCTCGGCCGGGTGGCGCTGCGGGAGACCCTCCACGCCCTGGCCGCCTGCGATGTCCGGGAGGACGTCGGCGCCGTGGTCCTGACCGGCGCCGGCAGTGCCTTCTGCTCCGGCTTCGACCTGAAGGAGATCCCCACCGGCAGCGACGACGAGGTCCGTGAGCATTTCGACGAGCTGGCGCGGTGGTGGCACCAGGTGCTCCACCGGATCATCCGGCTGCACAAGCCGGTGCTGGCGGCGGTGAACGGCGTCGCCGCCGGCGGCGGCTTCGGGATCTCCCTCGCCGCCGACCTGGCCGTGTGCGCCGACCGCGCCCGGTTCGTGTGCGCCTGGCATTCGATCGGGATCGCCAACGACACGGCCACCAGCTACTCCCTGGCCCGGATCGTGGGGATGCGCCGGGCCATGGAGCTCATGCTGACCAACCGCACGCTTGATGCCACTGAGGCGCTGGAGTGGGGGCTGGTGAACCGGGTCTACCCCGCCGCCGACTTCGCCGCCCACGTGACCCGGATCGCCACCGACCTCGCCGCCGCACCCACCCACCTGCAGGCCATGGCCAAGGACCGCTTCCACATGGGCTGGCGCCAGTCAGTCGAGGAGTGCACGGAGTTCGAGATCCAGAACGTCCTCGCCTCGGTCACCCACCCGCACTTCCGCCCTCAGCTGGAGCGGTTTCTCACCAAGAGCGGGCGCAGCAACTCGGTTCAGGTGCATCTGCCCTGACCCCCGCACCAGGGCCACGCCGATCCACATCCAGGCGCCGGCCAGGGAGAGGAGGGCGGGCAGCCCGAAGACCAACAGGGCCGCGTCCCCCACCAGGTCGGCACCGCCCACGGCCGCGGCCATGGCCAGTGCCGGAGGAAGGACCAATGCCCACCGCAGCCGCCGGCCGCACCCCCGGTGCAGGGCTACCGCGGCGCAGGACGCCATCACGCCCAGGGCGATGAGCAGCAGCGCGCCCTGGTCGCCGTAGCTGCCGGTGTCGGAATCGAAGGTGGCGGCCAGTATGTAGCCGGCGCCCGTCCCCATGCCGAGAAGCAGGGCGAAGATCCCGGCATCACCCACGCGCCAGCCACCCTGGGCGATGACGAAGACGGCGAGCACGACCACCGGGATGGCCAGGACGACCCCCGACACGGGCAGGACCGTTCCGGCGATGACGGCCACGGCGGCGACCGCCGAGGCAACGAGGAGAGGAACCCGGACGCCGACTCCGGTCACCCGTCGTCGCACGCCGAACATGCCCACGGCGAAGGCGACGACGGCGGTGCCAAGGAAAGTGGTCACGAGCCCGGTTCGGTCTCCTCCGCCAAACGCCGCCAGGCCGGCCGCGCCGACCAGTAGGAGACTGACCAGGAGACCTGCACCGCCGACCCGCTCGCTCACCACGCCAACGCTCCGGGTTCCTCCCACTCGCATGCGATCAGCCTGTGGCCGCCTTCGCGCCAGGGCAAGGCTGGGGTGGGACCTACGCCGGGTTTGGGTCGCTAGCGGCGTTTGCGCAGGAGTCCGAAGACCCCCCGGGCGACGGTGTTTACCATGGCCCGGCCCTCCCGGGACTTGAGGTAGTCGACCACGGCGTTGCCGCTCGGCTCCCGGCCCCGGCGGCGCCGCTTGGGGGCGTCGGGTTCGGGTGGTGGCGGCGGTGGCACCTCGAGATCGCCGATGTCGTCGATCACGGGAGGTGGGGCCTCGGCGGCCGCCGCCGGCTGGCCGGCGCCCGCCAACCGGGCGGCCAGCTTCTCCCGGGCCGACTCCCGGTCGATCTCGGTGGCGTACTTCGCCCACAGCGCGTCGGCCTCCGCCGCCTTGGCCACCCCCTCGGATTCGATGGCGGCCATGAGCGAACGGGGCGGGCACAGGCGGGTCCACACCACCGGGGTCGGGGCGCCCCGCTCGGAGAGGATGGTGACCATGGCCTCGCCCGTTCCCAGCTGGGTGAGGTCCTCCTCCAGGTCGTAGTCGGCCGTCTTGGGGTAGGTGGTGACGGCCGCCTTGAGGGCCTTGGCGTCCCGGGGGGTGAAGGCCCGCAGCGCGTGCTGGATGCGGTTACCGAGCTGGCCCAGCACCTCCTCGGGGACGTCGTCGGGGAGCTGGGTGACGAAGAAGACCCCCACGCCCTTGGAGCGGATGAGGCGCACGGTCTGGGCCACCTGGTCAAGGAACGCCTCGGAGGCGTCGTCGAAGAGCAGGTGGGCCTCGTCGAAGAAGAAGACCAGCTTGGGCTGGTCGAGGTCGCCCACCTCGGGCAGCTCTTCGAACAGCTCGGCCAGCAGCCACAAGAGGAAGGTGGAGAAGAGCTTGGGCTTGTCCTGGACGGCGGCCAGTTCCAGCAGGGAGACGACGCCCTGGCCCTCGGCCGTGGTGCGCAACAGGTCGGCCACCTCCAGCTCGGGCTCGCCGAAGAAGGCCTCGGCCCCCTGGTCCTCCAGCTCGCCGATCTTGCGCAGCAGCACGCCGGCGGTGGCGCTCGACAGCCCACCGATGCCCTTCAACTCGGCCTTGCCCTCGTCGCTGGTCAGGAAGCGCAGCACCTCGGAGAGGTCGACGAGGTCGAGGAGGGGCAGGCCGGCGTCGTCGGCGTAGCGGAAGACGAGCGACAGCGACGACGACTGGGTCTCGTTGGCGTCGAGGACCTTGGCCAGGAGCTGGGGCCCGAAGGCGGAAACGGTGGCCCGCACCGGCACGCCGGGGCCGAGACCGCCGAGCGACAGGAAGCTCACCGGGAAGCCCCCCGGCCTCCACTCCACGCCCAGCTCGGAGGCCCGGGCGGTCACCTTCTCGTTGGCTTCCCCCGGCCGGCTCATGCCGGCCAGGTCGCCCTTCACGTCGGCGGCGAAGACAGGCACGCCCAGCGCCGAGAGCTGTTCGGCCAGCACCTGGAGGGTCTTGGTCTTCCCCGTGCCCGTGGCCCCGGCGATGAGCCCGTGGCGGTTGCACATGGCCGCCGGGATCCGCACCACGGCGTCGGGGTGGACCGTGCCGCCCAGCATGGCCCGACCCAGCTCGACGGCCGTCCCCTGGCTGGCGTAGGCGGCAGCCATGCGGGCCCCGAAGTCTTCGGTCTTCTTCTCGCTCATGGGGTCACACTAGGCCCGGCTCAGCTCGACCAACCTGGTGACCGTCTTCCAGTTCCGGATGGTGGCCGGCCCGCCCAGCACCCGCTCGAAGTAGTCGACGCCGAGCTTCGAGCGCCCGAAGCCGTTGGGGCAGTGCAGGTACGCCTCGGCACCGGCGGCGGCGAACTCGTCTCCCGGCGAGCGGTCGGGGTCGAGCTTGGCCACCGCCGCTCTGGTCGGGGCCGAACCCAGGAACACCACGTGCAGCGTGGACGGGTCGGCGCCGGCGGCGAGGAAGGGGTTGGCACCGGCGACCCGTTGCATGTCCTTCGCGGTCCGCACCACCACCGGCACCGGAAAGCCGAACTCCGCGGTGATGGCAGCCTCCAACCCGGCGGCCAGGTCGGCCGGCGTCCCCGATGGAGCGCTGAACACGACGTTGCCGCTCTGGATGTAGGTCTCGACGTCCTCGTGGCCCAGCGACTCCACCAGTGCGCGCAGCGCCGGCATGGCCACCTTGTTCTTGGCCCCCAGGTTGATGCCCCGCAGCAGGGCCACGCATCGGGTCGGGATCTTGCGTGGAGCCGGACTCATGATCCACGACGGTAGGCCCCTAGCCTGGCCGGATGCCTCCCGCCCTCCTGATCGCCCCCGAGGTGGAAGCAGCCGTCGCCGCCGGGACGCCGGTCGTGGCGCTGGAATCCACCGTCTTCAGCCGCCTCGGCCTGCCCGGCCCAGCGGGGAAGGAGGCGTTGCGCCGGTCGGTGGACGGGGTGGTCGCCGGCGGGGCGCTGCCCGCCCTGACCGCCGTGCTCGACGGCGTGGCCCGGATCGGCGTCGGCGAAGCCGACTTCGAGGCGGTGCTGTCCGCCGTCCGCAAGGTCGGGGAGCGCGACCTTCCGGTGGCCGTGGCCCAGGGCTGGCCGGCGGCGGGTACCACGGTGTCGGCCTCCCTGGCTCTGGCGGCGGCAGCCGGCATCCCTGTCTTCGCCACCGGCGCCATCGGCGGGGTGCACCGGGACTGGGACCGGACCGGCGACGAGAGCGCCGACCTCATCGCCCTGGCCCGCCATCCGGTGGCGACCGTGTGCGCCGGGGCCAAGTCGTTCCTCGACCTGGGCCGGACCCTCGAGCGCCTCGAGACCCTGGGCGTGCCCGTCGTCGGCCTGGGCACCGACGAGTTCCCCGCCTTCTACTCCCGGCGCAGCGGCCTGGCCGTGCCCCACCGGGTGGCGACGGCCGAGGAGGCGGCGGACGTGGTCAGGGCCGCCCGGGCCCTGGGCTACCGGGGCGGTCTCCTCTTCGCCGCTCCCGTGCCCGAGACCGACGAGGTGCCCCTTGAGGAGGTGGAGCCGATCGTGGCCCGGGCTCTGGAGGAGGCGGCCGCCGCCGGCGTGACCGGCGGGGCCGTGACTCCCTTCGTGCTCGAGCGAGTGGCGGCGGGGACGGACGGGCGCAGCGTGGCCGCCAACGTCGCCCTGGTGGAGGACAACGCCCGGTGGGCAGCGGCCCTGGCCTGGGCGTTGTCGACCGACCCGCCGGCGCCCTAGGACTGGGCGCCAGCCGTTTCTGTGGGTTTTCTGCCAGTGATTGCTGGCAAGAACCCCACAAGTATCTGGGCCTTATTCGTCGATGCAGCACTTCCCGTCGGGGGAGCTCTTCCGGTGCTCCTCGGCCGTCTGCTGGCCGTCGCAGCACATCTCCGGCTTGTTCTCCTCGCTGGTCTCGGCCTGGGGCTGCGTGGTGGTCTCTGCCATGTCCTCACTCCTCGTGTCGTGACGTCTGGTGGCTCTCCTTCTGCCCAATCGGGGCCGAGGGAACCCCTCTGGCACGAAGACCGGTAGGTTCAGGTCCATGACCACCATCGACATCCTCGTTTACGAAGGCGTCGACGAACTCGACGTCGTCGGCCCCCTCGAGGTGCTGCGCGGTGCGGCGGCGGCCGGAGCCGACCTCACCGTCCGCCTGGTGTGCCGGACCGAACCCCTCGAGGTGCGGGGGGCCCACGGCCTATCCCTGCGGGCCGACGCCGTCTACCAGCCCGGCGCCGACGTCCTCGTCGTGCCCGGCGGCGGCTGGCGGAGCCGGACCGAACACGGGGCGTGGGGCGAAGCGGAGCGGGGGGACTGGCTCCCCCTCCTCAAGGCGGCGGCGGACTCGGGGACCGTGATGGCCGGCGTGTGCACCGGGGGCATGCTCCTGGCCCGCGCCGGGGTGGTGGGCGGCCGACCGGCGACCACCCATCGCGGTGCCGTGGACGACCTGGCCGCCACCGGCGCCCGGGTGCTCGACCAGCGGGTGGTCGACGACGGTGACCTGGTCACCGCCGGTGGCGTCACCAGCGGGATCGACCTGGCCCTGCGCCTCGTCGAGCGCCTGGCCGGCCCCGAGGCGGCCGAGCGGGAAGCGACCCGCCTGGAATACCCCTGGACCCGCCGGAGCGAGCAATCCACGCCCCACCCGGCACCGGCTGGCCACTCCATCACCACCGAGAAGATCGACGGGGTGGTGTCCGCCCGGTGGGGGGGTGAGGTCGTGGCGCAGAGCAGCGACGCCCTCCTGCTGCGGGAAGCGAGCCTGGCGCCGGTCGTCTACTTCCCCAGGGAGGACGTCCGGATGGATCTGCTCACGCCCACCGAGCACCACACCCGCTGCCCGTTCAAGGGCGAAGCCTCCTACTGGAGCCTCCAGGTGGGCGACCGGCAGGCCGTCGACATGGCCTGGGCCTACCCGGACCCGCTGCCGGGCCGGGCCGACATCGCCGGCCGGATCGCCTTCTACGCCGACCGTCTCGACGCCCTGGACGTGCCGGCCTAGGACTCCTAGCCCCGCGCCGGCGTGACGCCGGACACAAAGCGCATGTCGGGGTAGCGCTCCCCGGCGAAGGCGCCCTTGGGGGCGACGGCCTCGATGGCGGCCAGATCCTCCTCATGCAGCTCCACCTCGAGCGCGCCCAGGTTCTCCTCCAGGTAGCGCACCCGTTTGGTGCCCGGGATGGGCGCCACGTCGGGCCCCTGGGCCAGGACCCAGGCCAGGGCCAGCTGGGCCGGCGTCACCCCCCGCGCCTCGGCCATCTCCCGGACCTTGGCCACCACGTCGAGGTTGCGCCCGAAGTTCTCCCTCGAGAACCGGGGGTTCTGCCGGCGGAAGTCGTCTTCGGCCAGATCGTCGGGGCTGGTGATGGCACCGGTGAGGAATCCCCGGCCGAGCGGGGAGTAGGGGACGATCCCGATGCCCAGCTCCCAGCAGGTCGGCACCACCTCGGCCTCGATCTCCCGGCTCCACAGCGACCACTCCGACTGCACGGCGGTGATCGGGTGGACGATGTGGGCCCGGCGGATGGTGTCGGGGGCGGGCTCGGATAGCCCGAGATAGCGGACCTTGCCCTCCTTGACCAGCTCGGCCATGGCGCCGACCGTGTCCTCGATCGGCGTCGCCGGGTCGGCCCGGTGCTGGTAGTACAGGTCGATGGTCTCCACCCCGAGGCGGCGCAGCGATGCCTCGCAGGCGCGCCGCACGTAGCCGGGATCACCCGAGAAGCCCCGCCGGGTGGGGTCGTCCTCGTCCCGGACGATGCCGAACTTGGTGGCCAGGACGACCTGGTCGCGCACCCGGGGCAGCCAGCGGGCCAGCAGCTCCTCGTTGTGGCCCATGCCATAGACGTCGGCCGTGTCGTAGAAGGTCACCCCGAGCTCCAGGGCCCGGTCCAGGACCCGCAGGGACTCGGCGTCGTCCGCCTCGCCGTAGAACTCGCTCATCCCCATGCAGCCGAGGCCCAGCGCCGAGACCTCCAGCTCTTCGCCCAGATTCACCGTGCGCATCGCTCACCACCTTTGGCGCCCATTCAAGCAACTTCGCATGACCCAGGGGCAACGGTGAACCAAGCGTTGCCGGAACGGGAGGTGCCGGGGTCAGACTCCGCAGGGGATGCGGCCGATCCGGTTGCCCGCCGGCGCGGCGAACCACATGGCGCCGTCGCTGCCGGCGACCATCTGGGTGGCGCTGCCGGCGCCGATCCCGGCCGCCGCCTCGCCGGTGGCCCACCCGCTGAAGCGGCCGTCGGTGGTCATGCGGATCACCGTGCCGTCGAACGTCTCCAGGAACCACACCTGACCGTCGGGGCCGGCGCTGACCGCCAGCGGTTGCCAGAGGGGATTCGGGAGGCGGAACGAGCGCACGGTCCCGTCGGTGCCCAAGCGGCCGATGGCCGAGGCGCCGGGGTCCTCGTACCACAGCGCTCCCGCCGGCCCGCCGGCGAGGCTGTTGGTTCCCACCAGACCCCCCCGACCGTCGCGGGGGATGGGGAACTCCTTGATGGCGTGGGTGCCCACGTCGATGCGGGCGATGATGCCGAACAGCGGCTCGCTGAACCACACGGCGCCGTCGGGACCGGCGGCGATGCCGGTCGGGTAGGCGTGCATCCGCTCCCGGCGGGGCAGCGGAAACTCGGAGACGACTCCCTCCGGAGTGATGCGGCCCACCTTGTCGGCGGCCGCCTCGGTGAACCACATGGCCTCGTCGCCGCCGGCGATGATTGACGCGGCCGCGTTGACACCGCCGATACCCATGGGATTGCCCTCCACCGTAGGCAGAGGGAATTCGCTCACCACCCCGGCGGGCGTCATCCGGCCGATCCGGGGGCCGGACTGGTCCGTGAACCACAGGTCGCCGTTGGCCGCCCTGGCAATCGGCCCGGGCCGGCGCCCCGGCAGGAGGGCGTAGCGGCGGACCGTCCCGTCCACTTCGAGGTGCCCGATGGACGAGGTCGCCGGGTCGGTGAACCACACCGAACCGGCGTCTCCGGCGGCGACGCCCGACGGCGACCCCCCGGGCGCGGCCAGGGCGTAGAGGATCATCGGCCCGCAGCCCGTCCCGTCGGCCGAAGGCCCACCCCCGCCCTCCGATGAGATGGCGCCCGGCACCTCCGGCCCTTCGATCCCGGGCGCCCCCGGGAGGTCCGGCAATTCCTCGCCGGGAACCCCGGGCAGCTGCGGAGCCTCAAGCTCGTTGCCGGCCCGGACGGCCGTCACCGGACCGCTCCCCTGCGCACAGCCCGCCGTCACCAGCACCAGGGCGGTCAGCAGCCGGCGCACTCGGACCGGGAAGGAAGGCCTCGGCCTCATGTCGTCCACCGCGCCATGGTGGGGCATCCCGGACCCGGGCGGTATCGGGGATCACCCGGAAGGATCCCTGATGTTCGGTTGATTCCGTCAGGTGACGGGCGAGCGGGCCCAGAGGGTGAAGCGGGTGATGGGCAGGAAGCCCATGCGCAGGAAGCCGGGCCGGGAGTAGTCGCTGGTGTAGGCGACGGCGGGCAGGTCGGGCCCGTCGTTCACCCGGGCCCACACCAGTGCCTCCCACACCCCCCGCCGCCGGGCGGCGGGCAGCGTGGCCGCCAAGCAGAGGTTGACGACGCCGTGGCTCACGTAGGAGTTGCCCACCGCCACCGGCTCCCCGTCGCACATTCCCAGACGGACCCGGAGCCCGGTGGAAAGCAGGTTGGGAGACAGGGCCGAGCCCGGCTGGTCGCTGTCCGCTTCGGGCATCGGATATCCCTCGATGGCGATCCGCTCGGCGACGGCCAGATCGCCGGCGCCGGCGACCACCCGCACCTCGACCCCGGGACGGGTCGGGATGTCCTGGGGCGCCGGGCCCCGGGCCACGAAGGCGGGATGGCCCATCAGTGACCAGCCCCGGGCTGACAGGTCGGGCGTCGGCCAGATGGACAGAAGCGTGGACATCGTCCGCCCGGGAGCGAAGAACGACTCGACCTCGTCGAGGACCTCGTCGTCGACGCTCCCCAGGGGCCGGGCCAGGATGGCCTGGTTGTAGTACGGCACCGGGCTGGCGGCGTCGGCCAGGAACACCCGAGGGCTGTCCTGGGCCGGTCCGCCCACAGCCACCGCCACCACGGCGTTGAGCTCACCCTGGTTGTGGACGAACTGCCGCAGCAGGCTGTCCGCCACCGGCGTGTCGGGCAGCCACCCGTCCTCCAGCGGCCTCTCGGTCACGGCGCGCGTTCTCCCTCAGCCCCGGGGCCGGTAGAAGCGGAAGAAGGGGTGCTCGAGGGGCAGCTCGTCGACGGCGGCGAACCCGGCGGCCTCGGCATAGGCCCGGAACGTGGCCGGGCGCATGACCGTCCCGGTGGCGGCCGACGTCTCGGCGTCCCGGCCGGCGGGCAGGCAGTGCAGGACACTGAAGCCGTACAGCAGCCGCTGGATCGGGTCCCCGGAGGGATCGAACTCCTCATCGGCCCGCTCGTCGATGATGAGGACCGCCCCGCCGTCGCCGGTCATGCGGCGCACGGCGGACAGGGCGGCGACGGGGTCGGCCAGGTCGTGGATGACCTCGCAGGCGTAGACCAGGTCGTAGCGGGCATCGAAGCCGGGGTCGGTGACGTCCTGGACCTCGAAGCGCACCCGGTCGCCGGCTCCCCGGCCGGCGGTGTTCTTGCGGGCGGCGGCGATGGAGGCGTCGTCGAGGTCGAAGCCGTGGACGGTGATCTTGGGGTAGGCCTCGGCCAGGTAGATGGCGGCCCAGCCCTCGCCGCAGCCGAAGTCGGCGACGCGCAGCGGTTCGCCCGCCTCCAGGCGGGCGTGGATGTCGGGCAGGGCCGCCAGCCACTGGCCCGCGAGGTCGTTGGCGAGTCGACCAGCGCCTCGAGTGTCCGGGCGATGATGGGCGGAATGTCGGCCAGGGCACCGGCGTAGGCGGGATGCTCCTCGTCGAGCAGGGCCACGGCGTGGGCTTCGGGCAGCGTGTAGCGGCGCTCGCCGGCGGGGGCGGCCGGGTCGTCCACGCTGAGCACGCCGGCCATCGCCTGGTGCTCCAGCCACTCCGTGGCTTCGAAGAGCCGCTCGGCGAAGGCGTTGAGCTGGGCGTCGAAGTCCGGGTTGGCATCGGTGGCGGTCATGCGTCCTCCTCGTCGTGGCCCTGCATAGGGTAGGAACCGTGAACGACCTGATCGACGTCCCCCGTACCGTTGCCGTCCTCAACGAGATCATCAAGACCGAGCTGTCGGGCGTGGTCCGCTACACCCACTACTCGCTGGTGATCACCGGTCCCAACCGCATCCCGCTGGTGAGCTTCATGCAGGCCCAGGCCAGCGAATCCCTGCTCCACGCCCAGCAGGCCGGGGAGATCCTCACCGGCCTCGGCGGTCACCCCGAGCAGGGCATCGCCCCCATCGAGGAGACCCACGACCACGACATCGACGACATCCTGCGGGAGTCCATCGCCCACGAGCGGGCCGCCCTGGCGCTCTACCGCCGGCTGCTGGAGTCGGTGGAGGGCCAGTCGGTGTACCTCGAGGAGTACGCCCGCAACCAGATCGGCGCCGAGGAGATGCACATGCTGGAGATGAACAAGCTCCTGCGCGACTACTCGATCGACTGATGGGCGTCACCGTGCCGCGGCGGCGCCGAAGACGACGGTCGCCGGCCCCACCTGGAGGCCGGCGACCGAAAGAAAGATCCCCTTCGGGTTGATCAGCCGAGGCGCCGGACGTTCGCCGCCTGGGCGCCCTTCGGGCCCTGAGTGACGTCGAACTCGACCTTCTCGTTCTCCGAAAGACTCCGGTAACCGGTGTCCTGGATGGCGCTGAAGTGCACGAACACATCGGAGCCGCCGTCGTCCTGGGTGATGAACCCATAACCCTTGTCGGCGTTGAACCACTTCACGGTTCCAGTAGCCACAAGCAATCCCTCCCTTCCTGGCCGGGCCGGACATCCAACGGTCCGTCGGCCGGTTCCGGCTGCTGCCGGGGTGAGGGAAGTGCCTGAAGCGATACTGCGGAAGCGGTCTTGCTCGGGTGCAACCCTCGGGGCCAGCCTAGCGGTCCGCACGGGCCCCGTTGTCAAACTCCGGGCTGCTGGAATTCACTGGCAGTCACGCGCCCGGCGGCGGCAGACTCTTGATCGAGGTCCGCGCCCCGGCCGTGCGCCGGATGTGTGAGCCGTATCGGTGGCCACCCGCCGCCCCCTTCAGGTTCCCGAGCGGGAGGCGGACGGCATGGATCTCGAAGCGCTGGCCTGGGCGGTCGACGAGCAGGCCCACACCCCGGGCACGGAACGGCTGCCGGCCCGCCTCTTCGGCGTGAGGCTGGCGCACGGCGGGCCCGTCCACCTGGAGGAGCTGGGACGGGGAGAAGCCCGGGTGCTGCCCCGTCAGGTCCGCCCGCCCGCCGGCCTGGCTGCCATCGCCCTGACGGCCACGGCCTGGGCCGCCCCCATGGAGGATGACGGGACGATGTCCGCCCGGCCCAGCCGGCATCCCGATCGCCGCCACGTCCACATCACCGTGGTCATGAGCGGCGCCGGGGAGGACGTCACCATCCTCCGCCCCGACGGCGGCGGACCCCCCGAACTCCTCCGGGGCGGGGTCGGGGTCGTCCACCAGCGGCTCCAATGCTGCTGGTCACGGCGCCCCGAGGCCGTCAGGCGAGGTGGTCGGTGACCAGGGCCACGGCCCGGGCGGTGTCCTCGTGGAGGAAGAAGTGGCCCCCGTCCACCAGGGCGAAGGTCGCGCCCGCCCGCTCCGCCTGCTCCTGGAACCACGCCGAGGAGAGGCCGGAACGGGCGCCAGCGAGGACGACGGCCGGCGCCGACAGGTGGGCCAGGTGCTCCCAGGCGGCGACCACGCTCGCCACCATCGGTGGGGCTCCGAAGATGGCGGCCTCCACCTCGGGGGGACAGGCCAGTTCGACGCTCCCGTCCTCCCGCACCACCGTGCCCCATTCCACGTACGCCTCCAGCGCCTCGGGGGCCAGGCTGTCGAGGGGCGGCCGGGCGCCGTAGGAGGCGACCATCGCCGCCCGGGAGGGCCACAACACGCGGCGGCGCAGGGCGGTGGCCACCAAGGGATTCTCCGGCGATCGGCCCCGGGGGGCGGGTCGGGCGATGGCCTCGCACAGCATCAACCGGCGCAGCCGCCCGGGTTGGAGACGGTCCAGGTGGATGGCGACCCCGCCACCCAGGGAACCGCCCACGGCGGCCACCTCGTCGAGGCCGAGGGCGTCGAGAACGGCGATGACGTCGGCCGCCATCAGCTCGGTGCGATACGGCTCCGGAGGCGGCGGCTTGTCCGACGCGCCGTGACCCCGCAGATCGACGCCCACGGGCCGGAACCGGGAGGTCAGGCGCCGGGCCAGAGGGTCGAAGAAGCCGGCGCAGAAGCCGTTGGGGTGGAGCAGCAGGAGCGGCGGGCCGTCGCCGCCCCAGTCGAGGGCGGAGATGCGGAGGCCGTCATGGTCGACGGCGACCGGGCGTGGCGGGTCCATGCCTGAGCCTTAGCACGCGGGGAGTGACGAGGCCGCAAAGGCAAAGGCGCAATGAAGGGGCGGGGGTGACCGGGCGAGGGGCCTACTTCGGAACTTGGGGCGTCAACGGCTTGCGGCGTTCCTGCGCAACGACAGGTGTTGCGGATGTACGCCGAAACCGCCCGGCGCCGCTCACCACACGCCCCGGCCTCCTTCACTGCCTCTTTTCCGAACCTCCCGGCAATCGATGCTCGCCTACGCTCGGCGCTTGGAGAAAGGGGCCGAGTCATGGACCGAAGTGCTCTCCAGGCGCTCCAGGCGCCGTTCAAGGAGCGATACCGGGAGGAGCCCGAGGCGGCCGCCATCACCCTGTCCGCCGAGGGCCGGCTCGGGGACGAGGAGCTGAGCTGCTCGGTGGAGACGGGGCGGGCCCTGGTCAACGCCGGGCTCCACCCGGCGACGGGGGGCACCGGGTCGCTGGCCTGCTCGGGCGACATGCTCCTCCAGGCCCTGGTGGCCTGCGCCGGGGTGACCCTGCGGGCGGTGGCCACCGCCCTCGAGATCCCGCTGCGGGGCGGGACGGTACGGGCGGAGGGCGACCTCGACTTCCGGGGCACGCTCGGGGTGAGCAAGGAGGCGCCGGTGGGCTTCACCGATATCCGGCTGCGCTTCGACCTCGACACCGACGCCGACGCCGACCAGCTGGCCACGCTGCTGCGCCTCACCGAGCGCTACTGCGTCGTCTACCAGACGCTGGTGGGTTCCCCGAGCGTGGCCATGGCTTACGCCACCAACGCGTCGGCCTAACCCGCCGGCTGGCACGCCTGGTTGATGACGGCGGCGGCCAGCAGGACGGCGCACACCGCCCCGGTGGCCAGCGGCGCCTCGTCCAGGCCGGTGGTGGCGAGGATGAGGGCGGCGGCCACCGGCGCGGCGAAGGTGCGCATCGGGCCCGGCCGCTTGTAGGGCGCCAGCAGCGCCCAGACCCCGAGGAGGTAGACGGCCACGGGCACGGTGAAGGCCGCCCCCGCCTCCCACCCGGCGAGCGTGGTGTGGCCGGTGGCGTGGGCGACAGCGACCTCGATCCCGGCGCCGGCGGCGGCCGCGGCGGCGAAGAGCACGAAGTGGCCGTAGCCCCAGGCGAAGCCCCAGAAGAAGGCGCCGGGGGCGGCGGTGAACGCCTGCCGGGCCCGGGAGACGACCCGCTCCCGGGGCCCGTCGAAGTACGCCCACCACATGGCGAAGACGGCGAGGAGGCCGCCGGCGGCAATGCGGGCCACCCGCTCGACCGCATCGCCGGCGTCGAGCGCCGACTGCACGGCGATGGTGGCAGCCAGCACGCACTCGCCCAGCACGATGATGGTGAACAGCCCGTAGCGCTCCGCCATGTGGGAGGGATGCCACGGGGTCGCTCCCGCCCGCTCGGCCCACAGGGGCACGAGGAGCTCGGCCGGCCCCAGGACCAGCCAGCCCCAGAGGTAGGCACCGTCGGGGACGGCCAGGAGGAGGACCCAACCCACCTGGCAGGCGGCCACCCCGGCGGCGTAGCGGAGGGCGGTGCGCCGGCAGGCCGGATCGCCGGCGGCGGCCCGCAGCCACTGGGGGATGAGGGCGGCGCGCATGACCACGTAGCCCAGCGTGGTGATGGAGAAGTCCCGGTTCTCGAAGGCCCGGGGGACGCCGGCGGCCAGGATCAGCACCCCGGCGATCTGGACGAACACAGCCAGGCGATAGGGGACGTCGTCGATGTCGTAGGCGGAGGCGAACCAGCTGAAGTTGACCCACGGCCACCAGATGGTGGCGAAGACGAGCAGGTAGACGAGTGCCTCCCGGGGACGCCCGGCGGCCAGGCCGTGGTGCAGCCCGTCGGCCGCCTGGGCCACTGCCACCACGAAGCACAGGTCGAAGAACAGCTCGAGCGGGGTAGCGGCCCGGTGGTCCTCGCCGGGGTCCCGGGGCCGCATGGGCCGGACCCACCGCAGGGGCGTCACGGTCGTGCTCACCGGGCAATCGTAAGTGGCCGCGCTGGGCGCGACTGGGTGGGATAAACCGGGCAAAGGACTCAACCCTGACGAGAGGCCCTTTTGTCGCTGAGTACGGACGGAAGGATCGGGTATGGCGGGCCAGTGCGGGGCGCTCCGCCCCGGACACCCTCCCGCCCATGGTGCCCTCTTCCCTCCAATGACGAAGGAGAAGTCATGCGACGCCTGTTCTTTTCCGCCGCTGCTCCGGCATGCATCCTTCTGGCTGTGCCGGTGGCCGCCCAGGCGGCCGGATCCGGGCTGACCCCCGCGCCACCGGCCAGCGCCACGGCCACGGCTTTGTCGGTGGCCGACATCGTCGACGTCTCGACCACCGGCGCCCAGGCCGGTACCGACACCTCCAGCGCCCAGGCCACCGTGGTGGCGTTGGGCGGCGAGCCGCTGCTCGGCCTGGGCGGAACCCAGTCCGGTCCGGGCACCAGTGGCGGGGCCCTGCTCGACACCGGCTCCGCCCTTCCCGCCCAGGTCCAGGTGGCGCCGTGGGAGGCGACCGCATCCCAGTCGGACACCGAGCGATCGTCGCGCGGGTCCGCCGCCGCCGCCCGGGCCGACGTCCCCGGGGTCCTCGACGTCGACGTCCTCGAGTCGGAGTCGCGGGCCACCCACACCGACGGCAGGAGCACGGGCGAGGGCTTCTCCACCGGGTTCAAGCTCGGCCTGCTCGACATCCTCCGCATCATGCTCTTCCACTCCGAGGTCAGCTCGGAGGGCGAGGGCAGCTCGTTCCTGGTCGGCCTGAACGGCACCGAGATCGGCAGCGACGAGCAGCTGAGCGGGATCTGCGCGCTGGTTGCCCACCCGCTGCTCGCGGTCAGCTGTCTCGACGTCGCCGGCGGTATGGGCGGCGGCGCCGCCGAGGTGGCCCGGATCAACAGCGAGCTCGTGCCGCCCGCCGACCTGGCCTCGGCCTTCTCGGTCGGGACCTCGGGCGGCACCGGCGACTCGGTGCTCGGGGCGGTGGCCGAGCCCGCTCCGGTGTCCGCCGCCACCGGGACGGCCGGGGCGCCGGAAGCCGCCGCCACCGAGACGGCCCGGGCGCCCGACACCGCTGCCGCGGAGATCGCCGGCGGGATGCTGCCCCGCACCGGGGCGGGCGTGGCCCTGACGGCTCTGGCGGCGCTGGCCATCGCCCTGGGTGGGGCGCTCAGGAAGGCGAGCCGGCGCGGGGTGGTGCCCGTCTGATCCGGCTTCCCGCTGGGTTCATCGCTTCTTTCGAGGGGGCCGGGTTCGGAGCCCGGCCCCCTCGTCGTGCCCGGTAGAGGTTCGGGGCTTTCGTTCCCGGTTCGGGCCTCTTCTCAGCTACTTCCTCAGGCCCTCACAGCCGGCCCACAGCCCGAGGCCTGACCCTCACGCCATGTTCCATCTGACATACATCCGCCGTGAGCTCCGTCGCCGGGCGGGCCGCACCGCCCTGACCGTGTCCGGACTGGCCGTGGGCATCGCCCTGGTGGTGGCCATCACCGCTGTGTCGTCCGGCCTTGACCAGGCCCAGGCCAAGGTCCTCGACCCCCTCGAGAGCCTCGGCACCGACCTCCTCGTGACCCGCACTGTCGAAGCCGACACTGACACCGACGCCGCTCAGGCGGCGCCCGACGGCGGGCGGGTCTTCACGTTCGGCGGCGGCGGCGCCATCCCCGGCGCCGAGGGCCTCAGCCCCGAGGACCAGCAGGCGCTCATCGCCGAGAACCAGTCGGTGGTGACCGACCTGTCCAAGCTCGGCGAACCGGGCGACGAGTTCGTCCACGACTTCTTCCTCCCCGCCACCCAGCTGACCTTCCCCGCCACCCAGGCCGAGGCCATCGCCAAGCTCGACGGCGTCGAGTCGGTCGCCCAGGGCCTGACCCTCCTGGCCCAGCACCAGGAGGGCAAGGTCCCCGAGATCGTGGCCGAACTCCAGACCGGCGGCGAGGAGATCGACGTCAACCAGGAGATCACCCCGCCCACCGCCGCCGAGCAGCAGGAGATCGAGGCCTGCCTGGCCAAGGAGGGCGTGACCATCACGCCGCCCAGTGCGGCCCGACCCGACGGCGGCAGCGCCAGCGCCGCCCCGCCGGACGGCCCCACCTCCGGCGTCATGGTCGCTCCCGGGCCGGGCGGCGGCGCCTTCGGGAAGTGCCTCCCCGAGCGGTTCAAGCAGTTCCGGGCCAAGGTGACCACCCCGCAGCGGACCATCCGTCAGGTCCTCGACCCGCCCCAGACCGACATCACCTCCGAGCCCTACACCATCGCCGGCGTGGACCTCGCCGACGCCGCTTCCGGGCTCGGGCTCCTCACCCCCGCCCAGGTCAACGAGGGCGCCTTCTTCAGCGGCACGGGTGACGCCCGGGAAGTCGTCCTGGCCGAGGCCTACGCCGGGCGCAAGAACCTCGACGTCGGCTCCACCCTGGACCTCAACGGGGAGACCTACACCGTGGTGGGGCTGGCCAAGCCGCCGCTCGGCGGGCAGACGGCCGACGTCTACCTGCCGCTCGGCGACCTCCAGCGCCTCAGCTCCCGCACCGATCGAGCCAACGTGCTCCTGGTCCGGGCCACCTCGGCCGCCGACGTGGCCGACCTGACCAAGCGCATCGAGGAGGCCTTCCCCGGGGCCAAGGTGACCAGCGCCAAGGACCTGGCCGACCAGGTGTCGGGCTCCCTGGTCGACGCCGCCGGCCTGGCCGACCGGCTCGGCAACGTGCTCGCCATCGTGGTCCTGGCCGCCGCCTTCCTGGTCGCCGCCCTGCTCACCCTGTCGTCGGTGGCCAAGCGGGTCCGCGAGCTGGGCACCCTCAAGGCCATCGGCTGGTCGCAGCGGATGGTCGTCCGCCAGGTGGTGGGCGAGTCGCTCGTCCAGGGGCTCCTGGGCGGCGTCCTCGGCGCCGGCCTGGGCGTGGGGGCCGCCGCCCTGGCCGCCGCCCTCAGCCCGTCACTGGAAGCCAGCGCCCCCTCGGGTGGGCCCAGCGGGCTCTTCGGGCTGGGTCAGGTGGCCGCCTCGACCGTCGGGCAGGCCGTCCCCCTGGAAGCGCCCGTCGACCCCGCCCTCCTCGCCTTCGCCATCGGGCTGGCCGTCGTCGGCGGCCTCCTGGCCGGCACCGCCGGCGCCCTGCGCGCCGCCCGCCTCCGTCCCGCCGCCGCCCTGCGCGACCTCGGCTGAGTCCTCGAGCCTTCAAGGAGACGACAGACGTGTACCAGCTCCGCAACGTGAGCAAGCTCTACCGGCAGGGGCCGGCCACCATCCGGGCCGTCGACGGGGTCGACCTCGACATCAAGTCCGGTGAGTTCGTGGTCATCGAGGGCTCCAGCGGCTCGGGCAAGAGCAGCCTCCTCCAGCTCCTCGGCGGGCTCGACCGGCCCACCTCGGGCGAGCTGCGCTTCGAGGACGCCGATCTGGCCGGGATGCCCGACCGGCGCCTGGCCGACCTGCGGCTGCGGGCGTTCGGGTTCGTGTTCCAGCAGTTCAACCTCATCCCCACCCTCACCGCGGCGGAGAACATCGAGGTGGCCCTGGCCCCCGCCGGGGCCAAGCGGGCCGAGCGGCGTTGGCGGGCGGCCGAGCTCCTCGACCAGGTCGGCCTCGGGGACCGGGGCGACCACCTTCCATCCCAGCTCTCCGGTGGGGAGCAGCAGCGGGTGGCCATCGCCCGGGCGCTGGCCAACTCGCCCCGGGTGCTGCTGGCCGACGAGCCCACCGGCAACCTCGACACCCGCACCGGCGAGGCCCTCTTCGATCTGATCGACGGCCTGTGGCGGGGCTCGGGGCTCACCGTCATCCTCGTCACCCACGACCCCCGCATCGCCTCCCGGGCGCCCCGGGTGCTGCACATGCGCGACGGGATGATGCTCGGGTCCGTGCCCGACGACGCTGTCGCCCTCAGGACCTGAGCAAGCCGTAGACCCGCTCGGGGCGCACGAACACGGCGGTCCGGCGCTCCTCGGCCATGACCCGGTCGTAGGTCGCCCAGTCGTCGTGGCTGCCGCCGGCGGCCACGAACACCGCCCGCAGGAGCGCGGGCAGCTGATCCGGCGCCACATCGGGGTGGGGGTCATCGGGCCCGGCCAGCTCGGCCGGGCCCTCCACCGTGGCCCACTGCCACCCGTCGCGCACGGTCACGGCCGCCGCCGGCCGGCGGCGGAGGAGCCGGAGCTTGAGGGCGTCGCCCCGGGCGACCAGCGCCACCACCGGCGTGCCGTCCCCGGGATGATCGAGCACCCCGGCGTTGACCACGCTGGCCTGCACCGAGCCGTCGGCCCGGGTGGCGCTCACCACCACCAGGCCGCTCTGCCCACCCGCCAGCTGCGAGAAGTTCTCGAGTCGCACCATGCGAGAATCAGAGCAGATCGGCGGCCGGTCGGGTAGAAGGAGACCGATGACCAACCAGGCGATGCCGGCGGCCTTCATCGGGCACGGCAGCCCGATGAACGCCCTGGAGACGAACCGGTACACCGAGGCGTGGGCCGCCTTCGGGGCGGCGGTGCCGGCGCCCCGGGCCATTCTGGTGGTGTCGGCCCACTGGTATATCAACGCCACGGCGGTGACGGCCATGGCCCGGCCCCGCACCATCCACGACTTCTACGGCTTCCCCGACGAGCTCTTCGCCGTCCGGTATCCGGCCCCCGGAGCCCCCGACGTCGCCGGCGAGGTCGCCGAGGTGGTCAAGCCCGTGTGGGTGGGCCAGGACGTCGACAGCTGGGGCATCGACCACGGGACCTGGTCGGTGCTCTGCCACGCCTTCCCCCGAGCCGACGTCCCCGTCGTCCAGCTGGCCATCAACGCCATGAAGCCCTTCGGGTACCACTTCGACCTCGGCGCCCGCCTGGCGCCCCTGCGCCAGGCCGGCGTTCTCGTCATCGCCAGCGGGAACGTGGTGCACAACCTGGGCGGCATCGACTGGCGGCAGCCCGACGCCGGCTTCGACTGGGCCCAGCGCTTCGACGAGGACGCCAAGTCGGTCATGGCCGGCGCCCCCGCCAAGATCGTCGACCTGCAGGCCCACCGGGACTTCCGGGCCGCCGTCCCCACCCCCGACCACTTCATCCCCCTGCTCTACCTGGCCGGGCTGGCCGCCGCCGACGACGACACCACCTCGGTCCTGGTCGACGGCTACGCCTACGGATCGCTGTCCATGACCGCCTACACCCTCGACGCCCCGGTCTCCGCAGCTGGAGAAGTCTCCGGGATGGGGAGCGGTGCCGGCACACTGCCGAACGACGTCCCGCCCGACAGCACCAACCTGTAGCCGCCGGCGGCGCGCCGGGAGGGCCGGCGGTCAGCGCAGGCGGCGAAGGGCCTTCTCGGCGTACATGCCGGCGTCGGCCCGGCGGATGAGATCCTCGATCGAGCAGGGCCCGTCGCCGTCGTAGGTCGACGTGCCGATGCTGAGGGCCACGGGCGGGAAGCGGCCCGTGCGGGCGTCGACGGCGTCGCGCAGGCGGTCCAGGCCCGCCTTGGCCTCGGCCCCCTGACGGGGCACGAACACGGCGAACTCGTCGCCACCCAGGCGGGCCACCAGGTGGGACTCCCGGAAGGTGGACCGCAGCAGGTCGGCCACCTCGACCAGCGCCTGGTCGCCGGCGGCGTGGCCGTAGGTGTCGTTGACGTCCTTCATGTTGTCGAGGTCGATGTAGATGAGCATGGCCGTCTCGCCGGCCCGCTGGGCCACGCGCAGCAGCTGGGCGCCCACGGTCACGAAGGCCCGGCGGTTGGCCAGGCCGGTGAGATCGTCCTTGAGGGCCAGGCGGGAGAGCTCCTCCTCCACCTGCTTGGGCTCGGTGACGTCCTCGGCGAACCCGGTGACGAACGCCGGGCCGGTCGGTGCTGGGTCCCCTTCGCACCACAGCCAGCGCGGTCCCGTCCGGGCGGGTGAGGCGGAAGGCGAAGCCGGGCACGGCCTCGCCCCCGGCCGCCTGGCCGAACCGGGTGGCGACCATGTCCCGATCTTCGGGGGCGACCAGGTTGAGAACGGACTCGAAGGCGGTGTCGATCTCGCCGGCGCTGACACCGAGGATGCGGAACATCTCGGGGGACCACTCCACCTCGCCGGTGGTCACGTCCCACTCCCAGCTGCCCACGTTGGCCAGCGCCTGGGAGCGGTGGAGGAGCGAGTAGCTGCGCTGGATGTCCCGCTCGGCCCGCCGCACCCGGCCCACCGTGCGGGCGATCGTCTCCGCCACCAGGACGCACACCGGGATGGCCACGGTGACGGACGAGAGGGCACCGTCGGGGGGATCGGCCGACACCAGCCCGGGCACCATGAGGCCAGGGCGGCTAGCGGGGCGAGGAGGAACGACGTGCGGGGCGGGGGGTGGAGGCCCACCCACATGAACACCAGGATGAAGAAGGGGGCGTAGCTGTAGGTGCTCACTCCGCCGCGCTGGTTGGCCACGGCGATGATGGCGAAGGCCAGGGGGCTGATGGTCAGGGTGGCGCGGGCCGGCCAGCGATCCCAGGGCAGCAGGGCGACGCCGGCGCCGATGGCGATGCAGGCCACGCCCACGACGTGGAGGAAGGCCTTGTCCAGGTACCCGCTGCCCGGGACGAAGTTGTTCCGGATGGTGAGGATTCCGGCCGCGGCGAACAGGAGGCCCGCTTGCCGGGCCGCGCTCCGCGGTGTGGTGTCCTGCTCCACACCAATTCGTTCGGCGGGCCGGTGCCAAATCTGAAGGTTGTGCCACCTTCGGCCCTGCCCGCGAAAAGGCACAAGGAGGGAACCTCGGGCATAATCCCCGCCGCATGGCGACCTGGCGGCAGTTCTCCGAGGAGGCCCCCGAGCTGGCGGCGGCGGTACGGGCCCGCCTGGAGGCGACCAAGCACCACGTGCTGGCCACCCTGCGGCGGGACGGCTCCCCCCGGGTCAGCGGGACGGAGGTCGACTTCCACGGCGAGGACCTCACCCTCGGGTCCATGTGGGAGGCGGTGAAGGCCCGGGACCTGCAGCGCGACGGGCGCTTCGCCCTCCACGCCAATCCCGGCGACGGCTCGATGTCCGGCGGCGACGCCAAGCTGGCCGGCGTGGCCGCCGAACTGGGGGAGGACGGCAAGCGGGCCTATGAGGAGCACGCCAATCCGCCGGGGCCCTACCACCTGTTCCGCCTTGATCTCTCCGAGGTGGTGCTGACCACGCTCCATCCCGACGGCGACCGCCTCGTCATCGAGACCTGGCGGCCGGGCCAACCCGTCCAGCGGGTCGAGCGCCGTTAACCGTCGTAGCCGCTAGACGCCGAGCTCCTCGGCCAGGGCCAACCAGCGCTCCTCGGCCTCGGCCAGGCGGGTCTCGGCCGCGGCCAGGGCGTGGGCCACCCCGGCCAGGGCGACGTGGTCGCCGGCGGCGCCGGCGAGCTCGTCCTGCAGCCGGGCGCGTTCGTCGGTGGCGGCGGAGAGCTCCCGCTCGGCCTGATCCAGGAGCCGGCGCAGGGTGCTGGGGGAGCGGCGCCTGGGTTCCGGCTTCGGTGCCACTGGCGGTGCCGCCCGCGGCCGGGTCTCGGCCGGCGCCGCCGGCGGGGTCGTGTCCCGCACGCCGGCCGTCCGCCGGGCGTGCTCGTAGGCGGCGTACCCGCCCGGCGGACGGCGGGCGCGGCCCCGGCCGTCGAGGACGATCACGTCGTCCACCGTCCGCTCCAGGAAGGCCCGGTCGTGGCTGACCACCACCAGGGTGCCGGGCCACGTCTCCAGGTGGTCCTCCAGCGCCCGGAGGGTGTCGAGGTCGAGGTCGTTGGTCGGCTCGTCGAGCAGCAGCACGTTCGGCTTCGCCCGCAGCGCGAGGACCAGCTGCAAGCGGCGGCGCTCACCTCCCGACAGCAGGCCGATCGGCGCCCGCTGGGCGTCGGCGTCGAAC
>JBIOUX010000219.1:0-26016 GCA_044867425.1 Acidimicrobiia bacterium | reverse complement strand
AGGCGGGGCGGATCGGCGGCCAGGCGGGCGGTGGAGAACAGCACGCCGTGGCGGTGACCGGCGAAGATGGCCAGGTCGCTGCCCTCGGGAACCACCACCTCGACGTGGGCCAGGAACAGCCGGGTGGGAAGCGAGCGCTTCTCGCCCTGCTCCCCCAGGAGCCACCCCGGCACCCGGGCGGTCACGGAGCGCCGGCCGACACCGGCCCAGATCTTGAGGCCGCCTTCGTGCCAGTGGACCTCCCGGATGCGGTCCCGGGCGACCCAGGCCACCCGCCTCGGCGGCTCGGCCCCGCGCCCGCCGGCAGCCAGGAGCCGACGGACCATCCCCGGACGGGGCACCCGCCGCATGGTCGCCATGACCAGCTCCACGCCCGGACCCGCCGGCGTCGCCGCGTAGTGGATGGCGCCGAGCACGAGCGGGCGAGTACCGACCCGCCCCCAGATGACGAGGGCCTCACCCTGAAAGGCACGAACCGGCTGGTCGGAGGGCACGACTCCACCATAACCAGGGTCGGGAGCCGCCGGACGCCACTCCGCCATCACCAAAACAGCGACCGCCCGGCCGGAGCCGGGCGGTCAGCGTTCCCAATCAACAGGTTCTAGGGGAGCGCTCTGACGTTCTGTGCCTGGTCGCCCTTGGGGCCACTCGTCACCTCGAACTCGACCTTCTGGCCTTCCTCGAGGCTGCGGTAACCACGACCTTCGATGGCGGTGTAGTGCACGAACACGTCGGCGCCGCCCTCACGGGAGATGAAGCCGTAGCCCTTCTCCGCGTTGAACCATTTGACCGTACCAGTCGCCAAGACCGGACTCCTTCCATGTGAAGCTGCGGAGGGTCGGCCTGACGGACTGCACCCTCACTCCTGCATCGACGGCCATGATATCCGACCACCAAACCCCTATCACACGCTCCGTGTGCAACTTTGACCGGCCTGTGATCGCCGCCGACCGGTACGCTGTGCGGCTGTCGAAGTCGTCGTACCGCCATGAGGGGGTCAGACGTGGCTGGAAGTGGACGGGCCAGGCGGTTTCGTGCCGCGCGCCAGCTCAAGCAGGGCGGGCAGGAGCGCATCTGCAGCGCCTGCCATGCCAACCTGACCCTGGGCGAGACCCACGACCCCGAGTGCGAATACGCCAAAGAGGACGACCCCTGGGCTGACGAGTTCGGCGACGACAAGCAGGACGAGGAGGACGAGGAAGAGGCCTGGTAGCCGGCCTGCCGCTCCCTGCTCAGGCCTCCCGGGGGTCGATCGCCTCGGGGTCGATCTCGTAGCGGCGGATCGCCTCCGCCACCACCTCGCCCTTCACGTCGCCCAGCTGGGCCAGCCCGTGCAGGACGGCCACCACCACGTGGGCGGCGTCGGTCTCGAAGTGGCGGCGCAGCGCCGAGCGGGTATCGGAGAAGCCGTACCCGTCGGTCCCGAGCGGGATGAAGGGCCCCGGCGCCCAGCGTGAGATCTGGTCGGGCACCACCTTCATGTAGTCGGTCACCGCCACCACCGGTCCCCCGTTGGCCCCCAGGACCTCGCTCACCCACGGCGTCCGCGGCGCCTCGGTGGGATGCAGGCGGTTCCAGCGCTCCGCCGCCAGGGCGTCTTCTCGCAGGGCCTTGTAGCTGGTGGCGCTCCACACCTCGGCGGCGGTGTCGTGGTTGTCCATGAGCAGCTGACGGGCCTCGCAGGCGGCCTGCATGGCCGTGCCCGAGGCCAGGATGCGGGCCCGGTAGGTGAAGTCGCCCTCGGGTGCCGGCAGGTAGCGGTACAGGCCGCGCAGAATGCCCTCCCGGGAGCCCTCGGGCATGGCCGGCATGGTGTACGTCTCGTTGTAGAGGGTGATGTAGTAGAAGCAGTCCTCCGGGTCCTCGCCGTACATGCGGGCGATGCCGTCCTCCACGATGACGGACAGCTCGTAGGCGAAGGCCGGGTCGTACACCCGGCAGTTGGGGACGGTGGAGGCCAGCACCGGTGAGTGCCCGTCGTCGTGCTGGAGCCCCTCGCCCTGGAGCGTCGTCCGTCCGGCGGTGGCGCCGAGCAGGAACCCGCGGCCCCGGGCGTCGCCGAAGGCCCAGATGAGGTCGCCCACCCGCTGGAAGCCGAACATCGAGTAGAAGACGAAGAAGGGGATCATGGGCTCGCCCCACGTGGCGTAGGCCGTCCCGGCGGCGGTGAAGCTGGCCAGCGAGCCCGCCTCGGTGATGCCCTCCTCCAGGATCTGACCGGTGCGGTCCTCCTTGTAGGAGAGGAGCAGCTGGGCGTCGACCGGCTCGTACTTCTGCCCGAAGGGGGCGTAGATCTTGGCGATGGGGAACAGAGCGTCGAGACCGAACGTGCGGCCCTCGTCGGGGATGATGGGCACGATCCGGTTGCCGATGGCCTTGTCCTTGACCAGGTTGCGCAGCAGCCGGGTGAGGGCCGACGTGGTCGACGCCTTCACCTTCTCGCCCGTGCCCGACGTCAGCTCCTTGTAGGGGTCGCCGGCGGGGGCGGGCAGCGAATGGCGCCGCACCACCCGCTCGGGGATGGGGCCGTCCAGCGCCCGGCGCCGGGCCCGCATGTAGACGAGCTCGTCAGAGTCGGCGCCGGGGTGGTAGTAGGGCGGCTCGCCCTCCTCCAGCACCTTGTCGGGGATGTCGAGGAAGAGCCGGTCCCGGAACGTCTTCAGCTCCGCCTCGGTCATCTTCTTGATCTGGTGGGTGGCGTTGCGGGCCTCGAACTCGGGGCCCAGCGTCCAGCCCTTGATGGTGTGGGCCAGGATGACGGTGGGGCTGCCCTCGTGCTCGGTGGCGGCCTTGTAGGCGGCGTAGAGCTTGTGGTAGTCGTGCCCGCCCCGGGACAGCTTGCGCAGGTCGTCGTCGGAGAGGTGCTCGACCAGCTTGCGCAGGCGCGGGTCGGGGCCGAAGAAGTTCTCCCGGATGTAAGCCCCGGACTCCACCGAGTACTTCTGGAACTGGCCGTCGCAGGTGGTGTTCATCTGGTTGACGAGCACACCGTCGACGTCGCGGGCCAGCAGGTCGTCCCACTCCCGGCCCCACACCACCTTGATGACGTTCCAGCCCCCACCCTTGTAGGTGGCCTCCAGCTCCTGGATGATCTTGCCGTTGCCCCGCACGGGCCCGTCGAGGCGCTGCAGGTTGCAGTTGACGACGAAGATGAGGTTGTCGAGCTGTTCGGTGGCGGCCAGGTGGAGGCCGGCCATGGACTCGGGCTCGTCCATCTCCCCGTCGCCCACGAAGCACCACACCTTGCCCCGGCTGGTGTCGGCAATCTGGCGGTGGAGCAGATAGCGGTTGAACCGGGCCTGGTAGATGGCGTTGAGCGGCCCCAGCCCCATGGAGACGGTGGGGAACTCCCAGAAGTCGGGCAGGCGCCGGGGGTGGGGGTAGGAGGGCAGGCCGTGACCGCCCACCTCGCGGCGGAAGTGGTCCAGCTGCTCCTCGGTCAGGCGCCCCTCGAGGAAAGCCCGGGCGTAGACGCCGGGGGCGGCGTGGCCCTGGATGAAGATCTGGTCGCCGTAGGCGCCATCGGACTTCCCCCGGAAGAAGTGGTTGAAGCCCACCTCGTAGAGCGACGCCGAGGAGGCGTAGGTCGACAGGTGGCCGCCGAGACCGTCGAAACGGCGGTTGGCCCGGGTGACCATGGCCATGGCGTTCCAGCGGATGAAGGCCCGGATGCGGCGCTCGATGTGCTCGTCGCCCGGGAACCACGGCTCCTGCTCGGGCGGGATGGTGTTGATGTAGTCGCTGGACACCATGGCCGGGACACCGACCTGGAGCTCCCGGGCCCGGAACAGCAGGCGCGCCAGCAGATAGCGGGCGCGGGCCTTCCCCCGGATGTCGACCACCGAGTTGAGGGAATCCAGCCACTCCCTGGTCTCCGATGGGTCGATGTCGGGAAGCTGGTGCGAAAAGCCGTCGATGATCACGAATCCAGATTAGGCCCCCACCGCCACCGATCAGGCCCGCCTGAAGCCAATGTGACCAGGGGTGCGCGGCGGTCGGGCCCCGCGTCGGTAGGCTCGCTCTCCATGCGCCGGCGTTTGCTGACGGGTTGCCTGCTGGTCGCCGTGGCGGCCGGCGGCTGCTCGGACGGGGACAAGCTCGAACCGGTGGCGAAAGCCTCGGAGGCGACGTCGACGACCGAGGCCCCCGTCGCCACCTCGTCCACGCTCGCCCCCACCACGACGTCGGCGCCTCCCACCACCCGGGCGGCGACACCCACGACCCAGCCGGCGGCCAAGCCACCGCCGCCCCCGGCCACGCACGGTGCCGACTCCGCGCCCTTCGCCACCACCGCCATCTCGCCGGCTCCCACCGACCCGGCCGAGCTGGCCCGCATGGCCGACGAGCTGGCAGCGGCCGAGACCGTCCTGCACGACCCGGCCACGCCGGCGGCCGACATCCCCGCCACCGCCCGCCGCCAGCAGGCCATCTACCGGGCCATCGCCGCCCGGCCCGAAGCACTTCTGGCCGTCCTCGAGCGGATCCCGGCGGCCCTGCGCCCGCCCGTCGAGGCCAACGTGAACGCCGGCGTGGAGCTCCGCCGTCTGGCCGGCAACCCCCGCACTGAGCTCCCCCCGTGGCGGATCATCGCCCCGCCCCCCGCCGCCGAGCTGGAACCTCACTACCAGGAGGCCGAGAGCCGCTTCGGCGTGCCCTGGGAATATCTGGCTGCCGTCCACCTGGTGGAGAGCCGCATGGGCCGCATCCGGGGGACGAGCAGCGCCGGGGCCAAGGGGCCGATGCAGTTCATGCAGCCGACCTGGGACGCCTACGGCGAGGGCGGCGACATCAACGACCCCCACGACGCCATCCTGGCCGCCGCCCGCTACCTGCAGCGCAACGGCGCTCCCGGGGACATGGCCAAGGCGCTGTGGAACTACAACCACTCCGACCGCTACGTGCGGGCCGTGACCCTCTACGCCCAGCAGATGGAGGCCGACCCCAGGGCCTACCTCGCCTACCACGCCTGGCAGGTCTACTACATCATGACCAGAGGGGACGTCCTCCTCGAGGAGGGCTACGGCGGCTAATTCGCCCCCTGCCTGACACTTCGGAACGAAAAGGCCGCGACAAGGTCAGGAACCGGGCCACCCGATGCCGAAATACGTGATGCGAGTAGGGCCCGGCTCCCCCCATGGAACCCCGCCCTCCCGGACGCCAGGGAGAAGGAGAGGCGCGCCTGGTGCGACCGTTCGTTCGGCTGCTGGCCATGGTGGCCCCCACCTTCATCTGTGCTGTCCTCGTCGCCCCCGCCGCCTCGGCGGCGACCGGCCTGCCCGCCGGTGTCCACGTCGAGGCCACCACCACCCTGGCCCCTGGCGTCGAGCACCTCCGGCTGACCCGGGCGGAGCCGCCCCTGGTGGTCAACGTCGCCCGGGTGGCGGCCGACGCCCCGGTGACGCTGCGGGCCGTCCTGTCCAACGAGTTGGTGGCGGGCACCACTCCGCTCCTGGAGCGCACCAGCAGCATGTGCGCCCGCGTCAACTGCCTGGTGGCGGTGAACGGCGACTTCGCCGCCGTCGGCTCCGACCAGCCCATCGGCGGGCTCATCACCGGCGGCCAGCTGCTCCGCTCCCCGAACGACACCCACCACCAGCTCTCGATCAACGGCGAGGGGCACTTCAGCGCCGGCACGTTCGAGTGGTCCGGGAACCTGTGGCCGACCGACATGCGGCCCGTCCGGATCGACGGCGTCAATGTGGCCCGGACCGACGGCAAAGTGGTGCTCTACACCCCGGCGTTCGGACCCACCACCGAGACGGCGGGTCCGGGTATCTCGCTGGTCCTGCGGTCGATGCAGCCGGCCGGGCCGCTCCGCCTGGGCCAGACGGCCACGGTCGAGCTCGTCTCGCTGGTCGAGGACGCTGCTCCTGTGGTCATCCCCGCCGATGGCGCCGTCCTCTCCGCCTCGGGGGCGGCGGCCAGCGCCCTCCAGGACGTGTGGGCTCGCGTCCAGCAGAAGACCGCCGACTCGTGGGCCATCCTGCGGTTGGACACCCCCGGCGGCGTGGTCGAAAGCCTGGGCGGGAGTCCCATCCTGATCCGGGACGGCAAGCGCTGGTTCGCCGACGTGGACGACAACTTCACCCGGGGGCGGCACCCCCGCACCCTGGTGGGGTGGGCACCCTCGGGCGAGACGCTCCTGGTCACGGTGGACGGCCGTCAGCCCGAAGAGAGCGTGGGCATGACCCTGGCCGAGGCGGCCGACCTGCTCCTGGGCCTGGGGGCCACCGAGGGCATCAACCTCGACGGCGGCGGCTCGACCACCTTCGTCACCACCGGGACGGTCGCCAACAGTCCCAGCGACGTGGCCGTGCGAAGCCGCGATGGGCTCATGATCCGCCACTCCGCCGAGGCTGGCGACAAGGTCCTCGGGCACGTGGAACGGCCGGTGGCCGACGCCCTGGCCGTGGTCCCGGCCCGGGAGGTGGCGGTCCCCCGGGTCGACCCGCTGGCCCGCCCCAGCCTCGGGCTCCCCCAGGCCCTGGCCCTCCCGGCCGCCTCCGCCACCGACCCCGGGTCGGTGCCCGACGGCAGCCTCCCGGCGCTGGTGAGCGAGGGTCCCCCTGATTTCAGCGACACGCTGCGGGTGACGGCGGTGGCCTTCAACGTGGTGGTGGCGGTGTGCGTCGTCGTGGTGGCCAAACGGCGAAAAGGACGAACCGGCGGATCGGGCCGTCATGGCCCGGGCGCGCCGGCGTTGGCCGGATGAACCGACCCCTGAGGAGATCTGCCATGTCCCGTGACGAACTCGAGGCCCGGCTGCTCGCCACCGAGATCGCCCTCGACGCCCTCCTGGCCGAGATCGAGGAGCTCCAGCACCGCCTGGATCAACACGCCAGGGTCTGTCCCAGCGAGATCCAACTGCCGTAAATCGCCCATCGCGGGACAGACCTGCCGAGACCGCCGTCATAGGCGGCGTGCCGGGCCGTTTGATGGGGCAGAAGCAACGCAACCCACGCCTGAGCCCCCGGTCCCCTCCCTACCGGGGGCTCGGCGCGTGGTGGCGTGCGATGCGGCACCCCCCGCTCGGTAGAGTCGGCCCACCGTGAGCGAGCGCTGGGCGACCTTCGACTGCTATGGCACCCTCGTGGACTGGCGGGCCGGTATCCGGGCCGAGCTGGCCCGCCTGTTCGGCGAGGCGGACGCCGACACCCTGCTGGAGCGGTACCACGAGGTGGAGCCCGGCATCCAGCGCCAGCGGCCCGACGAGAGCTACCGCGAGGTGATGGCGCTCGTGCTGTCCGAGTTGGCCTCCGAAGGCAGCGTCGACCTGCCCGGCCAGGAACGCGACGCGCTCGGACGTTCGTTGCCCGGCTGGCCCGTCTTTCCCGACACCCGCGACGCCCTGGCCGAGGCCCACGGGCGCGGCTGGAAGCTGGTGGCCCTCTCCAACACCGACCGCGATCTCATCGACGCTTCGATCGAGGCGATCGGCGTGCCCTTCGAGGGCGCCGTCGTAGCCGGCGAGATCGGCTCCTACAAGCCGGCCCACGGCCACTGGGAGACGTTCTTCGGAACGTTCGACGTGGACCGCTCCCGCCACGTCCATGTCGGGCAGAGCCACTTCCACGACATCGTGCCGGCCGTCGAGCTCGAGATCCCGTCCGTCTGGATCAACCGGCTGGGCGAGCACCACGAGCCCGCACCCACCCGCCAGCTCCCCGGTCTGAGCGGCCTCGCCGACGTGCTCGACGAGCTGATCCCGCCGAGGTAGCCACGGAGCCCATGAGCCGCCGCCGCCTCCTCCAGGCCGGACTGGCTGCTCCCTTTCTTGCGTCGTGGCTCAGCCGCCGGGCCGGTGCGGGTGCGGCCGCCCCCCCGATCCACCCGCGGGCCGACTGGGGCGCCGACCTGCCGCCCCGGGGACCGCTCGAGCCGGAACGGCCCGAAGACGTGCGCTTCCTCCTGGTGCACCACTCCGTCTCGGTCAACGACTACGCGGCCGAAGCGGTCCCCGACGAGCTGCGCAGCTTCTACCGGCTCCACACCGCCCCCGAGAAGGGCTGGCCGGATATCGCCTACAACTTCCTGGTCGACCGCTTCGGCCGCATCTGGGAGGGCCGGGCGGGGAGCATCGAGGCCCCGGTCAAGGGCGACGCCACCGGTGGCAGCCAGGGCTTCGCCCTCCTGTGCTGCTTCATCGGCGACCACCGCACGGCGGCGCCCTCACCCGAGGCCCAGGCCTCCATGGTCGGCCTCCTGGCCTGGCTGGCCGGCCGCTACGGCATCGACCCCCGCCCCGGCGCCACCATGTCCTTCGTGTCCCGCGGCTCCAACCGCTGGCCCGCCGGCTCGACGGTGACCACGACCACCATCGCCGGCCACCGCGACATGTCCCGCACCGTCTGCCCCGGCAACGCCGCCTACCACCTCGTCCGCACGGACTTCCCCACCCGCGTCACCGCCGCCCTTGGGCTCAATGGGACTCCCCCACCTGCGCCGGCCAGCACACTCCCGGCCAGCTCCACCACAGCAACAACCCTCCGCCGATCAGCGCCCTCGGAACCGGCCACGACCACCCTGTCCTTGGCGGTCTCGACAACCGTCCCCTCTTCAACGACGTCGTCGACCGCTTCAACCGAGCTCGCCGGCAAGCGACCCCCCTCCGGGAATAGCCCCAGGTGGCCAATCCCTGTTGCGGTGGTCTCGGGCGTCGCCGCAGCAAGTTTAGCTATAAGACTTCGGACTCGGAATAAGTAAATGGATCAGCGTGCCCGGAGCGGGGCTCGAACCCGCATGCCCTTGCGGACAATGGCTTTTGAGGCCATCGCGTCAACCGATTGCGCCATCCGGGCATTCGACTAAACAGGGTGCCGGAATTGGTGATTCCCGCACGATTCTACCGGCTTCGTCCCCGACCTTGGCCGCTGGCGGCCCAGGCGTTGCGGAGGGTGCGCTCGAAGCTGTAGGCGACGAGGGACGTGGCCGCCTGGACGAGGAGACTGAAGGCGGCCTCGGCCCGGTCCTCCTCCTCGCTGGGATCCAGCCCGGCGGCCCGGAGGGGCTCCCCCACGTACTTGCTGTAGAGCTCGACCGCCCCGGTCGCCACCTGCTGCATGGCGGCGATCTGGATGGTGGCCAGGCGCATGAACTCCTCCATGGGCAGTCCCACGCCGAGGAGGCTCAGGAGCATCCGCACGGCCCGGACATCGGCGGCGGTGTAGTAGGCGCCGCCCTCCTCCCCCTTCCGGGGCCGGACCACGCCGGACCCCTCGAGCGAGCGCAGCACGGCCAACGGGACCCGGGTCCGGTCGGACAGGTCGTGGAGATCGAGGTGCTCGTCGTCACCTACCGGCGGCACCGCGGCCAGGGCCCGGGACACCCGGGAGTCCTCCGCCGTCCGGGGCCGCTCCCGCTCGGCGAGGAGGCCGCCGATGGCTTTGAGGGAGTACCCCTTCTCCTTGAGGGTGGCGATCTCCCGCAGCCGCTCCAGGTGCCGCTCGCCGTAGAGCGCCACCCGACCCTCCCGGCGGGGGCCCTCCAGCAAGCCTTTCGACTGGTACGACCGGACCAGCTCCACGCTGATTCCGGCCGCTGCCGCCAGCTCCGCCACCCGGTAGGCCAACCCCGTCCCCCGACCCGTCCCAGCCATCTTTCGATGAACCGTAACACAGCCTTGTCGAACCGTTGGAGGCGGGTATGTAACGCTGTTACAAAGGCGGAGGTCAGACCCCCGTACAAACGCCCTGGGCTCAATGACGCGCCCGGTGGCCACCGGAGCAGGCTCGATGAGGGTGGAGGCGAGCAGGCGCGTGGGCGTGGCAGTGATGTTCCCCGGCCAGGGGAGCCAAGGAGCGGGGATGGGTGCCGCCTGGCGCGACCATCCCGCCTGGTCCGTGGTGACCCGGGCCGAGGCCGCGCTCGACGAGCCGCTGGCTCCGCTGCTGCTGACCGAATCCGCCGCTGACCTGACCCGGACCCGCGACGTGCAGCTGGCCGTCCTCCTCACCTCGCTGGTGGTCTGGGAGGCGGCCCGGGAGGCGCTGCCGGCACCGGTCGCCTTCGCCGGCCACTCCTTCGGTCAGGTCACGGCTCTGATCGCCGCCGGTGCCCTATCCCTGGAGACCGGCGTGCGCCTGGCCGCGCGGCGGGCCGAGCTCACCCAGGCCGCCGCCGACCGCCAGGAGGGGCGCATGGCCGCCCTGATGGGCGCCGGTCCGGACCAGGTGGCCGAAGCCTGCGCCGCCGCCCCGGGGGAATGCTGGCTGGCCAACGACAACGCCCCCGGTCAGATCGTCATCGCCGGGACGGCCTCGGGCGTGGAGCGGGCGACCAAGGCGGCCACCGAGGCCGGCGTGCGCCGGGTCATCCCCCTCAACGTGGGCGGCGCTTTTCACACCCCGCTCATGCAGGAGGCGGCCGACGGGCTGGCCGCCGTCCTGGCCGAGATCGACTTCGCCACCCCCAGCGCCCCGGTGGTATCCAACGCCGACGCCGTGCCCTACACCGATGGCGACGGCTGGCGCACCCGTCTGGCGCACCATCTCGTCTCCCCCGTCCGCTGGCGGCCGTCGATGACGACGCTCGTCTCCCAACTCTCGGCCAGCACCCTGGTCGAGATCGGTCACGGCTCGACACTGTCCGGGCTGGCCAAGCGTTGTGTGCCCGGCACCGCCGTGTCCTCCATCGGCATCCCCGCCGATGTGCTCCCTGCCCCGGAGGTCGGCTGAATGGACAACGTCCCGCTCCATGGCGAGATCCTCGCCGTACCCGAACGGGTCATCGTGGCCCCCGCCGTCGGGGTCTTCCGGCCCCTGGACCCGGCCGACGGGGAAACCGTCATCGTCGCCGGGCAGGCCATCGGCGTGGTCGAGGGGCCCAACGCCTCGACGCCCGTCCGCAGCCCCTTCCCGGGCGCCCTCATGGGGATGCTGGCCCGGGCCGGCGAGCGGGTCCGTGAGGGTCAGCCGGTCGCCTGGCTGCGACTGACGTGATCCGGGCCGCCGTCGCCGGCTGGGGTCTGGCCGTCCCCGAGGGACGCCTCACCAACGCCGACTTCGAGGCCCGCGGCATCGGCACCACCGACGACTGGATCTTCGAGCGCACCGGCATCCGGGAGCGCCGCATGTGCGGCCCGGGCGAGACCACCTCCACCCTGGCCATCGCCGCCGGCAACGCCGCCATCAAGTCGGCGGGGATCACCCCGGGCGACCTGTCCATGGTCATCGTCGCCACCTGCACGCCCGACCAGCCCATCCCCGAGACCTCGGCCTACGTGGCCGACGGCCTGGGCGTGCGGTGCGGCGCCTTCGATGTGGGCGCCGCCTGTGCCGGGTTCTGCTACGGGCTCGTCGTGGGCGCCAGCCTGATCGCCGCCGGGGCCGCCAGCGGACCCGTGCTCCTCGTCGGTGCCGAGAACCTGACCCGGGTCGTCGACCCCACCGAGCGCTCGGTATCCATCCTCTTCGGGGACGGAGCCGGGGCGGTGGTGCTCACCCCCTCCGACGCCGGGCTCGACAGCCCGGGCCTGCTGGCCTTCGGCCAGGGCTCGGACGGTTCGCTGGCCTCGCTCATCGAGATCCGGGCCGGCGGCAGCCGCCTGCCCACCACCGCCGAGACGGTCGCCGCCGGCACCCACTGGATGACCATGGAGGGCCAGGAGGTGTTCCGGAGGGCGGTGCGGGTGGTGGTCGAGTCCTCCATCTCCACCCTGGCGCGCGCCGGGTACACCACCGAGGATGTCGACTGGTTCATCCCCCACCAGGCCAACGCCCGCATCGTCAGCTCGGCCGCCGGCCGCCTGAAGATCCCGCCCGAGCGCTGCATCGTGAACATCGACCGCTACGGCAACACCTCGGCCGCCTCCATCCCCCTGGCCCTGGCCGAAGCGGCCGACGACGGGCGGCTGCAGGACGGGGATCTCCTCCTGCTCTCCGGCTTCGGGGCCGGGATGACGTGGTCGAGCACCGTGCTGCGTTGGGGCCGGCCCGCCGGGACCTTGGCGGAGGGAAGCGCATGAGTGACGGCAAGACGTGCGGAGCACGGCTTGGCGGCTGGGGCTGGGGCCCCCGGCCGCATTGCGATGAGCCGCAAGGCGAAGAGCCATGAGCAATCGCGTGGCGCTCGTGACCGGCGGCTCCCGGGGCATCGGGCGGGCCACCGTCCTGGCCCTGGCCGCCGCCGACCTGCGGGTCGCCCTGTGCTACCGGGCCGATGCCGACGGCGCGGCCGAGACGGTCGCCGCCGTGCGCGACCAGGGCGGTGAAGCCCTGGCCGTGTGCGCCGACGTCGCCGATCCCGGCGCCCTCGACGTGGCCTTCAAGGAGATCGAGTCCACCTACGGCCCGGTCCAGGTGCTGGTCAACAACGCCGGCGTCACCCGCGACGGGCTGCTGCTGCGCATGGGAGATGACGCCTGGGCGGACGTGGTGCGCACCAACCTCGACGGTGCCTTCTACGCCATCCGCCGAGCGGCCGCGGCCATGGTCCGGGGTCGCTTCGGGCGCATCGTGAACATCGGCTCGGCCGCCGGTCTCACCGGCTCGGCCGGCCAGGTCAACTACGCCGCCGCCAAGGCCGGACTGGTCGGGCTGACCCGGTCCGTGGCCCGCGAGCTCGCCTCCAGGAACGTCACCGCCAACCTGGTGGCGCCCGGGCCCATCGGCACCGCCATGCTCGACGACCTCTCCCAGGAACGCCGGGACGAGCTGGCCAAGCTCACGCCCCTGGGGCGCCTGGGCACCCCCGAAGAGGTGGCCGCGGCGGTCGCCTTCCTGTGTTCGGAAGCCGCCGGCTACATCACCGGCGCCGTGCTTGCCGTCGACGGCGGCCTGTCCATGGGACACTGACCGACTTCAATTTCCAGACCCATCCACAGACACCCATCCGCAGACACCCACACGCAAACAAAGGAGCGATCACATGGACCGCGCGGAGGCGTTCACCATCCTGAAGGAGGCGGCCGTCGAGGTGCTGGCCGTCGACCCCTCGGCCGTCACCGAGGAGGCCCGGTTCAAGGAGGACCTCGACGCCGACAGCCTCGACCTGGTCGAGTTCGTCATGGCCCTCGAGGAGCGCTTCGACATCTCCGTACCGGAAGAGGACCTCGAAGGGATCGAGACGGTCGGCGCCGCCCTCACCCTCGTGCTCGGCAAACTTGGCGCCAACGCATGAGCGAGACGGACCACCGGGGCCGGCCCCGGGTGGCCGTCACCGGCGTGGGGGTGAAGACCCCCGCCGGATGCGACGTGACGACCTTCTGGGACAACGTCCTGGCCGGTCGCCCCAGCGCCGCGCCCATCACCAACTTCGACGCCTCCGACATGCCGGTGCGCTTCGCCTGTGAGGTGAAGGATTTCGACGCCGTCGCCTACCTAGGACCCAAGGAGGTCCGCCGGGTGGACCGCGTGGCTCAGCTCGGCTTCGCCGCCGCCATCGACGCCCTGCGGGACGCCGGCGATCCGGCCGCCGACCCGGCCCGCAGCGCGGTCGTGTCGGGGACGGGGATCGGCGGCCTTGGCACCATGGAGCAGCAGATCGGCGTGCTCAACGAACGGGGCGCCCTGCGGGTCACCCCGTTCCTGGTCCCGATGATGATGCCCAACGCCACCCCGGCCATGATCGCCATGGAGCTGGGCTGGACCGGTCCTAACCTGTGCGTGGCCACCGCCTGCGCGGCCAGCACCCACGCCATCGGGGAGGCGGCCCGCCTCATCCGCGACGGCACCACCGATGTGGTGGTGGCCGGCGGGACGGAAGCGGTCATCGTCCCGGTGGCGGTGGCCGCCTTCTCCCGCATGGGGGCGCTCTCCGGCCGCCACGACGACCCGGCGGCGGCCTCGCGGCCCTTCGACGTGGACCGGGACGGCTTCGTCATGGGTGAGGGCGGCGCCTACCTGGTCCTCGAGCGCCTGGACCGGGCCCAGGCCCGGGGCGCCCACATCTACGGCGAGGTGGTCGGCTACGGCCGCAACGCCGACGCCTACCACATCACCGCGCCGTCGCCCGGCGGGGCGGGGGCGGCGGCCTGCATGCAGCTGGCCCTCGACGACGCCGGCCTACAGCCGTCGGCCATCGCCCACATCAACGCCCATGGCACCTCCACCCCCTTGAACGACGCCTCGGAGTCGGAGGCGCTGGTGAAGGTCTTCGGGGAGACGCCGCCGCCGGTCACCTCCATCAAGGGCGTCACCGGCCACCTGATCGGTGCCGCCGGCGGGGTCGAGGCGGTGACCTGCATGCTCTCCCTGCGGGACGGGCTGGTGCCTCCCACCGCCAACCACGAGCGCACCGATCCGGAGATCACCATTGACGTGGTGGCCGGCTCACCCCGGGAGCTGAACGGCCCCGTGCTGTCCAACTCCTTCGGTTTCGGGGGCCACAACGCCACCCTGATCTTCGGGCCCCCCGGGCAGGAGGGCTAGCGGCCAGGTGACTCTGCATCTCGACGGCGGCGGTTCCCTGCCCGTGGTGGCGGGGACCTCGACGGCGGTCAGCGCCAGCCTGCGGCACCTCGACGGGCGCCCCGTGGCCTTCTTCCGGCTGGAAGGGGGCAAGCACCGGGGCGCCATCGGGCCTCCGGAGGGCATCGTCCTGGAGCGGATCGTGGGCCGGGCCGTCGAGCTCGGCCTGCCCCTGGTGGGCGTGCTGTCGACCTCGGGGGCGGACATCCACGAAGGGGTCGCCTCCCTGCATGCCTGGGGGCGGGTGGCCCGCAGCGTGGTGGCCCAGGCCTCCGGCGTGGTGCCGATCGTCCTGGCCGTCATCGGGCCCTGCACCTCGGGGCCGGCCCTGCTCCTGGGCGTGGCCGACCACGTGGTGATGACCCCCGACGCCTTCGCCTATGTCTCCGGCCCCGAGGCCGTCGCCGAGTTCACCGGCGTGAGCATCGACCGGCGCACGCTCGGAGGCGGCGCCGTCCATGACAGCCGGACGGGGGTGGCCTCGCTGGTGGCGGCGGACGAGGAGGACGCCTTGCTGGCCGTGGCCGACCTCTTGGCCTACCTGCCCTCCCACCACCTCCAGGACCCGCCCGGGGAGGCCACCCATGACCCCCTGGACCGGCTCTGCCGGCGGGCCGCGGAGGCCGTACCTGACGCCGGGCGGTCGTCCTACGACGTCCGCACGGTGGTGGCCGACGTCCTCGACGCCGGTACCTTCCTGGAGGTCAGGGCCCGCTACGCCCCCAACATGGTCACCGGCTACGGCCGGCTCGGGGGCCGGGCGGTGGCCGTCATCGCCAACCAGCCGCGCCAGCGGGCGGGGACGCTCGACATCGAGGCGTCACGCAAGGCGGCCCGGTTCGTGCAGTGCGCCGACGCCTTCAACACCGCCATTCTCACCTTCGTCGACACCCCGGGATTCGAGCCGGGCAAAGATCTCGAGTGGCGGGGGATGATCCGCCACGGCGCCGAACTGGTCCATGCCTACGCCGCCGCCACCGTGCCTCGGATCTGCCTGGTGCTGCGCAAGGCGTACGGCGGGGCCTACATCGTCATGGACTCCAAAGGGTTGGGCAACGACGCCAGCTTCGCCTGGCCCGGAGCCGAGATCGCCGTCATGGGGGCCAAGGGCGCGGTTCAGGTCCTCTCCGGCAAGCGCCTGAGCGCCATCGGGTCCGATTGGGAACGGGAACAGGTCCGGGCCGGCCTGGAGAGGGACTACGAGGCCCGGTTCTGCAACCCGCGCCTGGCCGCCGAGCGGGGCCTGGTCGACGACATCATCGACCCCCTCGACACCCGCCGGGTGCTGGGCGGTGCGCTGGCCGGCCTGGCCAGCAAGCGGGAGCGCCACGCCACCCGCAAGCACACCATCTCGCCCTGTTGACCACCGGAGTTCTCTCCCCGGAATACCCGGAGGACCCCATGCTCCTCGACGGCAAGCGCATCCTCGTGACCGGCGTGCTCACCGACGACTCCATCGCCTTCTCGGTGGCCCGGGTGGCCCAGGAACAGGGCGCCGAGTTGCTCCTGACCTCCTTCGGCCGGGCCATGAGCCTGACCCGGCGCACCGCCCGGCGCCTGCCGGCCGAGCCCGAGGTCCTGGAGCTCGACGTCACCGACCCGGCCCACCTGGAAGCGCTGGGCGAGGAGCTCCACCGCCGTTGGGGCCGTCTCGACGGGGTGCTGCACGCCATCGGCTTCGCCCCCGAAGCCTGCCTGGGCGGCGACTTCCTGCGCGCCTCGTGGGACGACGTGGCCACCACCCTGCACGTCTCGGCCTACTCCCTCAAGGCCCTGGCCGACCTGGCCCTCCCGCTCATGAAGGAGTCGGGCGGCTCCATCGTGGGCCTCGACTTCGACGCCACCGTGGCCTGGCCGGCCTACGACTGGATGGGCGTGGCCAAAGCCGCCCTGGAGTCGACGGCCCGCTACCTGGCCCGCGATCTCGGCCCCGCCGGCATCCGAGTGAACCTGGTGGCCGCCGGCCCGCTGCGCACCGTGGCCGCCCGGTCCATCGCCGGGTTCAACCAGTTCGAGGAGGCGTGGGCGCCCCGGGCGCCGCTGGGCTGGGACGTGACCAACTCCGAGCCTGTGGCCCGGGCCTGCGTCGCCCTCCTCTCCGACTGGTTCCCGGCCACCACCGGCGAGATCATCCACGTCGACGGCGGCTACCACGCCCTGGGGGCATAGCCGTCGAGAGCAGTGCTGCTGTCCTAGTTGACGTGGACGAAGACGTCCTGGCCGCTGGTACCGCCGGTGGCGAGGTTGGTGGCCTTGGAGTCGAAGGCCACGAAGCGGCCGTCCATGCTCAGGGCGGGGGCGTAGCTCTCGTCGTTGGACTCCGCCCCGGCCGTCGACACGCTGACCCGCTTCGTGACGCCGGTCTGGCTGTCGAACACGAAGATGTCGGGGCAGTGGCCCACCGTGTTGGCACCGCAGGCGTTGGTATCACCCGCCACCATGTCGCTGGCCTTCGACCAGAAGGCCACGAACCGGCCGTCACCGCTGATGGAGGAGTCGTGGCTGTCACCGTTGGCCTGGCCGCCGCCGATGGCGTTGCTGACCCGGGTGACGGCCCCGGTCTGGCGGTCCTTCAGGTAGACGTCGTGGATGCCGCCGTCCTGGCCGGTGATGAGGTTGGTGGCGTTCGAGTCGAAGGACACGAAGCGGCCGTCGGCGCTGATGGCGGGGCTCAGGCTCCCGTTGTTGGCCTGCACGCCGTTGACGTCCACGCTCGCCCGCGTGGTGGAACCCGAGCTCATGTCCCGGACGAAGACGTCGGTCTTGCCGTTGGTGTCGCCGGAAACCAGGTTCGTACCCGTCGAGTTGAAGGCGACGAACCGCCCGTCGCCGCTGATCGAGGGCCGGTCGCTGTCGCCGTTGCCGGTGGCGCGGGCCGGCGTGGTGCTGACCAGCGTGGTCGTGCCACTGGCCACCTCGTAGAGGAAGACGTCGTTGGCGTTGTTGCTGTCGGTGAACTGACCGGGCAGGGGGAGCCCGCTGCTGCTGCCCACCAGGTTGGTGGCGTACGACTCGAAGGCCACGAAGCGGCCGTCCCGGCTGACCACCGGGCGCTTGCTGTCGTCGTTGCCCTGTGTGCCGTTGGTGGCCACGCTCACGCGGATCGTCTTGACCCCATTGGCCTCGTCGTAGATGCCGTTGCCGTCGGTGTCGCGGTCGCGCAGGAAGGCGTCGGTGTGGTCGTTGGTGTCGTTGGCCACCAGGTTGGTGGAGTCGGACCACCAGGCGACGTACCGGCCGTTGGCCGAGATGGTGGGCCGCTGGTTCCCGGTGGCACCCTGGCCGGTCGGACCCACGGCTTCCGTGCCCGCGGTGTTGACGCTCATGCGGGTGTAGGTCCCGGCGACCCGGTCGTAGACGAAGACGTCACGGATGCCGTTGCCGTCCTTGGTGGTCCCGTCGGGGTTCTTGCCCAGGATGTTGTCGGCGCTCGAGTCGAAGGCCACGAAGCGGCCGTTGGCACTCATCCACGGCCGGAAGGCGTCGCCACCGCCGGCGGTGCCCTTCTCGACCCGGCTGGTGGTGCCGGCCGGGCCCCAGTCGGCAGCCGGAGGGGGATCACCGGGCAGGCCGACGGGCGGGGGGGAGGTGGTGGGCGTCGTTCCCGGCGTCGTGGTCGGCGTGGTCCCCGGCGCCGTGGTCGGCGACGTGCCCCCCGGGCCGGGAGACGTTCCGCCCGGACCCCCGGGGCCGGGCAGGGCGGGGGCGTTGGGGCTGAGGGCGGCCATCCCGACGATGGGCTGGTTGAGGCGGATGTCGCCGGTGGAGCCGTGGAAGCCGGCGTCGCCGAAGGAGAAGATGCCGCCGTCGGAGGCGACCAGCCAGTAGCCGGCGCCGCTGGGGGTGGCGGCCATGCCCACCACCGGCAGCGTCAGCGGCTTGCCCCCCATCGAACCGAGGAACTTGGCGTCGCCGAAGGGGTAGACGGCGCCGTCGGAGGCCACCAGCCAGTAGCCCTTCCCGGTGGGGGTGGCGGCCATCCCGACGATGGGAGCCCGCAGGGTGGTGTTCCCGGTGGAACCCCAGAACTTGGCGTCTCCGAACACGAACATGCCGCCGTCGGCGGCCACGAACCAGTAGCCGTTCCCGCTGGGGGTGGCGGCCATTCCGACGATGGGCTTGTTGAGGTGCATGCTGCCCGTCGAGCCGTGGAAGCGGGCGTCGCCGTAGGAGAAGATGCCGCCGTCGGCGGCCACGAACCAGTAGCCCCGTCCGGTGGGGGTGGCGGCCATGCCCACGATGGGCCGGTTGAGCCGGAGGCTGCCCGCCGAGCCGTAGAAGCGGGCGTCGCCGTAGGAGAAGATGCCGCCGTCGGCGGCCACGAACCAGTAGCCGGCCCCGGTGGGGGTGGGGGCCATGCCCACAATCGGCTTGTTGAGGCGCATGTCGCCCGTCGAGCCGTAGAAGGCGGCGTCGTCAAAGGAGAAGATGCCGCCGTCGGCGGCCACGAACCAGTAGCCCCGGGTGGACGGAGCGGCGGCATTGGCGCCCGGACCCGACACCACGGGGACGGCAGCCAGCAACAGGGCGGCCAGCACGACCAGGCGGCCGGCACGGGCTCGGAGATGCCTCATGGGGGTCATACCTCGCGCGGGGGGGCGGACTACTCAGCGGATGACTTCTCCCTCGCCGGCACGAACCCCTGTTTTCTGGGCGCGAGTTCTCGATCCGCGAACTGCGCCGATGGGCAGAATCGGTGCTGAAGGTTACGAACCGGGCGCCGGGGCCGGGGCCGGGGCGGGTTCGGGTGAAGGCGCCGGGGTGGTCGCATCCGGCTCGCAGTTGACGGTGCGCTCGGCCTCGCAGGCGTCCTCGCCGGGACCGCCGTTGGCCCGGTCAAAGCCATCCCCGCCCGTGATCTTGTCGGCGCCACCCATGCCGCAGATGCGGTCATCGCCGGCATCGGCGGCGATGACGTCGTCCCCCTCGGTTCCGACGATGATGTCGTTCCCGGCCGTCCCGGCGATGGTGCCGTCGCCCGGCGAAGCGTCCGTGTCCCCGGTGATCGTCGCCGGCGCACCCAGGCACTGCGGCGGCTCCTGTCCGAGGACCTGGGGCGAGGCGACAAAGGAGCCGGCCACAGGTCCGAGCAGCAGCAGTCCGGCCAGGATTGAGCGCTTGGCGAAGTTGGTCACGTTGCCTCCTGAGGAAAGAGAGGTTCGTGACGATTATCGACGCTTCTGGCTTCGAAGCGGGGGATGCCCCGCCATCACGCGCTGGGCGGCTGAGGTGGCCGG
Organism: Acidimicrobiia bacterium; assembly: GCA_044867425.1. Lineage (GTDB taxonomy): Bacteria > Actinomycetota > Acidimicrobiia > IMCC26256 > BP-133 > CAWBJP01. Next base: position 6,374 of record JBIOUX010000219.1, on the reverse strand, counting down.
GTGAGGGCCCCAGAGGCGGCGAGCATCTCGACCAGGCCGTCGAACTTCCTGTCGAACTTCGCGTCCAGAGCGTTGAACTTCAGCTCGAACTTCTCGTCCAGCGACCTGATCTCGCCGCTCAACCGCTCGTCGAGTGTTCTGATCTCGGCGCGCAGCTCCGTCCGCTCCGACCGGAGCAGGACGTACATCACGATGACGGTGCCCAGGGCACCCCAGAACGTCTCCATCTGGCTCCTTTGCCAATGGTACCGACGGCCAGGGTTGCGGATCAGCCGGACAGGGCTTGCAGGGCCTTGGGCACGGTGTCCTTGGGGCTGACCTTGTAGAGGGCCTCGGTGATCCGGCCCTTCTCGTCGATGACGAAGGCGGAGCGGACGATGCCCATGTACTTCTTCCCGTACATCGACTTCTCGGCCCAGACGCCGTAGGCCTCGGCCACGGCGTGATCGGCGTCCGAGAGCAGCGGGAAGCCGAGGCCGTGCTTGGTGTCGAAGCGGGCCTGGGCAGCCGGCTTGTCCGGGCTGATGCCGATCACCACCGCCCCGGTGGCGTCGAGATCGGCCCGGGCGTCCCTGACCGAGCAGGCCTGGGTGGTGCATCCCGGCGTATCTGCCCTCGGAAAGAAATAGACGATGACCCGCTTCCCCCGGAAGTCCGAGAGCTTGACGGTCTTGCCGTGCTGGTCGTCGAGAGCAAAATCGGGGGCTGGGTCCCCAGCCTTGAGTGCCATGTCCCTGTCCTCCTCATGTTCAGGTGTGCCAGGACGCCACGACCCTACCGGCGGCTTGAGACAAGAACTCGGCCCTCGGCAGTCCGGCCCTTCAGCAGGCGATGCCATTCCCGTCGTTCTCCGCTACCGGGCCCGCTGCCGTCCGGTGTTCTGAGCGAGTTTTGTCCGAGCGAAGCGGCGCCTGATCCGTCTGATTGATGATCCACCCAGACGTTGCGGCTGGCTCGTAGCGTCGAGAGATCCTGACGGGCTGGCTCCCGAACCGTCTGCCGACCGTTGTTGGTCTGGCTTCCGAACGAGGTGCCCAGCCCGTCGGGTCTCGCCGTGGTGTGGCTCGAAAGAGGCGCGAGCGCCGACCATTCTGAAATCAGACATGCCTGCCGCGGTCCTCCACCCACGACGACGAAGGAGCGGTTCATGGCAGTGATGATCGGAGTCGACCCGCACAAGGCATCGCACACCGTGGCAGCCATCGACGAGAACGAGGTGACGTTGGGCGAGCTGCGGGTGCGGTCGGCCGCCGGCCAGGTCGAACGCCTGTTGGCGTGGGCGGCGCCCTTCGCCGAGCGCACGTGGGCGGTGGAGGGAGCTGGCGGGCTGGGCTATGTGTTGGCCCAGCAGCTGGTGGCTGCCGGGGAGCGCGTCGTGGACGTGCAACCCAAGCTGGCGGCCCGGGTGCGGCTGTTGGCGACGGGCAACTCGAACAAGAACGACCCCAACGACGCCCGCTCGGTGGCTATCGCCGCCCTGCGCTCGCCGAACCTCATAGAGGTGGTGGCCGAGGATCACGCGGCGGTGATGAAGGTGTGGGCCAAACGCCACCGTGACCTGGGCCGGCACCGCACTCGCATGGCGTGCCGGTTGCACGCCGTGTTGTGCGAGCTGATCCCCGGCGGCGTCGCAGGGGAGATAACCGCAGCTCAGGCGGCCAGACTGCTCGAGGACATCGATCCCCAAGGCGCGGTCGAGACGGCCCGGTATGAGCTCGCTCTCGAGTTCGTCGAAGACCTGCGCCGCATCGACGCCCAGATGCGCGACACCAAGAAACGAATCGCTGCTGTGGTCGCCGCCTCCAAGACGTCTACGACCGAGCTGTTCGGGGTCGGCCCGATCGTGGCCGCCACGGTCATCGGCGATGTCGGCGACGTGTCCCGCTTCGAGTCCCGGGATCACTTCGCCGCCTACAACGGGACCGCGCCCATCGAGGTATCTTCCGGGCCCCGCAAGATCTACCGGCTGTCGCGGCGCGGGAACCGCCGAATCAACCATGCCATCCACATGGCGGCCGTCACCCAGATCCGTTTCCGCCACAGCGATGGGCGGGCCTACTACGACCGCAAGATCGCCGAGGGCAAGACGGGCAAAGAAGCGATTCGGGCTCTCAAGCGGCGCATCAGCGACGCTCTCTACAGCCGGCTCCAACAAGACGCTCGACGGGCCGTCGACGCGAAAGGCATGGGCCCGGGAGGGCAAACAGGGAACGACTCTGTCGCCAGCGTGACCGGCTCACACCCTGAACACCGGCTCTTCGGCCAAGCCACTCCCGGACCCGACGCGACCCTACGACAGAACGCCACGTCGAACCGCCCTAAGAAGGCGGCCCCGCCCACGCGACGGGTCCGAAAAGCCTCTTGACAACAAAGAGGCCTCGATCGGTGCGGGTCCGACCGAGGCTCGCTCGCTACCGGTGGCCCATGCCCCCCATGCCCCCCATGTGACCCATGTAGCTATGGGCGCCGGTCAGGCCGGGCGCCACGGAAGGGACGAACAGGACGGTGACGGCGAGGCCGAGCAGGGCGAAGCCGGCGACCCGGGAGAGCCGCTCGCCGGCCGACCACCGCTTCTCGGCCACCACGAGGGCGGCGAGGCCGACCATGGCCCCGAGGTTCATGACGCCGAAGGCCACGAACAGCACCATCAGCGCCCAGCAGCAGCCCAAGCACCAGGCGGCGTGATGGAGGCCGACCCGCAGGTCGCGGCCGCGGCCCCGGTAGCTGCCGTAGTGGAGCAGAAGCCCGAGCGGCGAGCGGCAGTGGCGCAGGCAGCGGTCCTTGGCCCCGCTGAGCTGCCATCCCCCGGCGGTGGCGAAGATCGCCGCCGCCAGCCATCTCGGCCAGAGCGAGCCGTCGGGGGCGTGATCGGCGACGCGGGCCAGCAGGAACAGCGGGACCCCGGCCGCCGCCCAGGCCAGCAGGTACCCGCCCGCCAGCTGGGCGGTGCGCACCCAGGGCCGGTCGGTGAAGGTCCGCACGTAGAGCCCGGTCACCGAGGCGATCGCGGGAAGCATCATGGCCGCCATCATCAGCGACCACATCACGAGGAACGCGGCCAGCGAAAGACCCATCGTGCCGGGCGTCGAACCCATGTCGAGCGCCCGGGGCACGGTCAGAGCCCAACCCCCCGCCGCCACCAGGAGGAGGGCCGCGGCCTGGGGCGTCGCCCGCGGCCGGCGGACGGAAACGTCGGTCACGCCGACCAGGCGAAGGGCGCGGCGAAGCCGCTTTCCCCGGCGCGGCCGAAGCTCACGCCCATCGCCGACACCGTCGCCGTGACGGTTGGGGCCACGGTCAGCGTCGTGTTGGCCGGGTGGAATACGTTGGTGAGCCGCACCGGCTCGGGGAGCTCGCCGGCGGTGTACTCGGCCACCTCGACGTCGACGAAGTCGCCGATGCGGACGCGATGGCGGCCCTTCTCCTCCTCGATGGTGATGGCCGCCACCTCGACGCCCAGCATCTCGGTGATGAACGGGGCGAGCATCGCCGGGGGGCCACCGAGCTCGCCCCCGAGGACGGCCCCGAGCTTCGCCCGCTGCTCGTCGGTGCCGGCCGCGTCGAGGAACAGGCCGACGCGCCAGTTCCCCTCGCTCATGACCGGCGGGGTGTCGCCGAGCATCCCCCAGCTGAGCCCGGAGACATCGACCCCGTCGACCTCGCCGGTCTCGATCTGGAAGGCCAGGAAGAAGTTGCAGCGATCGTTGGTCGCCTTCGCCGCGAGCCCCGACCAGGTACAGGGACAGATCGCGTCGCAGGAGCAGGACTCGAAGTACGTGCCGGCCAGGTTCCAAGCCATCGTGGAGACCTCCGTCATCGACGCCGTCCGGGCAGCCTCGCCCGACACACCGGGGCCCGTCAAGTTGCCGCTCATTGTCACTTCACCTCTTGTACTACTGGGCGGTATGAGGCTCGCTCGTTGAGCTAGACCGAGGGTGATTTGTCGGCGGCGCCCATACTCGTAGATATGCCGGTGATCCACCCCTGACCTCCTGAGCCTCTTCAGTCTTGGGGGCTGGGCCTGGAAGGAGGATCACCGTGAGCAGATGGATGCCCTGTCTGATCGGCGGCTCGGCCGAACAGATCAGGCTCGGCCACCCGGTCGTCGACGAGTACTTGGAGTTGGTTCGGGCTCGAGCACGACGCAACACGCTGCTGGCCACCGCCTACGACTTGAAGGTCTTCTTCGGCGTCGTCCACAAGGACCCGCTGGATGTGAAGACCGCGGACGTGATGGCCTTCATCAAGGCCCAGCGCCTTGGCCCGTCGAAGAAGGTGGTGCGGATCTCCGACGGTGCCAGCGGCTTGGCGCTGTCGACGATCAAGCGGCGCCTGTCGAGTGTGTCGGGCCTGTACTCGTATCTGCTGGCGACCGAGCGGGTCGACCGCAATCCGGTTCCGCGTGGCCTGGTGACCCGGCGTCTGGTCAGCCGGCACCGGGGCGGGACCCCGCTGGTCCGTCCCGCCCGGCAGCTGCCCCGGGTGCTCAACCCCGAAGAAGTGGTCGCTCTCATGGGGGCGCTGCGCAAGTGGCGTGACCGGGCGATGGTCGAGGCCATGGTGCTCGGCGGTCTTCGCCGGGCCGAGGTGCTGGGGCTGCGCTTCGAGGACATCCGGGTGGGTGAGCGCCGGGTGTTCGTTGCCGACGGCAAGGGTGGACACCAACGGCTGGTGCCGATGTCATCCCGGTTCTTCGCCAGCCTGGCCGAGTACCTGGGCGCCGAACGGCCGGCGGAGGCGACGACCGACCGGGTCTTCGTGGTGTTGAAGGGCCGCCGTCGGGGCTCGCCGCTCACCCCCAAGGGACTCGAGGAGATCCTGACTGCCGCCCGGGTCCGGGCCGGGCTGTCCCATGCCACCTGCCATGAGCTGCGCCACACCTGCCTGACGCGGCTGCGGGAGGCGGGCATGGCCCTCGAAGCGGTCCAGGCCCAGGCCGGGCACCGCTCGATCGCCTCGACGCGGATCTACCTGCACCTCGCCAATGACTGGCTGGCCACCGAGTACCGCAAGGCTTCCGAGGCCATCGAGGCCCAGGCGCTCGTCGGGAGCCAGCGGTGAGGGCGGCGGCTGTCCCGGCGGCGACCCAGGGCCAGGACCGCTGGGCGCCGATCCGAGCCAAGGCCCCCAGGATGGCGGCCACCATGGCCGCCTACCTCGATCAGATAGCCCTGTCTCTGCGGGAAGCTTCGGTCGACGCCGCCGAGCTGGCCCTGCGGGATCTGGCCACCTACCTCACCGCCCATACCAAGGTCGTGGCCGTGCGCGGTCTGCGAAGGGGACACATCGAGGGCTACCGCTCCTGGCTCGGACACCGCCGCCTGCCCGGGGGCAAGACCATCTCGGCTCGCACGGTGCGCCACCGCCTGGGGATGCTGCGCAACTTCTTCGAGCGTCTCATCGAGTGGGAGTGGCCCGACGCGCCCCGCTCGGGCCTGATCCTCTCAGCTGACCTGCCCCTGGTCGACGAGCCGCTGCCTCGGTTCCTGGACGACACCGCCGCCGCAGCCCTCATCCGGGCCGCCGGACAGGCCGCCCCGTTGGACCGGTTGGTGGTCGAGCTCCTCGCTCGCACCGGCATGCGCGTCGGCGAGCTGTGCAACCTCGCCGCCGACGCGGTGGTGCGCATCGGCGACACCCAATGGCTGCGGGTCCCGGTCGGCAAGCTGCACAACGACCGCTACGTCCCGCTGCACCCGGTGGTCTCCGAGCTGCTCGAGTCCTGGCGCGCCGACCACCCCAGCGAGAAGTACCTGATCCGTCATCCCGGCGGCTGGCCCCTCAACCGACATCTCGTCACCCGGGTTCTCAACCGGGTGGCCCGGGCGGCTGGCATCGGACACGTCAGCCCTCATCAGCTGCGCCACACCCTGGCCACCCAGTCGATCAACCGGGGCATGTCCTTGGAGGCCATCGCCGCCCTGCTCGGCCACCGCGACCTCAAGATGACCCTCGTCTACGCCCGCATCGCCGACCGCAAGGTCGCCGACGAGTACTTCGCCGTCACCCAGCAGGTCGAGGCCCTCTACACCACCGACACTCCAGTGCTGCCCGCCACGGCGGAAGGTGCCGCCATGCGCCGTCTCCGCCAGGAGCTCGAGCGCCGGGACCTCGGCAACGGCTACTGCACCCGCCCAGCCAGCCTCGCATGTGCCTTCGAGACCGTGTGCGAGACCTGCGTCCACTTCGCCACCGGACCCGAGTTCCACCCCGTCCTGCTCCGCCAGCGCAACCACGCCGCCGAACGGGACCAGACCCATCTGGTCAACATCTACGACCAGCTCCTCCAGCGCGTCGAAGCTGGGGACAGGGACCGGCAGCGTTATGCCGGTGAAGGACCCAACTTGACAGGATCACCGGCATAATCGGCGATC
>JBIOUX010000218.1:0-27965 GCA_044867425.1 Acidimicrobiia bacterium | reverse complement strand
CCCCCCCCCCCCCCCCCCCGCAGGTGGTGGTGCAGCGGTGGTCGATATGTCTAGAAGTCGTCCATGCCGCCGCCGGGCATGCCGGCGGGAGCGCCTTCCTTCTCGGGCTTGTCGGCGATGACGGCCTCGGTGGTGAGGAACAGGGCCGCGATCGAGGCTGCGTTCTGCAGCGCCGAGCGGGTCACCTTGGCGGCGTCGATGATGCCGTTCTTGACCAGGTCCTCGTACTCGCCGGTGGCGGCGTTGAGGCCGTTGGCGCCCTTGAGGCCCCGCACCTTCTCGACCGCCACGCCGCCTTCGAAGCCGGCGTTGACGGCGATCTGCTTGAGGGGCTCCTCAAGGGCCTTGGCCACCATGCGGGCGCCGGTGGCCAGGTCCCCGTCGAGCGTCTTGGAGTAGTCGTAGACCTTGGTCTGGCTGCGCAGCAGGGCCACGCCGCCGCCGGGCACGACGCCCTCCTCGACGGCCGCCTTGGTGGTCGACACGGCGTCCTCGATGCGGTGCTTCTTCTCCTTCAACTCGACCTCGGTGGCGGCCCCCACCTTGATGACGGCCACACCGCCGGAGAGCTTGGCCAGGCGCTCCTGGAGCTTCTCCCGGTCGTAGTCGGAGTCGGTGTTCTCGATCTCGTTGCGGATCTGGTTGATCCGGCCCTGAACGTCCTCCTTGGAGCCGGCGCCCTCGACGATGGTCGTCTCGTCCTTGGTGACGGTGATCTTGCGGGCCTTGCCCAGCAGGTCGAGGGTGACGCTCTCCAGCTTGAGGCCCACCTCCTCGGAGATGACCTGGCCGCCGGTGAGGATGGCCATGTCCTGAAGCATGGCCTTGCGCCGCTCGCCGAAGCCGGGAGCCTTGACGGCCACCGACTTGAACGTGCCCCGGATCTTGTTCACCACCAGGGTGGCGAGGGCCTCGCCCTCGATGTCCTCGGCGATGATGACCAGGGGCCGGCCGGCCTGCATGACCTTCTCGAGCACGGGAAGGAGGTCCTTCACGGCCGAGATCTTGGAGGCCACGTAGAGGATGTAGGGGTCCTCGAGGACGGCCTCCATCCGCTCGGGGTCGGTAACGAAGTACGGGGAGATGTAGCCCTTGTCGAAGCGCATGCCCTCGACCATGTCGAGGTCCATGCCGAACGTCTGCGATTCCTCGACGGTGATGACGCCGTCCTTGCCCACCTTCTCCATGGCCTCGGCGATGGTGGCCCCGATCTCGGGGTCGGCGGCGGAGATGGCGGCCACATTGGCGATCTGGTCTTTGGCCTCGACCTCCTTGGCCTGGTCCTTGATGGCGTCGACGGCCACGCCCACGGCCTTCTCGATGCCGCGCTTGAGCGTCATCGGGTTGGCGCCGGCGGCGACGTTGCGCAGGCCTTCGCGCACCATGGCCCAGGCCAGCACCGTGGCCGTCGTCGTGCCGTCACCGGCCACGTCGTCGGTCTTCTTGGCCACTTCCTTGACCAGCTCGGCCCCGATCTTCTCGTAGGGGTCCTCGAGCTCGATCTCCTTGGCGATGGACACGCCGTCGTTGGTGATCGTGGGGGCGCCCCACTTCTTCTCGAGGACCACGTTGCGCCCCTTGGGGCCGAGCGTGACCCGCACCGCGTCGGCGAGCTGGTTCATCCCGCTCTCGAGCGCCCGGCGGGCCTGCTCATCGAAAGCAATAATCTTCGGCATCTCTGGAAAAACCCCCTGGAGCAACCGTTGTGAGCTTGCGAACTCTGGTATTAGCACTCTCACCCTGAGAGTGCTAATCAACCTAGCGTTGTAGCCCAGGCATCGCGCACGCGCAAGTTTCTTCCCGAGGAGGACCTGTGGCCCGAACCCCTTCCACCATGCTCCCGCTGGGCACCCCGGCTCCCGTGTTCCAGCTGCCCGACCCGGAGGGCAAAGAGGTGTCGATCACGGACTTCTCGGCCGCCCCCGCCCTGGTGGTGGTCTTCCTCTCCAACCACTGCCCGTTCGTCCAGCACGTGGCCGGCGGCCTGGGGGAGCTGGCCCGCGACCTCCAGGCCAACGGGGTCGCCGTGGTCGGGATCATGGCCAACGACATCGCCAACTACCCCGACGACCGCCCCGAGCTCATGGCCAGGATGACTGACCGTCACGGCTGGACCTTCCCCTACCTCTACGACGAGACCCAGGAAGTGGCCAGGGCCTACCGGGCCGCCTGCACCCCCGACTTCTTCCTCTTCGACGGCCAGCGCCAGTTGGTCTACCGGGGCCAGATGGACGGCGCCCGGCCCGGCAACGGCGTGCCCGTCACCGGCGAGGACCTCCGCTCCGCCGTGGAGGCGGTCCTGGGCGGACGGCCGGTGACTGACGACCAGCGCCCGTCCATGGGCTGCAACATCAAGTGGAAGCCCGGCAACGAGCCGGAGTACGGCTGACCAGCACTTTTACCGCTCGGCCGAGGTTCTGGTCACGGATTGGTCACGGATGACACGGATGCTGGCGCTGACACAGGTGGACGCCAGCGGACGTGAGCCTTCAAATTTTGAGCGATTCTTGAAAGGCTGCGAGGTACCATGCTGGACGTGGCAGCCATCGATCTCGTGTCCGACCTCGTCGAGCTGGAGCGCCTCGCCGCGGCTGAGGAAGACGACGACCGGCGCCGCCGGCTGCTCAAGCTCCGGGACCGTCTCGCGGCACGGGGCAACGGCGCCAAGGTGTCGGAGGCGGCAGGGGTTCTCGGCCTCTCGGTCCCGACGGTGCGCTCCTGGGTGGCCGCCGGAGTACTCGAGGCGGTCCCCGGCCGCCAGCCGGCGCGGGTCACCTACGACTCGCTGGCTCTCGCGAAGCATGCCCTCGACGAGCTCCGGCGTCACCAAGACGACCGCCAGCTGTTGATCGCCGTCATGCGACGGCTGAGGGACCGGGCGGTGCTCGACGATCCATTGCTGGACCAAGCGCTCGACGATGTGGCCGCCGGAAGACTGACACCCGTTCGGGTTGAGGATCTCGACGAGCTGATTCCCGGGAGCCGGGGGCCATCGAGGTCTCGCTGACGGCAATCGCTCGCGAGCAACTGAAGGCGCTTCGAGGCCGACGAGCCGCGGCCGCAAGGGTGGCCATCGAAGAGATCGTGGCCCGCGGTTGCGATGCTGCCGGATACCGCTTGGCCGGCGAACTTATCGATCACGTGTGCTGTCGCCATCTCTACGGAGACGACCGCCTCCTCACCGCCTGGCGAGCGAAGGACCACGCCTTGGTCCTTCTCGTCGGTCCGCACTCGGGCAAGTCGGCGGATGTCTACGCCCAGCTGCTCGCTGCCGTGGACAAGGAGGCGCCAACAGAGGAACGAACCAAGCCGCCTTGCTGCGAACCGGGCGAAGCGCCCCCGGTCGACGAGCCGACGCTGGATCAGCTCGTCGGTGCCGTCGAAGGATTGGCCCGGCCACGCCGCCGGAGACGGTCGTCACCATGACTCGATCCGAGCCCGGTTGCGGGCCCGCTCGATCTCTGGCGCAGTGCCGACGAACTCCATCACCACCATTTTCCCGCCCGGCTGGTCTTCGAGGCGCAGGTCCTACGAAGACACCCGCGCCGCCTACGTGCCCGTCGGCCGGCCCGAGAACCGCCACCAGGCCGCCGAGGTCGGCGCCTTCCTGCTCGAAGACGTCCTCCACTGGGCGCTCGCACGCAAGCGGCCCGACCGCCAGGCAATGGTCGTCGTCGACGAATTCTCCAAGCTGTCCGACCATCCCGGCGCCGCGGTCGACCTCGTGGAGCGAGCCCGAAGCTTCAACGTCGGCGTCGTCCTCATCGCCCAGACCTGGGCGAGCTTGGGGCCCGACGACACCACGCGCAACCGCCTGGCCGGGACCGTCGGCACCGTCATCGCCCACCAGCTCAAGCAGCCCGACGAGGTCGCCGCCCTTGCCGGCACCGAATGGGTGCTCGAACGGACCGAGCAAACCCAAACCCTCGACCACACCGGCCTCGGCAGCCAACGAGCCGGGAACCGCTACATCGTCCACCCCGATGAGATCCGGTGCCTCCACGAAGGCGAAGCCTTCATGATCTACAGCGGCCAAGCGCTCAAGCTCAAAGTCCGTGTCCCCTGCTCGCGCTGATCGGGTGTTCCATGGCTCGGCGCAAGTCAGCCCCCGAGGGAGGGCTGACTTGCCGCTCCACCAGTTGGACTTTGTCGGTTTAGGCGCTTCTTCAAGGGGTGGCCAGCCCGCCCGTTCTTGGTCTCCCGGCCGTCAGGGCAAGGACACGCCGATCTGCGCGAGGAACCCGTGGGTGTCCCAGACGGCCCATTCTTCGGCGATCCTGTCGCCCTCGAAGCGGTGCATCCAGAACCCGAACACGTCGAACGATCTTCCGGTGGGAGGGACGCCAAGTGTGGGTCCGAGGTTCGTGCCCGTCGCACGCCAGCGAGTGAACACCGTCTCGCCTTCACCGACCTGCGCCTCAATCGTGACCGTCAGATCGGGGAGCGCTGTGCGGTAGAGCGTGACCAGTTCCTTGTGCCCGGCGGCTCCTTCGGAAATGCCTTCGAGGCCCGGCCCGTGACGGACCCGGTCGCTGGTGAAGATGCCGTCGATCGCGTCCCTGTCGCCCTTGCTCCATACATCGGTGGCGTACTGCTCGATGGCGTTAAGTTGTTGTTCGGTCGGCATGGTCGCTCCTTTCTCATCTAATTCAGTGTTTGACATCGAGGGGCCGGCGCCCGCAGACCACGGCTATGTTGAAATCGTCAACCTCGGCCGAGGACTGCAAGCGCCGGGCGGCTCCGGCGGGGAGATGACGGGCCGCCGGTCGCCCACCCAGGGGCCAGCACCAGTTGCACCGCGCCCGGTCGTCAACGGCGATGTTCCCGACATCGCCAAGCTCTGGGAAGTGGGATGCTCAGCCTCATCAGGAGGTAACCGGCAACGTTTTTGTCCCCGTGGGGCGCTGGGCCAGCGCCGCTGGCGGTGAGTTTCCGGCGGTAGCCCCGAGCGCGTTCTGGGGCGTCACGATGAAGACGAACTCGTAAATGGATTCTCGCACCAGGGCGTCAGTCACGATTCCCTCGCCGATGCGGATGCCGTAGTGGACGAGCAGCTCCTGGTGGACTGGGCCGAAGACGTTCTGGTCCACACCCGGGAGGAGTTCCAGACCCCAGGTGTCGCTCCCGATGATGGCGGGTCGGCGGGCGGCCAGGTAGCGGGCTTCGCGAAGGTAGATGCCCGGTTCGCCGGCCAGGTAGCGGCGATGGTCAGCGTGCGCGGGATGCGACGGTTCGCCGGCGGCAACGGGCTGGTCGGCTTGGTTGGGGTCCCTCGGTTCGAGGAGCTGGTTCCACCCCGTACGGAACAGCACCACATCGCCTGCCTCGATCGCCGGCGTCTCCTGCCGGCGCAACGCCGCTTCGATGTCCTCGACGGTAATCCGGTAGTCGTCACGCAGGATGGGCTGTCCGTTGCCGGCTTGGGACAGGGCGGCCGTCTCCTGTCCGGCGAGCTTGAGACCCAGGACGTCGACAACTACGCCACGGGTGACGATCGGGCCCATGTGTTCTGCACCCAGCCGGTTGGTGCCCCACGCCTCGGCGATGTCGGGTCCCCGGTAGCCACCGTAGAAGACGTCGCGGACGCCGGCATGGTTGAGGTTGTCGATCTGGGTCCCGACCTGGTACGTGCCGGTGTAGGGCATGCCCGCGCTCAGCAACTTGTCGGGCACTTTGAAGCGTTCCTCGTGCAGCGTCAACTCGTTGGAGGCCACCCCGGTCGGAGCCACGAGCACACCGCCGAAGCCGTCCGGCGGCTGGTAGCCGAGCACCGTGAGCCGCTGCTCGTAGAGCCGAGGCGGGGAGGCAGGAAAGGCCGGGAAGCCATTAAACAGCAGCTCTCCAAGGCTGTAGGTGAGCACGGGGCGGCCGGGTTGGAGCAGACCGAGGGCAGCCGCCGTTCGCTCGGGAGTCACTTCGTTGAATGTTCCACGCTGGTCACCCTTCGTGTAGAAGGCGGTGTCGTCCCACGCTCCGTTCTTCACGGCGGCAACGTCGAACATGGCGTCGGTGAACTCCTCACCAGGAACGGCAAGCAGATTGTCGGCCGCCCTCGATCGGCGCAGCGCGTTCGCGGACGGCGGGTGAAAGCCGAGGGCGGCCAACGCTCCTAACGCTCCCACGCTGGCGGCCGCTCGCAGCATCTCCCGCCGGCCAACCTTCGCCCGCTGCAGGTGTTCGATCAGACAATCAGGCCTCATGTTGTGCCCCTCTCCTCATCGACACGGTTGTCTTGGCGGCTGCGGCTTGTCGCAGCGGAAGATCCAACGGAGATCAACGACACGTAGGTGCGGGCCACCTCCGGCAGCGACTGAACCCGCCGTTCGACCTCGGTGACGAGGGCGTCCGCGAGGGGAGACCAAGTCGTCGCCACGAGTACTTCGACTTGGACTGATTCGCCGTGGACTGCGACGTCTCCGATCAGGCCGGCATCGACGAGGGAAATCCGGTTTCCGTCCCCGGCTGGGTCGAAGCCGTCGCGGAGGACTTCGATGATCGCATCCCGCAACATGCGATCCCTCAGTTCCGTCCGACCATCCTCCATCCCGCTGTCCCCTTATCTGGTGCTACCGCTTCTTCAGGGGGCCAGTCCACGTAGCGGCCCGACCCGGAATGAGGATCCGGCGAGGTGATTTCCAAGACGTAACGCGGACCTAACCGAGACGGTCTTGGGCGGGGGACCTAGGCTTGCGGCGGTGGGCGACGAGGGAGGAGACCTGCTCGAGTTTCGAATTCTCGGGCCGCTGGAGGTGGCCCGTGCCGGCGAGTGTCTTTCGTTTCGTGGCAGCCGGGAGCGGGCCCTGGTGGCTCTGCTCGCCGTGAATGCGAACCGGACCGTCTCCGCCGAACGGCTCGCTTATGACCTGTGGGATGGGAGTCCGCCGGAGGGCGCCATCCGGTCGTTGCGGGTCTACTTGTCCCGGCTCCGGCAGGCCCTCGGCAACGCGGGTCACATAGTCATCACCCGCCCCTCGGGCTACTTGCTCCAGGTCGATCCCGACGCGATCGACGCCTTCCGCTTCGATACCCTCGTCGCCAGAGGGCAGGAGCAGGCTAAGGCCGGACACCAGGACGAGGCGGCGGCAACATTCCGTAAGGCCTTGGCCTTGTGGCGCGGCCCCGCCCTGGCCGACGTGGCCGGCGCCCCCTTCGCTCGGGCCGAGGCCGGCCGACTGGAAGAGGCTCGGCTGGCAGCGCTGGAGGCCCGCATCGACGCCGATCTCGCCTGCGGTCGCCACGGCGAACTTACGGCCGAGTTAGAGGTTGTCACCCGAGAGCAACCCTTCCGGGAACACTTCTGGGCTCAGCGGATCGTCGCGCTGTATCGGACCGGCCGACAGGCCGATGCCCTGAGGGCCTATCAGGAGTTGCGCCACACGCTGGGCGAGCAACTCGGAATCGAACCTAGCGAAGAGTTGCGCCGCCTCGAGGGCGCGGTGCTGCGCCACGACCTGGAACTTGAGTGCCAACCGGCCGGCGGTAGCGCTGCGGCTGCCGTACCGCCCAGCACCGCGGCCGGGGTGGTTACGTTCCTTTTCACCGACGTCGTGAGTTCCACCGAGCTTCTCGGGGAGTTAGGGGACGAGGCCGGCGAGAAGATTCGTCAATCCCACTTCGGGCATCTCCGGGCTGCGATCAGCACCCACGGTGGCACGGAGGTCAAGAGTCTGGGTGACGGGCTCATGGTCGTGTTCTCCAGCCCGCTCGGGGCGCTCAGCGCGGCCGTGGCCATGCAACAAGCGGTGGAGGCGAATGGACGCCAGCAGGCTCGGCCGGTGCAGGTGCGCATAGGCCTCCACGCTGGTGAGCCGATCCGGGCCGAGGACGACTATTACGGCACCCCCGTGGTGGTGGCCAAGCGCCTCTGCGACCGAGCGGAGGGAAATCAGATCCTCGCCTCAGGACTGGTCTGCGATCTCGTCGGGCGCCGGGGTGACCACGGCTTCGCCTTCCGCCACCTGGGCGCTCTGTCGCTCAAGGGCCTCCCCGAGCCCGTCCCGGCCTGCGAGGTGATCTGGCGTTTGGCGTCGCCTCCCGCCGAATCTGCAGAGCGGGCGGAGCCGGGGCCGCTTCCACTTCCGCTGGGTCGCGAGGAGCGCGTCCCGCTGGTGGGCCGCTCCGCCGAGCTGGCCCGCCTCGACGAGGCATGGGCAGCGGCGCGCTTAAGCGAACGCCGACTCGTTCTGATGGGCGGCGAACCGGGCATCGGCAAGAGCAGGCTGATGAGCGAGTTCGCCCGGCGAGCCCACACCGAAGGGGCCCTCGTCATCTTCGGCCGGTGCGAAGAGGGCATGGGCGTCCCCTACCAACCCTTCGTGGAAGCGCTGGCGCGCTACATGCGCGAATCACCGACGCCCGACCTTGGTCACTTGGCCGGAGAGCTCGTGCGCTTGGCCCCCGAGGTCGCTGAGCGCGTTCCCGGACTGCCTCTTCCTCTGCGTTCCGATCCCGAGACCGAGCGCTACCGGCTCTTCGAAGCCGTGGTCGCCTGGCTCGCCGCGTCTTCGGCGCACCGTCCGTTGTTCTTCGCCCTCGACGACCTCCACTGGGCCACGAAGCCCACGCTCTTGCTGCTCTCACATCTCATCCGATCCGATGAGGTACTGGCGGTGTTGCTGGTGGCGACCTACCGGGACAGTCAACTGGACGTCACACCCGAGGTGGCCGACGTCCTCGCCGAGCTCCTTCGCCAGCCCGGCGTGGAGCGGCTCCGCCTCAAGGGGCTCGACGCGGCCGGGGTGGAGACCCTGGTCGAAGCTCACGCCCGCCGGGAGCTTGACGACCACGGTCGGGCCCTGGCTCGGGTCATCCACGGCGAGACGGCCGGGAACCCCTTCTTCGTCCGGGAAGTCCTTCGCCACCTCGCTGAGAAGGGTGACCTCGTGCGACAAGGCGACGCCTGGACAGTCGGGCAGTCCATCGCCGAGATCGACGTCCCCGACAGCGTGCGCGAGGTAGTTGGGCGGCGCTTGACTCGACTGCCGGACAGGACGGACCACATGTTGGCCTTAGCCGCTGTGCTGGGCGAGCATTTCGACCTCGACGTGTTGGCCCAGGCGGCCGGCGAGTCCGCCGACTCCGTCCTCGAGACACTCGATCCGGCGATCAGGGCCCGACTCGTTGAGGAGACAGCGGTGGGCCACTACCGGTTCGCCCACGCCCTTGTCCGCTCGACGCTGGAGGATGCCCTGGGGCCCACCCGCCGGGCCCAGCTTCACCTTCGGGCGGCTCAAGCACTCGAATCCCTGGGCGGTCGGCGAGAAGGACAGGCGGCGATCCTTGCCACCCACTATCAGCAGGCGGGCTCGCTGGCCCCAACCGACCGGGTGATCGACGCCCTCATCGCAGCCGGTGACGAGGCTGCCGCGGCTCTGGCTTGGGAGCAGGTCGGCGGCTACTGGCAGCGTGCCCTTGAAATGATGGAGTCACGCGGCTCCGATGCCCGGGGCCGGGCTGACGTCATGCGGCGGCTGGCCGACGTCATGTTCGTGGCCGGTCTCGACTTGCACTCCGGCGTCGCCTACGGCGAGAAGGCGCTGGCCCTCTACCAAGAGCTCGGTGACACGCATTGGACCGCACGCATGCACTCCCGCCTCGGGCGCGACCTATGCATGTTCGCCGAGGTGATGAACATCCCCCGGTCTCTTGAGCATCTCCAGGCCGCGGAGGCGGCGCTCGCCCCGGAGGGCGACTCGGCCGCCCTCGCGTACGTCTACGTGAGCCAAACGGCCGCCAGGCAGTGGACGATGGAGCCCGATCTCGGGTTGGAGCGCGCCCACCAGGCGATCGCGATGGCCCGCCGTCTCGACCGGCCGGTGATCGAGGCGCTGGCCAGCGTGCCGCTCAGCTGGCATGTCTTCAGTCTCGGCCAGTTCGCCGAGGCTCGCGCCACCGCTGCCGGCGCCTGGGAGGTCGCCGAGCGCCTCGACCACTCCGTCTTGGGTTTCCACTCCACCCGGGTGATGGCCTTGTGGAGCGTCTCGTGGTTCGACCCCGAAGACGCCAGACGCTGGGTTGAGCGCGAGTTGTCGCGGCCTCGGCAGGCGCAAGCGCCGAACAACAGGAAGTTCCTCCATGCCCAACTCGCTTGGATCCATGGGGTCGCTGGTCGCCTCAGCGAAGCGGAAGCGGCGCAAAGCGAGGCGGGAGATCTTTGGGTCGGTGGCCTGCACGCGCCGCCGATCGACTTTTGGACCGGGCAGTGGGACGGGATCGTCGAGCGGTATAGGCCCGTTCGGAGCCGTTACTTGGAGATGGGAAACCCTGTCGAGGCCTGTCCAGTCGACCGGTGGTGCGCCGAGGCAGCCCGGCTGGCTGGGGACCCCGCCGGGGCTCGGCAGTTACAGGAGGCGGTGCTCGCTTTGCGGCCCGCCAATTGCATCGTCGGTCCGCTGATCCACCTCGATGCGGCGGTCGCCGAGTTCGAGTCGGGTCGACCGGCCGAAGGACGGGGTCACATCGAAGCGGCAAAAGCCATGGTGGCGAGATCAGAGGAGTGGCGCGGCGTCGCCAGCCGCGTGGCTTTGGCCCAAGCGATGTCGGCGGATGCTCGGGATGACCTGTCCGGCGTCGAAGCCGCCTTTCAGCAGGCGATCGATGTCTCCCGACGCTTCGGCCTTCCCTGGGAGGAGGCGGAGGCGTTTCTATTGTGGGGCCGGATCCTGCAGCGGAGGGGCGACGCTATTCGAGCGGCAGAGCGCTTTGACGCCGCCGCCGCTGTCTACCGCGGCTGCCAGGCCCCAGCCCGCTGGCTACAACGGCTGGCCGCAGAACGATGAGACGAGCAGCCGAGGACCAGTCGAGGCGTTTCTGACGACCGTTTCTGGTCACGCTTTGGTCACGGATGACACGGACAGGGCACTACGCAACGTCACAATTTAGAATTACGCCCATATCTTTCCGCAGGTCAGCGGACTGGGCGGCGTCGGGCAACACCACGCAGCATGGTGATCCTGCAACATCAAGTGGAGGGCCGGAAACGAGCCCGACTACTTCGGGTGACGGGCACACCCCAGACCCGATACGCCAAGAACGGCGACCTCCACATCGCCTATCAGGTCGTCGGCGAAGGCCCCATCGACCTGGCGCTCCTCCCCGAGTGGACGTTCCCACTCGAGGGCCGATGGGAGCAGCCCGCCGTCGCCCGGTCGCTCTGGCGGCTGGCCTCGTTCACACGCCTCATCTCCTTCGACAAGCGCGGCCTCGGGTGTTCGGACCCCGCGCCGTTCGAGGAGGCCTCTGCCCCCGAGCACTGGATGGACGATCTCCGGGTCGTCCTTGACGAAGTCGGATGCGGACGGACCGCCGTATTCGCCACCAGCGACAGCGGAGCTGCAGCCATCCTCTTCGCCGCCACGTTCCCCGAGCGGACATCGGCGCTCATCCTCGTCAACGCCACGGCCCGGCTCGCCCAGGCCGACGGATACTCCTTCGGGTTCCCGCCCCACTTGGCCATGAAGCTCCGCGACGGCCTGCCCGACGAATGGGTGACGGGAACCGGCTTGTCGGCGATGATCCCTGACAACCGTCGGCTGCGGGAGTGGTGCCTGAAGTGGAGGCGAATCCAGGCCAGTCCCAATACCGCCAGGGCGTTCGCCCACGCCCTCCTGACCGTCGACGTTCGTCACGTCCTCCCGGTCATCAAGGTCCCGACGCTGGTGATCCACAGTGCCGAGCCGCTGCTCGTCCGCCCTGAGCACGGCCGGTATCTCGCGGAGCGCATCGCCGGCGCCAGATACGTGGAGCTTCCTGGCCGGGATTTCTGGTGGGCCGAACCCGCCGGTGCCGTGGTCGACGAAATCGAGGAGTTCCTCACCGGCATCCGGCCAGCCGCCCAGCCGGATCGCGTGCTGGCCACCGTACTGTTCACCGACATCGTGGGATCGACCGAAAGAGCCGCCACGTTGGGCGACCATCGATGGCGGGATGTCCTGGACCAGCACGACGAGACGGTCCGGAGAGAACTGGAGCGGTTCCGCGGAACCGAGGTGAAGGTATCCGGCGACGGGTTCCTGGCCACTTTTGACGGGCCAGCCAGGGCCATGCGCTGCGCCTGCGCCATCACCGACGCCGCCAAGACGCTCGGGCTGGAGGTCCGAGCCGGGCTTCACACGGTGCGGTCCCACCGTTGGTCGCGGGCTCCGGCCTCGAGTTCGACGACCGTGGGACCCGAGAGCTCAAGGGCGTCCCCGGCGAATGGCGGATCTTCACCGTGGTGCGCTAGGCGACAAGGCCGACGACTCCAACAGGCCCGACATCTTCTGACCCAACGGCACTCAGTCCCGGAGGGTCTCGGCCTTCGGACAGCTGTAGGCCCCCGCACCGTTGGGGATGACGGTGAACTGGTCGCTGGCGTCCCCGCCCCAGTCGATGTTGCCCTGGTTGACGCTGACGTTCCCGTCCGTCTTCCCCCATGAGTGGCCGAACATCGCATCCGCTCCCACGAGCTGCACGTCACAAGGGACGGCAAGGTCAAAGTCGAACACAACCGACCCCGAGTCCCAGTTGTACTCCCGTCCCGGAGATCCCTCGCAGCTCTTCCCCGCAGCGCGGGACTCGTCCTGGGCGATGAAGGCGACGCCGTCGTCCAACCGCACCCAGTCCCGGAGCACCCGGCGCTGGCCACAGTTGCTCACCAGCGTGAACGTGGCGTCGCGTACCGTCACCGGATCGCTGATGTGGGCGCCGAAGACGTCCGGGCCGCCATGGTCGTCGCCATCCTTGAACCAGCACGGGACTTTGCGTTCGCCGCAGCCGTGGCGCCACTGGAACTTGGCCCCCACGGTGAAGGAGCCGTCGGGGTGGCGCTCGATGGTCGGCCGCTCCATGTCCATGTCCTCGCCGGAGTGGTTTTCGAGATCCTTGGCCCGTGGCTCGGCGGCTGAGCACCCGGCGCCGATCAGCGCGATCAGGATCAGGACGGCAGCGAGGCGAGGGGACGGCCGCACAGGTGCATCAGCTTGCCGGGCCGCCCGCCGCGGGGCCAGCGATTTCCGCGGCCAGCCCATGTCAAAACGGGTTCCGTAAGCAATGTGTGAAATTGCCGCGGAAATGGGAATTCATGACCTGAGGCGGGCGACCGTTTCTGCTGAGCGGGATGGTGGGCGAGGCGAGCCGACAGGTCGGTGCCCCCTTGGCCGGGCGGCCGCAGAAGGAGGCGAAGGTGAGAAGGGCGACGTGGTCACTCCTGGGCGGCGCGGTCCTGGCCGTCCTCCTTCCGGCGTGGCCCGCCTGGGCCCACGCGGAGTTCGAAGGCTCCTCGACGGTCCCCACCGGCAGCGCGCGGGTCATCACCCTCAAGGTGCCGGAGGAGCAGGGGCCGGATCTCCACATCACGACCGTCGTGATCGACGTGCCCGCCGGCCTGAGCGCCGTGAGCTGCCAGTCCAAGGCCGGATGGAAGTGCGGCGCCAGCGACACACCGGCCGGCGGCGCCCTCGTCACCTTCACCCGGACGTCGGGGACGAGCAGTGACTCGCTGTTCCGCCTGACCCTGCTCACCCCGGCCCAGCCCGGGGACTACGCCTTCAAGGTGTCGCAGACATACGGGGACGGCAAGGTCGTGATCTGGGACGGGCCGAAGAGTTCGGACACCCCCGCTCCGGTGCTCACGGTCGTCGCCGGCCCCGTTCCGGCCCAGGCCGGGCCCGCCCCCGCCCCACCGGCCTCTACTCCCGCGCCCTCCGCCCAAGCCGCGCCCCACACCTCCGCCGCCGCCCCGGCGACCACGCCCGCCGCCCAGGCGGCCGCCTTGCCGGCACCCACCGCGGCGCCCGCGGCGTCAACGGAGGCCGACCACGAGCGCGGCGACGACGCGGCCACGTTGCCCCGCACCGGACCCGACCGGGGCCTCTTGGCCCTGGCCGGAGTCGCCATCGCCCTCGGGGGACTCGGCATCGCCACCGGCCAGCGCCGCCTGAGGCGGGCTTGACCGGGAATTGATCACAAGTCTCCTGGATAACCGCGACGGCCTCACGGCTTGAACGTCCAGTCGCCGAACCGGTTCTCGCCGAAGCGGTCGGCCGGATTCTTGCCTTTGGTGAGCGGGTCGTAGGACCAGTCGGGCTGCTTCTCACGGAACCGCTCGTCGCAGACGGCGACGCCGTCGACGATGTCGATGAGCTCGGCGATCAGATACGGCTCGACAGGGCCGGCCTCCCCGCTGAGATGAGCCCGCAACTCCCCGGGGAACCGGTCGAGGATGCTCTGGAGCACCACCTTGTGCTGGTGGGCCAGATAGCAGCGGGCCTGCTCGTTCACGGTGGCGGCTCGGGTGTGGATGGACACCAGCGTGCGTTCGTCGGCCTCCGAGCGGCTGACCTGCCCGAGCAGGTCGGCGAGCAGGAGACCGCCGTGCTTGCACGGCGTGCACTGGCCACAGGACTCCACGCCGAGGAAGCGGGCCACGCCGGCGGCGACGGCGGCCAGGTCGTCCTGGTCGTCGAGGACGATGAAGCTGCCCGATCCCAGCCCGCTGCCGATGGCCGCCAAGCCCTCGTAACTGACCGGCGCGTCGAGCAGGTCCTCGGGAATGATGCCGTTCGAGCACCCGGGGAGCACCGCTTTGATCCTCCGCCCCGGTAACGCACCGCCCCCGATGCCCTCGATGACGGCGCGCAGGGGCGTGCCCATGATCACCTCGGCCACCCCGTGGCGGCGGGTGGCGCCGGTCACCGTGCACACGATGGTCCCGGGCGATTCCCCGGTCCCGAGGGTGCGGAACCACGCCTCGCCCCGGGCGATGATGCGGGGGACGTTGGCCAGCGTCTCGACGTTGTCCACCAGTGCCGGCGGGGCGATCAGTTCCTCGGTGGGCCCGGCCATGTCCACCCGGGCGGGCAGGCCGCTGCCGGGAGCTTCGCCGGCCTTCCGGACCAAGGGCCGCTCGACACCACGGCGAAAGGGTGGGGCGATCCGGGGGAAGGGGTAGCGCCCGTCGATGGCCTCGAGGAGCGCGCTCTCCTCCCCGTAGAGGTACTCATCCGGTCCCTCGAACACCTCGAGCCCGACGCCCGGAGCCCATCCTGCGGCCTCCACCTCACCGATGGCCGCCCGCACCCGGGCCACCTCGGGCTCGAAGGAGCGTTTCAGCGCCACGACCACGTGGTCGGCGCCGACGGCCAGGGCGGCGATGAGGGCGCCCTCCAGGACGTGATAGGGGTTCTTGCGCAGGATGCTGCGGTCCTTGAAGGTGCCGGGCTCACCCTCGGCGCCGTTGACCACCACCGTGGTGGGCTCCACGGAGGAGCGGTTCTCGACCATCGTGCGCCACTTCCGGCCGGTCGGAAAGCCGGCGCCGCCCCGGCCTCGAAGGCCGGAGGCCTCCAGTTCCTTGATGAGCACGTCGGGATCGACCCTCCGGGCGGCCGCCAAGCCTTGCCCACCCCGTCGAGCCACGTATTCGTCCAGGGTGGAGATGGTCTGGGTGGACAGGACGCGGGCGGGGGTTCGCATGGCGGGTCTATCGTCGCCCCTCATACTTCATTTGTCGATGAAGACTTTCCCGATAGAAATTAAGGTCAGTCTTATGTCAAGGACGCGCCTCAGGCTGGCTTGACCGTCACCGGCAGCGCCGTCAGCGACCGGGAGGCGATGAGCGCTTCGTAGGTCAGGTCGCCGGCGATCTCGATCTCGGCGCAGCGCTCGAACAGGGTGCGCAGGCCGATCTGACCCTCGAGGCGGGCCAGGGGGGCGCCCAGGCAGTGGTGGGGGCCCAGGCCGAAGGCGATGTGCTGGCGCGGGTCGCGGCGCACGTCGAGGCGGTCGGGATCGGGGAACTCGGCCGGGTCCCGGTTGGCGGCGGCCAGGCACAGGTAGACCATGTCGCCGGCACTCAGGGCGCTCCCGGAGCGCTCATGGTCGGCGGTCACCACCCGGACCTGGACCTTGGTGGGGGCGTCGAAGCGGAGGATCTCCTCCACCGCCATCGGCCACAGCCCGGGCTCCCGGCGCAGCCGCTCCAGCTCGCCCGGGTGGCCGACGAGCGCCACGGTGCCGTTGGCCAGCAGGTCGGCGGTCGTCTCGTGGCCGGCAAAGAGCAGCAGGGTGCAGGCCCCGGCCAGCTCACCGGCGCTGAGACCCTCGTCACCCTGGGCGGCCACCAGGGCGCTCACCAGGTCGTTACCCGGCTCGACCTCCCGCTGCGCCACCAGCCAGCGGAAGTACTCGGTGAACTCGGTGCTGCCCTCGGTGGCCAGGGCCCGGCGCTCGGGGTCGTCGCCCGCCCCGAACACCACGGCGGCCAGCTTGCGGGACCAGGTGCCGAACTTGTCCCGGTCGGCGGCGGGGACCCCCAGGAGGTGGGCGATGACCATGGCCGGCAAGGGGAAGGCGAGGGCAGCCACCAGGTCGCACGTCCCGGCTTCCACCACCCCGTCCACCAGCTCGTCCACCAGGGCCTGGACCTGGGCCCGCAGCCCCTCCACCACCTTGGGGGTGAAGGCCCAGCGGACGGGGTCCCGCAGCCGGGTGTGGTCGGGCTCGTCCCGGAACACCATCCAGCCTCTCAGCAGTTCCAGGGTGGGTGCCATGGCCGCCCGGCCGGCGGCGTCCAGGTGCCGGGCGATGGCCCCCACCCGGTCGGAGGACAGGCGCTCGTCCCGGTAACCGCCGGCCACCTCGTCGAAGCTGGTCAACAGCCAGGCCCGGTGGCGTCCGCTCCAGCACACGGGCCCGTGCTCCTCCCGCAGGCCGGCCAGGAAGGCGTAGGGGTCGGCCAGCGCCTCAGGCGACAGCAGGTTGGCCCATGGCCCGTCCCGCTCCCCCCGCATCGGCTCTGGCACGTCGGAAGACTCTACGACGCCACCGCCCCGCCTTCGTCTACCTGGCCCTGGAATCCGGCTCGAAGACCGTGATGGACCCGTCGCCGACGTCCCCCGCCCAGATCGTGCCCGGGAACGGGCCGTCGTCGTCCTGGGCGGTGACGTCCAGGGGCGCCGAGCCGACCTGATCGAAGAGGAGGTGCGGTTGGGCCGAGCGGCCGTCGGCACCCACCTCGATGCGGTAGATGCGATTGTCGAGGCTGGCCACCAGCAGCTCACCGGCCAGGGCTCCGCCGAAGGCCTGGCTGCGGTACTCGACGATGCCGTTGGTGGAGGCGGGGAAGGTCACCAGCGCCCCCGTCGCCTCCCCCACCCGGTGCTCGCACTCCACCGGGTGGGCCTCCCCCACCGGCGACTGGCCGGCGAAGCGGTTGCCCGGGTTGGCCCGGGTCGGGTTGGGGTGGCCGCCGAAGTACCCCCGGACCACCCGGTGCAGGGTGTCGACGTCGTGGCCGCCGCCCGCCCGGGGCTCGTTGGTGCAGTGACCATCTCGGGGGAGCGGGGCATCGCCGAACCCGGGGTTGCCCCCGTTGTCGACCGTGTACAGCTGACCGGCCTCGGTGAGGACGAGGTCGTACGGATTGCGGAACCCCGGGGCGTACACCTGGACCGGCCCCCCCGGGACGAGGCGGGCCTGGTTGTTCCCGTCGGCCCCGCCGAAGGGGTCGCCGGCGTCCTCGGCGCCGGGCCGAACCGGGTCGTCCAGGGTGGGCAGGTCGTAGGTGAGATCGCCGATGGCGGCCAGGTCGATGGTCAGGATGGCGGCCGACAGGGCGTACTCGGGAGTGAGGACGAACTGCTCCGAGGGGGCGCCGTTGTTGGTATTGCCCCCCTGGGCCAGGAAGAGCCGCCGGCCGGACGGCTCCAGGACCAGGCCGTTGCCGGCGTGGTTCTCCTCCGAGCGGGGCAGTCCCCGGACCAGATCGAGGCGGCGCCAAGCGGATCCGTCCCAGTCCAGCCTGGACAGCACCCCGGAGTTGGTGTCGAGGTTGCGGTTCTTCTTCTTGAACCCGCCGCCGATGCGGGGATCGGTGGTCACGGCGTGGATGACGGGACGGCTGGCGGTGCCGCTCACCACCAACCCCGTCAACAGGCGGCCGACATGGCGGGGATTCTCGGTGCCGTCGTCGTCGTGGTTGGGCAGCTTGACCAGCTCGCCGATGGTCTCGCTGGCCACCGCCTCGTAGGAGCCCGGCCCGTGGCGCACCACGGTGAGGACCTTGATGAGCCCGTTCTGCTGGCCCACGTAGAGGCGCCCGTCGGGCCCGAACTGGAGCGTGGTGACCCGGTCGGTGTCGGTGCCCGCCACCACCCCCTTGGCGAACTCGAAGGCCGACGGACCGGCCGGTGCCGTGGCCGCCACCCCCAGCAGGAGGGCGGCCAGCACGGTCAGCCCGACGGACATGAACTGGCGCAGCCGATGGCGCCCCGCTCGCAGCATCTCCTAAGTTTAGGTATGCCGAACAAAATCATGTTGGGTCGCTTGCCGACCGGGTACGCAAGTCCCGCGTTTCTTGGGTAACGTTTCCTTACACACCACGGTCGGCACGACGGGAGGGCACGATGCGGAGCCCGAAGTGGTCGAAGGTGGCGCTCGTCACGGCGGTGCTGGCGGTGGCGGGCGGCTGCTCCGCCCTGGGCGCCCAGGAGGACCACGTGGTGCGGGTCTACTCCGGGCGCCACTACGGCGTGGAGACCGCCTTCGACGACTTCGCCAAGGACACCGGGATCGACGTCGAGTTCCTCTTCGGCAGCGACGCCGACCTGCGGGAGCGCCTGAAGACCGAGGGAGAGGACACCCTGGCCGACGTCTACCTCACCGTCGACGCCTCCAACCTGGCCCTGGCCGCCAACTCGGACCTGCTCCAACCGCTGGAGTCACCCAAGCTGGAACAGGCGGTCCCCGCCAACCTCCAGGACCCCCAGAACCGGTGGTTCGCCCTGGCCCTGCGGGCCCGGACCATCATCTACAACCCCGAGCGGGTCGATCCCGCTGAGCTGTCGACCTACGCCGCCCTGGCCGACCCCAAATGGAAGGGCCGGCTCTGCCTGCGCAACTCGACCGCCACCTACACCCAGTCGCTGGTGGCCAGCCTCATCGCCCACGACGGTTATGACGGAGCCAAAGCGATCGTCAAGGGCTGGGTCGACAACGACCCCGAGATGATCAACTCCGACCCCGAGATCGTGCGGACGGTGTCCAAGGAAGGCTGCGACGTCGCCATCGTCAACCACTACTACCTGGCCGAGGAGCTGACGAAGAACCCCGGCCTGGACGCCAAGATCTTCTGGGCCGACCAGGCCGGGCGGGGGGTTCACATCAACATCAGCGGAGCCGGCGTCACGAAGTACGCCGACGATCCCGACCTCGCCCAGCGGTTCATCGAATGGCTGGCGACGGATGGCCAGGCCACCTTCGTCGCCACCAGCCAGGAGTTCCCGGTCAACGCCGCCGTCCCCCCGAGCGATCTGTTGAAGAGCTTCGGGACCTTCAAGGCCGATCAGCTGGAAGCGTCCCGCATCGGGGATCTCAACGCCGAAGCCACCAAGCTGATGGACGAGGTCGGCTACCAGTGATGCCCGGGACCCCGAGTCGGCCCGGATGACCACCACGCCGCTGAGGAGGGCGAACCCCTGGGCGGCTCTGGTCCTCGGGGTCGCTGCCCTCGTCGTCCTCCCCGTGGTGCTGGTCGCGGCCGAGGTGTTCACCCCCACCCCGTCGGTCTGGCGCCACCTGTGGCAGACACGGCTCCCCAACATGCTCACCTCCACCATCGCGCTGCTCGTGCTCGTGGGGGTCGGGACCCTGGCCCTCGGGGTGTCGCTGGCCTGGCTGGTGAGCGCCTACCGGTTCCCCGGCCGTTCCGTGTTCCGCTTCGCCCTGGTGCTGCCCCTGGCCATGCCCGGCTACGTCCTCGGCTACGTGTTCCTGACCACCTTCTCCTTCGCCGGCCCGATCCAGTCGACGCTGCGGGACTGGTTCGGGCGCGACGTGTGGTTCCCCGAGGTGCGCAGCCTGCCCGGGGCCGCCACCGTGCTCGTCCTCACCCTCTACCCCTACGTCTACGTGCTGGCCATGACCGCCCTGCGGGAACAGGGGCTCCGCACCTGGCAGGTGGCCCGCACCCTGGGCCAGGGTCGCCTGCGGGCGGCCCGCCGGGCGGTGCTGCCCGCGGCCCGGCCCACGCTGGCCGCCGCCCTGGCCCTGGTCATGATGGAGGTCCTCACCGACTTCGCCACCGTGCAGTACTTCAACGTCGAGACCGCCTCGGTCGGGATCTTCCGGGTCTGGAAGGGGATGGGCGACCGGGCCGCAGCCACCGAACTGGCCGTCCTCGTCCTCGTCTTCGCCCTGGCCGTGATCGCGTTGGAGCGTGCCTTCCGGGGGCGGGCCCGCTTCCACCAGGCCGGCGCCAAGGAGTTCC
Organism: Acidimicrobiia bacterium; assembly: GCA_044867425.1. Taxonomy (GTDB): domain Bacteria; phylum Actinomycetota; class Acidimicrobiia; order IMCC26256; family BP-133; genus CAWBJP01. The sequence goes on along the minus strand of JBIOUX010000218.1, from coordinate 7,720 downwards.
TGGAGCCCCTCCCGCTGCGAGGATGGCGGCGTTGGGGGGCGACGGGCGCCTGCCTGGCCGTCCTGTCCTGCGCCTTCCTGCTCCCGGTGGTCCGCCTGGCCACCTGGAGCCGGCTGGGCGGCCTCGTCACGGCCCGCGGCTACCTCGAGCACCTCAGTCGGAGCGCCCTCCTGGCCGGGATGGCGGCCGCTTCCTGCCTGGTGGTCGCCGCCCTGGTGACCAGCGGTGCCCGGCTCTCCGGCGGGCGGACCACCCGGTGGGCGGCCCGCAGCATCCTGGTGGGCTACACCCTGCCCGGCACCGTGGTGGCGATCGGGGTGCTGCTGGCTTTCAACGCCGCCGGAAGCGTCAAGCTGGCCACCATCACCCTGCTGGGGGTGCTCTACGCCTACACCGTCCGCTTCGTGCCCCTGGCCACGGCCACCCTCGACGCCAGCCTGGAGAAGGTGACCCCGTCGGTGGTGATGGCGGCCCGCACCCTCGGCGCCCGCCCGGGGCGCATCCTGGCCCGCATCCACGCTCCGCTGCTGCGCTCGGGGATGACGGCCGCCCTCCTGCTGGTGTTCGTGCACACCCTCCAGGAGATCTCCATCGTGCTCCTCCTGCGGCCCTTCGGGTTCGACACGCTCTCGGTGTGGGTGTGGGACCTGACGGCCAACTCCGCCTGGGAGCAGACCGGGCTTCCCGCCCTCACCATCGTCGCCGTCGCCCTCGTGCCCGTGATCCTCACGATGCGGGCCAGCGCCGGATCGGATCGGCAGCCTGCCTGGGAACGGGCGCTGGCCGAACCGGCGCTGGCCCCACCCCGGGCTGGGGTGACATGAACCTGTCCGGGGCGGCCCTGGCCATCGAGGGTCTGCACAAGCATTTCGGCCCATCGACCGCCGTCGACGGCGTGTCCCTCGACCTCGTCGCCGGGGAACACCTGGCCCTCATCGGCCCGAGCGGCTGCGGCAAGTCGACCATGCTCCTCCTCATCGCCGGCCTGCTCCGGCCCGATGCCGGAGTGGTCCGGATCGGCGACCGGGCCGTGGCCGGCGACGGGGCCTGGGTCGAGCCCGACCGGAGGCGGGTGGGGATGGTCTTCCAGGACTACGCCCTCTTCCCCCATCTGACCGTGGCCGCCAACATCGCCTTCGGACTGGACCGGCTCCCCCGGGGGGAGCAGGCCACGCGGGTGAACGAGGTGCTCGAGCTCGTCGGCCTGGAGGAGCTCTCGGCCCGCTACCCCCACGAGCTGTCCAGCGGCCAGCAGCAGCGGGTGGCCCTGGCCCGGTCGTTGGCCCCCGAGCCCGATGTGATCCTGCTCGACGAGCCGTTCTCCAACCTGGACCGGGCCTTGAGGGACAGCCTGCGGGTGGAGACCAAGAACGTGTTGCGCCGGGCGGGGGCCACCGCCGTGCTGGTGACCCACGACCATTCCGAGGCCCTCGGATTCGGCGACCGGGTGGCCGTCATGCGGGCCGGCCGGCTGTTGCAGGTGGGCCCGCCGGAGGAGGTCTTCGAACTCCCCGACGACAGCTTCGTGGCCGAGTTCCTCGGCGTGGCCGACTTCCTGCCCGCCCGGCGGGTGGAAGGTCAGATGGTGCTCTCCGACCTCGGCCGGGTCGGTCCCCTGCCCGTCCCCGACTCCGGTGAGCTCTCGGTCATGGTCCGGCCCCACGAGCTCAACTTCGAGGCCGACGCCGGCGGGCCGGCGACGGTGACGGGCCGGGAGTACCAGGGGACGTCCACCCTCTATGAGCTCACCATGGACTCCGGCGAGCGGCTGGCCTCGCGCCAGGCTCCGGATGTGGCGTGTCCCGTCGGCACCCGGGTGCGGCCCAGGGTGGTGGCGGGCAAGGTCCCGGCCGTGTTCTGCGACGGGCGGCGGATCTGGCCTCCCGCCACCCGGCCGGCACCCGCCGGCGACGACCGGCAGACGGAAACAGCGGAGGAACCCGGCGATGGTCTCGAAATGGGCGTGTGTGCTGGTGGCGGTGGCGTCGCTGGCGGCCGGCTGCGGGGGGGACGGCAAGGAGGGCACGGCGAAGAACCTGGGTGAGGGCGAGGCCACCAACTCCACGGTCAAAGGCGGCACGGTGACCACGAAGGCCGGGTCGGGCGCGGCCTGCGAGGTCCAGGGCGGCGTGTCCACTCAGGGAACGGACGTCCTCGTCCGCCTGACCGAGTGGATGGTCACCCCCAGCGTGGCCCTGGTGGGGCCGGGGATCGTCTCCTTCGTGGCCGAGAACGCCGGGAAGGAGGACCACGAGCTGGTCGTGGTCCGGGGAGATTCGGCCGAGGCGCTGCCCAAGGACGCCGACGGGGCCATGGACGAGGCCAAGCTGCCCGAGGGTGCGCTCATCGGCGAGATCGAGCCGATGGCGGCCGGTCAGCTGTGCCGGGGCAACTTCGCCCTCCAGGCCGGCAGGTACGTGTTGGCCTGCAACGTGGTGGACAAGGAGGAGGACGGCGTCGCCGAGAGTCACTTCGCCGAGGGCATGCACACGGTGTTCAGGGTCGGCTCATAACCACAAACAAGGGAGGCCAGGATGTCGAAGGGCAAGACGCTGGTGTGGTCGGCGGTGGGAGCGGTGGCGGCACTGGCGGTCCTCCTGGTCCCCGGGGCCAAGGGGGCCCACGAGGTGGTGATCCGCGACGGGCGCTTCCAGCCCCAGGAGTCCTACCTGGGCCAGGGCGACACCATGGTCTTCATCCACGACGACGGCGACGCCGTGCACACGGTGACGGCCGACGACGGGTCCTTCGACTCCAGCCCGGGCTGCACCACCGGCTCGGAGCCGGACTGCCTCAAGGCCGGCGAGACCTGGAAGTACAAGTTCCCCACCGTGGGCCGGTTTCCGTACCACTCCAAGACCAACCCGGAGGTGACGGGCGTCATCGTCGTGGTCGAGAAGGGCACCGGGCCCAGCACCACGGCCGCGCCCCGTTGAGCGCCGTAGGCCTTCAGGCTGCGCCGCGTTCCGCGTACGCCCTGATCTCCTCGACGGACATGCCGACCAGGCCCATCCGATCGAGTGTGAGGCCCTCGCTCCGGTAGTCGATGCCGTTCATCAGGCCGGCGAGCGCGACCAGCGCGCTCATGGTGGGTGTCGGCAGCCCGACGGCCTCGGCGAGGTGGACCCAGGGCACCAGGCCCCAGCCCACATCCTCGTGCAGGTACCGGTGGTCGAGGCGAGGGGGAGCGAGCACCCCATGGATTGATTCACTGGCCTGCATCGCCGCGTACATTCGCCCTGAGGCCGCCCCCTCGGCGCTGGTGAAGCCGGCCCGATGCAGGGACTCGACCAGGGGAATGGCGGGCACGCCGAGTCGCTCCGCCAGCGCCAACCGCTCGGCGTCGACCTCGTCGACCACTCGGGACACGGCCGGGCTCATCCCGTCCCGGTAGAAGGGGAACTGGCCCTCGGTGGCTTCCAGCCAGCCGGCGTTGCAAATCATGCCGGGCGGATGGAGGAGGGCGTTCATGTTGCCCAGGTCGGCCTCGAGGACGCTGCCGAGGTGCTCGAACTGCCCGGGCAGCAGGGTGTCGAGCCGCTCGTAGCACTCCCTCAGGTGCCGGTTGGGGAAGGCGGCCAGCGAGACCTGGTTGACGGCGATCACCCGGACCGTGGCCGGCGAGGCCATCCGGGCCACGTAGGAGGCCGTGGTCATCTCGCAGAGGCGCAGGTCCCGACGGCCGGTGGTGCGCTCGATCTCGGCGGCCAGGTAGAGCGCGCCGCCACTCTGTCCCGGGTTCAGCCAGATGACCTGCTCGGCAGTGACGGCGGTGGCCAGGAGGGGTGCGTACGCCGGCAGAGCGGTGGCTGGCACGGTCAGGGCCACGACCTCGGCGCCGGCGAGGGCGTCCTCCAGCACGGCGGTGACCACCGGGACCTTGGCGAAGCCCTCCATCATCCCGGTGAGGGCCAAGCCGCCGGCCGCTTCGATCGGCCCCAGGCGCTCGGCGGACCGGCTGAAGAGCCGGACGTCGACGCCCCGCAGGACGAGATCGGCGGCCAGCGCGCAGCCGACGTTGCCGGCACCGAGGACGGCCACGACCGGACTCACCAGGGTTCCCGGCTTTGTTCCACCAGAGCCACGTCGTCGCCGACGCGGTCGAGGAGCGCCGTGGAGCCGACGAGATCGGTGAAGAGGATGGCGACGACGCCCCCCGGCCGGCTCACCTGACGGAGTCTACGGAAGCGCCGGTCCGCGTTACCCGCCGGCGACGGCGGGGATGATGCTGACCACCTGACCTTCGGCCACGGGGGTGGACACCCCGTCGAGGAAGCGGATGTCCTCGTCGGCCACGAACACGTTCACGAACCGGCGCAGGTTGCCGGCCTCGTCGAAGAGGCGCTCCCCCATGCCCGGGTGGGCGGTGTCAAGGCCCTTCAGGACCTCGCCCACCGTCGACCCGTCGACGGAGACCTCGGAGGCGCCTCCGGTGAGAGTGCGCAGGGCGGTGGGGATGCGGACGGTGGTGGACATGGTCTTACTCCTCGATGGAAAAGGCCGACGTGAAGGCCTCGATGGTGGGGGCGATGGTGGCGGTGGGCCCGACCGTGGCGGTCAGGGCCTCCAGGGTCTTGAGGCCGTGGCCGGTGACGTAGGCCACCACCCGCTCCTCGGGGCGGATGACGCCCGATTCGGCCAGATGCTTGAGGGTGGCGATGGTCACCCCGCCGGCCGTCTCGGTGAAGATCCCTTCGGTGCGGGCCAGCAGCTTGATGCCGTCGACGATCTCGGTGTCGGTCACCGCCGCCGCCGCGCCGCCGCTGTGGCGGATGGCGTCGAGAGCGAAGTAGCCGTCGGCCGGGTTGCCGATGGCCAGCGACTTGGCGATGGTCTTCGGCTTGACCGGGCGGATGTCGTCCGAGCCGGTGAGGAAGGCGGTGGCCACCGGCGAGCAGCCCTCCGCCTGGGCGCCGGACACCCGGATGGCAGCCGGGTCGGCGTCAACCAGGCCCACCTTGGCCAGCTCCTCGAAGCCCTTCTTGATCTTGGTCAGCTGGGAGCCCGAGGCGATGGGCACCACCACGTGGTCGGGGAAGCGCCAGCCCAGCTGCTCGGCCGTCTCGAAGGCCAGCGTCTTGGATCCCTCGGCGTAGTAGGGGCGCAGGTTGACGTTGACGAAGGCCCAGGGGTAGGTGCCGGCCAGCTCGGCGCACAGCCGGTTCACGTCGTCGTAGTTGCCGTTGACCGCCACCACGTTGCCGCCGTAGACGGCGGTGGCCACCACCTTGCCCGACTCCAGGTCGGAGGGAATGAAGACGTAGCTCTTCATGCCCGCCCGGGTGGCGTGGGCGGCCACCGAGTTGGCCAGGTTGCCGGTGGAGGCGCACGCCGCCGTCTTGAAGCCGAACTCCAGGGCCTTGGACAGGCCAACCGCCACCACCCGGTCCTTGAACGAGTTGGTGGGGTTCACCGTGTCGTTCTTGATCCACAGCTCGGAGAGCCCGAGGGCGCCGCCCAGCCGTTCGGCCCGCACCAGGGGCGTGAAACCGGCGCCCAGGTCGACGGCCGAGCCCCGCTCGGCGGGGAGGAGGTCGGCGTAGCGCCAGATGCTGGCCGGGCCCTTCTCGATCCGCTCCCGGGTGAGGGTGGCGGCGATGGCGTCGTAGTCGTAGGCGGCTTCCAGGGGCCCGAAGCACCACTCGCACACGTGGATGGGCGCCACCTCGTAGGCGCGCCCGCACTCCCGACATCGCAGCCCGGAAACGAAGGTCATGACGGCAGTCTCCTCATTGGTCTCGACGCGCTCTCGAGCGCCTCGAGCGGGAGTCCCGCCCTTCGGCTGCTCATCGATCAGGCATTGGCACCTGGCGCCGGTCCTTGGGGGATCGGTGCTGGTTGCCGCGGCGTCATCAGGCCTGTCCCTCGGCCGCTCTGGATGAGCGCGTGTTGTGTTGTGGTCGTTGTCCCCAGGCTACCCGACGGTCACCACACCGGTCATACCCTGCCCCGGCGATCCGTGGAGCTGGCAGTGGTAGGTGAAGCGCCCAGCCTGGGGGAAGGTGTGGGCAAAGGTGTCGCCCGGGGCCAGGCAGCCGGTGCCCGTCGCCGCCTCACATGCCGGGCTGGAGTCGAACGACCCGTCGTCGGCGGTGACGTCGTGGACCATGGAGTCCTCGTTGGTCCAGACGACGGTCCCGCCCACCGACACCCGGACCTCAGGGGGCTGGAAGTGGGCGTCCACCATCGACACGCCGGCGTCGGTGGCCTGGGCCGGCGTCAGGGCGAATGTCAGGCACGCGAGAGCGACCAAGGCCAGGCGTCGCATACCCAAAGGCTATCTTCCGCCCGTGCACCCCCCTGGAATTGGCCGCACGCCCGTCTTCTCCCACCGGGATTTCACGGCCCGTCGCCTGGCGGATGCCAAAGCGGAGCTGGGCCTGTCCGCTTCGCTGTGCATCCCGGCCCGGGACGAGGAACGGACCATCGGGGCCATCGTGGCCTCCGCCCGGCGGCACCTGACCGAGGACGTGCCCCTGCTCGACGAGATCCTGGTGCTGGACGATGGCTCCACCGACGGCACCGCCGCCGCCGCCCGAGCCGCGGGGGCCCGGGTGGTGACCGGCGCCACCGTGCTCCCCGAGACCGGCCCGGGTTCGGGCAAGGGCGACGCCATCTGGAAGTCGCTGGCCGTCAGCCGGGGCGACCTCGTGTGCTGGGTGGACGGCGACATCTCCGACTTCGGGCCCCGGTTCGCGGTGGGTCTCCTGGGACCGCTGCTCACCCATCCCGAAGTGGCCTTCGTGAAGGGCTTCTACCACCGCCCCGGGGGCGGAGCGGCCACCAGCGGGGGCCGGGTCACCGAGCTGGCCGCCCGGCCGCTCCTCTCGCTCCTGTTCCCCGCCCTGACCGCCATCGTGCAGCCGCTGGCCGGGGAGTACGCCGGCCGGCGCCCCCTGCTCGAGTCCCTGCCCGTCACCCAGGGCTGGGGGGTCGACCTGGCCCTGGTGCTCGATGTGGCCGCCACCGCCGGACTCCCCGCCCTCGCCCAGGTCGACCTCGGCACCCGGCGGCACCGCCACCGGACTCTGGACGAGCTCGGCCCTCAGGCCATGGCGGTGATGGTCGCCGCCCTGCGCCGGGCCGGGGTCCCGGCCCCGGAGGCGGCCCGGCTGGCGCGCTTCGACGGGGCCCACGGGCGCCTGGAGGTGGCGGTGGAGACCTCGGAGCGGCCGCCGCTGGCGTCGCTTCGAGACCCGGCCGACGAACTTTCGGCGTGAAGGTTCTCTACACCGACGTCGACGGCACCCTGGTCGGGCCGCTGGGCAACCTGTTGTGGGACGGGGCCCGCAACCCCACCGCGGCGGCGGCCGAAGCGCTGGTCCGGTCTGCCCGGGAGGGCCTGGAGATCGTGGCCGTGACCGGCCGGGCGGCGGAGGGCATGTGGCCCGTGGCCCGCATCCTGGGGCTCACCACGTGGTTCTGCGAGCTGGGCGGCGTGCGGGTCTATGAGCGGGGCGACCGGGTGATCCACGACCACGGCGCCTACCCCGGGGACGGGCCGCCGGGCCCCGCCCTGGCCGAGGCCCGGGCCCTCCTCGCCGCCTCCTTCCCGGGGCGCATCGAGGAGCACAAGCCCTGGAACACGGCCCGGGAGGCGTCCGTTCTCCTGCGGGGCGAGGTCCCCACTGACGAGGCCGAGCGCCACCTGGCGGCCGCCGGCTTCGACTGGCTCAACCTCGTCGACAACGGCGTCATCCCCCGCCGCTACGAGGGCCTG
>JBIOUX010000217.1:0-3322 GCA_044867425.1 Acidimicrobiia bacterium | reverse complement strand
GCGCCAGCCTCCTCGTCGATCGTGGTGCCGACCCCGTTGCCGTGCAACGGCACCTAGGCCATCGGGAAGCTGCAGCGACGGTCCGCACCTGCGAGAAATGGGTGACCTGACCCTATGGGGGTCGGGCCCGGGCTGGCCCGGGACCGAGCCCCCCTTCCCTGCTCAGCCCGGTCCTTTTACGGTCCGGGTGTCAGTACGAGCTCGGGAAGGAGGACCCGGGATGTCTGTCTATGTCGGCATTGATGTGCATCGCAAGCGTTCGCAGATCGCCGTGGTCGACAAGTCCGGTGAGGTCCTGGTCAACCGGAACGTGCCCAATGGGGTGGAGCCGGTCTTGGCGGCCATTGGCCGTGTTCGCGTGGGCACGCCGGTGGCGTTTGAGGCCGCTTATGGGTGGGGTTGGCTGGTGGAACTGCTCGAGGATTACGGCTTCGAGGCGCACCTGGTGCACCCCTCGAGGTGCAAGGCGATCGCCGCTGCCCGGTTGAAGAACGACAAGGTCGACGCGGCCACGCTGGCTCAGTTGCTGCGGGCCGATCTGTTGCCCGAGGCGTGGATCGCTCCACCGGCCGTCCGTCAGCTGCGGGCGCTGCTGCGGCACCGCTGCCAGCTGGTGCGGGTGCGGACCATGCTCCGGACCCGGATCCACGCCGTGCTGGCCGACTACGGCTACGACCGTCCGGGAGGGTGCTTCAGCGGCCCGGGACGGGCGTGGCTGGCGTCTTTGAATCTCCCCGAGGTGTCCCGGCGGGTGATCGAGGACAACCTCGCCATCCTCGACGGCCTCGTCGGGCCGATCAACGCCCTCGACGGCCAGATCCACGAACGGGCCAAGGCCGACCCCCGGGTCAAGGTCCTCATGGCCCTCCCCGGCGTGGGCGAGCTGACGGCCATGATCATCCTGGCCGAAGTCGGCGACATCACCCGCTTCGGTTCCGCCCGCAAGCTGGCCTCCTGGGCGGGCTTGACACCGACGGTGCGGGGCTCAGACCCTGATATTGCAGTCGGGTAGGGGGAGGGCACCTGGATAGGCGCGACAAGTGCTCCGCTACCTGCGACGATGCGAGCGACCAAGCCACGCAGCTTCGTAGGAAGGGAGCACCCGTCAGGTGAACGCTACCGCGCTGCTCTTTCCGGTGGAAGACATGGTCGTGGAGCGGCCGAGTCGGGCGGTGGCCCACCCGGTGGCCGAGGCCAGCGACGACTCGGTGACGGGGGTGGCGGGCATTGCTCTGTGGGGGGAGCTGCTCGATCGCCTGGGCCTGGTGGCGGAGGCTGATCGTCGGGTGTTGCGCCCCATCGGCCCGGGTGGCTACACGGGCGGGGAGTGCTACCGGGCGGTGGTCGAACTCCAGCTGGCCGGCGGGGACTTCCTCTCCGATCGTTCCCTGCTGGCCGGTGAGGCCACTCAGCGGCTGCGGGGGGAGCACAGCCTGCCGTCGCACACGACGCTGTGGCGGTTCTGCGCCGGGTCGGACTTCGGCCGGGCGCAGACCGCGGCGGCGGTGAACCGAGTCATGCTGCGCCGGGCGTGGGCGCTGGGGGCGGCGCCCGAACCGGGGATCCTGACCATCGACCCCGACGCCACCTTGGTCCCTACCTACGGGCCGGGGAAGGAGGGCTCGACGTTCTCTTACACCCACGAGGTCGGCCTCTCGCCCATGCTCGGGATCTGCGGAGAGAACGGCGACGTGTTGGCCCTGCGGGCCCGGGGCGGGAACGCCAACCCCGGCCGGGCCCTGGGCGGCTTCGTCGACGACTGCGTCTCGGCCATCCCCAAGGAAGGCCGGGACCGTTACCAGCTGTGGATCCGGGTCGACTCCGCCGGGTACCGGGCCGACGTCATCGAGGCCGCCGAACGTCACCACGCCGCCTACACCATCACCGTGCGGGGCTACGCCAACGTCCGCCGAGCCGTCGAAGCCCTGGCCCGCGACCCGAACACGACCTGGGCCCCCGCACTGGGCGCCGAGGAAGCCAAAGGGTCCGAAGTGGCCGAGGCGCCGTTCACCTTCGCCGGGCGAGCAGTGCGCCTGATCGTCCGTCGCCAACCCACCACCCCCGGCGACCAGCTCTCCTTCGACGACCTCGACGGATGGCGCTACCACGCCATCATCACCAACATCCCGCCCTTCTTGGGTTCGGCCGCCGCCGTCGAACATCACCACCGCCTCCGGGGCGGTGTCCCCGAAGAAGCGATTCGTCAGCTCAAAGAGGATTTCGGCCTCTGCCACGCCCCGCTCGAGAACTTCGCCGGGAACTGGCTGTGGTGGCACGCCTCCGCCCTCGCCTACAACGTGGCCCGCTGGGTCCGAGTTCTCGCCCTCCCCGAAGCGTTCCGCACCTGTCGCGGCAAACGGCTCCGGCTCGCCTTCTTCAACGTGGCCGCCCGAGTCGTGCTCCACGCCCGCCAACTGCGGCTGCGCCTGCCCCGGGCCTACGCACACGCCGACGCCTTCGTCGAAGCCCTGACCCGGCTGCGGGCGCTTCCCACCTTCGCCTGAGAGCCAAGCGTCCCCGACGACCCCAACACTGCCCCCTCCCTGGTTTGCGCGCCCGGAACCGCCGACGGCGACACCCGACGGGTTCCACGGAACCGCCCCCTCCACATCCCCGGGAACCAACCCGCCCACTCCAGAGCCGAACCACACCCTCAAGCATCCGAGCCCACCCCCAGGGCAGCGTTCACGGGCCCATCTGCAATATCAGGGTCTGACTCGGCGGGCCCGATCGAAGCGAGGAGACGCCCGCCGGAACAGAAGGACAGGGGCGGCCGGCGGGCCGCCTCCAGGCATTGGGGGGGACTCGGGGGGCGGCGCCCCCCGAGGCGCGTCACCCCTTGCCGGCGATGCCCACCACCGGGCCGTTCAGGTGCATGCCGCTGGCCGAGCCGTAGGACCGGGCATTCCCGAAGGTGAAGATGCCGCCGTCGCGGGCGGCCAGCATGTAGCCGCCTCCACCGCCCCCACCGGCCATCCCGACGATGGGCTCGTGCCGCTTCTCGGTGGCCGAGCCGAAGGACCCCGCCGCCCCGAAGGTGAGGACGCTCCCGCCGGCGGTCACCAGCCAGTACCCGTCGCCGGCCTCGGTGGCCGCCATGCCGGCCACGGGGGCGCTCAACCGCTTGCCCCCGGCCGAGCCGAAGAACCCGGCGTCGCCGAAGCTGAAGACGGCTCCGTCGGCGCCGGCCAGCCAGTATCCGCGTCCCGTGGGGGTGGCGGCCATGCCCACCACGGGCTTCTCCAGCGCCTTGCCGGCGGCCGAGCCGAAGAAGCCGGCGTCGCCGAAGGCGAAGACGCCGCCGTCCGCCGCCGCCAGCCAG
>JBIOUX010000216.1:0-2547 GCA_044867425.1 Acidimicrobiia bacterium | reverse complement strand
CGGAAGGCGTTGAAGATCACCCCGGGCGGGATGTTGCCGGTGACGTCGACCAGGTCTTCAGGAGGGACCCGACCGTCGATCAGGGCGGTGAGCGGCCCGAGCCCCGAGAAGTCGACCGGGGTGGCCGGCGGCGTAGAGGAGGGCGAGGACGCCGCCCAGGCAGTACCCGTAGACGGTGACGGCGTCCGACCCGGCCTCGGCCGCGACCGCCGACACCGCCCGGGGCAGGTAGTCGTCGCAGTAGGTGGCCAGCGTGAAGCCGGCTTCGAGCTCGTCGGGCACGCCCCAGTCGAGGAGGAACACGTCGAGGCCCCGGCCGAGGAGGAACTCGACGCAGCTGTTCCCCCGCTGGAGGTCGAGGATGTAGGAGCGGGAGATGAGGCTCATCACCAGCAGGACCGGCGGACGCCCGGCCCCGGCCTTGGGGGTGTCGCCGACGGCGCGGCGCTCGCCGTGGTAGCGGTAGAGCCGCACCTTGTCCCGTGCCCACACCTCGTCTTTGGGTGTGAGACCCACTCCGGGTCGGTCCGTCCCGATCATGAGTTTGATGCCGTTGCGGGCCCGGAAGCGGGCCCGCTCCACGTCACGCTTGGCGCGGTTGAGCAGATCGGCGACGTCCACCGGTGCGGCCACTCGTCTCACCTCCTGCCTTCTTCGGGGCCACCGGGCCGGTGCCCGGGCCGGGGCGGTCGTCCTCCAGGGCGGCGCCCAGGTCTCGCAGGCGCCGCTCGAGCTCGACGACCCTGTGGGTGAGACGCTCGACGTCGCTGCTGGCCGGCAGGTTCCAGGCGTGCCAGGCCCGGCACAGGAGCTCTCGACGGCGACGCTCGAGCCCGGCCTTGGCTGAGAGCATGAACCCGATGACGTCGGCGAAGCGCCCGGTGTGGGTGAGCTCGCTGGCCCGGGGGGAGAGGCGCCGCTCGACCTGGTCGAAGACCTGCCGCCAAACGGGACGGTCACCCATCACGGCGCCACCGGGGTAAACCGCACCGGAAGGTGGCGGATGCCGTTGATGAAATTGGACCGCAGCCGCTCGGGCGGCCCGCTGACCTCCACGTCGGGCAGGCGGCGGAACAGCTCGGTGAGCATGACCCGGGCCTCCAGCTTGGCCAAGGCGGCGCCGAGGCAGAAGTGGGGGCCGACCCCGAAGGACAGGTGCGGGTTGGGGTCGCGGTCGATGTCGAAGCGGTCCGGGTCGGAGAAGACCGCCTCGTCCCGGTTGGCCGAGGCGTAGAAGATCACCACCTTGTCGCCCTTGGCGATCGGCTGGCCGGCCAGGGTGGTGTCCTGGGTGGCGGTGCGGCGGAACTGGATGACCGGCGGCCACCAGCGCAGCACCTCGTCGAGCGCCCGGGGTAGCAGCTCCGGGTTGGCCCGGAGGCGGTCCCGCTGGTCGGGGTGGAGGCTGAGGGCGTAGACGGCTCCGGTCAGGTGGTTGCGGGTCGTCTCGTTGCCGGCCACCACGAGTAGCTGGAAGAAGCGGTCGAGCTCAACGGGGCTGAGCCGCTCGCCGTCGACCTCGGCGTTGACGATGCGGCTCCACACGTCGTCGCCCGGGTGGGTCCGCTTCTGCTTCGTCTGCTCGGCGGCGTAGGCGAACATCTCGGTGAAGGCGGACCGGAACCGTTCCTCGTCGCCGCCGAACTCGGCGTCGTCGTAGCCGATAAGGCGGTTCGTCCAGTCGAAGAGGAGGTGGCGGTCCGAGCTGGGGATGCCGAGTAGGTCGGCGAGGACGAGGAGGGGCATCTCGGCCGCGATGTCCTCGACGAAGTCGGCTTCGCCCTTGGGTCCCACCCGGTCGACGATGGCGGCGGCGTAGCCCTCGATGGAGGTCGCCAGCTCCGCCACCGCCTTGGGGGTGAACACCCGGCTGACGATGCGCCGCAGATTGGTGTGCTCGGGCGGGTCCATGTTGAGCATCATCTGGCGCAGCAGGGGCAGCTCATTGGGACGGGGGTCGTGGAGGAAGGTCGTCCCCAACCACGACGAGAACGTGGCCTGGTTGCGGGAGACGGTGTCGACGTCGGCGTGGCGGGTGACGGCCCAGAAACCCGGGCCGGCCTCCACGTTGTGTTCAGGCCGGGCCGGCTCGTCGATCCAGGCCACGGGTGCCTCCCGGCGCAGGCGGGCGAACGTCTCGTAGGGCATGGCCTCGGCGTACTTGTCGGGCTCGCCAAGACGAAGGTGGGCGAAGGTGGTTGTCACGGAGCCCTCCTGGTCCATGGTCGTGTGGTCATTGGCGTTTGAGCTTCGTCGTTGGTGTCGCCGCCGCCCACGGCCGAGGCCGCGCAGGCGAGACGGGGGAGGAGACGGCCCGCCACCGTTCCGGCCACCTCCACCAAGGCGCGGCCGATCCGAAGGATCGCCTCGGGGGCCGGCCACGGGATCCAACCGCCCGGAGCTATTTCCCCGAAGGCGGAGGCGAGCGCCTCACCCGCCCGGCGCTGCGCTCGGCGGGCGGCCGGGAAGAGGAGGTCCATGGCGAAGAACCCGTGGAGCTGACCCGGGTAGCGCACCACCTCGGCCTGCCCGCCGGCGGCCCGGAGG
>JBIOUX010000215.1:0-3322 GCA_044867425.1 Acidimicrobiia bacterium | reverse complement strand
CGGCCGCCGCCGGGTCGCCCGCCGGGCCGCCCGGGCGCACATCGGGGTTCGAAGCGCCCCCCGTCGGCTCGGCGGGGACGGTCCACTCCGGGGTGCCGGTGCGCAGGTCCAGGATCCGGGAGGGACTGTCGCGCATGTCGGCCGAGCTCGGTCCGGGAGCGGCGTTCTCCTGGCCTTCCAGGCCCGAGTAGTAGAAGACCCGGCCGTCGGGCAGCATCCCCATGGCCTGGGCCACGGGCTTGCAGTCCAGGCTCCCGTCATCGGTCTGCCAGCAGGCCGGCGTATCGATCCCGCCTTCCTCGAAGGGGAGGCTCCAGCGACCGGTGAACTCGGCGGGCCCCACCGTGACCTGGGCGGAGGCGGCCGTGATGCCCGAGACCAGGACCGTGCCGGCCAGAGCCACCCACCACGAGCGTCGGCGGACTCCGCTGGCCCAGCACCGTCGCGGCATACAGACCCCCTCAGACGCCGCATCTCGGTCGAAGGTCACAAATTACCCGACCGGCCGGCCGGGTCAACCGTGTCGAGGGTGAATGCTGTGTTACGGGATCTGCCCGGTGTTGTTACCGGACCTACCCCGTGTTGCTAAGGAGTGTCCTCGAAGTCGCCGGCGCTGTGGCGCAAGCGGCGCAGCAGGCGGGTGAGCTGCTCCAGCTCCTTGGCGGAGAGGCCCTCCAGGGCGAAGGAGACGGCCGTCACCGCCCGGGTGGCCTCCTCCACCACGGCCCGGCCTTCGTCGGTGATCTCCGCCAGCGTGGTGCGCCGGTCGGTGGCGTGGGGCACCCGGCGCACGAACCCGGAGGCTTCCAGGCGGTCCACGATGTTGGTCACCGAGGTGGGGTGGATCATGAGCCGTTCCCCCATCTTCCCCAGAGGAAGCGAGCCCTTCCGGGAGAACTGGAGAAGGACCAGGGCCTCGTAGCGGGCGAAGGTGAGGTCGAAGGGGGCCACCGCCTCGTCCACCGCCGCCAGCACGATCTGGGCGGCCCGCATGACCGAGGTGGCGGCGGCCATGGCATCGCCGCGCTCCCAGCGGCCCTCCCAGTGGCGGCGGGCCTCGGCGATGGGGTCGAAGGGCAGCTTGCGCTTGCCGGCCATCAGGGCCTCCGGAGCGGCAGCGGAGGAGGACCTGGGCGGCCGGGGCTGGGGTCCCCGGCCGCACCACCATGAGCCGCCAGGCGAAGAGTCATAAACACAGCTTGAGGGTATCGCGTATATGCGAAAATTCCTAGGTAGACGGATAGTAGGACGTCCAACTATTATGGGCCGGTGAGCCGTGTTCAGCTCGGAAAGGCGGACCTCCGATGAGTCCCCGTGACGACCTCCACACACCCGTCCACCCGGTGCGGATCGTCACCGCCGCCAGCCTCTTCGACGGCCATGACGCCTCCATCAACATCATGCGCCGCATCCTCCAGTCGCAGGGGGCGGAGGTCATCCACCTGGGCCACAACCGCTCGGTCGACGAGGTCCTCACCGCCTGCCTGCAGGAGGACGTCGCCGGAGTGGCGGTGTCGTCCTACCAGGGCGGCCACATGGAGTACTTCCGCTACCTGGTCGACCAGCTGGCCGCCCGGGGGGCGGACCACGTCAAGGTCTACGGCGGCGGCGGGGGCACCATCGTGGCCCACGAGATCGCCGAGCTCGAGGCCTCCGGGGTCCAGCGGATCTTCTCCCCCGAGGACGGCCAGCGCCTGGGCCTGGCCGGGATGATCAACACCATCGTGGCCGACTGCGACGTGGACCTGGCCGCCCATGTCCCATCGTCCCTGGAGGAGCTCTACGCCGGCGACCACCGGGCCCTGGCCCGGGCCATCACCGTGCTGGAGGCGGGGCGGATGCCCGAGGCGCTCCTGGCCGAGCTGCGCCAGGCCGCCGGGGCCCGGTCCGTGCCCGTGCTCGGCATCACCGGCACCGGCGGGTCGGGCAAGTCGTCGCTCACCGACGAGATCCTGCGCCGGTTCCGCCTCGACCAGGAGGACAAGCTCCGCATCGCCGTGCTGGCCGTCGACCCCACTCGGCGCCGGGGCGGCGGGGCCCTCCTCGGCGACCGCATCCGCATGAACACCCTGGATTCGCCCCAGGTCTACTTCCGCTCCATGGCCACCCGGGGCGCCCACGAGCTGCCCGAGGCCCTCGACGACATCATCGGCGCCCTCAAGGCCGCCGGCCACGACCTGGTGGTGGTGGAGACGCCCGGCATCGGCCAGGGCGACGCCGCCATCGTCCCCCACGTCGACGTCCCCATCTACGTCATGACTCCCGAGTTCGGCGCCGCCTCCCAGCTGGAGAAGATCGACATGCTCGACTTCGCCCAGGCGGTCGTCATCAACAAGTTCGACCGCCGGGGCGCCGAGGACGCCCTGCGGGACGTGCGCCGCCAGCTGGTCCGCAACCGGGAGGCGTTCTCCCAGAAGCCGGAGGACATGCCCGTCTTCGGCACCATCGCCTCCCGCTTCCACGACGACGGGGTCACCGCCCTCTACCAGCACCTGCGGGACCTCCTGGCCGAGGGGGGGCTGCGCCTGCCCACCGCCGGGGCGCTGGCCCCGCCCGGGGTCCGGGGTGTCCCCGGAGAAGAAATTCGTCGCACCAGCTCGTCAGTCTCGCCCATCGTGCCCCCGGCCCGGGCCCGCTACCTGGCCGAGATCTCCGAGACGGTGCGGGGCTACCACACGGCCACGGCCGAGGCGGTGGACGCCGCCCGGCGCTGCCAGGCGCTGCGCACCGCCCGGGAGATCCTCTCCGGGCGCTCGGCGGCCACCGCCGATGTCGACGCCGCACTGGAGGAGGCCACCGGGGCGCTGGCCGAGCCCGACCGGGCCCTGCTCGAGTCCTGGCCCGACACGGTGGAGGCCTACTCGGGCGACGAGCTGGTGGTCCGGGTGCGGGACAAGGAGCTGCACACGCCGCTGGTGCGGGAGTCGCTGTCGGGCTCGAAGATCCCCCGGGTGGCGCTGCCCCGCTCCGGCGACGACGGCGAGATCCTGCGCTTCCTGCGCTCGGAGAACCTGCCCGGCCACTTCCCCTTCACCGCCGGCGTGTTCTCCTTCAAGCGGGCGGGGGAGGACCCGGCCCGCATGTTCGCCGGTGAGGGCGACGCCTTCCGCACCAACCGGCGGTTCCACTTCCTGGCCGAGGGCCACCCCGCCACCCGCCTGTCGACCGCCTTCGACTCCGTCACCCTCTACGGCTTCGACCCCGACGAGCGGCCCGACATCTACGGCAAGGTGGGCAACTCCGGTGTGTCCATCGCCACCCTCGACGACATGGAGGTCCTCTACTCCGGCTTCGACCTGTGCGACCCGACCACGTCGGTGTC
>JBIOUX010000214.1:0-25928 GCA_044867425.1 Acidimicrobiia bacterium | reverse complement strand
CAGCCAGTCCATGACCATGTGGCTGGTGGCCACCACCGGGACGGTCAGCAGCAGGCTCCACCAGAACCGCCGGCGGAACATCCCGGCGTGGTCCCCGTGGGCGTCGTGGCCGGCGCCGTGGTGCTCTGCCGAAGGCATCTGGTGGGTGTCATCGGAGCCCTCGGCATGGTGGCCATGGCCAGATCCGACGACCTGGTCATCGCCCGATCGGATGGTGGTGGGGGAGCGGGTCACGAATCCTCCTAGCTCTTGATCAGTCGTTCGATGGCCGCGGTGGCCTCAGTCAGCTTGCGATCCGCCTCGGGTCCCCCCGTCGAGACGGCATCGGCCACGCAGTGGCGTAGGTGGTCGTCGAGCAGGCCCACGGCCACGCTCTGGAGCGCTTTGGTGACGGCCGAGATCTGAGTGAGGACGTCGACGCAGTAACGGTCCGTCTCCACCATCTGCTGCAGGCCCCGGATCTGGCCTTCGACGCGGCGCAACCGGGCCAGCAGCTGTTCTTTTGACATGTCATAACCAGGCATGCCAGGTACTATACCCCCCTAAGGTATGGTGTCAACCTCCTGACACACCTTGCTGAGATTCCGGACGCCGAACGCTTCAACACACCGTGTCGTGAGGAGATGCCGCGGGGTCCACCACGTCTGTGACTCGCGTGGCTACTGTCGCTCACATGGGTGATGTGGCAGATGGAATGATCACCCGTCGTCGCCTTGTCGTCGGCCTGGTCGCTGCGGCCGTCGGCGCCGCCGTTTCGAAGCGCGACGCCCGCGCCGCCTGGCCGCTCGGATCAGACGAACTCGACCTGCCTCCTTCCGTTCCGGCCCGGCCGCTCCTGGTCCCTCCGGTCCCATTACCCCCCGCCATCTCGCACCTCGGCCTGCGTTGGGAGGGAGCCGAGGACATCGTGGCTGAGATCCGTTGGCGGCGGCCCGAGGACACCTGGAGTGATTGGCACCTACTGGAACGCGCCCACGACCTCGGCGATCCGGCGAAGGGCATGTGGCTCTCCGGCCTGCTGGTCGCCCCACACCCCGCCGAGGCGCAGGTCCGGCTCCTGCGTGGCCCGGTGCGCAGCGTGAGGCTGGTGGCGATCAACGCCTCCGAGCCTCCGGAAGTGGGAAACGCGGCGCGCTACCGGACGGCCGGGGCGGAATCGGCCCCCCAGGAGTCTGCCGGTCCGGCCATCGTGACGCGGCGGGAATGGGGGGCGGACGAGTCGCTGCGCAGGGGCCACCCGTCCTTCGCACCAACCACCCGCGTCTCGGTGCACCACACGGTGACACCGAACGACGATCCCGATCCGGCATCGACTGTGCGGGCCATCCTCGCCTATCACACTCAGTCCAACGGGTGGGATGACATCGGCTACAACTACCTCATCGACGCCCAAGGGCGGATCTACGAAGGGCGCTGGGCCCGGGAGTACCGTCCGGGGGAGCCGCCCACCGGGGAGGACAGCCAGGGGCACGGCGTCACCGGAGCTCACACCGCAGGAGACAACCCCGGGACCCTGGGCGTGGCCCTGCTCGGCGACTTCCGCTTCGTGGCGCCGTCGTCGGCTGCCCTCGAGGCGCTCGAGGCTCTGCTGGCCTGGGAAGCCGACCGCCATGGCATCGACCCGCTGGCCACCACCGTCTGGAGCACCGGTGAGCGCTCCACCGTCATCGGACATCGTGACGCCGGCACCACGGCCTGCCCCGGCGACCAGCTCTACGCCGCCCTCCCCGCCGTCCGCCAGGCGGTGGCAGACCGGCTCGCCTCCCGGATGAGGGACACCCCCGTCCCGGGCTACTGGCTGCTCACCGGCGACGGCGAGGTGTTCCCCTACGGCGAGGCGCCGACCCCGGCCTCGGCGGCGGCGCCCCCGCCGGCGGTGTCGCTGGCGCCCACTCCCTCTGGCCAGGGCTATTGGGTGCTCTCCGGGGACGGCCGGGTGGTGCCCTTCGGTGACGCCCGCCCGTTCGGTTCGACCGAGGGCATGGCCCTCAACGCTCCCGTCGTGCGGCTCGAGCCCACACCCACCGGGCTCGGCTACTGGGTCGTCGCTGCTGACGGTGCCGTGTACGCCTTCGGCGACGCGCGCCTCTACGGGTCCGCCGCCGAGACGGGTCCCGAAGCGCCGGTAGTGACGCTCCTCGCCACTCCCTCGGGCGAGGGGTACTGGACCGTGGCTCGCGACGGCAACGTGTTCGCCTTTGGCGACGCGAAGTCCCTGGGATCCGCGGCCGGCTTCGCCGCGGGCGACCCGGTGGTCGGCGCTGCCGCTCACCCGACGGGAACGGGATACTGGCTCCTGACCGCGGCCGGCCAAGTGCTTCCCTTCGGGGCGGCCCAGTCCCACGGCAACGTCCCGGCCCCCCAACCGCACCAATCGCGCCGCAGTGTCCAGATCCGGGCGACGCCCTCCGGCTCGGGGTACTACGTGCTCGAGGCCGACGGCAGCCTGCACCCCTTCGGCGACGCCCGCTTCTACGGCACCGCCGCCGGCCGTCCCGAATCCGACCCCGCGGTCGACCTCGGCCTGTGCCCTCCGGACCGGTCCGGGGCTTCCACGCCTTCGTCAGGTTCCTAGTGGTGTGTCCTCGAATTAGCCGACGATTGTTCGAGGGCTACTCGGCCTCGTCGGACCTTCGATGATCTCGTCGGCGGTCTTGTGCCACTCGAACGGTTTGGGGTCGGTGTTGTGGTGGGCGATGTAGTTCTCGATGGCGGCGACGAGCTCGGCCACGCTGGTGAAGCTGCCTCGCTTGAGCCGCTTCGAGGTCAGCTCCCTGAACCACCGTTCCACCAGGTTGAGCCACGACGACGACGTCGGCGTGAAGTGGAGGTGGAAGCGCGGGTGGGCTTCAAGCCACGTCATCACGTCGGGGTGGGTGTGGGTGCCGTGGTTGTCAAGGATGAGGTGGATCTCCTTGCCCCGGGCCACTTTGCGGTTGATCAGCTTCAAGAAGGCCAGGGACTCCTGGTGGCGGTGCCGGGGCATGCACGCCCCGAAGACCAGCCCGGTGATCGTGTTCAGAGCGGCGAAGAGCGTGGTCGTCCCATGCCGCTTGTAGTCATGGGTCATCGTCCCGGCCCGACCCGGCTTCATCGGCAGGCTCGGCTGGGTCCGGTCCAGTGCTTGCACTTGGGACTTCTCGTCCACGCTGAGGACCACCGCCTTGTCGGGCGGGTTGAGGTAGAGCGCCACCACATCGACGAGCTTGTCCTCGAACGCCGGGTCGTTGGACAGCTTGAAGGTCTCCACCAGGTGCGGCTTGAGACCACGCGCCTGCCACACCTTGTGCACAAAGGACTTCCCGACCCCCTGCTCCTTCGCGATCGTCCGCACCGACCAGTGGGTGGCGTCCTCGGGCGTCGTCTCCTGAGTGGCCCGCACGATCGCGTCGATCTTCCCCGCCGGGATGGTCGGCTTGCGACCCCGTCCCGGACGGACCTTGCCCACCCCCTTCACGCCGTCCTCGGCGAAGCGGGCCCGCCAGCCCAGCACCGTCGAGCGCGATACCCCCAGCCGATCAGCGATCGTCGAGTTCGCCACCCCATCAGCCGCCATCAGCAGCCCCTTCGCTTGACGGACCATGCCGTGCGCCTTCGAGGGACTAGCAGCGATCTCTTCCAAGGCCCGCCGCTCCTCGAGCAGCAGGGTCAACGCTTCTGCCGGAGGACGCGCCATGCATGAACACTACCCCAATCGCGCGTTCAAAACGCGGACACACCATGAGCAGCACGCCTCCGGCCGAGCCGCGCCCCTACGGCCAGCGACGCCGCGGTGCCGATGGGCAACGAGAACAACACCGTGCCGGCAAGGGCGCCGACGTTTCCATGTGCAGGAGGCGTCGATGACGGCCCGAGCGAGGACGTCCTTGCTCACCGCCGGCGTCGGCGACCCGGACCACGAATGGGGCGTCACTGCGGCCGTTGGCCTTCAAAGCCACCCCGCCGCCTGCTCAGGTCCGGGTGATGGCCGCCAGCCAGGCGTGGGCGCGGTCTCCTTGCGTTCCAACGTCGACGACGTCGACGCCACCCTGGTGGGACGGCAGGTGGAGTTGGCCGTTGGGGTCGATGGTGATGTCGAACCTGGCCGGTTCGATGGAGTCCACCCGCCACCCGTCGGCGAAGCTGGCCCGGATCTCGTCCTGGGTGACGCGGCGAGGCCCCCAGTCGCCCGGCTGGAGTTCGCTGAAGCTGAGCATGAAGTAGCGGCCACCGGCGGGGAGCACAGCTCTCAGGTTGTCGACGAACATGGGGCGGTCCTCGTCCTGGAAGATGTGGAACAGACCGCTGTCGAGCACGGTGTCGAAAGGTTCATCGAGACTGGCCAGCTCGAAGGCGTCCCAGACCAGGAAGCGGGCGTTGAGACTCCGGTTCCGGGCCTTGCCCTTGGCCGCCTCGATGGCGGCCGTGGCCATATCGATACCGGTGGCGTCAAGCCCCAATTCGGCCGCCATGAGCGCGTGCTCGCCGGTGCCGCAACCGACATCCAGGACCCGCCCCCGGATGGCACCGGCCTGCGCCAGGGCCACGAACGCCGGCTGGGGCCGGCCGATGTCCCACGGGGGCGTGCCGGTGTAGAGGAAGCCGAAGTCCTCGGGCTGCCCCCGGCCCGGTCGCGCCGGGCTGCTGTCAGTCATGGGACGAGCACCGGAGACGGTTCCTGCTGCTTCTCCTGCTGACGCTGCCGACGCTGCTGGCGCTGCCCGTAGCTGGTCATGCCCCGGGGCTTGTACACCGACAGCGCGGTGGTCACGAGCAACAGCAGGAGGGCGACGCCGGAGTGGACCACGACGGAGGGGCTCCGCAGCATGGCGAGCTCGTTCCCGGACATCGTCGCCTGGGCCGCCGCCGCGTCGCCCAGGCTGGTGAGCGTCGATGTGTAGCCCCACAAGACGTAGGTGGAGAAGACGGTGATTCCGAATTTGATCAGGACCCAATAGTGGCGGAACAGGCCCCACTGGGTGCCCAGTGACTGGACAACCCCGGTCAGCAGAGAAGCGAAGGCCAGCGGGACGAGGACCAACCAGGCGGTCGACCCCATGGCGAGATAGGCGCCACGCACCGTCTGTGCATCCTGGCTGGTCAGGCCGACGACGGCGAGAGCGAAGAAGACCACGACGGCACCGAGCCAGCCCACCGAGGAGACGACGTGGGCGGTGAGCGCGAACTTGCGGAGGCGGGGGGGCATCGTCACCGGGTTCCTCAGCCGCGGTCCACGCCGGGCGGCGGGGTGCGGCCCCCGTCGTCCGTGACGCCGGAGGACGGCGTGCCGCCACCACCGGTGTGGCGGCCGGGGCCGTGGCTCGGGCCGATGCCGGTGACTTTCAAGCCCACGAACAGCACGGCCAGGCCGAGAACGATGATCCCGAACACCTTCGCCCAGCGCGGCGCGCCGGTGATCACGTCGCGGTCAGAACCCACGCCGGTGTCGCTGTCATGGACGTCGGGGGAGGGGGACCGGTTGGTCACGTGCGTCTCCAGTCTCGGTTTGCCTGCACCTGATGGTTGAAGTGTCGGCCAAGTTCGGGGGGAGACAAAACGCCCTGTGAGGGGAACTTCCCCGTCCCCATTGAGTGGACGCGGATCATCCGTCAGGGGGATTCCCGGCGGCACTGGCACACGTATCCTTGGCGTCGTGTCATCGGCCGCCACGGCAACCCGACTCTTCGCTGGCCGGCCAAGGTCCGGAAAGCTCTTCGACCTGGCCGTCGCCGTGGCGGTGCTCGCCGGCTCGCTGGTGTTGCTGTCGCATGGCGGAATCGAGCCTTCCCGTCCCGGACGACGGGACCTCGACCTGCTCGGTGTCGTGCTGGTGGCGTGCTCGACGGTGCCGCTCGTCGCCTGGCGGCGCTTCCCCCTGGGCGTGTTCGCGGGGACAGCGGCGGCGGGCGTGCTCCTGGCGGAGCTTGGCTATCCGTTCGACCTGATGCTCGGCCCCATCGCGGCCCTGTACCTGCTCGCCGCCAGCCGGGGGGACGAGACCCCGTGGACGGGGCGCACCACTGCCACCGTGGCCGGGCTGCTGGTGGCGTACATCGGGGCGACCGCCGCACAGGGCACCTTTCCGGGAATCCAGCCCTTCCATAACGGTCTCGCCTGGGCCGTCGCCTGGTTCGCCGGCGAGCGGACGCGCCTGCGACGTGAGCAGCTCGCCGATTTCAGAGAACGGGCCCTGCGGGCCGAGCGGGAGGTGGAGCGCGAGCGCTTGCTCGCCGCCGCTGAAGAGCGCGCACGGATCGCCCGCGATCTCCATGACTCAGCCGGCCACGCCATCAGCCTGATCGCGGTGCGCGCCGGCGCCGCCCGGCTGCGGCACGGCCAAGACCCCGACCGCTCACTCGTCGCCCTGGAGGCGATCGAGGAGGTGGCACGGCAGACAGCCGAGGAGATCGACCAGATCGTGGGCACGCTGCGCGAGCGTGGCTCGGCGAACGGGGTCGTGGAGGCTCCGACCGGGTTGGCGTCGCTCGCCACCCTGATCACGCACCATGCGGAGGCGGGGCTCGAGGTCACCTTCGACTCGTCGGGCACGCCGCGCCCGCTTGCCGCCGCCGCCGATCAGGCCGCGTACCGGATTCTTCAGGAGGCGCTCACGAACGCGGCCCGCCACGGCGCCGGCAGCGCCCGGATCGAGCTCGCGTTCGGCGACTCGGCGGTCGACCTCACCGTTACCAACCCGGTGCCGAGGCACTCCTCGCCGCGCCCCGGCGGAGGACACGGGCTGACCGGTATGCGCGAGCGGGCCACGCTGCTCGGCGGCAACCTGGACGCCGAGCGGGCCAACGGAGCGTTTCGCGTCCGAGCCCGGATTCCGTACGGAGGCCACCCCGGTTGACGCGCGTGCTGATCGCCGACGACGACCACCTGATGCGCGCCGGGCTCATCGAGCTCCTCACCGCCGACCCCGAGATCGAGATCGCCGGCCAGGCATCGACCGGACGGGAGGCCGTCGAACAGGCGCGCCGGCTGGCGCCTGATGTCGTGCTCATGGACGTGCGCATGCCCGGCCTCGACGGGATCGCCGCCACCCGGGAGCTGTCGCGGGCCGCCCCGGATGTGAAGGTCCTGATCCTCACGACCTTCGAGCAGGACGACTACGTCTTCGGCGCCCTTCGCGCCGGCGCCTCGGGGTTTCTGCTCAAGCGGGCGCGACCCGAGGAGCTGATCGCGGCGGTGCACACGATCGCCGCCGGCGACTCGCTGCTCTCACCGTCGGTCACCCGGCTCGTGATCGACCGCATGGCCCAGCAGCCCACTCCCGAGCTGACCGATCAGGCCAAGTTCGATGAGCTGACGCCCCGGGAGCGGGAGGTTCTTCAGCTCATCGCTCGGGGCTTATCCAACCGCGAGATCGCCGCCGCTCTCGTCGTCGAGGAATCCACGATCAGAACCCACGTGAAGCGGATCCTGATGAAACTCGACCTTCGCGACCGGGTCCAGGCCGTGATTTTCGCCTACGAAACTGGTGTGAACCGGCCTGCGGGGAGCGCTGAGCCAACACCTCGGCAAGGCCAAGCCAGGCGCTGACAACCGCGGGACGCCCCCGTATCTGGCCAATAACACAACGTGTCCCGCGGCTTTCGCCACGAAGCGGCATCATTGCCGAATGCGCTCTGGGGGACGAGACACACTCTTGGCTAGGAGGTCAACCACCGGGCAGCGTCCCGGTCTTGTTCGGGTGCTTCCGGGACTTGCGGTCCTTGCGGTCATCGCAACGGGATGCTCACACATGACAGAGGCCGTCGAGCGGTCTCGAGGCCGGGGTCCTGACGAAGGTGACGGTCAGCGCCAGATCGGGGCGGCCGTCGAACTAGTCAGCGGATTCGCCGACGGCCACCGCTGGAGCCTCGTCGTACGAGACCACACCGCTGGTCCGTGCATCGAAATTCGGGGCGAACGTGGAAGTGGCGGCGGCTGCGGGCATGCGGTGCCGGACCAGGCGGCTATCAGCTGGGGAGAGGAGACCGGGCCGTGGGACGGCGGCACCAACCACACGTTCGTCTTCGGACCTGTCGCCAAGGATGCCACCGAAGTCATCCTCCGCTTCGCCAACGGTGCAGAAATCGTCATAGCGCCGCGGGACCCGGGTTCTCGCTTCCGCTTCTCGGCGTACGTCTTCGAAGTCGGCCAGCAGGACCTCGCTGACGCGGTTGTCGTCGCCAGGAATGACCGAGGAGAGGAACTCGGTCGAGCCGGGAGCCGAAGATGAATCGGTGCACCTTTCCCGGGTGACTCCTCTGTATGACGCTGACGGTGCTCGCTGGCATCGCCGTCTCCTACGCGGCCTGCTGCGCCAAGCTCAAGAAGCGATCACGCGGCCAGGGCCATGCCGAGGCCGTGAAGTTGGGGCGCGCCGTGGTCCCTCATGGCGAGGCGATGGCGAAGGACCTCGGTCGTCTTCTTGCCGCCAAACACGAATCGCAGGCGTAGCGCCCTCGACCGCGCCAAGGCCCGCCGGCTCCTCGGCTACGCGCCTCGTCTGACTGAGCTGAGCCGCGAGTCGTGGAGGCGTGGGCGCGGATCGTTGTCGCGTCCGAGACGCCTTCACGCGCATAGGCATGGATGAGGGCACGCCAGTGACAGCAGGAAGGAGACGTCAGCGGATACCCGACCTGGTCGCGGACCCGAGGGCCCGATCCACCGGGCTCAGCAAGATCAAGAAATGCGGCGCCACCAGCGGGTTTGCGCTCGTACGCCCCCCGGGACTCGAACCCGGAACACGCGGATTAAGAGTCCGCTACCGTTCGTCCGCCCCGTGCGCCCAGTGCCCTGACGTGCGTGGACTACATCCGTCCAGAGCGCTGAGAGCACCCAGAGCGCCCAGTAGTCCTGCGGATACGCGACCAGGTCGCGTATCGGAGGCGCGATCCACCGGCGTCCTCGAAGTCCCGCGGTTGTGGCCTCTGGCGGGGGTACCGTTGTCGGGTATGGCAACCGAACTTCCGCTCGATCCCGAGTTCGCAGCGGTGGTGGAGCGGGCGCGCCGTCTGGCGGTCGAGATGGGCGAGATCCCCGCCCGGGCGGGCAGGTTCGTGCCGACCATTCCGCCAGAGGCGAGGCAGATCATCGCCGAATGGCTCCGTGGCGGTGGCTACGAGGCGGCGATCGCCCAGGTCGCGGCTGAGGACCCCGACCTCGCGAACCAGTAGGAGCGCGACTTCGTGCCGGTGGTTGTCGATGACCGCCTGCTCTTCAACGTGCTTGCCGGGACGGCGCCACTGCCGCTGACTCGGGAGCTCGAAGCCGGCGGTCTCTACACCACGGGTTGTGCCTACTACCGGCTGGGTCGGGCGATCACCGCGGGATCAGGTACGGGATCCTTATCGGGCCTGTTGAGTTCGCTCGAGGCTGAAATCCGCGGTCAGGTACTCCTGGCGCTTCGCGACCTCCCTCCGAACATCGGCTTGATCCACCACCGCGTCACGGTGCCCGTCATGCTCGAGCTCCGCGTGCGGCGCCCGGTCAACATGGTCAACGCCGAGACGCTTGCCGTGGCGGTGCTCATCGGTGGAAGCGTGGCGGTCACCACCGACGCGTCCTACTGCGGGAGAGCGCTTCAGACCTCGGCCTGAACTACCAGGTCTTCAGTTAGTTCCAGATGATGGCCGGTCGACGGCCTACCCCCAGAAGATCCCGGTGCGATCCTCCTCGATCTCAGTGAGCAGTTCGTCGAGCCGTGGGGGTAGGCGGGCGTTTGGTTTGGTATTCGCGCCAGGTGAGCCAGACGACGAAGGCGTCGAAGATGGTGAGCAGGGTGAGCCCGATGGTGAAGCGGACGGCCAGGCGGTAGAGCTGGTAGCCGATGAAGGCGGCGAGCAGGGCGATCATGGCGGGGTAGGCCCACAGCCGGTCCTGGAGCACGGCGATGACCACGGCGATTTTGGCGAGTCCGTGGGAGAGCAGGTAGATCCCGGCGTAGATGGTCGTTCCGTGGTTGAGGCCCCCGGAGGCGTGCAACAGGTGACGGGCGATGAAGTCATGGGGGTCCTGTGAGAGTTCGTGTTCGGTGAGGGTGCGGACCGTCGCGTGGATCGTGGTCGGTGACAGGATGAGCAGAAGCAGCCCGCCGGCGACCTCGAGGGCGCCGTCGATTCCTTTGAGCGTGACGCTGATCCGAAAGACACGATCGAGCGATCGCGGTAGGGCCATCGGTCAGGCTTGCCGGGGGGCGACCAACAGTCGCAGTGGCGACTGCGCCAGGCGACCAGGTACGACCCGGTAGAGGGAGGCGTCCATGTCATCAGCCTTTTTCGGCCGGGCCCACGGGCCGCGTCCGGTCGCCGAGGAGCCGCTCGAGGACGTGGGGTTCGCCCGCCCACGCCTCCTCCAGGGCCTCTCGGGGAACGCGTCGAGCTGCGTAGCGCAGGGCCAAGGCCACGACCACCACGTCGTCGAGGGGGCCGATGACCGGGAGGAACTCGGGGATGAGGTCGATGGGCGAGAGCACCCACAGGCCGGCGAAGGCCACCGCCAGCTTGGCTCGGCGTGGGACTCGGGGGTCACGGCGCAAGCGTCGGACGGTGACGGCGCAGGCGGGAAGGAATCCGGCGAGGTCTTTGAGCAGCCCAGGTGGGAGCCGGCGGGCCAGCAGTAGGAGGATCAGCCAGGATGCCGCCACCAGGCCGGCCGTGATCGCCGCCAAGCGAAGGATCGTCACAAGTGAGAGTGTAACGGCTGATACAATTGGTTTCGTCACGATGAAGTGGGTCCTTTTGATTGTGCGCGTTCCGGCCGAGCCGTCCCGTCATCGGGTGGCGATCTGGCGGGAACTGCGGCGCACCGGGGCGATCCAGTTGGCCGCCGCCGTGTGGGCCTTCCCCGCCCGCCCCGCTTTTGAAGAGGCGTTGCAACGCGTCGCTGAGCTCGCCGAGCGCGCCGAGGGCGAGATCATCCGACTGCACGCCACCGGCGCCGACGACGCCCAGGCAGCCAAGCTGGAAGCCGCCTACACCGCCGAGCGCGACGCCGAATGGAGCGAGTTCCTCGCCGACTGCGACAAGTACCTGGCCGAGCTCGACCGGGAAATCGCCATCCAGAAGTTCACCCGGGCGGAGCTCGAAGAAGAGGAACAGAGCATGGAGCGCCTGCGACGGTGGCACCGCGAGCTTGCTTTACGGGACATTTTCGGCGCCCCGTCGGCGCCTGCCGCCGACCGCCGGCTGAAGGACTGCGAGGCGAAGCTCGACGATTACACCGAGCGCGTCTTCAACGCCCTCCACGCCACCTGATCCACGAGCGCGATTCCACGACCGACCGTGACCGCTGTTGGCGTCGCCCTTCATGGCTGCATGACCCGCAGCACCGGATGGCCGCCGACGTCTTCCAGCGGGAAGAACACGCGGTGGCTGCGCGGGTCGATGGCGATGGTGTGGGCCCGGGAGGCGAGCCGGCCCTCGCCCAGCTTGTGCACGGTGCCGTGGCGGCCGATGTCGAAGACCGAGACCACGCCGCTCTCGGCCGCGACGTAGAGACGGGTGAGCTCGGCGTCCAAGGCGACGACGTCGGGGTCGGGACCCACCTGCTCGAGAGCGACTTGGCGGTCCGTGTCGAGGTCGACGACGGAGAGGCGGGCGTTGTCCTCGCAGGCGACGAAGGCCCGGCGGGTCGCGGCGTCGACGGCGACGCCGTGTGCTCCATGGCAGCCCGGGAGACGGATCCGCTTCGTCACCGTCCCGGTGAGCGGGTCGAAGGCCACCAGCTCGTCCGGCGGCCGGACGGCGACCAGCATCCCCTCGCTGGTCGGGTCGTAGGCCACGTTGCCGACCTCCCGGCCGAGAGGGATGGTGCGAAGGACCGTTCCCGCGCGGGCGTCGAGCACCGTTTCGGAGCCGCCGTTCTTGTTGGAGACGGCCAGGAGATGACGAAGCGGGTCGTAGCCGGCGCCGTCGGGGAACTTCCCCGTGGGAGCCCGGCCGACGATCCGCAGGGTTCCGGTGTCGATGGTCACCACCTCGTTGGTGCCGGTGGCGGTGGCGAAGAGTCTGTGGATATCGGGGGCCAGGCGCACGCCGTGGACCTGGGCCACCCCGGCGATGGTCCTCACCGGTTGGAGCGTGTCCAAGTCCACCACGTCGACTTCGTTCGCTCCGAGGTGGGCGACGTAGAGCCGGCGGGCGTCGCCGTCGACATCCTGATAGTCGAAGCGCACGGCCGGCCCCGGGAGGCGGATGTCTCTGACGAACCGCAGCGGCAAGCCGGGGCTGGCACGGCCGCCGTCCCCGCAGCCGGCGATGACGAAGAGCGTCACGAGCGCCAAACCCCGTCGCGCTGCCCTCACCGCTCGTCGTCGCCGGCCACGGCCCGGAGGCACCAGGCCCTTGTATCGGGACGGCTGTCGGGATGGCAACCGAGGTTCCTGGGCCGTTCTATCCGGCTCGAAGGGCGAGGCCGAGCACGGCGGCAACGGCCACGATGAGCGGCTCGGGGGCGCGCCGACCGAAGCGTACGAGCAGGACGACGGTGACGACGGCGATGAGAGCGGTGGTGACGTCGACGACCGACCCGCGGGCGAGGACGAACACCGCCCCCGTGATCGCTCCGATGGCAGCCGAGGTGACGCCGTCGACGAAGGCAGCGATGCCGGGTCGCTTGCCATGCTTGCGGAACCACGGGGCGGGCACGACGGTGAACAAATAGCACGGGAGGAACGTGGCCACGGCGGCGATGATGGCTCCGGGGAATCCGGCGACGAGGAAGCCGATGAAGCCGGTGGTGATGACGACCGGCCCGGGGGTGATGAGCGCCACGGCGACGGCGTCGAGGAATTCCCGCTCGTTCAGCCAGTGGTAGTGCTCAACGACGCCGCCGTAGAGGAATGGGACGATGGCCAGGCCGCTGCCGAAGACGAAGGCTCCCGCTTTGCTGAAGAACACCGCGATATCGACGAGGGTCCCGCTCGGGGCATCGGGGACGGGGCGTCCGGAGAGACTGCTGAGGGGCAGCGCCCACAGCGCCGCCACGCCATGACCGTGGGCCCAGGGCAGTCGGCGGGGTGGGGTGCGCACCAGGTAGACGAGCAGGCCGGCGGCCAGGAACAGGGCGATCTTCTCCGTCCTGGTGGCCGCGGTATAGATGGCCAGGGTGGCGAAGATTCCGAGCAGGAGCGGATCGCGCCCGATGGTGCGGGTCGTGAGCTTGTAGGCGCTGGTGGCGATGATGCCGATGACGGCGGCGCCCACGGCGTAGAAGACGTCCTGGATCCAGCTGAGGCCGGCATAGGTGACGTACAGCCACCCGCCGGCCACCACCATGAGGAAGCTGGGCAGCACGAAGGCCACCGCCACCAGGGTTGAGCCGACGACGCCGTAGTGGACGTATCCCAGGTAGATGGCCAGTTGCGCGGCGAGGGGGCCCGGGGCCAACTGGGCCAGGGCGAGGCCGTCCTTGTACTCGGCCTGGGTGACCCAGGCCCGGCGCTCGACCAGGTCCCGGTGCATGTAGCCCGTCAGCGCCACCGGCCCCCCGAAGCCGATGGCGCCGAGCTTCAGGAAATAGCCGACGAGTTGCAACCGGGAGTAGGCGGGAGCTCCGGCGGGCGCCTCGCCCGCCGGAGTAGCAGTGGGCTCAGCCACCGCTCACTTCCTGCTGGCACCAGGCGTAGAGGGCGTCATAGACGAAGCTGGCCCGCTCGAGCAGGCGCTGGTCGTCCGCTTCGACGTCGAGGCCCCCAACGCCCAAGGCCAGCAGGCCGGGGCCAAGGGGGTCGGTGGCGAGGTCGGTTTCGATGTCGGCGGCGTGGACGATCCGGGCCAGGCGGGTGAGGGCGGGGTCGTCGCCGAGGCCGAACTCGTCGATGAGGACCTCGAAGCTGCACTTGCCGTCACGGTGGGTGTAGTCGGCCCCTGGGGCGTCGAAGGAGCGAGCGCCGTCGGTCCCGGCAGCGGGGACTTCCTCGGCGGGGAGGTAGACGATCTCCGCGTCCGGATCGATGAACCGGCGGATGAGCCAGGGGCAGGCGATGCGGTCGGTCTTGGGCCGCTCACGGGTGACCCACTTCACGAGGCCTCCTCTCGGGGCACGGCCGGGGTCATGCCGGGTCGCGGCCCAGCAGCAGGGCCCGTCTCCGGTACTCGTAAAGCCCGTCGAACATCGCCTGGGCGACGACCAGCAGCTCGTCGTCGCCCCGCACCATCGACAGACCGCGGCAGATGACGTCCAGGCCCGGCGCTTCCGGGGCGTCGAAGCGCTCGTCGGCCAGGTCCGCCTCATGGACGATGCGGGCGATGTCCCACAGCACGGGCTCGTCCAGGCCGAAGTGGCGCAGCATCGTCTCGAAACTGCAGTCCCCCTGGTGGTGACCGAGCTCCACCCCACGCATGTCGAAGGGCGTCGCCCCCGCCGGGACGTCGACGGGATCGTCCACGAACACGAACTCCGCCTCGGGATCGACGAAGCGGCGCAGCAGCCAGGCGCAGGCAGCCCGGTCCACGTGGATCCCCGCTCGGGTGGCCCAGATCACGCCGTCGCCTCCACCTCGGCGGCGAGGGCCTCCAGCACCTGGGCCGCCACCTCGGCCTCGGGCGGAGGAAAGTAATCGCGCGATCGAATCCGGCGCAGCTCCCGTCGCAGGCGGCCGAGCGTCCGGCGGCGCTGCCCGGGCGGGTCACCGGCGACGGCCGTGGCCGCATCGATCACGGCCCGGTAGTCAGTGGCGACGGCGGCGGCCATCGCCTCGATGACCGCCTGTTCCTGCGCCGCCGAAGTGGTCTCAGCCAGCCAGATGGTCGCCTGCCCGCCGGCCTCGATGACCTCGTCGGCGAGCCACTCGAGGTGTTCCTTGGTCCGGGCGTCCAGCGGGAGTGCCACCACCCCGTCGGCCAGCTGCGCCACTCCCAGTCGGCGCAGCTTGCGCCACACCGTGATGCGGGGGGTCGAGGGTTCTCGGGGGAGCCGGTAGGCGAGGAATACCCAACGGACCCGGGGAGTCGACGGCACGGGGAGAAGTATGGCAACCGTGGTTACACTTGTCGAGGCCTTCAGATCTCAGATTCCGCCCGTGGATCCGGTGTGTGCGAGCTTTGATTGGACGTTAGGGTAACCCCGGTTACACATCCACTGCCGAAGCGGCCGCTTGCCGGCCAGGAGGGCAACGATGTCGAGATCGCATTCCGGGCTTCGCCTGCTCGCCGCACTCTCCCTCGCCGCCACGCTGTCGGCGGCGTGCTCCAACGGCGCCGACGACGCGGCCAGGCGGGCGTCCTCGAGTCAAGCGGGTGCCTCGAAGCCGGCGAACGTCGACTGGGCGGCCGTTGAAGCGGTCTTCAGCCGCCGGGCCGAGGTGACCGAGGACGTCCACCGGTTCGCCTTCCCGCGTTCGGACCTCACCGTGAAGCTCGCCGGCGTAACCCTCAAGCCGGGCTTCGCCCTCGGTTCCTACGCCGCGTTCGTGCCCGCCGGCGACGGCGTGATGGTGATGGGCGACTTGGTCCTCGCCGAGCCGGAGGTCACCGCGGTCATGGCCAAGCTGCAACAGGGCGGCCTCGAGGTCACCGCCCTTCACAACCATCTGGTGGGCGAGCAGCCCAAGATGATGTACATGCATTACGAGGGCTTCGATCGGGATGCCGTGGCCCTCGCCCGCAACCTGCGTACCTCCCTCCAGGCGTCCGCAACCCCCCTCGCTTCCCCGTCACCTCCCGCCCCCGACCAGAACCTCGGCTTCGACCCCGCCGAACTCGACCGGATCTTGGGCCGACCCGGGAAGGTGGCCGGTGGGCTCTACAAGGTCTCCATCGCCCGGGCCGAAGGGGTCAGGATGCAGCTCGGCTCCGAGGCCGCCGGGGGCGAACCCGGTGACGGTGACATTCCCCTGACACCGGCCATGGGCGTGGGCACGGTGATCAACTTCCAGCCGCTGGACGGCGGCCGTGCCGCCATCACCGGTGACTTCGCCCTTGTTGGCCCCGAGGTCGCCGCGGTGTCGTCGACCCTCACGGCACGAGGGATCGCCGTCACTGCCGTCCACACCCACGTCACCGACGACGATCCTCATCTGTACTACCTGCACTTCTTCGCCAGCGGGGTCGCTTCCAACCTCGCGGAGGGATTACGGGCGGCGCTTGATCTGACGAAGTCGGCCAAGGGTTCGTCCGACCCGCGCAGCCATACATCGCTCCGACCGGACCGAGGCCCCTTTGATCCGCCGGCCATGGAACAGCCGAGTACCTAAGTTAAGAGTCCGCTCAACGGGCGGGAGGTACCGTGGGTGGCGACTGACCGGGCCCTTCTGGAAGGAGCGTCAGGTGGCCGAGTTTCGGATTGAGGTACCCCAGCCGTTGGCCAGCATGATCGGGATGGAGGACTACTCGATCGACCTCGAAAAGATCGTGTTGCGCGCTCTTTGCTCGGAGCTCGGAGAGCTTCTTCCGATCGACATGTTGACCGAGCGCAGTCGCAGGGCGCTTCTCGCCGCCAAGCAGGAGGCAGCCGAACTCGAGCATCACTACATCGGCACCGAGCACATGCTGCTTGGCCTTCTCGACGAACCGGATGGCATCGCCGCTCAGGTCCTCGCTGAGCTCGGTGTCACCGATGCAGTCCGGGAACGCCTGCACGAGATCATGCATTCACCCGGCTACAGCACGAAAACGCCCTTCCCCGGCCGTGGTGCTGCGTGAGCTGGCGCACTTGCCGCAGGCTGATCGTTGCCGTTCTCCTCTTACTGCCGCTACAGCCTTCGGGCGGGCTGTTTCTGTCGCCGATCCCTGCGGCGGCCCAAACGGTCGATCCACCGGATTGCGGTCCCGACCTTGACGGCGTTACCTGGAAGGACCCTCGGACCGGCGAGAAGTGGAAATGTAAGAAGGTCGGCGACGGCTGGGAATGGCGTCCCGCCGGCACCAGGGGTGCATCGCATACCGGAGCAGACCCGCGCCTCAGGCGCGTATTCGGGGGCATCGATGCACTCATGAGAGCGGCAACCGAAGAGAGAAAAGGTCTGCTGACGACCAGGACCTTTGCCGAAGTACGCCCCCACTCCTGACGTGCGCGTAGTACTTCCGCCCAGAGCACTGAGAGCGCCCAGAGCGTCCAGTAGTCCAGCGGATACGCGACCAGGTCGCGTATCCGGCGCGATCCACCGGCACCGATTCAGCGGACCGCCGCATTGGCCGTCAGTCAGGTCCCACGGGAACGCGCCAGCACGTCGATGGTCAGGGCGGCAGACGGAACTGGGTGTGCCAGGTGCGGCCGCCGTCCGTCGTCGCCACGATGAGTCCCGACCCGTCCGCGGCGCTGCCCACGATCCATCCGCGGAGTCGGCTCACGAAGCTGGCTCCCGCCGGTGAGAACTGGTAACCGGGCCCGCCCATCCTAAGGGAAGCTTGCAGAATAGTGCAACACTTGTAGTATTCTGCAAAACAACCTCTTGTGCGTGGTGACTTCCATCGACGTCAGCAGCCCCATCTCCAGCGTGATCCCTAGCCTTGACGGCGCGGTGCTTGACGCGCTTGCCGGCACCTCGGCGCCGCTGAACCTCTCGATGGTGCACAAGCTCGCCGGTCGTGGTTCGATCAGCGGTGTACGCCGGGTGCTGCTGCGTTTGGTCGGGACGGGCCTCGTTGCCGACGTGCCGGGGGGATATGTGCTCAACCGGGACCACTTGGCCGCGCCTGCAGTTGAACGGCTGTCGCACCTTTGGGGTGAGCTGTTCGACCGGATCAGAATGCATGTCGGTGACTGGCCGGAAGCTCCTCGTCTGGTGGGCGTTTTCGGATCGGCGGCGCGGCGTGACGGCGACGAGGGCAGCGACATCGATCTCGTCGTGGTGTCCGACGCCGCCGCAATGTCGGAATACGCGGCGGAGCTGGCTGCGAGCGCCGAGCGATGGACCGGCAACCCGACCCACGTGGTGACGCTGAGCTCGAAGGATGTGCGGCGCATGCGGCGCGCCCGAGAGCCGCTGCTGACCGAGTGGGACCGCGACCTAGTCGTGATCGTGGGGAACCGTGATGCCTTGAAGTCAGGGAATCGATGACGGCCAAGACGCCCGGGTCACGGACTGCACACCTGCTCAGGCCCGAAGTCGGTTGCAGCAGGCTGAGGCGTTCGTCATGGCCGCCGATCTTGTGATCAGCGACGCCACCAATACGGCGACGCCCGGCGTCGCCGCGGCACTCGCGGTTCTCGCCGGCATCGCCGCCTCCGACGCGGCCTGCTGCGCCAAACTCAAGAAGCGATCACGCGGCCAGGATCATGCCGAGGCCCTGAAGTTGCTCCGCACCGTGGTCCCTCATGGCGAGGCGATGGCGAAGGACCTCGGTCGCCTTCTCGCCGCCAAGGACGAATCGCAGTACGGCGTCACGCTCCTCGACCGCACCAAGGCCCGCCGGCTCCTCGGCTACGCCCGTCGTATGACAGAGATGGGCCGCCAAGTCGTGGACGCGTAGGCGCAGATCGTTGTCGCGTCCGAGACCCTCGCGTGCGCATAGGCACGAATGAGGAGCACGCCAGCGACAGCAGGAAGGAGACTTCAACGGATACGCGACCTGGTCGCGTATCCGGGCGCCGATCCACCAGGCTCAGCAAGATCAAGAAAGGCGGCGCCACCGGCACTTTTGCTTAAGTACGCCCCCCGGGACTCGAACCCGGAACACGCGGATTAAGAGTCCGCTGCTCTGCCAGTTGAGCTAGGGGCGCCCACCGCTCCCTCGGGTGGAGGGCCCGAAGGCCCGTCCCAGAGGAGGGCGAGGCGGATTGTAACCGGTACCCCGGCGGTGCCCGCCTGCGCCCCGGGACGGCGCGATTGGGATGCGCCCGGGCAGATGTGGGGAGGGGCGATTGCCCGCCCTCGGGGGTGAGGCGAGACTCCGCTCCGGGGATGGAGAGGAGATTGCAGATGAAGAGCAGGTCCTCACTCGAGCAGGTGGCTCCGCTGTCGGGAGTCGCCTTCGCCGTCCTGGGAGTTGCCGGGATGGCCATAACCCTGTCCGGCTCGCCGGACTTTGTCGGGCCGGGCGACGACTACGTCCGGTACTACCTCCGCCACGACTCGGACATCATCATCGGCTGCATCGGTCTGATACTGGCCGTCTTCGCCCTGCTCTGGTTCTTGGGCAGCGTCCGGCGTCACCTCCAGGCTGCCGAGGAGGGCGACGGACGCCTGAGCAGCATCGCTTTCGCCGGCGGTGTCGTGGCCGGCGGCATGCTCCTCGGTGCGATCGCCGCCCTGCTGGCAGTGGCATTTCGGGTCGACGACTCGGGCACCGTCTCCCAAGATGTCGCCGTCGCCCTGAACGATCTGGCCAGCGTCCTCTGGGCCGTGGCCGCTCCCGTCGGCTTCGCCGTCCTGTTGGCCGCCACCGCCCTGGTCGGACTGCGGTACGGCGCCGGGGTCCCCAAGTGGCTGGCGTGGCCGAGCGCGGTGTTGGCGGTGCTCCTGGTCGTGCCCTTCATCTCATGGTTGGCCATCACGTTGGTCCCGGTGTGGGCCGTCGTCATGAGCGTG
The DNA here is from genome assembly GCA_044867425.1 of Acidimicrobiia bacterium. Classification (GTDB taxonomy): domain Bacteria; phylum Actinomycetota; class Acidimicrobiia; order IMCC26256; family BP-133; genus CAWBJP01. Next base: position 6,487 of record JBIOUX010000214.1, on the reverse strand, counting down.
GTGATCTACCGCGCGCAGGAGATCGAGGCAACGGCACAGGCGCTGACTCCCCGTCAGATGGCAGCGACCGCAACCGTGACCTGATCAACCCATTGCCCCGGTAGGGTGCCTCCCGCTCCCCGGTTCGACTCGGGGGCGGGAGGCACGGACATGGACGTCGCCGTCACCGGCTCCAGCGGGCTCATCGGTTCGGCGCTGCGGCCGGCCCTGGAAGCGGCCGGGCACCGGGTGCTGCGTCTCGTGCGGCCCGGTAGCCAGGCCGAGGCCGGATCCGACACGATCACCTGGGACCCCCAGGCGGGCATCATCGACGCCGCCGGCCTGGAGGGGGTGGGGGCGGTCGTCAACCTGGCCGGGGAGAGCATCGGCGACCGGCGCTGGAACGACGCCCAGAAGGCCCGCATCCGGGACTCCCGGGTCAAGGGCACCACCCTGCTGGCCGAGACGCTGGCCAAGCTGGCCCACCCACCCGGCGTGCTCGTCTCCGGCTCGGCCGTCGACATCTACCGGAGCCGGGGCGACGAGGCCATCACCGAGGACACTCCCGCTGACGACCCCGGGTTCCTGGGGGAGGTGGCCCGGGCCTGGGAGGCGGCCACCGCGCCGGCCGAGCATGCCGGCATCAGGGTCGCCCACCTGCGCACCGGCATCGTCCTCTCACCCGCAGGCGGCGCGCTCAAGAAGATGCTCCTGCCCTTCAAGGCCGGCCTCGGCGGCCGGATGGGCTCCGGGCGCCAGTGGATGAGCTGGATCGCCATCGACGACGAGGTCGGTGCCATCGTCCATCTCCTGGGCGACGGCGCCCCCTCCGGGCCGGTCAACGCCACCGCGCCCCACCCCGTGACCAACGCCGAGTTCACCAAGGCGCTGGCCGCCGCCTGCCACCGGCCCGCGCTCATGCCGCTCCCCGGCGCCGCCCTCAAGCTGGCCCTCGGCGGCCAGATGGCCGAGGAGCTGCTGCTCAGTGGCCAGCGGGTGCTGCCCACCCGCCTGGAGGGCTCGGGCTACGCCTTCCGAGCCCCGGAGCTGTCCTCGGCGCTCAAACAGCTCCTCGCCGCCTGAACCCGTGCGCCTGTGGGTCGACACCGACGTCGGCACGAACCCCGACGACTCCGTCGCTCTGCTGTGCGCCCTGGCCCACCCCGACGTCGAGCTCGCCGGCGTGAGCACGGTCGGGTCCGACGCCGAGTGGCGGGCCGAAGTGGCCCGCCAGTTGGTGCCCGCCGGCGTGCCCGTCGTCCCCGGCGCCGCGGCGGCAGTCGAGGCCGTTCCCCCCGCCGCCCCCGACCTCGTACTCGGCATCGGCCCCCTGACCAACCTGGCGGCCCTGGCCGGCATCGGTTGGCGGCCGCCGCAGACGGTGGTGATGGGTGGGGCCCTGGCCCCCGTCGAGCACCGGGGCCGGCTGCGCCGGGTGGAGTCCAACTTCGCCGCCGACCCGGCCGCCTCCGCCGTGGTCCTGGCCCACCCGGGCGCCACGGTGGTCCCCCTCGACGCCACGGTCGCCACCCGGATCAGCCCGCTCTCCCTCAACCTGCTGGTCGGGGCCGCTCCGGAGTTGATCCCCACCGTGGAGCTGTGGTTCGCCTCCCTAGCCCGGGCCCGCGTGTCCGCCAGCGAGCGGGTGGTGCACCTCCATGACCCCGCCGCCCTGCTGGTGGCGCTGGGCGAGCCCGTGGCCCGGCTCGAGCCGAAGCGTCTGGTGGTGGACGGCGACGGAACCCTGCGGGAGGACCCGGAGGGCGTGAGCCATCAGGTGGTGGTGGACCTCGACGGCCCCGCCGTGGTGGCCCGGGTGCTGGAGCTCCTCGGCCGTCAGTAGGTGACGCCGTAGAGGCGTTCCAGGCTGGCGGCCAGCTTGCCCCCCAGGAGTGCTCCCCGCCCGACGTCCAGCAGTGTCCCCTCGGCGTCGTAGAAGGCGTTCAGCGGCATCCCCCGCCCGAGGGCGTCGTGGAGCAGCGATCCGGCCCGGCCGCCGGCATCCCGGCCCAGGGTGATGCCGGCCTCCTTCAGGTGATGGCGCTCGACCATCCGCAGCGCCGCCTCATGGCGCAGCTCCTGGGCGTTGATGGCGATGAAGTTGACCTTCCCCTTCAGCTTCCGGGCGGCCTCGGCGAAATGGGGCAGCTCCACGTCGCACGGCCCGCACCAGGAGGCGAAGAAGTTGACCACCAGCGGGGTGCCCTTGAAATCCGCCAGCCGCACCCGCCCGTCGCCCTCCAGCGCCGGCAGGTTGAAGGCATCCGGGGTGGTGACGTCGACCTCGGGCGCGGCCCGGTCCTGGCCCGCTCCCCGGAAGGAGAAGAAGCCGACGACGCCCAGCACGACCACGGCCCCGACTCCCACCACCAGACGCAGGCGTCCGGGCGTCATCCCCACCACCCCAGCGTCACCAGCCGGCCCAGCCCGATGGCCTCCAACCCGCCCTTCAGCTTGTCCGTCAACCACACCAGGCGATCCAGGGCCAGCAGGACTCCGAAGGCGGCCAGCGACACGGCCGAGGCCGCGGTCAGGGCCCGGGAATGGCGGGTCACGAAGCGGAGCGCCCCGGCCAGGCGCCCGAGGGCCAGGCCGGTGACGAGGAAGCACAGGCCGAGGCCGGCGGAATAGGCCAGGAGCAGGGCGGCGGCCCGCCCCAGGCCCTGGGAGGTGGCGGCCAGGGCCAGCACCGAGGTCAGGACGGGGCCGATGCACGGGGTCCAGCCGAACCCGAAGGCCACGCCCGCCACCGGGGCGGCCAGGGGACCGAAGCGGGCCAGGTTGGGCTGGAAGCGCCGCTCCTGGTACAGGCCGGGGGCGGAGAGCACCAGCGAGCCGAGCACGTAGAGGGCCATGGCCAGCATGACCAGGCCCGAGATGCGGGTGATGGTCGACTGGTTGCGCAGGGCGGTTCGGCCCAGCGTGGTGGCCGACAGCCCCAGCAGCACGAACACGGCCGAGAAGCCGGCCACGAACAGGCCGGTGTGCCAGGCGATCCGGGGCAGGTTGCGGACCCGGCCGGCGCGGACCTCGGCCACATCGAGGCCGGTGATGATGGACAGGTAGGCGGGCACCAGCGGCAGCACGCAGGGGGAGAGGAAGGACACCACCCCGCCGCCGAAGGCGGCCACATAGGTCACGTTCTCGCCGGCCATTACATGGAGGAAGGCTACCGGGAGGCGATAGCCTGTTGACTTCACGGGGGAGCGACCGGGGGCGAAGGGGACACTCCGGCCGGAGACAAGGAGGGCGCAGTGCGCGGGGGACGCCAGAAGGTCGCCGCTGCCGTCGCCGGGCTGGTGCTCGGGCTCGGTCCGGGGGGCGCTTCCGTCTCCGCCTCCAACGACGCCTCCTTCGACAAACTGTGGGGGCTGGCCCAGATCGGCGCCCCCGCCGCCTGGACCAAGACCACCGGCGAGGGGATCCGGATCGGCATCGTCGACACCGGGGTCGACCTGGCCCACGAGGATCTGGTGGGACGGGTGGCGGCCCATGTCAGCTGCGTGGGCTCCGGCGGCGACCCGGCCAAGTGCGACGGACCGGGTCAGGACGAGTACGGCCACGGCACCCACGTGTCGGGCATCGCCGCCGCCGTGCGGGACAACGGCGTGGGCGTGGCCGGCGTCGCCCCCGACGCCAGTCTGGTGATGGCCAAGGCCTTCTCGCCCAGCGGCAGCGCCAAGGAGGAGGACGTCATCGCCGGCATCAAATGGGTGGTCGACCACGGCGCCAGGGTCGTCAACCTGTCGCTGGGCGAGGCCCTCTTCGTCACCGCCGCCACCTTCGGCACCGGCCTGGGCGAGGGCATCGACTACGCCTGGTCCCATGGCGCCGTGCCCGTCGTCAGCTCGGGCAACGAGGACCTCTTCGGACTCGGCATCGGCTCCAACGAGTACGGCGACCTCAACGCCCTGGTGGTGGGGGCCACCGGGCCCGACAAGCAGGTGGCGAGCTACTCCAGCCCCACCGGCAACGCCAAGTGGGCCCTGGTCGCCCCCGGCGGGTCGGGGGGCAGGAACGAGGAGAACATCCTGTCCACGTGGTGGTCGGAAGGGAAGACCAACCAGTACGAGTATCTGGCCGGCACCTCGATGGCCGCCCCCCACGTGGCCGGGGCGGTGGCGCTCCTCCTGGCCCAGGGTCTCTCCCAGCAGGAGGCCGTCGACCGCATCCTGGCCACCGCCGACAAGAGCGTGGCCTGCGGGCCCAACAGCCCCACCTGCCGGGGCGGCCTCGACGTGGCCGCCGCCACCGGCGCCCGCTAGACCCCATCCGGCCCGGGTCGGCCGCGTCCGACTCGGGGAACCGCCCGCGCACCCAGTAGCGTGGTGCAACTGACTCAGGTGGGAAGAGAACCAGGAGGTCGCATGGCAGGGCTCGTCGGCTACGGCGCCTACATCCCCTACTTCCGCCTCAAGCGCTCCGAGATCGCCGCCACCCTCGGCGAGCCCGGCGGCAAGGGCGCCCGGGCGGTGGCCTCCTATGACGAGGACTCCACCTCCATGGGGGTGGAGGCGGCCCGGATCGCCCTGCGGCCCCTGCCCGGCGAGGTCCGGCCCCAGCGGATCTACTTCGCCACCGCCAGCCCGCCGTACCTGGACAAGACCAACGCCACCGTCATCCACGCCGCCCTCGATCTGCCCGCCGCGGCGCTGGCCGTCGACATGGCCGGATCGGTTCGCTCGGGGGTGGGGGCTCTCCTGACGGCGGCCGACTCGCCCGTCCCCGCCCTGGCCGTGCTCTCCGACGTGCGCACCGGCCTGGCCGGTGGGACCGACGAGCGCGACGGCGGCGACGGGGCCGTCGCCCTCCTCTTCGGCGGGGCCCGCGGGGGCTCGGGGGTGTCCCCCGAAGCATCAGCCATCGAGGGCGCCCCGGTGCTGGCCGAGGTGGTGGCCAGCGCCTCGGCCACCGACGAGTTCCTCGACCGCTGGCGCCTTCCCGGGGCCCCCGCCTCCAAGGTGTGGGAGGAACGGTTCGGCGAGCACGTCTACGGCCCCCTGGCCGACGCCGCCTTCGCCGACGCCCTCAAGCAGGCCGGCCTGGCGCCCGGCGATGTCGACCACCTGGTGGTGGCCGGTCTTCCCGCCCGGGCCGTGCGCCGCTTCGCCGCCACCTCGGGCGTCCGCCCCGAGGCGCTGGCCAACGACCTGTCCGCCGCCATCGGCAACGCCGGTACGGCCCAGGCCGGCATCGTGCTGGCCGACGTCCTCGACCGGGCCACCCCGGGCCAGACCATCGTCATCATGGTCCTCTCCGACGGGGCCAGTGCCCTGGTGCTCCGCACCACCGAGGCCATCTCCGCCCACACCCCGGCCAAGCCGGTGGCCGTCCAGATCGCGGCGGGCCGGGACGACCTCCGTTACACCCAGTACCTGGCGTGGCGGGGCCAACTGGTCAAGGAGCCCCCCCGCCGGCCCGACCCCGTCCCGCCGGCGGCTCCGCCCGCCCACCGCTCCACCCGCTACAAGTTCGGGTTCGTGGGCAGCCGCTGCGAAGCCTGCGGGGCGGTGCACCTGCCCCCGGTACGGGTGTGCATGTCGTGCCACGCCGTCGACCGCATGGCCGACGCTCCCATGGCCGACACCACCGCCACGGTGGCCACCTACACCATCGACCGGCTGGCCTTCACGCCCAGCCCGCCCATGGTGGCGGCGGTGGTCGACTTCGACGGCGGCGGCCGCTTCAAGGTCCAGCTGACCGACGTCGACCCCGATGCGGTGGCCATCGGCGACCGGGTCGAACCGACGTTCCGCAAGATGAGCACCGCCGCCGGCGTGCACAACTACTTTTGGAAGGTACGGCCGATCCCCGCCACCGAGGAGGCATAGAGCCATGGCATCCAGAGGTATCCGCGACCGGGTCGCTATCATCGGGATGGGCTGCACGCGCTTCGGGGAGCACTGGGACTCCTCGGTCGACGACATGCTGGTCGACGCCACCAACGACACCATCGCCTCCGCCGGCGTGGCCCTGGACGACATCGACGCCTTTTGGCTGGGCACCATCGGCTCGGGCCTCTCGGGACTGACCCTGTCCCGGCCGCTGCGCATCCAGAAGCCCGTCACCCACGTGGAGAACTACTGCGCCACCGGCTCCGAGGCGCTGCGCAACGCCTGCTACGCCGTGGCCAGCGGCGCCTACGACGTGGTCATGGCCATCGGCGTGGAGAAGCTGAAGGACAGCGGCTTCTCGGGCCTGGTGGTGAGCGGCGCCGCCGACGACGGCACCGGCGGTCCCCTGGGTGAGATCACCGCCCCGGCCAACTTCAGCCTCCTGGCCCCGGCCTACGCCAAGAAGTACGGCGTCGACTCCGACGAGATGAAGGACGTGCTGACCCGCATCGCCTGGAAGAATCACGCCAACGGGGCCAAGAACCCGCGGGCCCAGTTCCGCAAGGAGGTGTCCAAGGACGCCATCTCCTGCTCGCCGCTGGTGGCCGGCCAGCTCGGCATCTTCGACTGCTCGGGGGTGTCCGACGGCTCGGCGGCGGCCATCGTGGTCCGGG
>JBIOUX010000213.1:0-3847 GCA_044867425.1 Acidimicrobiia bacterium | reverse complement strand
CTCACCGGCCCGGGCCCGGTCGCCCAAGCCGCCGGCCCCGGAACCCCCTCCGGGTCCTCGGCACCGCTCCTATGGGCGGGACGGGTCGTCGACCACCACGGCGAGCCGACAGCAGCCCAGGTCACCGCGTTCATCCGTCCGCCGGCCTCCGCCATCCCCACGATCGGCGAGGGAGCTGCCGCTCCGGCGTCGATCCCCCTTGCTTCGGGTCAGGCGGCGCGCGATGGCCGCTTCGAACTGCGAGCTGAGGCACCTCCCATCCCCGTGGCGTACCGGCCCGACGGCTGGCTGCACCTCATGCTGCTCACCGAGGGGGCCGACGGGTCCTGGTCAATCGCCACCGACTCCGTCCGCTACGTACCCGCTGGCGGCGGACTAACGAAGCCGGCATGGCTGTCCACGCTCGGCGCCGCTGAGCGAGCTGAGGAGCTGCGGTACTCACGCCAATCCCGGGCCCGGGTCATGGCCGCCATGGACCAGCTCGGAGCAGAAGAGATGGCCGGCGGGTTGGAGCGCCCGGAGGTGATCCAGCTGGGCGAACCGAGGGTGCAGGCGGCCGGCGCCCACCCCTTTGACTGGCAGAGGCCCGGCGACCCGTACACGGGCTGCACAGCCCGCTACGTGGAGGGCCGCCAGGAGGCCATGCGGACCATCTCCGACATCGACGTCGGTCCCGCGTGGTCGTACCGCATCGAGTACACGGAAACCGGCAGCACCTCGTGGGATGTGGGCTACGAGGCGCTCCGGCGGCGTCTGGAAGGTCGGCGGGACAGCCTCGTTCTCCAACAGCTCCGGGCGCGGCTTCAACACCGAGTACGGGCCCTACCCTGGGCGATTCCGGGAGGCGTACCAGGTCCAACTGGTCCACGCCAAAGTGCTCTGGCAATGCGGCAGCCACACCAGCCCTGGTCCTTTCTTCGTCCGGACGGTAGAGCCCGAGAAGTGGGGCGGGGGTACCTACAATCAGGGCGATCCCGTCGTTCCCTGCAACCCTCGGCACCGTAAGCCTGTCGCCGGCCACACCTTCGGCTGGCGGGACGAAGGCGAGAGCTCGAAGTACTCCGCATCCGCGGCCGTCTACGGCTTCAGCGGTCAGGCGGCGGTGACGTACACCAACACGATCAAGCTCGGATGGAAGAATCACCTTGATCACCCTCGGGACGTCTGTGGCGAGTCAGCCAATCCCTATGAAGGCAGGACGCGTGTCGCAGCCATGGACGAATGACCGGCGCCGGATGGCCCGGGTCCTGGCCATCGTGGTCGGTGGCGTGGCCGTGATCGCGGCCCTGGCCCTTGTCGCCAACAGCCTGGCTGATGACGGGGGTATCCCGACCGGTTCCGCGCTCGACAACGGGGGCGGAGGGGGCATCCTTCAACCACTTCCTCCGGACACTCCGCTCTCCCTGGGCATCGTCCTCACCCGGAACGTGAGCGACCGACCGGTCCAACTGGTGGATGCCCGCCTGCTCCGCCTCGATCCCGACCTCGAACTGCTGGGCTTCTCCGCCCTCCCGGAACGACCTGATGCGCAGGGCAAGCTTCCGCCCCTCACCGCGCTCGAACACCCGCTTCCCGGAGCCGTTCCACTCCCCGAATTCCCGCCGCTACCACCCGCCACTGACGAGGACCCGCAGGTGGCGGTGGTGTTCGGGCTTGGGGTGAAGCCCGGCGGGGCGGGGAAGGCCGTGGGGGTCGAAGTGCGGTATCGCCAGGATGGGAAGCTCCGCAAGCAGGTCTTCCGCCAGCAGGTCTACGTTTGCTCCGTTCCGACCTCGCAGGAGGACAACTGCCCCGGGGTGGAGCGCGAGCAGGACGTCTTCGGCGAGTTTGAGGACGAGGTGAAGGGCATCAGCGGCCGGCGCGACCGGGATTAGAGGTGCGACGGTCACGTCGCCGCCGTGCGAGGAAATCAAGAGCCGGGCCCCCGTCGTCTGAGTAATCTCCGCAGCCGGCTCGTGAGCGGCCACGACGAACGCTCTCCCGGGTTGCCCGACCAACGCCTGGAGGCGGATCATGGCCTTGGATGAACGAGCACGGCACGAGCTCTTTCTGCGCCTCGAGGCGGTGTTGGGCCCGGAGCCGGCGGAGACGCTCATGGAGATGATGCCTCCGGTGGGTTGGGCGGACGTGGCCACCAAGCGGGACCTCGACGCGCTCGAGGAGCGGATCGACCTCCGGTTCCGAGCCCTGGGACACGAGCTCGGGTCGACCAAGCACGAGTTGGTGGCGCTGTTCCGTGGCGAGTTGCTCACCGCAGTCACGAACCAGACCCGCACGCTGGTCCTGGCCAACATGGGAGCTGTGCTGTCGACGGCCATCCTCGCCTTCGGGGCGGCGAAGCTGGCCTGAGCGGGCCAGTGGCAGAGTCGTGCCACGCCTCCTGACTGCGGACTCGGGGCCGCCGGCTCGCCGAAGGGCGCCGGGGAGGACAGCCCACCCCCCGGTTCGTAGACTTCCGGGACAACGGCACCGAACGGAGAGATTGCGGTTCGCTTACGAACCGCCGCCAAGGGGAGGCCTGCCTTGTCTCGACGCCGCCTGATCACCGCGCTGGTCTCCCTCGTCCTCCTCACGGGCCCGGGGCCCCTCGCACTGGCCACGTCCGAACTGCCAGGGCCGGCCCCGCGGCTGTGGGCCGGGCGCCTGGTCGACCGCCACGGCCAGCCGGCGCCCGGCCTGGTGAGCGCCTTCATCCGTCCGCCGGCGTCGGTGATCCCGGCCAGGAACGAGCACCGGGCAGCGCCCGCTTCGATCCCGTTGGCGACCGTGGAGGCCGGCCCCGACGGCCGCTTCGAGCTGCGGGCCGAGGCGCCCGCCATCCCGCCCGAGTACCGGCCCGATGGCTGGATCCACGTGATGCTGCTCGCCGAAGGCGCCGGCGGGTGGTGGTCGATCGCCACCGACTCGGTCCGCTACGTGCCCGCCGGCGGGAGCCTGACGGCCCCCGTCTGGCTGTCCAACCTCGTCTCCGCCGAGCGCGCCGAGGAGCTGCGCTCGTCCGGCGGGCCCCGCGAGGTCATGGCCGCCATCGACCGCCTCGGGGTGGAGGAGCTCGCCGGCGGGATGGAGCGCCCGGCCGTCATCCAGCTGGGCGAGCCGAGAGCACAGGCGGCCGGGCCGCAGACCCTGGACTGGCAGAAGCCCGGCGACCCGTACACCGGCTGCTCGGCCCGCTACGTGGAGGGCCGCCAGAAGGGGCTGCGCACCATCTCCGACATCGACGTGGCCAAGGACTGGTCGTTCCACCTCGACTACACCGACACCGGCACCACCGCCTGGGACGTCGGCTACGAGGCGTCGGGCGGGAACTGGAAGGTGGGCGGAACGGCGTCGTTCTCCAACACCGCCGGCCGGGGGTTCAGCTCCGACTTCGGGCCCTTCCCCGAGGGGTACCGGGAGGCGTTCCAGGTCGAGCTGATGCACGCCAAGGTCCTCTGGGAGTGCAACAGCCGGGAGAGCTCCGGCCGCTTCCCCGTCCGCACCGTCGAGCCCGAGAACTGGACCGGCAGCACCTTCAACCAGGGCGACCCGATCGTCTCCTGCAACTCCCAGTTCGAGCGGACGGTCGCCCGCGACACCATGGGATGGAGGGAGTCGGGCAAGAGCTCGAAGTACTCGGCGGGGGCGTCGGTCTTCGGCTTCAGCGGCCAGGCATCGGTCACCTACAACAAGACGATCCGGCTCGGGTGGAGGAACCACCAGGACCATCCCCGCATCCTCTGTGGCGAGTCGGCCGACCCGTACCTCGGGAACACCCGTGTCGCAGCCATGCCGATCTGAACGGCGCCGGCGCCGACGGCGCCAGGATCCGGACCGGTTGGGCGCTCGACAACGGCGACGCCGGCGG
>JBIOUX010000212.1:0-28602 GCA_044867425.1 Acidimicrobiia bacterium | reverse complement strand
CCCCCCCCCCCGGCCGTGCCTGCCGGAGCTGACCGGCCCGTCGACGACAGGAAGTCGCCGGCGCTGGAGTTGAAGGAGCTCTCCAAGCGGTTCGGCGCCGTGGTGGCCCTGGACGGGGTGTCGCTGTCGATCCCGCCGGGCCGCATCCTGGGCATCATCGGACCCAACGGCGCGGGCAAGACCACGCTGTTCGACGCCGTCTCCGGGTTCCTGGTGCCGGACGGGGGCCGGGTGTCCCTCGGCGGGGTGGACATCACCCGCCTGGGCCCGGACCGGCGGGCCCGCCTGGGGCTGGGACGCTCCTTCCAGGATGCCCGCCTGTTCCCCTCGCTCACCGTGACCGAGGCCCTCGGGCTGGCCCTGGAGCGCCGGGTGGAGGTGCGCGATCCCCTCGCCACCGCCCTGGGCCTGCGGGCCGTCGTCCGCTCGGAGAGGTGCGTGGCCGGGCGCGTGTCTGAGATCATCGAGCGCATGGGACTGGGGGCCTACGCCGATTCCTTCGTGTCCGAGCTGTCCACCGGCACCCGCCGGTTGGTGGACCTGGCCTGCGTCCTGGCCCACGAACCGACGGTGCTGCTCCTCGACGAGCCATCGTCGGGGATCGCCCAGCGGGAGGCGGAGGCGCTCGGACCCGTCCTGGTCGACATCCGGGACCAGACCGGCGCCGCCCTGGTGGTGATCGAACACGACCTGCCGCTGGTATCGGGCATCGCCGAGGAGATGGTGGCCCTCGATCTGGGGTCGGTGCTGGCCCGGGGCACCCCGGCCGAGGTCCTCGCCGACCCGCTGGTGACGGCCGCCTACATGGGTGCTCCCCGTGCCTGATCGCACGACCCGTTCCCCGGCGGAGGGTGAAGTTGCCGCTTCGCCTGGTGGCCACACGGTGGTCGTCGCCCTGGCCAAGGGCCTGGCCCGCTACCGCTACATGCTGGCCGTGGCGACCTCGGTGCTCGTGCTCCTCGCCGTCCTCCCCGAGGGCGGACCCCCGGCCAAGCCGGCGGCGGGACAGGCTGGCGGCGGCCACTCGGGCGGCGGCTTCACCACCATCGATCCCACGCCGGGTCGGCGACCGGAGCGAGCCGGGTCAGGATCCCAGGCGGCGGCCGGCGCCGGTGCCACCGGGGGAACAGCAGCCACCGCCACCACCGGCCGGTCGGCGGGGGGCGCCGGCGGGCCGTCCACCACGTCGACCACCGGCGGCCCGGCCGCGGGCGCCGGGGCGGCGCCGGCCAGCCTGCTGCGCGACCCGCCATGCGATCCGGCCACCGGCCGTCTGGCCGTCCCCACCCGTTACGCCCCGCCGTGCGTACCGACCGTGGCCACCAATGGGGGCGCCACCTACCAGGGGGTGACGGGCGAGACGATCACCGTGGCCGTGTACATCAACCGGCTGAACCCGGCCGCCCAGGCGCTGCTCACCGCCGCCGGGTTCAACGACTCGGATGAAGACATGAAGGCGACCTACCGGTCCTACGTGGACTACTTCGAGCACCACTACCAGACGTGGGGCCGGAAGGTGAAGCTGGTCTTCGTGGCGCCGTCGGGAGAGGACGACGACGACGCCGCCGCCCGGGCCGACGCCATCCGGGTGGCCACCGAGATCAAGGCCTTCGCCTCCTGGGGTGGGCCCATCGCCACCAACGCCTACGCCGACGAGCTGGCGGCCCGCAAGGTCCTGTGCATCTGCACCGTCTCCCAGCCCATCGAGTACTACACCGCCCGGGCTCCCTATGTGATCTCCACCCTGATGAGCTCCACCCAGGGCTACGTGCACCGGGCCGAGTACGTGGGCAAGCGCCTGGCCGGCCGGCCGGCGAAGTACGCGGGCGACGTGTTCCTGGCCCAGCAGACCCGCAAGTTCGGGCTGCTGTACTACGAGACGGCCGAGCAGTCGTACCGATCCGGGATCGAGTTCTTCGAGAAGGAGCTGGCCCGCTACGGGGTGTCCCTCGCCGAGAAGCTGGCCTTCACCGGGGCCAACATCGACCCCGCCGCCACCCAGGAGCAGGCCCGGACCATGATCGCCCGCCTGAAGGAGGCGGGGGTGACCAGCGTGGTCTTCGCCGGCGACCCCCTGTCCCCCGTGTTCTTCACCCAGGAGGCGACCCGCCAGCGCTACAGCCCCGAGTGGGTGCTGACCGGCTCGGCCTTCACCGACACCAGCTTCTTCGCCCGCACCTACGACCAGACCCAGTGGGCTCACGCCTTCGGGCTGTCATTCCTCCCCGCCCGCCTGCCCGTGGAGCAGAGCGACTCCTACCGGGTCCACGTCTGGCACCACGGCTCCCCGCCGGCGGCCAAGGCGGCCCACGGGTTGATCTACAGCGTTCCGTGGATCTTCTACACGGGCCTGCACCTGGGCGGCCCGGTGGTGACCCCGGAGTCGATCCGGGACGGCTTGTTCCGCTTTCCACCCACCGGCAAGGGGTCGGTCACCAACGTGCACATCTCCTTCGGGCGCCACGGGGTCTGGTCCTTCGACGACTACCTGGCCAACGACGACGCCAGTGAGGTGTGGTGGGACGGGACGGCCGCCGGCGAGGACGAGGTGGGCAACTCGGGGGTGGGCCTGTACCGCTACGTGGAGGGCGGCAAGCGCTACCTCCCCGGCCAGCACCCCACCACCGATCCCTTCGTCTTCAACCGCGACCGGACGGTCACCATCTACAACGAGCCGCCCCCCTCCGACCGCCCCCCCAGCTACGAGCACAAGGCCTGACGCACCTCGGCCACGACGGTGGCGGGGTCGTCCCTCAGCTGCGGCCAGGTGTACTGGAGCACGAGCCAACCGGCCAGCTTGAGCCGGTTGAGCCGGACCCGGTCGTGCTCGTAGGCGCCCTCGTGCTCGTGGGCGACCCTCCCGTCGCACTCGACGGCCACCCGGCATTCCGGCCACGCCAGATCGAGGAGGTAACCGAGCAGGGGGTGTTCGAAGACCGGTCTCGGGAGACCGGCGTCCTCGAGCACGGTGGCCATGAGGCGGGCGAAGTGGCTGCCGGGAGGCGCACCCTCGCCGGCACGCTGGACCAGGATCCGCCGGTAGGTGGTGACCCCCGGCCGTCCCCGGCGAGCGTGGAGCAGGAGACACTCCCAGAGGTCGTCCCAGTGAACGAGCTTCTGCCGCCGGGCCGAGTCGAAGAGCTTGAGCCGTTCGATGTCCCGGTCGAGCAGCGGGAAGCAGTCGAAAAGGGTGCGCGCCATCCCCGTGACGGGGATGCGGTCGCGGATCGCCGGCCGAGCCACCGCGAACGCCTTGCTCTCGTGGAACGTGATCCCCGCCCGGCTCTCCGGCCGACAGTGCCGGGGCACCGTCACGTCGATGAACCCCGGAGCGAGACAGCCGTCGAGTCCCCAGAGGTAAGCCGCGCTCTGATGCGATACGAGCGCATCGCTCTGAGCCGAGAGCACCGCCCCCAGCGCCCGCAGCTCCCACGACCGTCGCACCCCCCACGGCCGGTACGTCCGCGGCGCTTCTTGGATCAACCGGCCGGCCGCCACCTGCCGGCGGACCCAGGTTTCAGGCACGCCGGCGTCCACAAGCTGGTTCCACGTCACCAGCGCGTGCTGATCCCAGCCGATCTCCTCCACCTTGGTAGCCCAGTCGCTCACGCGCTTCCTCCGTCCACGAACTGGCGTTGTTCACCGCCGCCATGCGGCGGTGAGACACGCCGGTTGGTTTGTAAGGGGGAAGGAAGCTCCAACTGGCGCTGTTCACCGCCGCTATGCGGCGGTGAGACACGCCGGTTCGGAGGAGGGGGAGCTGGCGCCCGGGCGGCCCGCCTGACTGACGGCGGCGACGGCGGTCGGTGGTGGCGGCGGTGGAGGCGGCGGCAGCTGGCGGGGACGGACGGGTCGGGGCAGGGGTTACGGTAGCGGGCATGTTTGGAGCGTCGAAAACGAAAATGGTGGAGCCGGAACGGGCGCTGGCGGGACGGGAGCAGGAGATGCCGGTGCCGGAGCAGCACTACGTGCTGGGCACTCCCCTCAAGCCCCCGTTCCCGGAGGGATTCGAGTCGATCGTGGTCGGGATGGGGTGCTTCTGGGGGGCGGAGCGGAAGTTCTGGGAAGCGGACGGCGTCTACACCACGGCCGTGGGCTATGCCGGCGGCTCTACGCCCAACCCCACCTACGAGGAGGTGTGCTCGGGCCGGACGGGCCACACCGAGGCGGTGCTGGCCGTGTTCGACCCGGCCGTCACCAGCTACGAGGCCATGCTCAAGATCTTCTGGGAGGCCCACGACCCGACCCAGGGCATGCGCCAGGGCAACGATGTCGGCACCCAGTACCGCTCGGCCATCTACGTCCAGGGCCCCGAGCAGCGGGAAGCCGCCCTCGCCTCCCGGGAGGCGTACAACAAGGCCCTCCGGGACGCCGGCTACGGTGAGATCACCACCGACATCACTGATTTCTTCGGGGACACCCCGAGCCCCGGGGCCGGGCCCTTCTACTACGCCGAGGACTACCACCAGCAGTACCTGGCCAAGAACCCCTACGGCTACTGCGGGCTGGGAGGGACCGGAGTCAGCTGCTCGTGACGGCCCTGGCCTATGCCCACGGGGCCAGCGCCACCCCCCTCATCGGCGAGACCATCGGCGAGAACCTGGAGCGCACCGTCGCCGCCCATCCCGACGGTCTCGCCCTGGTGTCCCGCCACCAGGACCTGCGCTTCACCTACGCCGAGCTGGACGACGCCGTCAACGAGGTCGCCCGGGGGCTCATGGCCCTGGGACTGGAACCCGGCGACCGGCTCGGCATCTGGAGCCCCAACGTGGCCGAGTGGGTCCTGGTCCAGTACGCCACGGCCAAGGCCGGGGTCATCCTGGTCAACATCAACCCGGCCTACCGGACCTCGGAGCTGGCCTACGCGCTCAGGCAGTCGGGCTGCCGGGTGCTCGTCGCCGCCCGGTCATTCAAGACCAACGACTACGTGGCCATGGTCGACGAGGTCCGTCCCGGCCTCACCGCCCTGGAGCAGGTCATCTATCTCGACTCGCCCGACTGGGACCGGCTGCGGGCCCGGGCCACCGAGGTCAGCGCCGGCGCCCTGGCCGAGCGGATGGCCTCCTTGAGCTTCGACGACCCCATCAACATCCAGTACACGAGCGGCACCACCGGGTTCCCCAAGGGCGCCACCCTCTCCCACCACAACATCTTGAACAACGGGTTCTTCGTCGGCGAGGGCTGCCGCTACACCGAGGCCGACCGGGTGTGCATCCCCGTGCCCTTCTACCACTGCTTCGGCATGGTCCTCGGCAACCTGGCGGTCACCACCCACGGCGCCGCCATCGTCCTGCCCGACGCCGCCTTCGAGCCGAAGTCGGTCCTGGAGGCGGTGCAGGCCGAGCGCTGCACCAGCCTCTACGGCGTGCCCACCATGTTCATCGCCGAGCTGGAGCACCCGGACTTCGCCAGCTACGACCTGGCCTCGCTGCGGACGGGGATCATGGCCGGCTCCCCCTGCCCGGTGGAGGTCATGAAGCAGGTCGTGGACCGCATGCACATGGAGGATGTCACCATCTGCTACGGCATGACGGAGACGTCCCCGGTGTCGACCCAGACCGTGCCCGAGGACTCACTGGAGCACCGGGTGTCGACGGTGGGGCGGGTCCACCCCCACGTGGAGGTCAAGGTCATCGACCCCGAGAGTGGGCGGACCCTGCGCCGGGGCGAGGCCGGCGAGCTGTGCACCCGGGGCTACTCGGTGATGAGCGGCTACTGGGAGGACCCCGAGCGGACGGCCGAGGCCATCGACGTGGCCGGCTGGATGCACACCGGCGACCTGGCCACCATGGACTCTGACGGCTACGTCAACATCGTCGGACGGATCAAGGACATGATCATCCGGGGCGGCGAGAACATCTACCCCCGGGAGATCGAGGAGTTCCTCTACACCCACCCCGACGTCACCGACGTCTCGGTCATCGGCGTGCCCGACGTGAAGTACGGCGAGGAGCTGATGGCGTGGGTCAAGGTGCGGGAGGGAGCCACCCTCACCGAAGACGCCGTGAAGGACTTCTGCCGGGGCCGCATCGCCCACTACAAGGTGCCCCGCTACGTGAAGTTCACCGACGGGTTCCCCATGACCGTCACCGGCAAGATCCAGAAGTTCAAGATGCGCGAGCAGGCCGTGACCGAGCTTGGCCTCCAAGACGCGGCGGGCGTGCGCACGGCGTGAGCCGGGTACTTCCTCCATCAGAACCGACGGATCTGAAGGAGGAGGACGACGATGCCGCAACAGGCCTGGAACGCCAAGCGCGAGCGTCAGTACAAGCACATCAAGGAAGGGCTCAAGAAACGGGGCAGCAGCGAGGACAAGGTCGAGGAGATCGCGGCTCGGACCGTGAACAAGGAGCGGGCCCGCTCCGGAGAGGCCAAGCAGTCGAGCCGGCTGTCGAAGCAGGACATCTCGTCCGGGCGCCGGGGCGGGCTGCGCTCCCACCGGGGCCCCGGCGGCCGCACCAAGGAGCAGCTCTACGAGGAGGCCAAGCGGCGCAACATCCGGGGCCGCTCGAAGATGAACAAGGCGGAGCTGGAGAAGGCCGTCGGCCGGCGTTAGGGACCAGCGCCAGGGGCCGGCGCCAGGGGCCGGCGCCAGGGGCCAGCATCAGGGGACTGAGAAGACCGAGAGCATCCCCTTGGCCACGTGCGGAGGACCGCCGGCCCGGTCGGGCAGGAAGCAGACCACGGCGTAGGTCCGCCCCCGCTTCAAGTCGATGGCGAAGGTGCCGCCCCCCCGGGGCGGGAAGGGCCCGGCGTAGGCGGCATCGCTCGGTTCGGGCACGCCTTCGGGACGGGGGCCTCCAGGGGCGGCCAGCACCGCGTCCATGGCCTGACGGGCGCCGGCCTCGTCCACCCCCTCGGGGAAGGCCAGAAACGCCCCGAAGTGCATCTGGGCGCCGGCGTTGCGGAACACGAGCGTCCGGCGGCCGGCGGTGAGTGGGGGCAGGGCGAAGGCGTAGTCGGTGGCCAGCACCGTCCCGTCGCCGTCCGGGAGCATGTCGACGTTGGCCCGGCGCACCGTGAACGGCCGGGCCATCCCGCTGTTGTAGTGAGGCGGGAGCTGCGGTCCGGGCCGGGGCAGGGCGTCCACCGAATCGATGTCGGTGAGGGAGCAGAACATGACGAAGTTGCCCTCCGGCAGCGTGAGCGTGGACGTCGAGGTCGCCCCCGGGGCGGTCTCACCCACCCCGCCGTAGAACGTCAGGTAGTCCGGGATGGGAGTGCCCCGACCCTCGAGGACGGGGGCCAGGTCGGACAGCACCTGGTCGAGGGGGGTGGCGCCGGCGGTGACGATGCCCGCCTCGTGGCGCAGGTCGCCCCGGTTCTCGAACGACATGGTCACCACCCCGCCGGGGACCTCGGCGGGCATGTCGAAGCTGTACTCCCGGCCCACCACGGCGAGGTCGACACCGTCGGTGCTGCCCTGGGAGACGGAGGTGGAACCCGAGGTCGCCGAATCGCCGTCGCCGGGGCTCGAGCAGGCTCCGCCGACGGCCACCAGGCCGACGAGCACCATCAGCGTCCGGAACGTCACGGCGAAGTGACCTACTGCTCGCTTTCCCAGTTCTCCTCTTGCTGGAGGGCGAAGAGCGACGTGTACCCGCCCGACCAGTCGGGGGGGATCAGGCAGGGGCGGGGGTCGTGGCGGGCCCAGCGGGCGGGCCGGCCCCGGACCACGGCGCCGGCCCGGCTCGAGGGCAGCGGGTTGGCGGTGTAGGGGAAGGCGTCGGCCGCCGAGTAGACGTTGAGGAGCAGGGGGCGGCCGAGGTCGGACAGGTTCGGCCGCGAGCCGTGCACCACCCGGCAGTTGTGAATGGTGACGGAGCCGGCGGGACCGCACAGCTCGTCGGCCGTCTCCACCGGCACGGCTTTGACGTCGGCCTCCGACAGGCACCCGACCCACTGGTCGGCCTCGTTGTACTGGGAGAACAGCTCCCCCCGGTGGCTGCCGGGAACGGCCATGAGCGGCCCCTGGTCGGGCCCGCAGTCGTGGAGGTAGACACCGGCGGTGAGCGGCGAGTAGTTGGTGTGGGGCCAGTAGGTGATGTCCTGGTGCCACTTCACCTCTGAGCCTCCCTCGGCCCATTTGAAGTTGAGCTTGGAGTGGTGGAACTTGACGTCCGGCCCCACCAGGTCGGCGATGATGTCGGGCAGGATCGACTCCGAGGCGAACTCCCAGTAGGTGGGGTGCTGGTCGACGGGGCTGGTCAGCCGGCGCAGCCGGGGCGTCTCGGGGCTGTGCCCGGGCTCCAGGTCGAAGACGGGGTCGGAGCGGACGAGTGTTCGGGACCGGTCCACCATCTCGTCGGTCACCGCCCGTAGCCGGGCCACCCATTCGTCCGGTATGACCGCCTCCACCAGCAGGTAGCCGTTGTCGAAGTAGAACTGCCGCTGAGCCTGGGACAGCACCCGGAGCTCGTCCGCCAGGATCTGGTCTTCGGTCATATGCCCTCCGTTCGCCCAGGTGCCCTCAAGCCTCGCACCCAGGTCTTGAGCCCGCCACTGTGCCGGTCGACAACGGAGAGGTACCCAGCGACCGGTGTGAGGTGCACGTGTCTCTGATCGGAACCGTCGACACCCTCCCCCTGACCGACCTCTTCGAGGTGCTGTCGGCGGCGAGCAAGACCGGCGCGCTTCACGTCCGGTCGGAACAGGGACTGGGGATCGTCTACTTCGCCGGCGGGAAGCTCTGCGCCGGCGAGGCCGGGCACCGCTCCGGGCCGGTCGAGGGCCGCCCCGCCCTGGTGGACCGGCTCTACGACGTGTGCTTCGAGCTGTTCCGCTTCGAGGAGGCCTCCTTCGAGTTCGAGACGGACAGGTGTCCGACCTGGCCGGAGACCGACACCGTCGAGGTCGCCGAAGTCCTGACCGAGACGGCCCGCCGCCTGGCCGAATGGGCCCAGATCCGGGTCCTGGTGCCCTCCCTGGAGGCCCGCCCCCGGCTCATCCCGGACTGCCCCGGCGCCGGGGTGAGCCTCGACCCGGCCCAGTGGCGGGTGGTGGCCGGCATCGACGGCCGGCGCCGGGTCAACGCCCTCATCCGGGTGCTCGACGGCAGCGATTTCGACGTGTGCCGGCGGCTGGCCGGCCTGGTGGAAGCAGGCCTGGTGGCGCTCGACGCTCCCGACCCGGCGACGGCCCGGCCCGAGCCTCCCGAAGGGGAGACGCCGGAGGAGTACCGGTTGGAGAGCCGGCGCCCGGCGGGGCGCCCGTCCCGCTTGGCGGCCGTGCTCGACGAGGAGCCCTCCCCCACGGAGGAGGGGGGTCCCGACGAGGTGGCCATGTGGGACGAGCAGGTGCTCGCCACCTCGTAGACCAGCTTGTTCAGCGCACCGTGACGGGGACCCGCTGCACGGTGTTGTTGGCGAATCCGTGCAGGTTCCAGTCGGCCTCCACCGGCTGGGTGCGGCCCGAGGCGTCCCGGGCCCGGCAGCACAGCTCGTAGTGACCCGGCGTCGACGCCGACCACGTCCAGGTCCACGACCGCCAGGCGTAGGGCGAGACCGGGTCGGCGGAGAGCTTCCCCTCGTCCCAAGTGGCCCCGCCGTCCACGCTCACCTCGACGGCCACCACCGGAGCCCATCCCGACCAGGCTCGGCCGAAGAGTTCACAGGTCCCCGCGCTGAGCAGCCGGCGGCGGGTGAAGAAGTCGGGTTCCCCCGGCGGGACCATGAGCGCCCGGGGCTCCATCTTCGTCACCGGGGCCCCGGGCTCCTCGGCCGACTGGCGCATCCGGTAGCTGACCTGGTTCTGGAAGCCGGTGAAGGGCTCGGAGGTGGCCCGGATCTCGCACAACCACTTCACGTTGCCCATGCCGTACCAGCCCGGCACCACCAGGCGCAGGGGGAACCCGTGCTGGGGCGGCAGGGGCACGCCGTTGATCTGGTAGGCCAGCAGGACGTCCTCCCCCATCGACGCCGGCAGATCCAGCGCCCGCTCGTAGGGCTCGACCACGCCGTTCTCCTCCGCCCCCCGGTCCAGGCCGGTGCAGACCACCTCGACCACGTCGTCGAGCGGCCCGGCTTCCTCCAGGACGTCCCGCAGGGGCACCCCCGTCCACTCGGCCGTCCCTACCGCCTCGAGCAGCCACGGCTGGCTCAGGGCCCGGGGCAGGAAGCGGGCCCGGCCGTTGCCGGCGCACTCCATGGTGACGGTCACCGTGCGGGCCGGGCGGGACATCAGGTCCTCCAGGGTCAACCGCAGCGGACGGGCGACCCGGCCGGAGACCTCCAGCGCCCATGTGGCCGGGTCAACGACAGGAATGTCGTAGTGGATGAGCAGGTAGTGCAGCCCCAGGGGGGTGACCGCCCAGCGCAGGGCCTCGAGGGGCATCCCGTGGTTGCGGGTGGCCAACGCCAGCTCCTCGGCGGTGATCTCGGGCGTGGTGGACTGCCGAACCGGAGCCATGAAATCCGTCACGGCACCCTCCTGTCCGCGGCGCGGGCGACAACCCCGGAGGCCGCCCGCTGCGCACCGTCGTCGGTCAAACCGTCCCTCCTCCGCACGGTTTGGCAACAGGTTGGAAGGGGCGCGCCGGACGGTCAAGCGGTGTGTGCAGCGTTGTGTGCGTCAGGAGTTACACAAGTTGGTGAACTCTCGTCACACAATGGCCCTCCGCGGTTGCACCCCTTCCAGGAGCGGGCAAGGATCGCCCCAGCGCAAGGCTCACGTGAGAGAGGGGGAGCCATGACGCTGACCGGCGAACAGACCGCCGCGACCGATGTCGTCTATGACCTGCAGGGAACGCTGCTCGAAGCCTGCTCGTGCGGGATCCTCTGTCCATGCTGGGTCGGGGAGGACCCGGACGGCGGGGCGTGCCAGGCCTTCAACGCCTACCAGTTCGACTCGGGGATCATCAAGGGCGTGGACGTGAGTGGGCTCAGCTTCGTCCAGGTCGTCTACATCCCGGGCAACGTGCTCACCCCGGCCAGCTGGAAGCGGGTCATCTTCATCGACGACCGGGCCAGCGACGAGCAGATGCAAGCCATCCTCGACGCCTACGAGGGTCGCCTCGGCGGGCCGCTGGCCGACCTGGCCGGGCTCATCGCCGAGACGATCGACGTCCAGCGGGCCCCCATCCGCCACGAGGTGGTCGACGGCGTGGGCACGCTGACGGTGGGCGACTTCCTGGAGTCGGAGATGGCCCCCTACCGGAGCATGGACGGCACCGTCACCACGTTGCGGGACTCGCTCTTCTCCACCGTGCCGGGGTCGCCGGCCTGGCTGGGGAAGACGAGCGTCCACAACGTGCGCCTGCCCCAGTACGGCTTCGAGTGGTCGTTGCCCAACCGCAACGCCATCCAGGCCGTCTACCAGATGACCCACCGGAGCAGCTAGGTGCGGGCGGCCCCCGCCACGGGGGCCCGCCTGCCTGCAGCCGTGCCGGCGGTCATCGCCGGGGCCTGGACGATCACCCTCCTGGCCCAGGTGAGCGGGCGGGCCCGCCTCCTGGATCACGACGCCCTGGTTCGGGCCGACCTGCCGCTGGCGGCGGCCGTAGCCGTGTTCCTGGTGGCCTGGCAGGTGATGGTGGCGGCCATGATGCTGCCCTCGGCCCTGCCGCTGGTGCGGCTGTTCGCCGCCACCTCGGTGGCCCAGCCCCGGCGGCGGGCGGTGATGGCCGCCTTCCTGTCCGGCTACGCCGCCGTATGGGCCGCCTTCGGGGCCGCCGCCTTCCTGGCCGACGTCGGGTTCCACCGCCTGGTGGAACGCTGGGCCTGGCTGGAGGCCCGGCCCTGGTTGGTGCTGGGCACGGTGCTGGTCGGGGCGGGGGCGTTCCAGTTCAGCGCCCTCAAGGACAAGTGCCTCGACAAGTGCCGCCACCCCGGCGCCTACCTGCTTCCCCGCTACCGGCGGGGAGCGGCCGCCGCCTTCCGCCTCGGCGCCGGCCACGGCCTGTTCTGCCTCGGCTGCTGCTTCGCCCTCATGACGGTGATGTTCGCCGTGGGCATGGGCAGCCTGGTGTGGATGGGGGTGCTCGCCGCCCTGATGGTCCACGAGAAGACGGGCCCCGGGGGCAAGCGGTCGGTGCCCATCGCCGGCTGGTCGCTGCTCGCCGCCGGCGCCGTGATGCTCCTCCACCCGGCCTGGCTGCCGGTGATCTTCACCCGCTGAGCGCCGACTCCGCCGCTTCACGCATGACCGCCAGCGGGGCGTCGACGCCCGTCCACAGGGCGAAGGCCAGCGCCGCCTGGTGGACAAGCATGGGCAGGCCGTTCTGGGTCCGCGCCCCCTGGGCTCGGGCGGCGGCCAGCAATGGCGTTTCGGCCGGGTGGTACACGAGGTCGACCACGGCCTGCCCCGGTCCCAGCCGGCTCGTGTCCAGGGGTGGAGCCTCCCCGGCCATGCCCACGGGGGTGGCGTTGACCACCACCTCGTAGGCGCCGCCCAGCCCGGCGACGTCGCCCACCACCATGGCCTTGGCTCCGGGGGCGAGGCCGGCCGCCGTCTCCGCCGCCTCCGGGCGCCGGGCGGCCACCGTGACCGCCGCCCCCGCCCGGCCCAGGGCCAGGACCACGGCCCGGGCGGCGCCGCCGGCGCCCAGCACCAGGACGGGCCGGCCCGCCACCTCGATGCCGTCCCCGGCCAGGGCGGCCAGGAACCCCTCCCCGTCGGTGGAGGCGCCCAGGGCGCGGCCGCCGGGCCCGATCACCACCGTGTTGACGGAGGCCAGGGCGGCGGCGTCGGGGGTGAGCTCATCGCAGGCGGCGGCCACGTCGGCCTTGTGGGGCATGGTCACGTTGAGACCGGCCAGGCCCAGGTCCCGGGCCGCGGCCACCGCCGCCCCGCCCCGGCCCCGGGGGACGGGCAAGGCGACGTACACCCAGTCGAGTCCGCAGGCGGCGAAGGCGGCGTTGTGGATGGCGGGCGAGAGGGAGTGCGTCACCGGATCACCGATGACACCAACCACTCGGGTCATCCCCCCCGGGGTTCGGGGTGTCCCCGATGGCACGCTCCTCACCGCACGCCCTTGCGACGGGACTCCGCCTTCAGGCGTTCGAACTCGGCCGGCGTCCGAGCGAAGGCGTGGCGGCCGTCCTCGTCGATGAGGACGTAGTACAGGTAGTCCTCGTCGGCGGGGTGGAGCATGGCCTCCAGCGACGCCCGGCCGGGGGCGCCGATGGGCGTGGGCGGCAACCCGTCCACCTTGTAGGTGTTGTAGGGCGAGTCGACCTCCAGGTCCTTGAACAGGACCCGGCTCTTGTGGCGGCCCAGGGCGTAGAGGACGGTGGCGTCGATCTGGAGGCGCATCTTCTGCTCCAGGCGGTTCTTGATGACGGCGGCGATGAGGGGACGGTCGTCGGCCACCTTGCCCTCGGTCTCCACCAGGGAGGCGGCCACGATCGTCTGGTAGGGGTCGAGACCGGCGGGGCGGGGACCGGCCTCCAGACCGACCTCGGCCGCCACCTGGTCGAAGCGGGCCAAAAGCCGGCGGATGATGGCCGCCTCGTCCTCCTTGTCGGTGACCAGGTAGGTGTCGGGGAAGAGCAGGCCCTCCAGGGTGCTGACCGAGGCCGGCTGCCACCGGGAACGGATCGTGCCCGAGCGGGCCAGCTCGGCAAAGCGCTCCCCGCTCCGGCCGGGAAGCTTGCCCACCTTCTCGGCCATCTCGGTCAGGGTGTCACCTTCGGGGATGGTCAACCGGGAGAAGGCGATCTCGGGCCCGTCCTGGAGAGCGGCGAGGGCCGCCCCCATGGACATGCTCCGGCGCAGCTTGTACTCGCCGGCCTGGAAGCTCCCGGCGCCTTTCACCTTGAGATAGAGCCGAAACACCCGGGAGGAGGCCAGCACCTGCTCGCGCTCCAGGATGGCAGCGATCCCGGCCACGCTGGTGCCGGGCTGGATGGCGACGCGGACCGGGTCCCCGGGCGGACCCGGCGGGTTGATCTGGCGGGCCAGCCACACTCCGCCGACCAGGGCCACCACGGCGGCCAGGCCGGCGATGCCGAGCAGGACCCTCCCCGGGGGTCGGACCCTCATCCCGCCGGCCCGGGCCCAGGCGTCATCGGCCCTGGTGGCCGGCGTCCAGCCACGACTGGAGAATCACCGCCGCCGCCACCTGGTCCACCCGCCGCCTGCTGGCGGGGCCCCGCACCCCCCCGATGGCGAGCATGCGCTCGGCAGCCACGGTGGTGAGACGCTCGTCGTGAGCCTCCACCGGCAGGCCCAGGGCGGCGATGGCATCGATCTCGTCCCGGACGGCCCGGGCCGCCGCGCCCTCATGCCCGCCCAGGGTCAGCGGCAGGCCGACCACGATCTGCGTGGCCCCGGCCTCCCGGGCGGCAGCCACGATGGCCCGGTGATCGGCGGCCCGGTCGCCGCTGCGCTCCAGCACCGACAGCGGGCTGGCCAGGATCCCGAGCGGGTCGGACAGGGCGAGGCCGATGCGGCGCTCACCCAGGTCGACCCCGAGCACCCGTCCCGGGCTCAAGCCCCCGCAGCCCCGCTGGGTCCGTCCCCACCCGCCGCCCGGACGGCCTCGACCGCCGCCTGGCGGGCCACTTCCAGGGCGGCGTCGATGGCCTCCACTCTGGTCCCGCCGCCCGTCACCAGCTCGGGGTTGCGGGCCGTGCCCCCGCCGAGGAGCTTGGCGGCCTCGGCGGCCACGGCGGCGGCGGAGACTCCCTTGGCCACCAGGTCGGCGGTGACGGCCACGGCCAGCCCGGCTTTGGCCCCGTCGGGGGAGGCGCCGGCGGCCACGGCCACGCCCGAGCCCATGGCGTCCCGGGCGGCGGCCACCAGCCGGCGCAGGTCGTCAGGAGTCACCCCGTCCTGGCGGGTGGCCAGCACCCCGTCGGCGGCGCCGGCGGCCAGCGCCCTGGCTTCCCCGGCGGCCTGGCGGGCCCGGGCGGTGTCGAGCTCCTCGGTGAGCTCCTTCAGCTGGGCCAGGAGCCGCTCCACCCGGTCAGGCACCTCCGCCGGCGACACCCGGAGGAGGTCGGCCAGCCGGCGCAGCCGGCCCTCGTTCTCGACGACGTGCTCCAAGGTGGCGGTGGCGGTGAGGGCCTCGATGCGACGCACGTTGGCGCCGATGGAGCTCTCGCCCAGGACCTTGATCGGTCCCACCATCCCCAGCGCCGACACGTGGGTGCCCCCGCACAGCTCGACCGAGTTGTCGCCGGCCTCCACCACCCGGACCACGTCGCCGTACTTGTCACCGAAGAAGGCGATGGCGCCGATGGAATCGGCGTGTTCTTTGGTCGTCTCATAGGTGCGCACGGCGGCGTTGGACAGCACCTCCTCGTTGGCCAGAGCTTCCACCCGGGCCAGGACCTCGGCGGGCACGGCCTCGTAGTGGGAGAAGTCGAAGCGGAGCCGGTCGGGGGACACCAGCGACCCGGCCTGCTTGACGTGCTCGCCCAGGCTGTCCCGCAGCGCCCAGTGCAGGAGGTGGGTGCCGGTGTGGTTGCGCCGGGTCCGCTCCCGGCGGGCGACGTCGATGCGCCCGGTGGCCTCCGAGTCGACGGCCACGTGGCCGGAGACCACCTCGGCCCGGTGGACGACGAGGCTCCCGGACACGCCGTAGACCGTGTCGGTGACCCGCAGCGTCCCGTCGGCCGTCTCGATGATCCCGACGTCACCGACCTGGCCGCCGGACTCGGCGTAGAACGGGGTGCGGTCGAGGACGACGTCGACCTTGGCGCCGGCCTCGGCCCGGGTGAGGCTCTCCTCCCCTTCCCCTCGGAGGGCCACCACCCGGCCGGTGGTGACGGGCTCGCGGTAGCCGGTGAAGTCCGTCGCGCCGCTGGCCTCGAGCACGGCGCGCCAGGCGGGGGAGCCCTCCGCCTCGATCGGCGACGAGGGACCGGTGACCATGGCGCGCGACTCGCGGGCACGCCGGCGCTGGCCCTCCATCCGCTCCCGGAACCCGTCCATGTCCACACTCCGGCCCCGTTCGGCGGCGATCTCGGCGGTGACCTCCACCGGGAAGCCCAGCGTGTCGTGGAGGAAGAAGGCGTCCTCCCCCGACACGTCACCCTTGCCCAGGAGGTCGTCGAGAAGATCGAGGCCCCGGCGCAGCGTCTGGCCGAAGCGGCCCTCCTCCCGGCCGGCGATGGTGCGGATGAAGTCGTGGTTGCGGACCAGGTCGGGATAGGCGCCGCCCATGGTCTCGACGGTGGCGTCGACCAGGGGGCCGGTGACGGGGTCCTCCACCCCGAGGAGCCGGGCGTGGCGCACGGCCCGGCGGATGATGCGGCGCAGCACGTACTCCCGGCCCTCGTTGCCGGGCAGGACCCCGTCGGAGATCAGGAACGTCATGGCCCGGCCGTGCTCGGCCAGGATCCGCAGCGACACGTCGGTGGCCGGATCGGCGCCGTAGGCCTGGCCGGTGGCGGCCTCGGCCACGGCCAGGATGCGGCGCAGCACGTCGGTCTCGAACACCGAGTGGGTGCCCTGGAGGAGGGCGGCGATCCGCTCCAGGCCCGCCCCCGTGTCGATGTTGGGCTTGGGCAGGGGGTGGAGCTCGCCGTCGGCATCCCGGTTGTACTGCATGAAGACGAGATTCCAGAACTCGACGTAGCGCTCCTCACCGCCGTGCGCCGGGCCGCCCTCAGCCCCGAATTCGGGCCCCCGGTCGTAGTACATCTCCGAGCACGGACCGCAGGGGCCGGTCGGGCCCATGCTCCAGAAGTGGTCCTTCTCCCCCATGCGCTGGATGCGCTCTTGCGGAACACCGACGGTGTCGGCCCAGAGGGCGGCGGCCTCGTCGTCGGTCTCGAACACGGTGATCCAGATGCGCTCCGGGTCGAGGCCGAGCACCTCGGTGGCGAACTCCCAGGCCAGGGGGATGGCCCCTTCCTTGAAGTAGTCCCCCAGGCTGAAGTTGCCCAGCATCTCGAAGAAGGTGAGGTGGCGGGTCGTGGTCCCGATGATGTCGATGTCGACGGTCCGGAAGCACTTCTGGACCGTCGTCGCCCGCGGCCAGGGCGGGGGCTGCTCGCCCAGCAGGTAGGGCTTGAACTGGTTCATCCCGGCGTTGGCCAGCAGCAGGGTGGGATCGTTCGGGACCAGCGACGACGAGGGCAGCACCGTGTGGCCCCGCTCCTCGAAGAAGGAGGTGAAGGCGCGCCGCAACTCGTCAGCAGCCATGCTTTTCATCAGCCGATCAGCGTATACGCCGGTATCTTCACCGGGATCGACGAGACGAGGAGGGCCGACCATGCCCGACGCCAACTGGTATCCCGACCCCTCGGGGCGCCACGAGCTGCGCTACTGGGACGGCGAGCGCTGGACTGAGCACGTCTCCGACCACGGCCGCCAGTCGACCGATGCCCCCGCCGGGGGCGTGTCGCACGTCCCCACCGTCGACCGCCCCGCCGAGAAGGTGGTGCGGGACGTGACCCGGGCCGGAGCGCAGGGAACGGCGCCGGGCGGCGGCACCATCTTCACGGAGCCCGTCCTGGTCGTGAACCAGAAGGCCAAGCTGATCGAGATCAACAACGAGTACGCCGTCTACGACGGCAACGGGCGCCAGATCGGGGCGGTGCGCCAGGTGGGCCAGTCGGCGGTCAAGAAGGTGCTGCGCGTCGTGTCCAGTGTCGACCAGTTCATGACCCACAAGCTCCAGGTGGTCGATATGGCCGGCAACGTGCTCCTGGCCCTCACCCGCCCGGCCAAGATCATGAAGTCCCGGATCATCGTGAGCGACGGGATGGGCCGGGAGGTGGGCAACATCGTCCAGCAGAACATGATCGGCAAGATCAACTTCTCGCTCGAAGCGGGCGGGGCGGCGGCCGGGGGTCGGGGTGTCCCCGAAGTGGTGGGCTCGATCAACGCCGAGAACTGGCGAGCGTGGAACTTCGCCATCCGGGACCACACCGGCACCGAGGTGGCCCGCATCACCAAGACGTGGGAGGGCCTGGCCAAGACCATGTTCACCACCGCCGACAACTACGTCGTCCAGATCCACACGCCCCTGGAGGACCCGCTGCGCTCGCTGGTGGTGGCCGCCGCCGTGTCCGTCGACACCGCCCTCAAGCAGGACTCCCGCGGTCTGGGCTGAGCTCGCCGGTGGCGGGCGACCCGAACGGCCCCCCTGGACGCGGCGTTCCTCACCAACACCTGTCGTCAGCCATGAACGCCACGAGTGGGGCGACGCCCTAGTCGACGGCCGGGGCGGCCAGCCCGGAGGCGGCCACCGCCCCGGCGGCCGAGGCCAGCACGAGCCAGCGACCCCACTTCGGCAGGGTTCCGAAGGCGAGGAGTGTGGCGACCAGATCGCCGGCGTCCGCCAGAACGCCGCCCTCCACCCAGCCCCGCACCGGGGCCTCCTTGCGGAGCGCGAGAACGACGCCGAGCCCGAGAGCGATGTCCCGGGCCCCCAGGGCCCGGGCCAACAGCTTGGCCCGGGGACGCCACGCCACCTCCCGACCCACCCAGGGACGCAGGGGAATGGCCGGGCTGAGCACGGCTGTGGCCCCGAGTCCGATGCGACCCCAGGCGACGGAGGCGGCCAGGCGACGGGCAACTTCACGGTCCATACCGAGCCGGAGGCTAGTCCGCGCGTCACGCGATGACGGACGGGTGATGCGCCCGCGTGAGGCGCTGGCCGGTGGAGGTGGTTGCGCTTCACCCCCTGACAGGGGGTCGATCGCGACCACCTCAGCTGTGTCCCAAGCTCCCCTCGTGGTGCGGCCGCCGGCCCCGGGTGGAGATGAGAACCGGGGTCACCAGCTCGAAGTCGGCGTCGTCGAGGAGGGCGTAGGCCCGGGCCATCTCCCGCTCGGTGACCAGCCCGCCGGCCAGGAGGCGGGGGCCCAGCGCCTCGATCGACTGGCGGTACCACAGGGCGTACGGCGAGCCGCCCCGCACCACCGACAGGCCGCCCCGGCCCTCGACGTCGACCAGACCGGCGGCCCGGAACCGGCCCGGGAGCCGCCGGCCGAAGGCGGGGTCGAAGCCGCTGCTGGCCAGGACGTGGTGCATGGCCCGCTCCACCCGGGCGAAGCCCCGGGCGCCGAAGGGTCCCGCCGCCCCCGAGGTGGTGAAGTCCAGCTCCTCCACCACCAGCCAGCCACCGGGCACGACGGTCGCGGCCAGGTTGGCCACCGCCCGGTCCTTGTCGGGCACGTGCTGGAGGACGAGACGGGCGTGGGCCAGGTCGAACTCGGCCGGCAGCGGCGGGTCGGCCACGATGTCGTGGTGGCGGATCTCGTAGCCGTCGCCGGCATCGAGGAAGCGGGTATCGATGTCGGTGGCCACCACCCGGCCGGCGGGCCCCGCCCGAGCCGACAGCCACCGGGCCATGGACCCGGCGCCGGCGCCGACCTCCAGGCCGCGCATGCCCTGGCGCGCGCCGACCGACTCGAGCTGGCGGATGCTGACCGGGTCGAGCAGCGACTCGGCCAGGACCATGCGGTCCCGCTCGCCGGTCCAAGCGGGATCGAAGCCGTAGGTCGGCACGAGCGCCGGCGTCAGGAGGCGGCGGGCGGGGGGCGGCGGCCGGGGTCGCCGCGCAGCTCGGCTTCCCGCTGGCGCATCGCTTCCCGGCCCTCGGTCCAGGCCGCCTTGAACTCGTCCTTGGCGGAGGCGGCGGCCCGGGTGGCCACGGCCGGCGGCGAGTAGCTCTTGAGGAAGCGGCGCAGACGGCGCCGGACCCACACCGAGCCCGTCGCTCCCATCCCCATCCCCATGACGATCCACCGCACCCGCTTGAACAACGTCAGCCTCCCCGCCGGCGCAGCCGGCGCCCAGCCCGGCGGTTCAACTTCCCCGCCGGCGGAGCCGGCGGCCCGCGCGCCCGATCCCGGATAGTAGAGCCAGCATCTTCACCAGCGGATTCGAGAATGTCACGTAGGCCAGGCGCGATGCCCCTTCGACGGTGCGGGTCACCGACTCCGCCGCTCCCACCAGGTCGCCGGCCCGCTCCAGATGGGCGCTGGCCTGGGCGGCGTCGCCGCGCAGCTCGGACAGGAGCGCCACCGACTCGTGGTTGAGGTCGGCGAGCACGGCGGTAAGCGAGGCCAGCGTCCGCAACACGGAGCGGAGCACCACCACCAGGGCCAGCACCAGGAGGACGGCCAGCGCGGCCACGGCCACGGCGGCCCACTCGGCGGCGCTCACCCGCCCTCCTCCTCGTCCCCGTCGTCCATACCGGGCTCCCCCCCGCCTGGCGCCGAGAACGCCGCCTCGGCCCCGTGGGCGCTCGGATGGTAGTAGCGCCGGCCGGCCACCCCTTCCGGCCGGTACTGCTGGGGCACCCAACCCCGCGGATCGTCGTGGGGATACACGTAGCCCTTCCCGTGGCCGAGGCCCTTCGCCCCGAAGTAGTGGGAGTCCCGCAGGTGGGGAGGCACCTCGCCGGCGGGGGCCTCCCGAACGTCGCGCACGGCCGCCCCCAGGGCAGCGATGACCGAGTTCGACTTGGGCGCGGTGGCCAGGTAGATCACGGCGTGGGCCAGGTTCAGCTGGGCCTCGGGCAATCCGACGAACTCCACCGCCCGGGCGGCGGCGTCGGCCACCAGCAGGGCCTGGGGGTCGGCCATGCCGATGTCCTCGGAGGCGAGGATGACCATCCGGCGGGCGATGAAGCGGGCGTCCTCGCCGGCGTCGAGCATGCGGGCCAGCCAGTAGAGCCCGGCGTCGGGGTCCGAACCGCGCAGCGATTTGATGAAGGCGGAGACGACGTCGTAGTGCTCGTCGCGGCCGTAGCGGACGGCCCGCAGGGCGATGGCCGTCTCGGCATCGGCCAGGGTGATGGTGGTCCGGCGGGCCTCGGCGGCCAGGGCGGCGGCCACCTCCAGGCCGTTGAGGGCGGCCCGGGCGTCGCCGTCGGAGCGCCCGGCCAGGTGGGCGGCGGCCTCGGGGTCGATGGACAGGCCCTCCCCGCCCAGGCCCCGCTGCGGGTCGTCCAACGCCCGGGCGATGAGCCGGCCCAGATCCTCCTCGGTGAGGGCCTCCAGCCGGAACAGGGTGGAGCGGGACCGCAGGGGGCCGTTGACCTCGAAGAAGGGGTTCTCGGTCGTGGCCCCGATGAGGGTGACGAGGCCGTCCTCCACGTGGGGTAGCAGGGCATCCTGCTGGGTGCGGTTGAAGCGGTGGATCTCGTCCAGGAACAGGATGGTCCCCTGGCCCTGCTCTCCGAGGCGGGCCCGGGCGCGCCCCACCACCTCCCGCACCTCCTTGACACCGGCGCTGACCGCCGACATGGGCTCGAAGGCAGCGGCGGTGGTCTCGGAGATCAGGCGGGCGATCGTCGTCTTGCCCGTCCCCGGCGGCCCCCACAGGATGCACGACGACAGGCGGTCGGCCTCGATGAGCGCCCGCAGCGGCCGGCCCGGCCCCACCAGCTGCTCCTGGCCCACCAGCTCGTCGAGGCTCCGCGGGCGCATCCGGGCGGCCAGCGGCGCCTTCCCGGCCAGCCGGCCGAGGGCGGCGGCGGTGAAGAGGTCATCGGCGGCCACGACTCAACGCTAGGCCGCGGCGGCCTAGGTTGGAGTCCGATGGAGTCGGTGATGGCGGACCGTTTCACCGTGGCCACGAGGTACTGGCACGTCCTCGACGACGGGCGCATCCAGTGCGACCTGTGCCCCCGGGCGTGCAAGCTGCGCGAGGGCCAGCGGGGAGTCTGCTTCGTGCGGGCCCGGCTCGACGACCGGGTGGTGCTGACCAGCTACGGGCGGTCCAGCGGCTTCTGCGTGGACCCCATCGAGAAGAAGCCGCTCAACCACTTCCTTCCCGGCAGCTCAGTGCTGTCCTTCGGCACGGCGGGGTGCAACCTCGCCTGCCGCTTCTGCCAGAACTGGGACATCTCCAAATCCAAGGAGATCGACACGCTGGCCGACGAGGCGTCCCCGGAGGCGCTGGCCGCCGCCGCCCGCCGGCTGGGCTGTGCGAGCGTGGCCTTCACCTACAACGACCCGGTCATCTTCCACGAGTACGCCATTGACGTGGCCGACGCCTGCCGGGCGGCGGGAGTGAAATCAGTGGCGGTCACGGCCGGCTACGTCTGCCCCGAGCCCAGGGCGGAGTTCTACACCCACATGGACGCCGCCAACGTCGACCTCAAGGGCTTCACCGAGGAGTTCTACCGGCACACCTGCGGCGGGCACCTGGGCGCGGTGCTCGACACCCTGCGCTACCTGCGCCACGAGACCTCGGTGTGGTTCGAGATCACCACGCTGCTCATCCCCGGGCTCAACGACTCCGACGCCGAACTCGACCAGTTGACGGGATGGGTGGCGGCCGAGCTGGGTCCCGACGTCCCGCTGCACTTCACCGCCTTCCACCCCGATTTCAAGCTCCTGGACCGCCCGCCCACGCCGGCCGCCACCCTCACCCGGGCGAGGCGGATCGGCCTGGCCAACGGGCTCCACCACGTCTACACCGGGAACGTGCACGACACCGAGGGCTCGAGCACCTACTGCCCCGGCTGCGGCCAACGGGTGGTGGAACGCGACTGGTACCGGCTCGGTCACTACGGGCTGACGGGCGACGGCCGGTGCCAGGCGTGCGGGACGCACCTGCCGGGGGTGTTCGACGGCCCGCCGGGCCGGTGGGGCCAACGCCGGCTGCCGGTCCGTCTGGCGGCGGAGGCCGAGCGCTGAGCGCACCGGTCGTCCGGCCGGCAGCGGTGGCGGGCCGGTTCTACCCCGCCGATCCCGAGGAGCTGCTCCGGGTGGTGGAGTCGGCCGTGGCGGAGGCCCGCAAGACCCGGCCCGGCGATGCGGCCGCCCCCAAGGCGCTCGTCGCCCCCCACGCCGGCTACGTCTATTCCGGCCCCGTGGCCGCCTCCGCCTACGCCCGGGCCGTGCCGTTGCGGGGACAGGTCGAGCGGGTGGTCCTGCTCGGGCCCGCCCACTGGGGAGCCCGGGCGGCCGTGGTGTCCTCAAGTGCCAACGTCTTCGCCACGCCACTCGGGCCGGTGCGGATCGATACCGAGGCCCGTGACCGCCTCGTAAGCGCCGGCCGGGTGGCCATCGACGACGATGCCCACGCCGGTGAACACAGCCTGGAGGTGCAGCTGCCGTTCATCCAGGTCGTGCTCGGTGACGTCGCCCTGCTGCCGCTGGCGGTGAGCCACGCCACGCCGGTCGAGGTGGCCGGCGTACTCGACGACACCTGGGGCGGCGACGAGACGCTGGTGGTGGTGAGCACCGACCTCAGCCACTACCACGACCAGGTGACGGCCACCACGCTCGATGGCGAGACGGCGGCCGCCGTCGTCGGCCAGCGGCCCGAGGCGATCGGGCCCGATCGGGCCTGCGGGGCCGTTGCCCTGCAGGCACTGCTGCTGGCCGCCGGACGCCGGGGACTGCAGGTCGACCTCGTCGACCTGCGCACCTCGGCCGACACGGCCGGACCGCCGGACCGGGTGGTCGGTTACGGCGCCTTCGCCCTCGCCTGACCCTCGGTTTCCGGGCGTTGTGTACATGGGATGTGCACTTTGCCCGTCGAGCGACCTGCTCAGGTCCCCACGCGCCGGACGCCGTCGAGCTTGGACAGCGCGGCACTTTTCTGAATGTCGTCGGTTCATTTCAGTCCGTCCGGCCGGTTTATTCGGTCGGCAATCCTCTGTCGCGAAATTCCGGTCCTTCTGTCGGGAATTTTATAGAAGTATCGGACATCAAGGTCCATAATGCGGCCCGACAGTAGTTGAAAAACAAATTGCTCCTTACGCATTGAAATGTTTCAAGACGAGAGAGGACCGTCAAATGAAAGCTTTCTTCGTTGCCTTGACGGCTGCGGCGACACTGGCGCTCCCGGCGACCGCACTGGCGAGCCCGCCGGCGACACAAGGAGCCCTCCCTCCGGAGGTCTGCGCCGTCACTACTGGCGGCGGTCCATTGGGGCCCATCACCACGGCTCTGGGACCGGTCACGACGGCGCTGGCACCTGTTACCACGGCCCTCCAGCCGGTGCTCAACGCCCTCTGCGGGCCCTGAGTTTTCGCCGCACGGCGACCCCACCTATTTCGCTTGCGGAGCCGCGGCGCGCCTGGGTTTTGAAATGCGATCACATCGCCTGACTGATCTCCCCTGCCTCAAGGGCCGATGAGGACCATGGGCGATCCCGCGGAACCAGGCGGGGAAACCCGGAGCGATCAGCCGGCTAGTGGGGCCGGGGGAGGCTGATGCCGAGGTCCCGGAGCTGGGCCGCCTCCACCGGAGCGGGGGCGCCGGTGAGGGGGTCGGCGCCCGACTGGGTCTTGGGGAAGGCGATCACGTCGCGGATGGAGGACTGGCCGGTGAGGATCATGGCCAGCCGGTCGAGCCCGACGGCGAAGCCGGCGTGGGGCGGGGCGCCGAAGCGGAAGGCGTCGAGGAGGAAGCCGAACCGTTCGGCGGCTTCCTCCGGGTAGATGCCGAGCAGGGAGAAGATGCGCTGCTGGAGGACGGGGTCGTGGATACGCACCGACCCCGAGCCCAGCTCCACCCCGTTGAGCACGAGGTCGTAGGCCAGGGAGCGGACCGACAGAGGGTCCGATTCCAGCTTGTCCAGATCCTCGGGATGGGGGCGGGTGAAGGGATGGTGGGCGGGGATCGGCTGGCCGGAGTCGGTGAGGGCCTCGAAGAGGGGGAAGCCCACCACCCACGTGAACGCCAGGGGCTCAGCCAGGGTGGCGGGAGCTCCGAGGTCGAGGCGCAGGGCGCCGAGCACGGTCTGGGCCTTGCGGGCGGTGGCGTCGGCGGTGATGAGCAACAGGTCGCCGGGAGCGGGCCGCAGCGTGGCCCGCAGCCCGTCCTGTTCCTCGTCGGAGAGGAACTTGAGGACCGGGGCCTCGAGCACACCTTCGTCGCGGACCCGCATCCACACCAGGCCGGCGGCGCCCAGCAACTTGGCCCGGTCGGTGAGGGCGTCGAGCTGGTTGCGGGGAGCGTCACCCCGGCCGGGCGCCACCAGCCCCATCACCGTCTTGCCGGCGAAGGCCTGGAAGCCGCTCCCGGCGAAGACCCCCGAGACGTCGACCAGCTCCATCCCGAAACGGGTGTCGGGCTTGTCCGAGCCGTAGCGGGACATGGCGTCGGCATAGGACATGCGGGGGAAGGGCTTGGGCCGCTCCCCGGTGACCACCTCCACCCCGGCCGCCACCGCCTCCTCGATGACCCCGAGGATGTCCTCCTGATCGACGAAGGACGCCTCCACGTCGAGCTGGGTGAACTCGAACTGGCGGTCGGCCCGGAGATCCTCGTCCCGCCAGCACCGGGCCACCTGGTAGTAGCGGTCCAGGCCCGC
This sequence comes from Acidimicrobiia bacterium, assembly GCA_044867425.1. Classification (GTDB taxonomy): domain Bacteria; phylum Actinomycetota; class Acidimicrobiia; order IMCC26256; family BP-133; genus CAWBJP01. The sequence goes on along the minus strand of JBIOUX010000212.1, from coordinate 3,426 downwards.
CACCATGAGCAGCTGCTTGAACAGCTGGGGGGACTGGGGCAGGGCGAAGAACGAGCCGCCCAGGAGCCGGGAGGGGACGAGGAAGTCGCGGGCGCCTTCCGGCGTGGAGCGGGTGAGCGTGGGCGTCTCGATGTCCACGAAGCCCTGGGCCTCCATGGCCGCCCGCATGGCCGACACCAACCTGGCCCGGGTGACGAGGTTGGCCGCCATCACCGGCCGGCGCAGGTCGAGGTAGCGGTGGCGCAGGCGCAGCGTCTCGTCCACCTCCACCCGGTCGTCAAGGGGGAAGGGCGGCGGCTCGGCCTGGTTGAGGACCTCCACGGCGGTGGCCGCCACCTCCACCTCACCGGTGGGCAGGGTGGGGTTCACCGTGCCCTCGGGCCGGGGCCGCACCCGGCCCTCCACCCGGACCACCCATTCGGAGCGGAGGTGGTGGGCGTCGGCGCAGCCCGGGGCAGTGGGATCGAGTACGACCTGGACGACGCCCTCCCGGTCCCGCAGGTCGATGAAGACGACCCCGCCGTGGTCGCGCCGGTGGGCCACCCAGCCGCACAGGGCGACCTCGGTCCCCTCGTCCGTCGGTCGCAGCGTGCCGGCGTAGTGGGTGCGCATCATGGTTCCGGGTCGACTTTCTCGTGCAGGTACGTGACCAGGCGGGAGCGGGGCACCTCCACCTGCTCGCCCTCCGCCATGTCCTTGACGGCCACCGCGCCCCGGCCCATCTCCTCCTTCCCCACCAGGACCAGGTAGCGGGCCCCGGCGCGGTCGGCCTGGCGGAACTGGGCCTTGAGGGAGCGCCCGCCGTAGGCCCGGTCGGCCGACAGGCCGGACTCCCGCAACTCGTGCAGGAGGGCGGTGACATGGGGACTGCCCGATCCGGTGGCGTCGACCACGAAGGCGTCCAGGCCGGGCGGCGGGGTGGGCAGGGCACCTTCGGCGTCGCAGGCGATGAGCACCCGCTCGATGCCGATGCCGAAGCCGATGCCGGGGGCGGGCGGCCCGCCCATCTCCTCGGCCAGGCGGTCATAGCGGCCGCCGCCGCCCAGCGCGTTCTGGGCCGACTCGAGGGCGTCGGAGGCGAACTCGAAGGTGGTGCGGGTGTAGTAGTCCAGGCCCCGCACCAGCCGGGGGGCGATCTCGTACTCGATGCCCAGCGCCGCCAGGCCCCGCTGCACCGCCTCGAAGTGGGCTTCGCAGGGCTTGCACAGGTGCTCGGTGAGCTGGGGAGCCCGTTCGGTGACGGCCACGCAGGTGGGAACCTTGCAGTCGAGCACCCGCAACGGGTTGGTCTCGATCCGGGCCCGGCTGTCCTCGCACAGTTCGCCGGCGTGGGCCCGCAGGTAGGCCCGCAGCGCCTCCAGATACCCGGGGCGGCACTCTTCGTCGCCGAGGGAGTTCAGAGCCAGGGTGAAGCGGCGCAACCCCAGGCCGCCGGCGCCGAGGAACCCGGCGGCCAGTGCGATGACCTCCACGTCGACCTCGGGGTCGTCGATGCCGAGCACCTCGGCGCCCACCTGGTGGTGCTGGCGGTACCGGCCCCGCTGGGCCTTCTCGTGCCGGAAGTGGGGGGCGACGTAGAACACCTTCCAGGGTGGGGTGGGACGGTGCTGGATGTAGGCCCGCACCACCGGCGCGGTCCCCTCGGGCCGGAGGGCGAGCCGGCGGCCGCCCTTGTCGGAGAACTCGTACATCTCCTTGCGGACGATGTCGGTTCCCTCACCGACCCGCTGGAACACCTCCAGGTGCTCGTAGACGGGCGTGAGGACCAACCCGTAGCCGAAGCGGGCCGCCCGGGCGGCGAAGAGCTCCACCAGCCGGGCCCAGCGAGCCGACTCGGGCGGCAGGACGTCGTGGGTGCCGACCGGCGCCCGGAAGGCGTCACGGGGCGGCTCCAGGGGGCTGGCGGGCTCGGACACGGCGGTCCATGCTAGCGACGGCCTGTCTTACACTCGCCGGTCGTGGCCGAGGATCGCCTGTACTTCCGCCAGCTGCTCTCAGGCCGGGACCTGGCCCGGACGGACCCGCTGGCCCGACAGATGCTCAATTTCGTCTACCTGGTGGGCGACCGGCAAACGGGCGAGGCGGTGGCGGTGGACCCGGCCCACGCCCCCGGTGACGTGCTCGATCTGCTCGAGGCCGATGGGATGCGCCTCACCGGCGTGCTCGCCACCCACTACCACCCCGACCATGTGGGCGGTGAGATGTTCGGCTTCAGTGTGGCCGGACTGCCCGAGTTGCTGGAACGGGCCGACGTGCCCGTCCACGTGCAGCGGGACGAGGCCCGCTACGTCACCGCCGTGACCGGCGTGACCGACCCCCTGGTGGCCCACGACGCCGGCGACGTGGTCGGCGTGGGAGGAGTCGACATCGAGCTGCTCCACACCCCCGGACACACCCCGGGCAGCCAGTGCTTCCTGGTCGACGGCCGGTTGATCGCCGGCGACACCCTGTTCCTGGAGGGCTGCGGGCGCACCGACCTGCCCGGCGGCGACCCCGAGGCCATGTACGACAGCCTCACCCGGCGCCTGGCCCGGGTGGGCGACGACACCGTGCTCTACCCCGGCCACCTCTACGCCCCTGATCCGTCCGCCACCATGGGCGAGACCCGGGCCCACAACTACGTCTTCCGGCCCCGCTCGCTCGAGGAGTGGATGGGCCTCTTCGGCCGCTAGCCGGCGGCGGGGCGCTTCCCGGCGAGGCGGTTGCGGTTTACCCCCGTGGAGGGGGTGAAGCGCGACCACCTTGCCAAAAGCGGAGGGCCGGTACCCTCTGATCCCATGTGCGGAATCGTGGCTGTCCTCGCCCGACGCTCAAGCGCCTCGACGCCCGACCCCGGCGAGCTGATGGCCGAAGGCGCCCACGCCCTGGCCTCACTGCACGGGCCCGACGTCGACCTCGCCGGGGCAGCCGACCAGATGGCGGGCCTCGACCAGGCCCTGCGGGGAGTGAGCGGCGTCCGGGCGCTGCTCGGTACCCCCGAGCTGGCGCAGCGTCTCGACCGCCACATGGACAGCGCCACCGAGGAGCTGGCTCGCATCGAGGCTGAGCTCGACACCGGCCGGCTCGCCCTCGACGCGCCTGCCCTGGAAGCGGCCAACGCCGCCCTCATCCGTCTGAAGGACGCGGTATGGGCCATCCGCCACGACCGGCTCCGGGCCGCCAAGGCGATCGCCGATCTGGCCGCGCCGGGCATGACGGCGGCGTTGGAGGCGTGGTGGTCGGTGCACGTCGCCCTTTCCGCTCTCGAGCGCCTCGAGGTGCGTGGCCGCGATTCCGCCGGGCTCCATCTGTTCGTGACTGGGCATGGGATCGACGCCGGCGATCCGGAGCTCGTAGCTCGGGCGGTCGATCCGCTGTTCCGCTCGGGCTCGGTGCGAATCACACCCGAGGGCCTGGCCTTCGTGTACAAGGCGGCGGCCGAGATTG
>JBIOUX010000211.1:0-44189 GCA_044867425.1 Acidimicrobiia bacterium | reverse complement strand
CCCCCCCCCCGGCCGATCTTCCCCCGGGCCACCCGGGGGTCACTGGGCACGGAGCACCATGAGCACATCCACCGCCACGCTCGAACCCCGCCGGTCGCTCCTGGTGCGCGCCGGCGGATTCCTGCGGGGACGGCGGCGTCTCCAGCTCGCGCTCCTGCTGGCCGCCCCCTTGGGGTGGCTGGTGGTGGCCTACCTCGGCTCGCTGGCCGTCATGCTGTTCAACGGCCTGTGGCGCCTCGACCTCGGCACCCAGATCGTGGTCAAGGAGATCGGGTTCTCCAACTTCCAGCGGCTCTGGGACAACGACGTCTACCGGACGATCATCTTGCGCACGCTGGGGATGGCGGCCGCCGTCACCCTCACCTGCGCCGTGCTCGCCTTCCCCATCGCCTTCACCATGGCCAAGCTGGCCAGCCCCCGGGCCCGGCGGTACCTGCTCATCGCCGTGCTGCTCCCGCTGTGGGCCAGCTATGTGGTCAAGGTCTACGCCTGGCGGACCATCCTGGCCGAGGAGGGCGTGCTCAACTGGCTGCTCGATCCCATCGGGCTCCGGGGTCCCGGGCTGGGCCAGGGGCTCACCGGTGTGTGGCTCACGCTCACCTACCTGTGGCTGCCCTACATGATCCTGCCCGTCTACGCCGGCCTCGAGCGGATCCCCGACTCCCTCATCGACGCCTCCTCCGACCTGGGGGCGTCGCCCTTCACCACCTTCCGCCGGGTGATCCTGCCCCTGGCCTTTCCCGCCGTGGTGGCCGGCTCCATCTTCACCTTCTCGCTCACCCTGGGCGACTACATCACGCCGGCGCTGGTCAGCTCCGTCCAGTTCATCGGCAACGTGATCTACCTCGAGATCGGTGTGGCCGGAAACCGGCCCTTCGCCGCCGCCTTCGCCCTGATCCCCATGGTGATCATGGTCGTCTACCTGCTGGTTGCCCGCCGCCTGGGCGCCTTCGAGAACCTCTGATGGTGCACTCCAGGTTGCTGCGCGCGCTGTTGCGGGCCGGGACGGGCCTGACGCTGGTCTTCATCTACTTCCCCCTCGTCGTCCTGGCCCTCTACGCCTTCAACAAGGCCCGGGTGCAGCGCTGGCCGATCCAGGGCTTCTCGCTGCAGTGGGTCGACCTCGCCTGGCGCAACGAGGGGGCGCGCCAGGCTCTCTTCACCTCGATGAAGGTCGGGCTCATGGCCACCAGCGTGGCGTTGGTCCTGGGCTCGCTGGCCGCCTTCGCCGTGGCCCGCTACCGGTTCTTCGGCCGGGACACCGTCTCGTTCCTGGTCGTGATCCCCATCGCCCTGCCCGGGATCGCCACCGGGATGGCGCTCAACTCCGCCTTCCGGGAGGCGCCCCTCATCGGCGGCCGGGTCAGCTTCGGCATGCTGACCATCGCCATCGGCCACGCCACGTTCTGCATCGTGGTCGTCTACAACAACGTGCTCGCCCGGCTGCGACGGACGTCCCGCAACCTGGAGGAGGCCTCCGCCGACCTGGGGGCGACCCCCATCCAGACGTTCCGCTACGTGACCTTCCCGGCCATCCGCACCGCCCTCCTGGCCGGGGGCCTGCTCGCCTTCGCCCTCTCGTTCGATGAGATCATCGTGACCAACTTCACCACCGGCAGCGGGGTGAAGACGCTGCCGCTGTGGATCTTCCAGGAGTTCTCCCGACCCCGGCGGGGCCCCATCGTCAACGCCGTGGGGCTCTACGCCATCCTGCTGTCGATCATCCCGGTCTATCTGGCCCAACGCCTGACCGAGGACGAGGCCATCACCAGCCCCGCCACCGGCGCGGCGGCGGCCAAGCCCTGACCCTGCGGCATGGACCCAAGCGAGGTGAACGTGGCTGACTTCAACACTCCTCCGGCCAAGAACTGGATCGGTGGCCAGTGGGTCGACCCCGAGGGCGACGGCTTCGACGACGTCGTCGACCCCGCCACCGGTGAGATCATCTTCCGGGCCGCCTCCTCGGGGGCGGCCGACGTCGACCGGGCCGTGCAGGCGGCGGCCCGCGCCTTCGAGACGTGGGGTTCGACCACGCCCCGGCAGCGGTCCGAGGCGCTCCTCAAGCTGGCCCAGGCCATCGAGGACCATGCCGACGAGTTCACCCAGATCGAGTCGGCCAACGTGGGCAAGCCGCTGTCGGCCCTGCCCGACGAGATGGACCTGACCATCGACAACTTCCGCTTCTTCGCCGGCGGGGCCCGGGCCCTGGAAGGACGGGCCGCGGGGGAGTACATGCCGGGTTACACCTCGTTCCTCCGCCGGGAGCCGCTGGGTGTGGTGGGCCAGATCGCCCCTTGGAACTACCCGCTGATGATGGCGGCGTGGAAGATCGGTCCCGCCCTGGCCGCGGGCAACACCGTCGTCCTCAAGCCCTCGGAGCTGACGCCGATCTCCGCCCTGCGCCTGGCCGAGCTGTCGGCCGACATCCTGCCCCCCGGGGTCCTCAACGTGGTCACCGGCCAGGGTGAGACGGCGGGCGTGGCCCTGGTCGAGCATCCGGCCGTCGCCATGGTGTCCCTCACCGGCTCGGTCCCCACCGGCCAGGCCATCATGCGGGCCGCCGCCGACACGCTCAAGCGGGTCCACCTGGAGCTGGGCGGGAAGGCGCCGGTGGTCGTCCTCGACGACGCCGACCCCGAAGTGGTGGCGGCCGCCGTCCGCCTGGGCGCCTTCTTCAACGCCGGCCAGGATTGCACGGCGGCGTGCCGGGTCATCGCCTCCGAGCGGATCTACGACTCGGCCGTGGCCGGCATCGCCGACGCCACCAAGACCCTGGTGGCCGGCAGCCCCCGGGACGAGGCCACCGAACTGGGACCGCTGGTCTCCGCCGACCAGCGCGACCGGGTGGCCGGCTTCGTGGACCGGGCGGTGGCCGGCGGCGCCGAGGTCGTCACCGGCGGGAGCCGGGCCGAGGGCGCCGGCTTCTTCTACGAGCCGTCCGTCATCGTGGGGGCCAAGCAGACCGACGAGATCATCCAGCAGGAGGTGTTCGGCCCGGTCGTGACCGTGCAGCGGGTGAGCAGCGACGAGGCCGCCATCGCCGCCGCCAACGACGTCGAGTACGGCCTCGCCGCCTCGGTGTTCACCACCGACGTGGGCCGGGCCATGCGGGCCACCGCCGCCCTGCGCTTCGGGACGGTGTGGGTCAACGACCACATCCCCCTCGTCTCCGAGTTCCCCCACGGCGGCTTCAAGAAGTCCGGCTTCGGCAAGGACATGTCGATGTACGCCATAGAGCACTACACCGAGCTCAAGCACGTCATGGTGAAGTGGTAGCCGAACCCGCCTGGCTCCTCGAGGGCGACGAGCTCACCCCGGCCCGCATCGACGGTGAGCCGGTGGAGGGCGATGCCGTCCTCGAGGTCCGCTCGCCCTGGGACGGGCACCTGGTGGGGACCGTCCCCGCCCTGACCGCCACCCACGTCGACCAGGCGGTGGGGGTGGCCCTGGACCGCCACCGCGGCCCCCGCCTCCCGGCCCACCGCCGGGCCGGCATCCTGGAGCGGGCCGCCGTCCTGCTGGAGGACCAGACGGAGCGCATCGCCCGGCTGATCGCCGGCGAGGCGGCCAAGCCCATCCGCACCGCCCGGGCCGAGGTGGCTCGGGCGGTGGAGGTGCTGCGGTTCTCCGCCGGGGTGGCCCGCACACTCTCGGGCGAGATGGTCCCCCTCGACGCCAGCCCGGCCGGCGATGGCCGCCTGGGTCTGGTCAAACGGGTGCCGGTGGGGGTGGTGGCGGCCGTCACCCCCTTCAACTTCCCCCTCAACCTGGTCTGCCACAAGGTGGCGCCGGCGCTGGCCGCCGGCTGTCCCGTCGTGCTCAAGCCCTCGCCGGTGACGCCGCTCACCGCGCTGGCCGTGGCCGGGATCCTGGAGGACGCCGGGCTGCCCCGAGGGTGGCTGAACGTGGTGACGTGCACCGACGGCGTGGCCCTGGGTCTGGTCACCCACCCGGGGGTGGCCATGGTGACCTTCACCGGCTCGCCCGCCGTGGGGTTCTCGATCCGTTCCGCCGTCCCCGAGAAGAAGGTGAGCCTGGAGCTGGGCAACAACTCGCCCGTCATCGTCGAGGCGGACGGCGACTGGCGGTTGGCGGCGGCCAAGGTGGGGGCGGCCGGCTACGTCTACGCCGGCCAGACCTGCGTGTCGGTGCAGCGGGCCCTGGTCCACGGGTCGGTGGCGGAACCGTTCACCGACGACCTGGTGGCGCGGGTGTCGCGACTGGTGGTGGGCGACCCCCAGGACGAGGCCACCGAGGTGAGCGCCCTCATCGAACCCGAGGCCGCCGACCGGGTGGCCGGCTGGGTGAGCGAGGCGGAGGCGGCCGGGGCGGTACTCCGCTGCGGCGGCCAGCGGATCGGGTCCAGCGTGGTCACGCCCTGCGTGCTGTCGGAGGTCACCCCGGACATGAAGGTGAGCCACGCCGAGGTGTTCGGGCCCGTGGTCGGCATCCAAGCCTACGAAACGTTCGACGAGGCCCTGGATCTGGCCAACGACACCCGCTACGGCCTCCAGGCGGGGGTGTTCACCTCTGATCTGGGCAAGGCGCTGCTGGCCGCCGACGTCCTCGACTTCGGTGGGGTGCTCGTCAACGAGGTCCCGACCTGGCGAGCCGACCACATGCCCTACGGGGGAGTCCGCCAGTCGGGCAACACGCGGGAGGGCCCCCTCTACGCCGCCCAGGAGATGACCGAGCGCCGCCTGGTGGTCTTCACCACCTGACCGGCGTCCGAGACCCGCCGGCGCGGTATCGCCGCGCCGTCAGGCACTACTGAGCGATCGTTGGCTGGGAGGTTCTGGTGGTTGGCCGGAATAGTCCCCGCTGACCACCAGAGCCTGTCACCGCCCGCGGCCGCCAAGCTGCCGGCCGGGGCTCGCCCGTCCGTAAGTTCCAGGTCAGTTTGTAGCCATTTCTAACGCTCCGGGGGTCTCGTAGACTTTGAGCCGGTTTGGCTGGGGGCTCAGACAACTCCCGCTGCGCCCCGGAGCAAGGGAGGCAGAGATGCTGCGTCGGCCTACTTCACACCCCTTCGTCGGCATGGCCCTCGCCCTGGTCATCCTCGCCGGTCTTGCCACCCCGGTCGCCGGGCTCGGGCCACCAACTGCCGCGGAACGGCTCCGGCCGGGTCTGGGGGTGTGCGGAGTCCTCCGGGAGATCGCCCTCCCCTCGGGGCAGGTGGCGTGCACCCACGGCGCCGATCCCGCCCCGGACGGGGTCGACATCTCGGTGCCCTACGACCCAAGGGCCCGGGGTGTCCCCGAAGACACGGGAAAGGTCCGGGCCGGGCTGATCCTCCCCGACCCGCCTACCGGGCGCAGCACGGCCCAGGCCGCCGCCCCGGGCGCGATCAAGTGCTACACCGACGGGACCGGTGGGCCCCGGGTGCATGCCATCTACGCCCGGCCCTCCAACCGGCCCGACCGCTATGCCCAGGTGGTCGGCTCCATCAGGACCTGGGCCGCCGAGACCGACGGGGTCTTCAGTGGCACCGCCGCCCGCTACGGCGCTACCCGTCACATCCGCTTCGTGACCGACTCCAAGTGCCAGTTGGTGGTCGACAATGTCGTCCTGTCCCCGGCGGGCGACGACAACCTCGACAACACCATGTCGGAGCTGGCGGCCAAGGGCTACAAGGATCCCAAGCGCAAGTACCTGGTGTGGATGGACTCCACCGTCCTGTGCGGTATCGCCGCCTACTACCCCGAGGACCGTCCCGATGCCCTGAACGCCAACAACGGCCCCGCCGGAGTGCCCGGGCTGGTGGCCCGGATCGACTCGGGATGCTGGGGGCTCGCCAGTCGCGGGGAATCGGTCGAGGCCCACGAGATCATGCACAGCCTCGGTTCCGTGCTTCCCAGCGCGCCAAATTCCACGGCCGCCGGCCACTGCCAGGACGAGTCCGACCGGATGTGCTACTCGGATGGCAGTGTCCTCTTCCTCCGGGATGTGTGCGACCAGTCCCTCGAATCCCTCTTCGACTGCGGCGGCGACGACTACTTCAACCCCGCGCCTCCGCCCAACAGCTACCTGGCCACCCACTGGAACACGGCTCGGAGCGCCTTCCTGGCCGACAGTGCGGGCGACCCCTCCATCTCCGTGGGGGACACCCAGGTGGTCGAAGGCGACGAGGGGACCTCCTCCGCCGTGTTCACCGTGTCGCTCGCCGCCGCCTCCGGCAGCGGCGTCTCCGTGCGCTACTCGACCAGCAGCGGGTCGGCCGGGCCGGGCAGTGACTTCACCGGGGTCAGCGGTCTCGTCAGCTTCGCCCCCGGCCAGACCGCCCAGCCCGTGGCCGTACCGGTGGTGGGCGACAAGGTCGACGAGGCGGACGAGACGTTCTCCCTCTTCCTGACCAACCCGGTGGGCGGACCGCTGGTCGACGCCGAGGGAGTGGGTCGCATCCTGGACGACGATCCCCGACGCTTCGGATACCGCCTGGTGGCGTCCGACGGGGGCATCTTCGCCTATGGCGACGCCCCGTTCTACGGCTCCACCGGGAGCATCAAGCTCAACAAGCCCATCAACGGGATGGCGCCGACGCCGAGCGGCGCCGGCTACTGGATGGTGGCCTCCGACGGTGGGATCTTCGCCTTCGGCGACGCCGGCTTCTTTGGCTCGACCGGCGGCATGAGCCTGCGTGACCCCATTGTCGGTCTGAGCACCACGCCGAGCGGGCGCGGCTACCGGATGGTCACGTCGGGGGGTGAGGTCTTCTCCTTCGGTGACGCCCCCCGCCTGGCCGTCGAGTCCCTCGCCAGCCGGCCGGCACAACCCATCATGGGAATCGCCTCGACGCCCTCGGGGGCGGGGTACTGGCTGGTGGGCCGCGACGGTCAGGTCACCGCCTTCGGGGACGCCCCGTCCCTCGGTTCCACCGGGGCCCTCAGCCAGCCGATCGCGGCCATTACCTCCACCCCGACCGGCAACGGGTTCTGGCTGGTGACCGCCGACGGCGGCCTCTTCAGCTTCGGCGACGCCAAGTTCTTCGGCAACCTCGCCGGTGTCCCGCTCAACCGGCCCGTGGTCGGCATCGCCCCCACCACCACCGGCAAGGGCTACTGGATGGTGGCGTCGGACGGCGGAATCTTCGCCTTCGGGGACGCCTTCTTCCTGGGCTCCACCGGGGGGATCAAGCTCAACCAGCCCGTGGTGGGGATGACGTCGGTGCGCTGATATTCCGGGCGGCCGCTCGCATTGCAGTGCCTGTGAGCGGCGGTTAACCTCGTCTGGGGACGGGAGAGGTATGCGGAGGAGCGTCGCGCCCATGTGGGCCCGCCGCGGGCGGGTCCGTGTGCGCCTCGAGGCGGGATTCATCGTGGTGGCGGTGCTTCTCGGCGCCCTGGTGCTGGCGCCCGACGCCAGAGCGGTCATGGCGCGGAGCTTCGGAGTGCGCTTCTCGACCAACACCACCGGTGACATCGTGCTGCGGGGCAACGCCGTCACCACCTGCCCAGCGGCCCACCCCAGCTGCGCCAACGCCCGGAACGGCATCGGGAACGACGCCGAGCTGATCAACAACAACTACGAGATGGTCTACGTGGACGTCGACTCGAACAGCTCGACGTTCAACTCCAGCTCCGCCAACCTGTCCCTCCCGGGGGGCTCCCGGGTCCTCTTCGCCGGCCTGTACTGGGCCGGTGACACCAGCCAGGGCACCGGCGGCACGGCGGGGACCCTCAGGAACCGGAAATTCGTCGGCGTCTCCACGCCCGCCGCCTCGCGCTACCAATTGGTCACGGGGGTCGTGGACGACGACCCCAACGGCGCCGGCCCGGGCGACACGGCCGCCTACCAGGCGTTCGCCGATGTGACCAGCCTGGTGGCCGGAGCGGGCAGCGGCAGGTACACGGTGGCCAACGTGCAGTCGGGCACGGGCCAGGACCGCTGGGCGGGCTGGGCCCTGGTGGTGGCCTATGAGCACTCCGCCCTGCCGAGCCGCAACCTGACCATCTTCGACGGCTACGGCGCCGCCTCCCCCGAGTCGGCCACGGGCCGGGCACTGTCGATCCCGGTGAACGGCTTCCAGACGCCGCCGGCGGGTTCGGTCCGCACCCGGGTCGGGACGGTCATCTGGGAAGGCGAGCTGGGCCATCACCCTGAATCGGTGACGCTGAACGGCCGGGCCCTCACCGACGCCCGGAACCCGGCTGACAACCTGCCGAACTCGACCATCTCCGACCTCGGCGTGGCCGTGACGGGCCGCAACCCGGCCTACGCCGACACCCTGGGCGTCGACATCGACCGGGTGGCGGCCCCCGGCTTCCTCCCGAACTCTGCCACCAGTGCCGTGATCGCCATGGAGACCGGGGAGGACGTGATCTACCCGGGCGTGTTCACCTTCACCACCGATCTGTACACACCCACGCTGGTGGCTTCCAAGTCCGCCGCCGATCTCAACGGCGGCACCGTGCGTCCGGGTGACGTCATCGAGTTCGTGACCGCGATCGACAACAACGGCATGGACGCCAGCCGGGAGACGGTGCTGACCGACACCGTGCCGGCCTACACGACCTTCGTCCCGGGCTCGCTCCGCATCGGCACCACCGCCACCACCGATGCCGCCGACAGCGACCCGGCGAACTTCGATTCCTCCAGCCATGTGGCCACGTTCCGTCTCGGCACCGGCGCCAGCGGCACCCAGGGAGGGAAGCTGGGCGTAGGGGCACGAGAGACCGTCCGCTTCCAGGCCACGGTGAACGCCGAGGCCCCCCACCTGGCCTCGGTCATCAACGTCGCCAACATCTCCTATCTCGGCGACCAGACGGGGCTGGTCCTGTCCGGCACCTCCAACGTCACCACCAACACCGTCGACCACCCGCAGGCCGACCTGCGCATCACCAAAGCGGGGACGCCCGCCACCGTGGTGGCCGGTCCGGACGGCACGGTGACCTATACCCTTTCGGTGACCAACGACGGGCCACTCACCGATCCGGCGGTGACCGTCACCGACACGCTGCCCAGTGGTCTGTCGGTCACCTCGGCCTCCGCCACCCAGGGCACCTGCTCCAGCGCAGGACAGACCCTGACCTGCAACCTGGGTGCCCTCACCCCGGGCCCTACCGTCACGGTGACGGTCCAGGCGGCGGTGGGCACGACCGCCGCCAACCCCGCCACCGACCAGGCAGCCGTGCAGGGCACCTATGACGACCCGGACCCGACCGACAACGGCGCCAACCTGGCCACCGGCACCACCCGCCCGCCCCAGGCCGTGAACGACTCCGCCAGCACCGACACCAACACCGCGGTGCCGGTGACCGTGCTGGCTAATGACACCGACCCCGACCCAGGTGACACGCTCCGGCTGAGCTCGGTGACCAACGGTGCTCACGGCACGGCCGTGGCCAACGGCGACGGCACGGTCACCTACACACCCGCTCCAGGGTTCACCGGCAGCGACGCCGTCACCTACATCGTGTCCGATGGCCGGGGCGGCACGGCCACGGCGACGGTGACGGTTGCTGTCCGCAACGCCCCGCCCGGAGCGGCGCCCGACCCTGCCACCACCACCCTGAGCACGCCGGTCGAGATCCCGGTGCTGGCCAACGACACGGACCCCAACAGCGACAGCCTGTCCATCTCCGGCTTCGACACCGGCAGCGGCCACGGCGGCACCGTGGCCCGCGACGACAACGGCACGCCTCTCGACCCCTCCGACGACCGGCTGGTGTACACACCGCCGGCCGGGTTCAAGGGCACCGACACCTTCACCTACACCGTCGCTGATGGCCGGGGCGGCACCGCCGTGGGCACGGTGACGGTCGAGGTGCCCGACGCCGCGCCGGCGGCGCTCGACGACGCCGCCACCACGCCCTACCTCACGCCGGTCACGGTCGCGGTCCTGGCCAACGACAGCGATCCCAACGGCGATGCCCTCACCGTCGAGTCCGGCACTGTCGGCCAGCCGAAGGACGCAGGCGGGACGGTACGGGGCACCGTGGAGCAGGCCGGCCAGGATGTGCGCTACATCCCCCCCGCCGGTTTCTCGGGGGTCGTCACCTTCACCTACCGGGCCACGGACGGCTCCGCCTCCGATCCCGCCACCGTCACCATCACGGTGGACAACGCCGCGCCCACCGCCGTCGACGACGCCGTCGCCACCCCCTACCTGACGGCGGTGACGTTCGACCCCCGCGGCGGCGACTCCGACGCCAACGGCGATCCGTTGCAGGTGATCGGCATCTCCGCCACCACCGCCGGTGGCTCGGCCGTCCTCAACGCCGATGGGGCCGTCACCTACACGCCTCAGGTGGGCTTCTCCGGCGCCGACACGTTCACCTACACCATCGCCGACGGGCGGGGCGGCAGCGCCGGAGCCACCGTGCGGGTCACGGTGGCCAACGCCGCCCCGACGGCCGTCGACGACGAGCGCTCCACCCCCATCAACACGGCGGTCGACATCCCCGTGACCGCCAACGACACCGACCCCAACCCCGGCGACACCCTCACCGTGGCGGCGGTGGGGTTACCCCGGGACGCCGGAGGGAACACCCAGGGCAGCGTGGCGGTGAGCGCGGACGGGAAGACGGTCACCTACACCCCACCGGCCGGGTTCCAGGGCGCCGTCGCCTTTCCGTACACCGTCTCCGACGGCCGGGGCGGCACGGCCGCGGCCACCGCGCGGGTGGCGGTGGTCAACGACCACCCGAGCGCCCTCGACGACGGCGGGATCACCGACCCGGCGACCGCCATCACCCTCATGGTCCTGGCCAACGACTCCGATGCCAACGGCGACCCCCTCACCATCAGCGGGGTGATCCAGGCCGGCCACGGGACGGTGACCTTCGACCCGGCCGCCGGCACGGTGACCTACACGCCCGTGGCGACCTACGCCGGGATCGACACCTTCTCCTACACCGTCGGCGACGGCCGGGGGGGATCCGGCACCGCCCAGGTGACCGTCACCGTCCTCGACGCCTTCCCCGCCGCCCTCCCCGACACCGCCACCACCGCCCGGGGAGTGGCCACCAGCATCGACGTGATCGCCAACGACACCGACCCCAATGGTGACCCGCTCTTCCTCCTCAGCTTCCAGGGCACCACCGACCAGGGCGGGACGGTCAGCCGGGTTGACGGCGGCACCCCCGATGACCGCAGCGACGACGCCGTCCTCTACACACCACCGGCCGGGTTCACCGGCACGGACAGCTTCACCTACACCGTCACCGACGACCGCGGCGGCTCGGCGACGGGACTGGTCACCGTCACCGTCCCCGACCAGGCGCCGGTAGCGGTCGACGACACCGCCGAGGTACCCACCGCCGGGTCGGTGTCCGTCGCCGTCCTGGCCAATGACACCGACCCCGACGCCGACCCGTTGACGGTGATCGCCTACACCGACCCGCCCCACGGCTCGGTGGTGCTCCAGGTGGACGTCAGGACGCTCGTCTATACCCCTGATCCCCAGCACGCCGGCGATGACCGCTTCAGCTACACCGCCGCCGACGACCGGGGCGCGACGGCCACGGCCGCCGTAGCCGTCACGGTCCTGAACGCCCCCCCGGTGGCGGTGGACGACCAGCAGGGCACCGGTCCGGCCATCCCCGTGAGGGTGGACGTGCGGGAGAACGACTCCGATCCCAACGGCGATCTCCTCGTCATCTCCGCCTTCGACCCGACCACGGCGGGCGGGGGTGGCGTGACGCTCGACGACCAGGGTTCGGCCAGCCTCTTCGACGATGTCCTCCGGTACACCCCGCCGGCCGGCTTCAAGGGCGTCGACAGCTTCGGATACACCATCTCCGACGGGCGGGGCGGGACGGACCGGGCCACGGTCGCCGTGGTCGTGTCCGACGCCGACCCGGTGGGGGTGGACGACCTGGGGGCGGTGGCGGCGGGGTCATCAGTGGACCTGACCGTCCTCGACAACGACACCGACCCCAACGGCGATCCCCGCTCGGTGGTCCCGGGCAGCGTGACCGACCCGAAGGACAATTCGGGTACGCCCCAAGGGACCGCCGCCCTCGGCACCGGCGGCGTCGTCACCTACCGGACCCTGCGCACCTTCGTGGGCCAGATCAGGTTCACCTACCAGGTCACCGATGGGAACCCGGCGGGCACGCCCTCCACCGCCACCGTCCGGGTGACGGTGACCGATCTGCCGCCCGTCGCCGCCGACGACACGGCCACGACCCCCCGTGACACGTCCGTGGACCTGGACGTGCTGGCCAACGACAGCGACCCCAATGACGACCATCTCACCGTGGTGGGAGTAGCGGGTGCGCGCCCCGGAGCGTTGCTGACGGTGGCCGCCGGGGGAGGCAGCCTGACCTACACCCCGGCCCCCGGGTTCACCGGAGAGGACACCTTCACCTACACCGTCGACGACGGCCGGGGCCAGACGGCGTCGGCCCGGGTCACGGTGACCGTCCCCAATGAGAACCCGGTGGCCGCCGACGACACCGCCACCGCGGGTGGCGAAGCCGGCTCGGCCTTCCTGGTACTGGCCAACGACTCCGATCCCCGCCACGATCCGCTCCACGTGCTGGGCATCAGGGATGGGCCTACGCACGGCGCGGCGATCCCCAACGCCGACGGGTCGGTCACCTATAGCCCCGACCTGGGGTTCACCGGCGTCGACGCCTTCACCTACATCGTCTCCGACGGCCGGGGCGGGACCGCCACCGCCCGGGTCATCGTCACCGTGCCCAACACCGCTCCCAACGCCGTCGCCGACGGGGGCGGCACCGGGCCCGGCCAGGCGCTCACCGTCGCCGTCCTGGACAACGACAGCGACGTCAACCCCGGCCAGACCCTGACCGTGGTGTCGGTGGGCCCGCCCGGCCACGGGACGGCCACGGTCAACTCCGACGGCACCGTCACCTACACGCCGCAGAGCGGGTTCCAGGGCACCGACGACTTCACCTACCAGATCTCGGACGGCGCCGGTGGCATCGACGTGGCGGCGGTGTCGGTGGTCGTCACCGGCGCCGCCCCGGTGGCCGTCGATGACCTCGCCCACACTCCCCACGCCACCGCGGTCACGGTCGACGTACTCGACAACGACTTCGACCCCAACCCGGGTGACGTCCTGTCGCTGGTGGCGGGGAGCCTGTCGGTCCCCGTCGGCGAGAACGGCGAGCCGGCCGGGGCGGTCTCCCCCGGTTCCGGTGGAACGGCCACCTACACTCCACCGCCCGGCTACGTGGGCGATGTCTCGTTCACCTACCGGGTCACCGACACCGACCCGGCCACGGCCGAGGACGAGGCGACGGTGACCGTCACGGTGGAGGACGCTCCGCCCGTGGTGGGGGACGACTCGTTCGCTCTGGAAGGCGCCGGGCCGTTCCCCTTGGCGGTACTGGCCAACGACTCCGACCCCAACGGCGACCGTCTGAGCATCGTGGGGATCGGTACTTCGGCCCACGGTGCCGGCCTGGCCCTGGCCGCCGGTGGCGGCACCTTCAAGGCCAGCGCCGCCGCCCCCACACCCGACCTCATCTACACCCCGCCCTCCGGCTTCGCAGGAACCGACACCTTCACATACACGGTGTCCGACGGGCGGAGTGGTGGCGTTGACGCCTCGGGCAAGGTGTCGATCACCCTGACCCTCCCCCCGAAGGTGAACAACCTGCCCCACTTCGACACCGACGTCACCAACACGGTGCAGACCACCGACCCCGGCGGGGGATTCACCCCCTTGCGAGCCAGCGACCCCGACGGCGATCCGCTGGTGTACAGCCTGGTCGACGGGGCCCTGCCACCGGTGGTGACGCTCCGACCCGACGGCACCTTCGTCGGTCCCGCCATCGTGGCCGGCACCTACCTCGTCAGGATCCGGGCGTGCGACACCGTCGTTCCGCCCGCCTGTGAGGACATCGCCCTCACCCTGGCCGTGATCGAGGGCGGGGTCGGGCCGGAGTCCGAGCCGAAGCGCCCACCGCAGGGCGTGGTCCCACCCCTTCCCGACTCGCTGCCCCGCACCGGCGGTGGCCCGTGGCTCCCGGGGGGCCTCTCCGCAGTGGGGTTGTCATTCCTGCTCCGGGAGTGGGCCCGGCGCCGGCGTCGTATCGACCCCGGGGGGCGTCCCCCGGATTCGATCGGTCCGCTACCGCTGCGGTAGGCAGGGGCGCTCTCGGCGTGCCCGACGCCGGGCGGCGAAAGGAGCGGTCATGGCCGCAGACGAAGAGGTGGTCCGCACCGAAGCGGAGGGACCCGTCCTGGTCATCTCCATCAACCGCCCCGACGCCCGCAACGCCGTCAACAAGCAGGTGGCCGAGGCCATGGCCGCGGCCCTGGACCGCCTCGACGCCGACCCCGAGCTGGCCGTCGGCATCGTCACCGGGGCCGGCAAGGGCTTCTCCGCCGGCATGGACCTGAAAGCCTTCGCCAGCGGCGAGTTCCCCGTGGCCGGCGACCGGGGCTTCGCCGGGATCGTGGTCAGGGGTGCCCGCAAGCCCCTCATCGCCGCGGTCGAGGGCTTCGCCCTGGCCGGCGGACTCGAGATCGCCCTGGCCTGCGACATCATCGTGGCCGCCCGCGACGCCCGCCTCGGCATCCCCGAGGTGGGCGTGGGCCTGTTCGCCGGCGCCGGCGCCCTGTGGCGCCTGCCCCGCCGGGTGGGCCTGGGCCAGGCCAACCTGATGGCCCTCACCGGCAAGCCGGTCGACGCCGAGGAGGCCCATCGGATCGGGCTGGTCGACCGGTTGGCCGAACCGGGCGGGGCCCTGGCCGCGGCCAAGGAGCTGGCCGAGGTCATCGGCCGCAACGCACCGCTGGCGCTGGCCGCCTCGAAACGGGTGGTGGAGGAGGGCTTCACCAAGGGCGAGGACTTCTGGACGTGGCAGGGCCCGATCATGGGCGAGGTGTTCGGGTCCAAGGACGCTCTGGAGGGTGCCCGGGCCTTCGCCGAGAAGCGCCCGCCCAACTGGCAGGGCGCCTGAACGCCACCGAGCTGGCCGGCCGGCGCTGGGACGCCATCGTCGTCGGCGCCGGCCACAACGGATTGACGGCGGCCGCCTACCTGGCCCGGGCCGGGCGGTCGGTGCTGGTGCTGGAGCGACGGACCCAGGTGGGGGGCGCCGCCACCCTGGAGCGGCCCTTCACCGACGACCGCTTCGTCGTCTCCCCCTGCGCCTACCTGGTCGGCCTCCTCCACCCTCTGGTGGTGGAGGAGCTCGGCCTGCCCGGGCGGGGCCTGCGGGTGGCCTTCGTCGATCCCCACCTGTGGTGCCCGTTCCCCGACGGCACGTCGCTCACCCTCTGGGACGACCCGGCCCGCTCGGCCGCCGCCGTGGCCGAGCTCTCCCCGTCCGACGTCGACGGCTACCTGGCCTACGACGCCCTCTTCGCCCGCATCCGGCGGGCCTTGCGGGGCACCTACGCCGAGGGGACCGACACCTGGCTCGGCCCCGCCCCGGACCGCGCCGCGGTGGAGGACCTCCTGGGCCACGACCCCGAGCTGGTCGAGATCGTCTTCGAGGCCTCCATCGCCGAAATCATCGAGCGTCACGTGGCCGACGAGCGCCTGCGGGCCGCCCTCCACGGCCAAGGCTGCATCGGCACCTTCGCCGGTCCCCGAGAGCCGGGCACGGCCTGGGTCCACGCCCACCACTGCCTGGGCGCCCTGGAGGGACGGGCCGGGGCCTGGGGCTACGCGGAGGGGGGCCTCGGCCGGGTGTCGATGGTCCTGGCCGAAGCCGCCGCCGAGGCCGGGGCGGTCATCCACTGCGGCGCCGAGGTGGCCGCCATCGTCCCCGGCGAGGGTGTCCGCCTCGACGCCGGTGAGCTGGTGCGGGCGCCGGTGGTGGTGTCCAACGCCGACCCGAAGCGCACGCTGGCCCTGGTGGAGGGCGACGTGTCCGACGCCTTCGCCGCCCGGGTCGGCGGCTGGCGGGCGCAGAGCCCGGTGGTGAAGCTGAACTGCGCCCTCGATCGCCTACCCCGCTTCGGAACCGCCGGGGAAGGCGACAATCCCTACCGGGCCATGGTGACGATCACCGCCGGCCTCGACGCCACCCAGGCCGCGGCCGATGCCGCCCGGCGGGGCGAACCCTCGCCGGCCTGGTGCGAGCTGTACTTCCAGACGGCCTACGACCCCTCGGTGGCTCCCCCCGGGGGCCACACCATGAGCGTCTTCGCCCAGTTCGTGCCCTACCGGCTGGCCGAGGGCGACTGGGACGGCCGCCGGGACGAGATCGCCGACGCCGTGCTGGCCGGCGTCGCCCGCTTCGCTCCCGACGTGGCCGACTGTGTGGTTGAGCGCCAGGTGCTGGGACCGCCCGACGTGGAGGCCCGCATCGGCCTCACCGGCGGTCACATCTTCCAGGGCGAGATCCTCCCCGACCAGATGTGGGACCGGCGCTTTGCCCCTCGCACTCCCGTCGCCGGGCTCTACCTGTGCGGCGCCGGCACCCATCCCGGCGGCAGCGTCATGGCCGTCAACGGCCGCAACGCCGCCATGGCCGTCCTCGCCGACCTCAGGGATGATGCTCGTAACCCTCGACCACGGGAGGGTCGAACTCGAAGTTGACGATCGGGCACCTCGTGTCGTCATAGGACGCCCAGATCCACCACCGCCCGCCCCACTCCGTCCACCAGCAGAATGGGCTCAGGTCCACGGTGATGAATTCCGGATGACTCAGGTCCATGACCCGGAAGCGGCTGTAGTAGCCGTCCCGGACGGCGCCGATGAAGATGCGGCGCTCTTCGAGTGACTGCCAGGACCTCGAGCCGATGCAGCCGTCGGCATGCAGGCTCGAGGCGCGCTGGTAGGACATGGCCGCCGACCTCGTGGCGCCGCCCCACACGCCGTCCACCTGGTGCTCGTTGCCCGAAGGCCGGCCGTAGTGGTGCATGGCCCAGAGGAACGCCTGCACGGCCCGCACGAAGCCCCCGGAACGTTCGCCGGCGCACTTGGGAGACGAGGCCATCCAGCTCCCGGTCAGGGGGGCACCGTTGGGCCCCGACCACTCCGGGTTGTTGAACTCCGCGCTGGCCGGCGCACTGGCCGCGACCAGGAGCAGGCCGGCGGCGACCACTCCGGCGAGCCGGTACCGGCTCCGGCGGGGCCGGGTTCGGATCATGGTTCGATGAAGGTCACGTGCTCGGCCACATCGAGCACACCGTCCTCACCCAGATTGCGACCGCTCACCGAGACGGCGAGCCCCGGGCGCTCGTGCCATTGGACCGCCACCCATTCCCCCCCGTCGCCCGACACCGCGGCGTCTTTCCCCGAGCGGATTCGATGCGAGCTGAGAGGAAGGGCGTAGCTGCCCGAGGGGCGCTCCGCTCCGGCGCGGTTGGCCAGGGCACGTTGGATCTCACCGGGATCGAAGATGTCGGCTCGCAACAGGGTGACGAGCAGCTCCTGGGCGCCCGCCGTCGGCTGGTAGCGAGCCGGGTCGGCCACCTGCCGGGCGAGGAAGACGTCGGCCGTCTCCCATCCTTCGGGCATCCTGTAGTGGTTCGCGCTCACCCGGATGAAGTCGTCGGGAAGATTGCCGATGGCGGGGAACCCCGGGAAGGTCGCGTGGGGTGACGCGGTGTTCGAGCCCGTCTCGACCTCGACGCGATCCTTGCTCCCGTCCGGGGCCAGCAACCAGATCGCGCCGGCGAGCAGGATCACGCCGAGCCCCGCCCCCATGAGAGCCTTTCTGCGCATCGAGGACCTCCTCGGAGCTCCTGGAGCCCACTGCTGCCGCCAATCGCGACGCTAACGCGAAGTGTGAGCGAATGGGATGAAATATGCTGCGCACCGTGACACGCGGGCGTGTCCTGGCCGGAAGCGCGCTTGGCGTCGTCGCGCTGCTGATGGCGTCGCTGACATCTGCGAGTGCCGCCCCGCCCTCGGCTGAACCCGGCGGGCCCCCGGCCGGCTCCGCCGATGGGCAGGCGCCGCCGCGTCCGGTCCCGCTCGGCGCCGGCGATGTGCTGGCGCTGGGGTCGCCCGGTCCCGACGGTTTCAGCGTGCTCGTGCCCGCGCCGCCGGAGACCGGCGGGTGGGCGGTGGCGGGCCGGTTCTTGGTGCCGGGCGTCGAGGCCGATCGCTGGGTCGGCTCCTTGTGCACGACCGGCAGCGGCCGGTTCGCGGCGCTGAGCTTCGCGCCGGCCCAGTTCGTGAACCGGCCGGCGCTGCGGGACCGTGGTGGGTTCGCGGCCACGCTCGATCTCCGCAGCGGAGAGGGTTGGATGGTGCCGGCCCGGGTGGCACTCAAGTACCACACACCGGGTTGCGGGTCAGGGGACGACGTCGTCTTCCTCCGGCATCTGGGGGTCGACCAGCAGGGCAGCGAGGTGCTGCGGGTGGATCCCGTCCGCCGGGCGGTGGTGGAGCGCCGGCGCCTCGCCGGTCAGCTCACCTCGGCGGTACCGCTCGGCGGGGACGTGGTGGCCGCCTCGGGCCGGAGCCTCGTCGTGGTCGGGAGCTCCGGAGGGGCGCGTGAGCTCGCCCGGGCCGGCGGGCCGGTGTTCGACCTGCATCCCGGTCCCAGCGGCGAGGTGGACTTCCTGGCTGCCGCCCCCGTCGGGAAGGTGACGGCCTACCGGCTGGCCCCGGATGGCCGCATGCGGCCCTTGGCCGAGGCCCCGGCGGGCGGTCTGCGCCTCGCCCCGGGCCGGGCGGGTCGCAACCGGCTCGTAGGCCGGCCGGAGCAGGTGATCTCATCTGAGCTGCCGCTGATCCCGGCCGACTGGCGGCCCCGAGCGGTCTCGCTCGACGGCTCCCTCGTCGTCGAGCGCGTCGGCTCCGCCGGGGTGCAGGGTGACGGGGCCCCTTCGGAAGGCCCCGTGATCGTGAGCCGCGCCATCGACAGCGGAACCCGGACGAGCGAGACGGTGCGGGCCACGGCGTGGACGGCCGTCCCCGGCGCGGCGGTGCCCGTCGCTCCCGTGCCCGCCGCCGCCAACACCAAGACCCCCAAGTGCCCGGTTCCCCGCAACGATCACCGCATCCAGGTCATGCAACCCCTTCCCGCCCAGGTGGAGTGGGCGGCGCACCGGGCCGTGCGGGGCGAGCTCCTCATGCCCCGCCCGCCCAACTGGATGAACAACGGGTTGCCTCCCTATACGCCCCAGCAGGAGTTCCCCCGGCGGGGGCTCGACGGGAGCCGCGGCCGTATCCCGGTGCAGGTGCTGCTCGGGATCCTGGCCCAGGAGTCCAACCTCAAGCAGGCCAGTTACCACGCCCTCCCCGGCGTCCCCGGCAACCCGCTCGTCGCCGACTACTACGGGGTCGCCTACGGGCCGGACGAGACGATCGTGGGCATGGACTACGACAAGGCCGACTGCGGCTACGGGATCGCCCAGGTGACCGACCACATGACGGTGGACGACGACCACTACACCGTGCCCCAGAAGACGATGATCGCCACCGACTACGCCGCCAACATGGCCGCCGGGGTGCGCATCCTCGAGGAGAAATGGAATCAGGCCCGGGCGCAAGGTCTCATCGCCCATGATGGGGACCCGTCCAAGATCGAGAACTGGTACTTCGCCATCTGGGGCTACAACACCGGCATCTATCCCGACACCGGCAGCGGCCCGTACGGCGTGGGCTGGACGAACAACCCCGCCAACGCCGACTACCCGCCCGACCGCCAGCCGTTCCTGCGCCAGAGCTACGAAGACGCCGCCCACCCGGGGGACTGGCCCTACCAGGAGCGGGTCCTGGGGTGGGCGGAGCACGCCCAGATCGACTACCGGGGGGAGCCCAGCTACGCCGGCGTGCCCTTCGTGCTGGCGATCCCATCCCGGTCCACGTTCTGCGTGCCGGAGGTGAACGACTGCGACCCCGACTTTGTGGATGACACCGCCCCCGACCTCAGCTACTGCCAGAGGGAGGACCGGAAGTGCTGGTGGCACGGGCCCAAGCGGTGGTTCACCCCCGAGCAGGAAGGCGTGGAGGAGTACGCCGCCACGTACCGGCCCGTCGAACCCGAACCGCCGGTGGAGAACCCCCACCCGCCGTCGTGCACCGGTCTGGAGTCATCCCTCCCCGCCTCGCCGGACCTGGCCGTGCTGCCTCCCGGGGCTGTGATCGTCGACGACATCCCCGACGGCACCCAGAACCTCGTCGGCTGCCCCGGCGTGCCGCCGGCGGGCACGTTCGATCTCAACTTCGGCACCAACGACGCCGGGGCGCCCCTCTCCGAGATCGACTTCCACCAGATCGGTGCCGGTCTCGGGGGGCACTTCTGGTTCGCCCACACCAACGGCCGGGAGCGGCCCAGCCACACCGTCACCGGGACGTGGACGCCACCGCCGGGGTTGACGGGCTGGACGCGCATTCTCGTGCACATCCCCGATCATGGCGCCGACAGCAACCAGGCGGACTACCAGGTCAGCACCGGCGCCCGGTCCTACCACCGCGTGATCAATCAGCGCTGGAACCAGAACGTCTGGCATGACCTCGGTGCCTTCGAGCTCGGGCCGGGGGCCAAGGTCAGCCTGTCCAACGAGACCTTCAGCGACTACAGGAAGCAATCCATCGACATCGCCTGGGATGCGATTGCCTTCGTGCCCACGACCAAGCCGTCGGTCAGCTACGTCGCCTTCGGTGACTCCTATTCGGCCGGCGAGGGTGTGGAGCCGTACTACGCCAACGCCGACAACGGCAAGAGCACGCCCGGTCACAAGAACGCCTGCCACCGCTCGCCGCTGGGCTATCCGGTGCTCGTCTACGACAAGCTCCGGCTGCGCCACGCCGGCGCCTCGGAGTTCCATTTCCAGGCCTGCAGCGGCGCGGTGATACCCGACCTGCTCGGACCGGACGTGCAGAGGCAGGGCGAGGTCCCCCAGCTCTTCCAGGGCTGGCTCGACGAGAACACCACGCACGTCACCCTCACCATCGGAGGGAACGACGCCGGGTTCGGCGACATCATCAGAGGCTGCATCGCCACCACCGTCCACTGCCTCTCGGAGGACTTCCATCTCACCCGTGACGGAGCGGTCGATCCCGAACCGCTCGTCCACTATGAAGCGAAGGTGATCGCCGGGCTGCGGTCGGAGATGGTGGACGTGCTGGCGGCGATCAAGGCGAGCGCACCCCGGGCGGCAGTGACCTTCGTGGGCTACCCCCACGTGATCTGGCACCACGGCATCGGAGTCGGTCTGGGCTGCGGGCTGCTCGATCAGTACACCCGGGACTGGTTCACGAAGACGGCGGACCAGCTCATCTCCGAGATGCACGCCGCCGCCGGGGAGGCCGGGGTGATGTTCATCGACGTCCGGGGGACCTTCGAGACCCACGAGGCGTGCACGACCGAGGCCGAGGAATGGATCAACGCCGGCATCCTCTACAGCAGCACCGGCAGCGGTCGGGACAAGCCCGGGTCGGGCAGCTTCCACCCGAACCGGCGCGGGCACGAGGAGTACCACAAGGTCATCGCCGCCTTCGTCCCATGACCACTCGCACCCACCACGTGGCCGCCCTCCTCCTGGTGACGGTGTTCCTGTCCGGATGCACCGACAAGAAGACGGCCACCCTCGAAACCGACAAGTTCGAGCTGCTCCGCGCCGATCCGCTGCTGCAGATCGACGTGCCCGGCGGCACCCCCGAAGCCGACGTCACCGGCAACCCCGGCAGTGGCGGGTCGCGGGGGACATCGGCCCGCGCCTTTCGCGTCTGGGCCATCCAGGACCCCTCTGAGGCCAACTTCGCCGCCGTGCTGGAGCGGGCCGTCGCCCTCGGCGTCCGCCTCGATTTCCTCCGTTGCGGCACGAGCCTGTCCGCCCGCGGCCCCAAGCCGGTGGGGCGTTATGTCGCCGGCGCGTCGATGAACATGGACTCCGGGCCCCCGGCGAAGCTCCAGGTCATGCTCACCATCGCCGGTGGGGCGGATGCGGCCACCCTGCCGCTGCCCCCCCAGAACCGCTTCGTGGACCCCACCTGCCCCGAGAGCCTGCGTCGTTTCATCCCCTGAACCCGGCGGCGTCGATGGCGGCCCTGACCCGGGCGGCCACGTCGGCTGCTTCGGCGTCGTCGGCATAGCGGGTGCGGGGCCAGAAGAAGCCCCGCAGGCCGTCCTTGCGGTGGCGGGGGACGAGGTGGACGTGCACATGGGGCACCGACTGGGAGATCCGGTTGTTCATGGCCACGAAGGTTCCGTGGGCGCCGAAGCCGCCCTCCAGGGCGGCGGTGATGCGCCGGGCGTCGGCGAACAGGGGGGCCAGGAGCTCGTCGGGCAGCTCGGGGAGGGTCTCGATGTGCCGGCGGGGGATGAGCAGCGTGTGACCGGGAAACACGGGCCGGTGGTCGAGGAAAGCCAGGGTGGCTTCCCCCTCGGCCACGACATGGGCCGGGGCCGTCCCCGCCTCAATGGCGCAGAACTTGCAGTTCGGGGACACCCCTGGACCCGGGCTGGTCACTACTCCTCGGGTGTCGAGTAGGGCCGCACCCGGGGCTTGACCGCCTCCCGCTTGGGGACGAGCACCTTGCGCCGGAAGTAGCACACCTCCTCGCCCCGCTGGTTGAACCCCCGCGTCTCGACCGCCACCACCCCCCGGTCGGGCTTGCTCTTCGACTCCGTCTTGTCCAGCACCCGGGTCTCGGCGTAGATGGTGTCGCCGTGGAAGGTCGGGGCCTTGTGCTGGAGGACCTCGATCTCGAGATTGGCGATGGCCGCCCCCGACACGTCGGGGACGCTCATGCCCAGCACCACCGAGTAGACCAGGTTGCCCACCACCACGTTGCGCCCGAACTGGGTCTGGGTCTCGGCGTACCAGGCGTCGGTGTGGAGCGGGTGGTGGTTCATGGTGATCATGCAGAACAGATGATCGTCGGCCTCGGTGATGGTCTTGCCCGGCCAGTGGCGGTA
This sequence comes from Acidimicrobiia bacterium, assembly GCA_044867425.1. Taxonomy (GTDB): domain Bacteria; phylum Actinomycetota; class Acidimicrobiia; order IMCC26256; family BP-133; genus CAWBJP01. The sequence goes on along the minus strand of JBIOUX010000211.1, from coordinate 21,438 downwards.
GAGGTCGCCGACCTCGAAGTCCTCGAAGTGGCGGCCGAAGGGACGCTCGTGGACGGTCATGGCGTGGAGCCTACGAAGGGCCCGTCCCGCGGTGCCAATGCGCTTCCCCCGTAGGAGAGGGCCCGCCCAGTAGACGTAGGCTTTTGGCGGCGCCGCCGGGGGAGCGGCGTCACGTGCAAAGGGAGGTCGCCGTGACCGTGAAGCGCATCCTCGTCGTTTTCGCCGCCCTGACCGGGGCCTTGGGCGCCCATGTGGCGTTGGCCACACCGCCCTCCGGGAGCATCGCCCGCACCGAGCTGGCCCAAGGCACGACAACCGAACCCATCTTCATCAACACCAAGGGCGACCCGTCGACGTTCTCCATCCAGACCGTGACCCTCGCTCCTGGCGCCCAGAGCGGCTGGCACACCCACCCGGGCCCCGAGTACACGATCGTGAAGTCCGGGACGGTCACGGTCCAGAAGGCGACCAACTGCCCGCCCGTGACCCTGACCGCCGGACAGATCTTCTTCGTCGCCGGCAACACGTCGCACATGGCGCGCAACGACACGGCCGAGCCGGCCGAGCTGTACGTCACCTACACGCTGCCGGCGGGCCAGCCGGTCCGGATCGACCAGCCCGACGCCTGCCAGGCGCCCTGATCTTGGCTGCCGACCTCTCCGCCGCCGGCACCGCCGTCGACATCGCCCGCTCGGTCTGCGAGCAGGCCGCCGCCCGGCTGGCCGAGCTCGCCACCGACGAAAGCGGGGGAATCTCCGTCGAGCGGCTCGACCGCCACCAGGTGCTGGCCTACGACCTGGCCCACGCCACCAGCGGGGTGGAAGGCAGCCGGGTGATGGTCGGCTACGGCGACCACGGCGAGGCGGAGGCCAACCTGGCCTGCCTGTACGTGGCCGAGGCCGTCTGGGACCTCGCCTGCCGCATGGCCGGCCGGGAGGGGGAGTGGGGCCAGTCGGCGGCCGAGCTGGCGCCGGCCCGGGACTTCGTGGAGGCGCACCGCTCACCGCAGTTCCTCGAGACGGTGGCCGCCTCCCTGGAGGCGACCGGGACGGGCCCGGCGCACCTGGCCGACGAGTTCGAGATGGTGCGGGACACGTTCCGCCGCTTCGCCGCCGACAAGGTGCGGACCGTAGCCGAGGAGGTCCACCGGACGAACAGCGACATTCCCGAGGAGGTCATCTCCGGCCTGGCCGAGCTGGGCGGGTTCGGGCTGTCCGTCCCTGAGGAGTACGGGGGCTTCGCCTCCGGCGACGAGAGCGACTACCTGGGAATGGTCATCGCCACCGAGGAGCTGTCGTGGGGCAGCCTGGGGGTGGGGGGATCGCTCATCACCCGACCCGAGATCCTCACCCGGGCGCTGGTCCGGGGCGGGACCGAGGACCAGAAGCGTCAATGGCTGCCCCGCATCGCCACCGGGGAGGCCATGGTCGGGGTCATGGTCACCGAGCCCGACTTCGGCTCCGACGTGGCCAACCTCAAGGTGACCGCCACGCGCCACGGTGACGGGTGGCGGATCAACGGCGTCAAGACCTGGGCCACCTTCGCCGGCCGGGCCAACACCCTCATGCTCCTGGTCCGCACCGACCCCGACCGCTCCAAGGGCCACCGGGGCCTGTCGCTGTTCGTGGTGGAGAAGCCCGAGGCGCCCGGGCACCACTTCGAGTTCACCCAGGACGCCGGCGGTGACGGCGTGGCGGGCCGGATCGAGGGCCGGGCCATCGACACGCTCGGCTACCGGGGGATGCACTCCTACGAGGTGTCCTTCGAGGACTGGTACGTGCCTCACGACTGCCTGGTGGGGGGCGACGACGGTCTGGGCAAGGGCTTCTACTACCAGATGGAGGGCTTCGAGAACGGGCGCCTGCAGACGGCGGCCCGGGCGGTGGGGCTCATGCAGTCCGCCTTCGAGGCGGCACTGGACTACGCCCGGGAGCGCAAGGTCTTCGGCCAGCCGATCTTCGACTACCAGCTGACGCAGGCCAAGCTGGCCCGCATGGCGGCCATGATCTGCGGCGGCCGGCAGTTCGCCTATGAGGTCGCCCGCCTCATGGCCAAGGGGGAAGGGGCGCTGGAGGCCTCCATGGTCAAGGCCTACGTGTGCCGGGCGGCCGAGTGGGTGACCCGGGAGGCGCTCCAGATCCATGGGGGCATGGGCTACGCCGAGGAGTTCCCGGTGTCGCGCTACTTCGTCGACGCCCGCGTCCTGTCCATCTTCGAGGGGGCGGACGAGACCCTGTGCCTGCGGGTCATCGCCCGCCGGCTGGCGGAGGGGGCGGCCAAGTGAACCGCGACCTCAAGCACAAGGTGAAGGACGTCCTCTTCATCGCCGCCACGACCGCGCACAAGCAGCTCTACCAGCGCAGCGGCGGGCGCCTCGGCGGCAAGGCGGGCGGCGTCCAGATGCTCGTCCTCACCACCACCGGGCGCAAGAGCGGCCAGCCCCGGACGACCATGCTCAACTACGGCGTCGACGGCGACCGGCTCATCCTCATCGCCTCCTTCGGCGGCGACGATCGTCATCCGCAGTGGTACCGGAACCTGGAGGCCAACCCCGAGGTGTCCGTCCAGATCGGGACCGAGACCCGCAAGATGCGGGCGGCCACCGCCACCCCGGAGGAAAAGCCCCGCCTGTGGTCGCTCATGACGGCGCGCTACTCCGGTTACGACGGCTACCAGCGCAAGACGGAGCGCGACATCCCGGTGGTGGTCCTCAGCCCGCGGGAGGGCTGACGCTCAGTCTTCCTTCGGGCTGCGGGTCATACCCGCCCGGGTGCCCCGGGCCACGAACTTGGTGGCCATCTTGCGCGACGCCTCGTCGATCATCTCGTCACCGAACATGACGGCGCCGAGGCGCTGGTCTTCGGTGGCCGCCCGGTAGGCGTCGAGGATGTCGTGGGCCCGGTCGAACTGCTCCTGGGTGGGGCTGTACACCTCGTTGCACAGCTTCACCTGGTCGGGGTGCAGCGCCCACTTCCCGTCGTAGCCGAGGATCTTGGTTCGGGCGGCGAAATCCCGGAAGCCCTCGGGATCGCGGATCTTGAGGAAGGGCCCGTCGATGACCTGGAGCCCGTTGGCCCGTCCGGCCATGAGGATCTTGGAGAACACGTAGTGGAAGTGGTCGCCGGGATACTCGGGAATCTGCACCCCCCCGGTGAGGACGGGCATCTCCATGGAGGCGGCGAAGTCGGCGGGGCCGAAGATGATCGTCTCCAGGCGGGGGGAGGCGGCGCAGATCTCCTCAACGTTGATGAGGCCCCGGGTGGTCTCGATCTGGGCTTCGATGCCGACCTGGCTGGAGCGGCCGGTCGTGGCCTCGATCTGGGTGAGGAGCAGGTCGAGGGCGGCGACCTCGGAGGCCGACTGGACCTTGGGCAACATGAGCTCGTCGAGGCGCTCGGAGGCGTTCTCCACCACGTGGATGACGTCGCGGTAGGTCCACTTGGTGTCCCAGGAGTTGACCCGCACGCAGAGGACGGCCTCGCCCCAGTCCAGCTCGTTGATGGCCTTGACGGCGTTGTCCCGGGCCGCCTCCTTCTCCAGGGGGGCGACGGAGTCCTCGAGATCGATGAAGACCATGTCGGCGCCGAGGGTGGGCGCCTTGGCCAGCATCTTGGCCGACGATCCGGGGACCGACAGGCAGGATCGGCGGGGAAGGGTGCGGCTGCGCTCTGACATGGGTTCAACGGTACAGATAGGGTCGTGGGGTGCTCCAACTCCTGGATGAGGGTGTGTGGGCCTGGATCCAGCCGGGTGGCGGTTCGGGGATCTCCAACGCCGGAGTGGTGGCCGACGACGACGGGCTCACCGTCATCGACTCCCTCATGGTCCGCTCCCAGTGGGAGCCGTTCGCCGCCGCCGTGGCCGAGCTCGGCTCGCCCGTCAGGCGCCTGGTGCTGACCCATGCCCACGTCGACCACGTGGGCGGCAGCCGGGCCTTCCCCATGGCCGCCGTCTACGGGACGCCGGCCACCAGTGCCCTCCTCGACCAGCCGATGATGGTCCCGGCCTACAAGGCCTTCATGCCCGCCTTTGCCGACGAGTTCGACGAGCTGGCCGAAGCCGGCACCCGCAAGGTGACCCACGAGGTCTACGACGGCGCCACGGTGACACCGAGGATCGAGCTGTTGCCGGCGTCGGGCCACACCGCCGGCGACCTGATGGTCCTGGTGGCCGAGGCCGACGTGCTCTTCGCCGGCGACCTGTGCTTCTTCGGGGTGACGCCGCTCGCCTTCCAGGGCGACCCGGCCGTCTGGGCCGAGGTCCTCACCACCGTGCCCGACCTGGCGTCCCGGATCGTCCCCGGTCACGGGCCGGTGGGCGGCGCCGCCGAGGTGGAGGCGCTGCGGGACTACCTGCTGGCCTGCGTGGAGGGCAAGATCGGGGCCGGTCCCTGGGACGGCTGGATCGAGCGTGAGCGGGACGAGATCAACATCGAGCGGGCCGCCATGCTGGCCGCCGGTGAGGCGCCGAACACCATGCCGCCGTCCATGTTGAGGGCCTTGGGGATGGGCTAGGCCCTGGCGCGCTGGAGGGGCTGGGGCGAGGGGAGTACTGGCGGTAGGTCCACCACCTGTCGCCGTCCCGCTCCTACGGTGTTGGGGCTTGTCCGCCGAGGATCTGGGGGAAATCATGGGACGTGGGGGAGCGCGCCGCAGGGCGGGCAATCTGCTTCTGGCCACGGGATCGCTGACGATGCTGCTCGGATTGCTGGCCAGCGCCGCCGGAGGCCTCGACCAGGGACCCGACTACCAGGACCGGAACTACTCGGTGTCGGGCAGCCGGCGGTTCAGCTCCCAGGCCAATCGCACCACCTTCACGTTCGAGGTGACGGGCGACGGCGCCGCCGAGTACTTCCTCATCAATGCCTGTGAGCCCGGAACGAGCGTGGTCCGGGCCTTCGGACCCGACGACCAGCAACCGGTGTCAGACGGCCCGGACCAGTCCACCGGCCACGAGAGCCTCAAGTTCGAGCCGGGGAACCTCGGGACCTACATCGTCATCTACCGGGACGACATCAATGGCGCCGAGTTCATCATCAAGAACGGCAACGGTCACAAGCACTACTACGTCGGCTCGGGCTGCCCGGCGGGCACCGAGGTCACCACCTCGTCGCGGGACGAATCGACCGCCACCACCGACGAGAAGGAGTCGACGACCACGACTGAGAAGGAGTCGACGACAACCACCGAGAAGGCGACGACGACGACGGAGAAGCCGACGACCACGACCGAGGCGTCGACGACGACCGAGGCGCCCACGACCACCACCGAGGCTCCGATGACGACCGAGAAGCCGACCACCAGCACGGAGGCGCCGCCGACGAGCACGGAGGATACGAAGCCTCCGAAGGAGCCGAAGCCCCCGAAGGAGGATCCGACGCCCACGTCGGAGGAGCCGCCCACGTCGGTGACCCTCGCCGGACTTCCCGACCCTCCCCGTCCCGGTGGTTCGGGCACCTCCACCCGCCTGCTGCTCGTCGGCATCCCTCTCGCCCTGAGCGGAGTGGCCATCCGCTTCGGCGAGCCGGAGGAGAGCTCCTAACTGCGTCCTGGCGGCGTTCCGCACCAATACCCGGCGTTGGTCAGGAACGCCACGACCTACGAGCGGGACCCCCTCAGCCCAGGTGGCGGCGGAGGAACTCGAGGGTGCGGATCCAGGCCTGGCGGGCCGTATCCTCGGCGTAGACGTCGGGGCGGGTGTCGTTGAAGAAGCCGTGGTGGGTGCCGTCGTAGACGAACATCTCGACGTCGACCCCCAGACCCTTGAGCTGCGCCTCCAGGGCGGCCACGTGCTCGGGGGAGGCGAAGCCGTCGTTCTCGGCGTAGTGGCCCTGGACGGCGGCGGCCAGGCGTGACCAGTCGGGCTGGGCCGCCTCCCAGGGGATGACGCCGTAGAAGGAGACGACGGCCCGCACCTGGTCGGGCCGCAGCGTGGCCAGCCACAGCGCGAGTCCTCCGCCCATGCAGAAGCCGACGACGCCCACCCCTTGGCCCCGCTCCGCCTCGTGACCGGCCAGGTAGTCGACCGCGCCGGCCATGTCCCGGGCCGCCCGCTCGATGTTCATGGCCATCATCAGCTTCGCCGCCTCGTCCGGCTCGGTGGTGGTGGCCCCGCGGTACAGGTCGGGGGCAAGGGCGGTGAATCCCTCGGCGGCGAAGCGGTCGCACACGTCCTTGATGTGGTCGACCAGGCCCCACCACTCCTGAATCACGACCACCCCGGGGCCGGCGCCGACCTCGGGGGTGGCCAGGTAGCCGCCCACCGTTGTCCCATTGCTCGGGAATTCGACCATCTCACCCATGTGTGACCCCGCAGTCTTGGAGTTTGAAGTGCGGCGGTTGATTCTGTCTCTAACTAGTCACTAAGGGAGTGCATGCAACCGCAGCCCTTCTCCAACGAGGGTGACCTGCTGGCCGCCGCCGCCGGCGGGGACGCCGCGGCGGTGCGGGCCTTCCTCGATGCGGTGGGCCCCAGCGTGTACGGCTTCGTCTTCGCCCGGGTGGGCGGCGACGAGGCGGCGGCCGAGGATCTGGTGCAGGAGACCCTGGTGGAGGCCATCCGCTCCTCCCACACCTTCCGGGGCGAATCTGCCCTGCGGACCTGGGTGTGCACCATCGCCCGCCGGCGTCTGGCCCGGCACTACGAGGCGGAGCGACGCCAGGCGGTGGCCGAGAGCGGGCTCACCCTGCTCGGGGCCGTCCCCTGGGACGGCACCGAGGTGGACCTGGAACGCCGGGACGAGATCGTCCGGGCCCTCGGCCGCCTGCCCGTCCTGCACCGCCAGGTGCTCGTCCGCAAGTACCTGGACGACTGGTCGGTGGCCGACATCGCCGCCGAGCTGGGGCGGACGGCGGTGCAGATCCAGTCGCTCCTCCAGCGGGCCCGCGACGGCCTGCGCCGGGAGCTGGAGGAGGAGGAAGGGCATGGCTGAGGACCTCACCCTCGCCGGCCTCGACGCCCCTCGCCCCCTCCCGCCGGCGCTGCGGGACCGCCTGGAGGCGGCCCTCCTGGCCGCCGCCGGGTCTCCGGCCGGCGTCGCCACCGTGGGCGAGGAGGATCAGGCCGCTCCCTCCGAGGATCCGCTGGCCCTCGACGCGCCCCGTCCGCTGCCCCCCGCCATGCGGGGGCGGCTGGAGTCGGCCGTGCTCGCCGCCACCGGGGCCCGGCCCGCCGCCGCCCGCTGGGGGGCCTGGTCCCGGCCTCTCCTGGCCGTGGCCGCCGTGCTCGCCCTGCTCCTCGGCTCCGTCGCCGTGCTCAACCTCGGCGGCCGTTCCCAGCGCGACGTCACCGCCGCCGGTCCGGAAGCCACCAGCCCCAGCACCGCACCTCCCGTCGCCGGACCGGCGGCCGGATTCCCGCTCACGACCGGCAACTCCACGGCGCAGCAGCCGGCGGCCCCCCCGACATCCCGGCCCGCCCCCCAGGGCCGGTCAACGTCTTCGCCCACCACCGTGCCCACGACGCCCCCGGCCACCGAGCCGCGGCTGGCGTCGCCGCCGGCCGGTGGGGGCGACCCCGAGCCGGCGCCCACCCCCCAAGGCACCGGCACCGGGCCGGAGGCGCAGGATCCGGGCCCCCCGCCGCCCTTCGCCTCCCCCTCTTCGCCGGCCCCGTCCTCGGACCAGGCGCCGGCGGCCATGGCCCCGGCGGCGCCCGGCAGCCAGGGCGGGTCGGCACCACCGCCGCCCCGCTCGTCCCCGCCGCCGGCCAGTGGGCCGGCGCTGCGGGTGGGCTTCGTGGGCGGCGACGCCGCTCAGGAGGCCGGCTTCCGCGCCTACGTCGCGCTCCTCAACCGGGAAGGCGGCGTGCGGGGCCGGCCCGTGGAAGCGGTTCCTGTGGCCCCGGGGGCGGTCGATTCCTCGACGCTCGTCACCGTCAACCTCTCCTCCCGCCCGGTGGCCACGCCCGGGGGGGCGCCGGGCTGGGTCGGCGGCGCCCTGCTCGAGACCCTCACCGCCACCGAGGACCTGCTCCCCGCCGGCGGCCGGGTGTTCTCCTTCGCTTCGGTGCCCGAACGCCAGGCCCACCTGGTGGTCGACGCCGTGTTCCCCGACGCCGCCCCCGGGGCCAGGGCCGTCGTCTATGCCGCCACCGACGGGCCCTACGCCGGCAAGGTGGCCGCCGCCTTCCGTCAGATCCTCACCGCCAAGGGGGTGACGGTCACGACCGTCGTCTACGACCCGGACCAGCCTCCGGCCCTCCTGCCCACCGCCGCCGAGGACGCCGCCTTCGTGTCCCTCGACCCGCCGGCCGCCGCCGCCTTCGCCCGCCAGGCCCGGGAGAGCAGCTACCGCCCGGCCCGGGGGATCGCCGGCGTGGCCTCGCTCTTCGACCCCGCCGTCCTCGGCGACCTGCCCGAGGGGGCCCGGGTGGTCTCGCCCTACGTGGTGCCGGGAGGCGCCGAGGGCGACGCCATCCGTTCCGGAGCGGGTGGCACCTCCGCCGCCGTGCTGCACGGCTGGACCACGGCCAAGGTCCTGGCCGTCGCCCTGTGGCGCAGCGGCGCCGACACCCAGCAGGAGGCCCTCGCCGCCCTGGAGGGCATGGCCGGCTACGACTCCGGCCTGGCCCCGCCCTACGAGACCCGTCCCCAGACCCGTTCCCGGACGCCGGAAGGCGTCGTCTTCGAGGTGCGCTCGGGTGCCTTCGCCGCCCAGGGCGCGTTCCGCCGTGACCCGTACTGATCACCGTACTGATTGAGGGAGGACCCTTGAACCGCCGGATAGACAAGCCCCGGGCCAGCCAGCCCCGCCGACTGCTCCTCGCCGCCGCCACCAGCCTGGTCGCCGCCGTCCTGGCCGCCGGCCCGGCTCTGGCCTGCGCCGGGCTCGTCACCCCGTCGGGCAATGTGAAGTTGACCCGCACGGCGACCCTGTCGGCCTGGCACGCCGGCTACGAGCACTACATCACCGCCTTCACCTTCACCGGTGGCGGAGCCGAGGTCGGTTCCATCGTGCCCCTGCCCGGCGTGCCCTCCAAGGCGCCGGAGCGGGGCGGGGACTGGACCCTCCAGCGCCTGGAGCGGGAGTTCCAGCCCCAGCCGGCCCGGGCCGCGGCCCCGCCCGAGGCCGCCGCCACCAGCGGCGACGCCGAGGAGGTCTACAACACCCGCATCGACGCCCTGGACATCACCATCCTCAAGGGCGGCGGCGAGGCGGTGGCCAAGTGGGCCAAGGAGCACGGCTTCTCGCTCACCCCCGACGCCCCCGAGATCCTCGACTTCTACGCCGTCCGCTCCCCGGTGTTCATGGCCGCCCGCTTCGATGCCACCGCCGCCCGGGAGAACGGCCAGCAGGAGGGTGAGGGCACCCCCATCCACCTGACCATCCCCCTGGAGCAGCCCTGGGTCCCGCTGCGGATCCTCGGCCTGGGCCGGCCCGCGGGCGAGACCATCTCGGCCGACGTCTACCTCCTCACCCCCGACAGGCCCAACCTCCTGCCCCGGCCCAATGACGGTCTGGTGGAGGTGCGCAGCGAGTGGGCCTCCCAGTCGCTGCTCGACGACCTCCGCTCCGACCAGGGCATGGAGTGGGTGCCGGAGAAGTCGTGGGCCACCTACCTGCGGGTGGGGGAGGAGCCCGAGCAGCTCCGCTATGACCTGGCCATCGACGCCGCCGGTACCGGCGCTCCCTCGCCGGTGATGGCCGGCCTGGAGGCGCCGCCCGCCCCGGCCACCACGACCACCACCGAGGCTCCCACCACGACCACGGCCCCGCCCACCACCACGTCCCAGCCGCCCAAGCCGACGCCGACCACGGCCGCCCCCGCCCCGCCGGCCATCGAGCAGGCGCCGGTGTCGGGCAAGCCGGCCATGGACCACCGGGCCTCCGGCCCGGGCGAGCCCGAGGTGGCCCTCCCCGTGGTCCCGGCCAAGGGTGACGGGGGCGAGGGGGCCGGCCCGGTGGCGATCCTGGCCGCCGTGATCGGAGGCGGCCTGGGCGCCGCCGCGGTGGCCGGCGCCTTCCAGGTCCGCCGGCGCCGGAGCCCGGCGTGACCCGTCACTTCCTGCTGTTCCTGGGCGCCCTGGTCGGCGCCACCCTGGCCGGCGGCGCCGCTCTGGCGCTCGCCGGTGGTGGTGGCGGCGACCAGGCGCTGCCCACGGTGGTCCTCACCGCCCACCACAGCACGTTCACCCCGGCCCGCATCGCGGTGGAGCCGGGCACCACGGTGCGCTTCGTGGTCAAAAACGCCGACCCCATCGCCCACGAGCTGATCGTTGGGCCGGCCGAGGTCCACGACCGCCACGAGAAGGGCACCGAGTCGTATCACCCGCCCAAGCCCGGCGAGGTGACCATCGCCGCCGGCGAGGAGGCGGAGACGACCTACACCTTCGACGCTCCGGGCGTGGTGGCCTTCGGCTGCCACCTGCCCGGCCACTGGGCCTACGGCATGCACGGCGAGGTGGAGGTGGGCTGACGGGCCGTGCCAGCATGGCGGCCGTGCCCGACGAGACCCCCGCCGCCCCCATCCCGTTCGACTCCCGGGAGTTCCGCAACGTGCTCGGCCATTTCGCCACCGGGGTGACGGTGGTCACCGGGATGGCCGAGGGGACGCCCCTGGGCCTGGCCGCCAACGCCTTCTCGTCGGTGTCGCTCGACCCGCCGCTCATCCTGGTGTGCATGGCCTCCACTTCCGAGACGTGGCCCGTGATCCGCAAGACCGGGGCGTTCGGGGTCAACGTGCTCGGGGAGCACCAGGAGGACGTCAGCCGCCGGTTCGGGCGCAAGGACGCCGACCGCTTCGAATCCCTCGAGTGGGAGACGGCGGTGACCGGCTCACCCGTGTTTCCCGACGCCCTGGCCTGGATCGACTGCGTCATCGACGCCGAGCACTCCGCCGGCGACCACACCGTGGTCATCGGGCGGGTGGTGGCCCTGGCCCGCCAGCCCGAAGGCGGCCTCCCCCTCCTCTTCTTCCAGGGCACCTACGGCCGCCTGGCGCCGCTGTAGGGGGCGGAGCCGGTGAGCGAGGCAGCGGCGACCGTCGCCCTCGTCGCCCGGGTCGACCTGGCCGCCGCCTTCGCCCTCTCGGCCGGCGCCAAGCTGGCCGACCTCCCGGCCACCGGTGCCGCTCTGGCCGCCTTCGGCGCGCCGGCGCCGGCGGTCATGGCCCGGGTACTGCCGGGGATCGAGGCGGGCCTGGCCGCCGCCCTCCTGGCCTTTCCCGACCATCCCGCCCCGGGTGTGGCCGCCCTGGTCACCGTGGCCGTCTTCACCGTGGCGGTGGCCCGGCGCCTGGCCCAGGGCCGGGCGGTTCCCTGCCCCTGCTTCGGCGCCCGGGACTCCCGGCCGGTGTCGGGCGCCACGCTGGTGCGCAACCTGGCCCTGCTCGCCCTGGCCGCCCTGGCCACCCTCCCCGCCGGCGACGCCTCCCCCCTCCCGGCCGTCGCCGCCCTGGCCGTGACCCTCCCCGTGATCGCCGTCGCCTTGCGCCGCACGTCCTGAGGGGGCCACCCTGTCGAAAACGGCCGGGCGTGGGGCAGGGGCCCCACGACGCCACCCCACCGGAACCGGAGGTTCCGGCGGGGACCCCGGTGCCGGAGGAGCCTGGCGCAGGGACCCGGCGGGGAAGGAAACAATGCCTGATGTCTCCCGTTCCGACCAGATCAACGGTGTGGTGATTGTCACCCCCGACGTGCACGGCGACAACCGGGGCCGGTTCGTCGAGACGTGGCGCAAGGAATGGGTGCCGGCGTCGGCCGACATGGTGCAGGCCAACCGGGCCGACCGGCGCCAGGGGGCCCTGGTCGGGCTCCACTACCACCTCCACCAGGCGGACTACTGGTACGTCCCCTATGGACGCGCCCTGGTGGTGCTCCACGACCTGCGGGAGTCGTCACCGACCGCCGGCGCCACCCTCACCCTGGAGATCGGGGAGCACGACCACCGGGGCGTGTACATCCCCCCCGGGGTGGCCCACGGGTTCTACGCCCTCACCGACATGACCATCATCTACCTGGTGGATCACTACTACAACCCGGCCGACGAGCTGGGGGTGGCCTGGGACGACCCGGAGCTGGGCGTCACCTGGCCGAGCGGGGCCCCCGAGCTGTCCAACCGGGACCGCACCAACCCCAAGCGCTCCGAGATCCCCGAAGAGCTCCGTCCCCGTTAGCGCCGGCCCCGCCGGCGGGCGTGGAGCGCGCAGCCCACGCACAGCCCGCCCACGCCGGCCAGGGCGCCCAGGACGGCGGCCGGGAGGGCCAGGGCCCAGGCCAGGCCCTCGTCGCCCACCAGCAGGACAAGCGTGGCCGCGCCGAGCAGGGCCGTGCTGAGCCCGGACGCCGTCCGCCAGGCGGCGGCGTCCTCGACGCTGGGCGGGCGCCGCAGCCGGGGTGAGAGGAACGTGTGGTACAGGGTGGGGAGGGGAGCCGCCTCCCCCTGGACGGCGGTGGCGGCCGAGAGGGCGGCGAAAACGGGGATCACGTACGGCGCCCCGAACACGAACCCGGACAGGACGGCCACGGCCGTCACGGTGTGCTCGAACCGGAAGGAGCGGACGTCCGCCGGCCGGGAGGGTCGTTGTGCGCTCACCAGCCAGGCCGGCCCGGGCCGGGGCGGAAGGGGGATGTGGACAATTGCCTGGCCAATCAGGCGACCGGGGGGGCAAGCGGGACAGATGTCCTGTTCAAGGGCTTGCACCGGCTCTGGGGACGGGAAAACCCACAGGAACGTCTCGGGCGGCCGTCGAACCTGGGGGGACGAGATCCGGGGCGGCTCACCACGGGAAGGGTATCCAAATGACCGACGTTCGGACGTTGGGCCAGGAAGGCGTCATCGGACGGGCGCTGGCCGACGTGGGCCGGCTGCGGGAGCGGAACCGGCAGCGGCGGATACAGCGTTCGCTCGTGTTCCTGGGTCCGCTGGCGGTCTGGCTGTGGTGGCGCCAGCTTTCCGGCGATCCCGTCGCGCTCGGCTGGCCCCAGCTGTCGCCGACCTGGGCGGGCCTCGTTCCCCAGCTGCTGATCGTGGCCCTCCTCGGATCGGTCCTGCTGCTGCCGCTCCTCACCGCCGGCCGCTCGCCCCACGTGCGCTTCCGGGCCAGCGAGATCGAGACCTCCTTCGATGACGTCGTGGGCATGGGCGTCGTGCTCGAGGAGGTCGTCCGCACCCTCAACCTCTTCCTCGGGTTCAAGACGTTCCGGGACGGGATGGGTGGCAACCCCCGCCGGGCCATCCTCTTCGAGGGTCCCCCGGGGACGGGCAAAACCTACATGGCCAAGGCCCTGGCCAAGGAGGCCGGGGTGCCGTTCCTGTTCGTGTCCTCCTCGGCCTTCCAGTCGATGTACTACGGCCAGACCAACCGCAAGATCCGCTCCTTCTTCAAGGAGCTGCGCAAGGCGGCCCGGGCCGAGGGCGGCGCCGTCGGCTTCATCGAGGAGATCGACGCCATCGCCGCCGCCCGCGCCGGCATGCGCTTCTCACCCGCCGGCGAGACCCTCAGCCCCACCGGCGAGGTCAACGCCTCGGTGGCCCGGGAGGGGGTGGCCGGCGTGGTCAACGAGCTCCTCATCCAGCTCCAGTCCTTCGACCACCCGACCCGCATGCAGCGCCTGGCCGGCTTCTTCGTCGACCGGGTCAACGCCTGGCTGCCCGACGACCGCCAGCTGCGCAAGCCCCGGCCCACGCCCGCCAACGTGCTGGTCATCGGGGCCACCAACCGGGCCGACAACCTCGACCCGGCCCTGCTGCGCCCCGGCCGCTTCGACCGCTCCATCTATTTCGGCCTCCCCAGCCGCTCGGGACGGCGGGAGATCATCGACTACTACCTGGACCGCAAGGCCCACGGGCCCGAACTCGACGCCGAGGACCGCCGGGAGGCGCTGGCGGCCATGACCGCCGGCTACTCGCCGGTCATGATCGAGCACCTCTTCGACGAGGGGCTCGTCTGGGCCCTGCGGGAGGGGCGGGCCGCCATGACCTGGCACGACGTCGCCCAGGCCAAGATGACCGAGGAGATCGGCCTCAAGCAGCCCGTCGAGTACACCGACGAGGAGCGGCGCCGCATCGCCGTCCACGAGTCGGGCCACGCCGTCGTCGCCCACCTCCTCGCCCCGGACCGCAAGCTCGAGGTCCTGTCCATCATCAAGCGCAAAGACGCCCTCGGCCTGCTGGCCCACTCCGACCACGAGGAGCGCTTCACCCGGACCTCCACCGAGCTGCGCTCCCTCATCGAGGTGTCCCTCGGGGGCCTCGTGGCTGAAGAGCTCCGCTTCGGCCAGGCCTCCACCGGCCCGGCCAGCGACCTGGCCTACGCCACCACCCTCGCCGCCCAGATGGTCGGCTCCTTCGGCATGACCGGCAGCCTCGTCTCCTTCGAGGCCGTGGAGTCCGGCCCCCTGGCCACCGGTGTGGTCGGCAAGGTCCTGGGCAATGACCGGGCAGCCAAGTCCGTCGAGGCGCTCCTCCAGGCCTCCAAGGAACGGGTCCGTCTTCTCCTGGAGGAGAACCCCCACCTCCTCGATGCCCTGGCCGGCGCCCTTCTGGAGCGCAACGAGCTCATCGGCGCCGAGATCACCGACACGCTGGCCGCGGCCGGGAGGCTTTCGACTCCGAAGCCCTCGGCCCCCCTCCGCCCGGCCGGCCGGGATCTCCGCCCGGTCTAGGACAGGCCACCGCCCGTCGCGGCGAGCCGCGCCCGAAGCTCCCGCTTGTCCAGCTTGCCGGCCTCCGAGCGGGGCAGGGCGGCGACGAACACCACCGCTTTGGGGCATTTGAAGGCGGCGATGCGCCCCGGGGGGCAGCTCTTCGCCGTCGGCGTCGAGGATCCACACCCGTCCGCCCCGCCAGTGGCGCCCCACCGAGCCGGGGTGGGCCAGCCAGTCGGCCGAGGTGATCATGGTCCGGCCGCCTTCGGTGCCGCTGTAGTACTCGACCAGGATCGGCCCCCACCACTCGATCATGGCCCGCTTGACCGGCTCCGGGCAGGGGGCGGCGGCGTGGAAGGCGAGGCGGTGGGCCGAGAGGTCCCGGGAGGCGCCCCGGACGGCGTCGGGCAGCCCGAGGAGGCGCACGAACATGGTCGGCACCCACTGGCTGACCGTGATCGCCTCCGCCGCCAGGAGGTCGAGGGCCGCCGCCGGGTCGAAGCGGGCCATGACCACCGCCGTGGCGCCGGTCGGGCAGGTCGCGCAGCACTCCCTTGGGCCGGCCCGAGGTCCCCGATGAGTAGAGGAGCAGCTGGCCCTCCCAGGCGTCGGCGGGCAGGTGGTCCGGGAAGCCGGGGGCGAGGGCGCCGTCGCCGGCGCAGATCCGGTCGGCCAGGGGCAGGTCACCGGCCGCCCCTTCTACCTCGGCGTCGGTGCCGGCGTCGGTGACCACCGCCACCCGGCCCAGGGTGGCCACGTCGGTGAGGATGTGGCGGATCTCGGCCGTCCGGAGGTGCCGGTTGACGGGCACCAGGTAGAGGCCCAGGCGCATGGCGGCCCAGAACGCCTCGAAGACGCCAGGGTCGTTGCCGGCGCACACGGCCAGGGCATCGCCCCGGCGCAGGCCGGCGTCCCGGAGGCGATGGGCCAGCTGGTTGGCGGCCCGGTCCAGCCCGGCGTAGGTGACGCGCCGGCCGTCCACCACCACCGACTCCCGGTCGGGGAAGCGCCCGGCCATGGTCGCCAGGTCCATCGGCGGCTACTCGGGGCCGGGCCCCCCTACGGGGCCGGGACCCCCACCGGGTTGGGGACGGGCACCCCGCCCCGCTCGGCGATGGTCCGGGCCAGGGGAGCGAGGAGCTCGAGGAGCCGGCCGGTGCGCTCGGGACCGAGGTGCTCCCAGGGGGCGGCGGCCAGGGCGTCGGTGGTGTCCTCCACGGCCTGGTGGCGGGCCCGGCCGTCCTCGGTGAAGTTGCCGGAGGCGTCGAGCCAGCCCCGGGCGGCCAGGCGGGCTTCGGCCGCCGCCCACTCGTCGTCGCTCCACTTGCGGTTGTCCTGGAGCGTGGCCCGGGTGACCCGCCCGGTGGCAGCCAGGGCGACGTGGGCCTCGCAGCCGTCGAGGCCGGTGGCGGTGAGGGCGGCGACGTGCCCGTCGCCCCGGTGCTCCCGCAACAGGGTGGCGGCGTGCCACAGGGCCAGGTGCGGCTCGGCCGGCCAGACCAGGGAGCGCAGCGCCCCGTAGAGGGGACGGCCCGCCACCGCCGGCGCCTCGGCCGCCTCCCGGGCCAGGGTGGCGGCCTCGGCCAGTCCGGTGGTGCCGAGGTGGTCGGGCAGGAGGCGGCGCAAGGCGGCATCGACCACGTCCAGGCGGACGGCCAGAACCTCCTCGGGGGTGGCCAGCGCCCAGGCGTCGGGCAGGGCCCGGGCCACCATGGCCGGATGGAAGTTGTAGAAGACGGCGGTCACCAGCCCGGGTGAGGCCGCCCCCATGGCCGCCGAGCGGGTGGCGAAGTAGCCCATCCACCCGCCCCTGAGGCCGAGCGCCTTGTACGCCGGGATGGCCTCGGGAGCGAAGTAGACGGTGGCGTGGACCGTCTCGAAGGCGGGCCACAGGGTCCGGGCCTGATGGGCGGTGGTGGGCAATGCGTTAGCCTCCTCGAGCCCGGCCGAGGCTATCTGGAAGGGGTGCCCGGGATGACAAACGAGCGACCGCGTCCACCGCTGCCGTACGACTTCCTGCCCGAGGTTCCCTCGTTCTCGGTGACGAGCGACGACATGGCCGACGGTCAGAAGCTGGCCGAAGCGCAGGTCTACAACGGCTTCGGCGTCTCGGGTGGCAACGTCTCGCCCCAGTTGCGGTGGGAGGGCTTCCCGGCCGAGACGCAGAGCTTCGCCGTGACCTGCTACGACCCTGACGCCCCCACCGGCAGCGGGTTCTGGCACTGGGTCGTGTTCAACCTCCCCGCCGACACCACCGAGCTGCCGGGCGGGGCGGGCACCGGCTCGATGGAGGGGCTACCCAAGGGGGCGGTCCACGCCCGCAACGACTACGGAAGCAAGGACTTCGGCGGAGCCGCGCCCCCCGAGGGCCACGGCGACCACCGCTACGTCTTCGCCGTGCACGCTCTGGGCACGGACTCGCTCCCGCTCGACTCCGACACCAGCCCGGCCGTGTGCGGGTTCATGATCACGGCCAACACCCTGGCCCGGGCGGTGATGATCCCGGTCTACGGCCGCTGAGGGGACGCTGGCGACCGCCGGAGGTCAGGCCACCGACGCCACGGCGTCGGGGCGGAGCAGCGAGGCGCTGCCCTGACGGGCCCGGGCCGCCGCCCATTCGGCGGTGTCGGGGTCGTCGGTGAGGTAGATGACCTGGCTGGCCTCGCCCAGGCGGGCCAGGAGGTCGAGGAGCCGCCACTTGTCGTGGCGGGGGAAACCGGCCAGGGCGTCGTCGACGACGATGGGAACGGGCTCCGCTTCGGGGCCGACGCGCCGGGCCTGGGCGAAGCGGCCGAGGAGGACCATCTCGGCCTCTTCGAAGGACAGCAGCCGGCTCCCGGCGCCCGAGCTCGCCTCCAGGATGGCGACCCGGCGGGCCAGCGCCTCCCGGCGGTCGGACAGGCGGCCGGCGTCGGGCAGGCTCCGCTCGAGGCCGTCGGCCTCGCCGGCCACCTGGGTCCGCTCCTGGGCCAGGCTGGCCGTGTCGGGCAGGGGGCCGTCGGCCACCAGGGGCGCCTCGTCCCAGTCGGGACGGGAGTAGCGGGCCAGCTGGGCCCGGGCGGTGGCCAGGTCGGCCTCCACCTCGTGGGGCTCCCGGGTGGTCTTGGGCGTCTCGAGGACGACGGCCACCTCGGCGGCCTTGGCGGTGACCGCCACCACCCGCCCGGCGAGGTCGCCCGGGCCGGGGAAGCCGGCGGCGGTGAGGGAGGACTCGAGTTCCGTCTCGGCCTCCCGGTAGGCGGTCTCGGCTGCCTCCAGGACGGCCTGCAGGCGGGCGTGGCGGGCCTCGGAGACGATGGCGGCCACCTCGGAGGTGGCGTGCTCGGGTTCGACGTCGAAGGGGCCGCAGGCCTCCATGAGCGCGGCCCGGGACTCGTTGTAGGCCGGTTCGACCACCTCGCGCAGCTCCCGGCGGAGGGCCTCGGTGGCGTCGATGTCGGAGACGGCCGCGGCCAGGTGGTGGGCGTAGCGCTCCACCTCGGCGCGGGCGGCCAGGGCTTCGGCGGGGTCGACCTCGCCGGCCAGCTCGCTCCAGGCGGCGGCGGCCAGCTGGGCCTCCAGCTCGGCCACCCGCAGCGCCTCGAGGGCGTCGGGCTCGAGGAGGACGTCGATGCGGCGCATCTGGAAGGCCAGCCAGGACACGAAGCCGGCCTTGGTGAGGACGGCGTGCTCGTACTCGCAGGCTTTGGCCAGGCGCCGCTTGGCCGCCATGCCTCCGAGCTTGGAGCTGGCCACGTCCCGCTCGGCCAGCTCGACCGCCTGGTGGGCGGCCTCCAGCTCACCGACCAGGTCGCGGTGCTGGCCCGTCCCGCCCAGGCCCATGGACAGCTCGGCGGCCCGGGTCTTGACGGCCTTGAGCTTCTCGGCCCGGTACCACAGCTCCGGGTGGTCGATGCGGGCCAGGTTCAGGATCCAGGGGGCCGACGGGGTGGGCAGCTCGGAGTCGGTGCCCTCGTTGAGCCGGGCCACCAGCTGGCTCCGGCGCTGGGCCGCGGCCAGATAGGCGGTGTGGAGGGCGTCCAGGCCGACCGGGGCGTCGATGGGCAGCTCGAGGGCGTGGGCCAGGGCCTTGGCGTCGAGGCGGCGCCGGTCGCCGAAGGTGGTGCGGGCCGAGGTGAGGTTCTCCTTGGTGCTCTGCCAGGTCTTGGCCACCTTGGCGGCGCGCAGGGCCGCCTCGGCGGTCAGGCGCTCGGCCGGCTCGGTGCCGGTGAGCTGGGCCAGCTCGGCCTCCAGGCGGTGGACGGCGTGGGCCGCCTGGCCGTGGCGGCGCCGTTCGACCTCTTCGTCGAAGTTGCGGATCTGGTGGTCGAGCTCGTCCTGGCGGGCCCGCAGCTCGGCGACCCGGCTCTGGACGGCCCGCATCCCGTCGTACTCGGCCTGGACCCGGGCCAGCACCTCGCGGGCCTCGGCGATCTCGGCGCTGGGGGCGGGAACTTCGCCGTCGTTGTCCGTGTCGCCGCGCTCCAGGGCGGTCGGGCCGAGGAGCATGATGCCGGCGGCCTCGTCGGCGTCGAGTCCGAGGAGGGAGAGGAAGTCGACGCTCGAGCCGTCGGCCAGGGCGGCCAGGAGATCTTCGCCCGTCTCGAGGTCGGTCAGGGTGGCGTGCCCCCGGGCGTCACGCACCAGGCGCACCCGGCTGCCGGAGCCGTCGACGAAGATCAGGTCGCCGGCGGTGGCCAAGGGGCCGCCCCGGAGGACACCCAGGGCGTTTTCGGCCCAGGGCCGGCGGCGCGCCTGACCCAGGCCGCTCACGACCGTGAGGGTCCGGTGGAAGGGCACGGTGACCGCGAGGCCATCGACCCGGTATGCGAGTTCTTCGAATCGCATGGGTGGGGTGGGCTCCCTGAGCGAGATTTGGGTTCTGCAATGCCAGATATCGGCATGCCCGTAGGCTTACTGGAGCGGGGCAGGCACGAGTTTTGAGACAAGGCAAGCGGTGCGCGGCCTATGGGCGATTGGGACGGGAAGGTCGTGATCGTCGGGCCCGGCGCCGGTGTCTCCGGGGCGGACGTGCTGGCCGGCGCCCTGGCGGCCGTGGTGGCCGGCGCCGATGCCGCGGCCGTGGGGGTGGCGGTGGACCGCCTGTTGGAGTCCGGGGTGCGGGCCTGCGGCTTCGTCGGGGCCATGGACGGCGAGGCCGTCGTGCAGATGGCGGCCGAGCTGTTTCCCGGCGCCGAGGTGGTGATGGCCGGTCCCCCCTGAGCCTTTGGGGACAATTTTTTCTCAGCTCCGAGAAAATCCGTCCCCACATGGGGCGGAGGAGCCCCCGGGGTCAGCTCGGGGTGGTGGCGCAGGTGCTGCAGGTGCCGAAGAAGTCGAGGCGGTGGTTGCGCACAGAGAAGCGGTGCCGGCGGCGGATGGAGCGCATGGCGTCGTCGACGGCCCGTTCCAGGTCGGGGAGGCCGGGCCCCTCGAAGTCCTCCACCGCCCCGCACTCCACGCACACCAGATGGTGGTGGTGGCGGGCCAGCTCCTCGACCAGCTCGAACCGGGCGAAACCCTCCTCGAACTCGAGCCGGACCAGGACGTTGGCGATGACCAGGTCGGACACGATCCGATAGAGCGATGACAGCGGCACCCGGGCCTCCCGGGCCCGGTCCTGGAGCTCCTGCATGGACAGCGGGGCCCGGGCGGTCTCGAAGATGTCGACCACCGCTCGGCGCCCGGGCGTCCACCGCAGTCCCGACCGGGCCATGCGGTGACCGATCTCTTCGATCAGCGCGTTCTGCTCCACCAGCGGCGATGCTACTGGTGTGGCCGTCGATGGCGTCAGTGGTACAGGGCGAGGTCAATCGCCCCGCTGTCCGACTCCCTGAGCGTCTCCCAGAGGACCAGTGCCTGCTTCGCCCGCTGCATGACCAGCTCGTCAGCGGTGGCGTCGAGGAACCGGCTCAGACACCACGCCAGCTCGGCCGCCACCGTCTCTGCCGGGACCCCCGACAACGTAGAGGCCTTCTCCACCGCAACCACCCGAACCGCCCCCGTTTTGGCTCAGGCGCCGCCTGCATGGGTTCAGCCGCCTTGCGCTCGTCTGACGGCAACATTTCCCAACCGCCCGACGCGAGAAACAGGAAGATTTGGCCATGGATGACGCCAGCCCCACCATCCGCCTGGAACCCTGGACCGGCCCGTGGCCCGACGACGACCCGGACGCCAATTTCAAGGCCGACATCGCCCTCCATGCCGCCACCGACCCCCTCCGGACCATCCAGAACCTGAGCGCCGGGACGGGGGTGCCGGTGGGTGCCATCGTGCGCTACGTCCTGGCCCGCTGGGCCAGCGAGGCGTCGGCCGGCCTCCTCGAGATCGGCCCCACCATGGTCGGCCGCCTGGCCGCCGTCTGCGACCGGGCCGAGACCCAGGACACCGACGACGCCCGCCTGGCCGCCTACCACCAGCTCCGCCAGATGCTGTCCTGGCTGCACCTCGGCCTCGACGACCCGCCGGCGGACCCCACCTAGTAGGTGCCGGCGCGCCACACAGGTTTTGCACCTCCCAGGTACAAATCCTCCGGATCGGAGCCGGAAAGGGTTCTGCTAGTCTGGCCGGTACGCCGCGGGGTGGAGCAGTCTGGTAGCTCGTCGGGCTCATAACCCGAAGGTCGAGGGTTCAAATCCCTCCCCCGCCACCATCGAAACAGCAGGTCAAGGCCGGTTCTTTGGAGCCGGCCTTCTGCTTTGCCGAGGCCGTGTCAAACCTGGGTCAAACGCACGGAGCTGTGCGGGCCTGTGCGAGTCCGGTTCATGCTGGACACCGTGGTTCCGGTAGGTGGGCGACACTTCGTGGACGCGGTTCCGGTACCTGGGCGACAGTCGTCCGGTTCCTAGACGACGCTGCTGGCGGTCCCTGAA
>JBIOUX010000210.1:0-33031 GCA_044867425.1 Acidimicrobiia bacterium | reverse complement strand
GGCGGCTGGACGGGCCAGGTGTTCGTGGCCGAGCGGCGCTCCCCCACCCTGGCGGGGTGGGGTGAGCCGGCGGCGACGGGGACCGGCCGCTTCGATGTCGGCGGAGCCGAGGGTCGCTACGTGCTCGTGTGGTTCACCTCGCTGCTGCCCGCCGACGGCGGCTACCGCCTCGACGTGGCCGAGATCAAGGTCGATACCTGAGTAGCAAGACAAGGCCATGAACAACAAGACGTGCGGAGCACGGCTTGGCCGCCGGGGCTGGCGTCCCCGGCGCATACGACCCGCACGACGGCGTAGCGACGTAGGGCGACAACCGATGCAGGCGCATGAGCCGCCAGGCGAAGAGCCATGAACACAGAGCCGAGCGACCACACGCTGGCCGCCGCGGCCGGGGCCGGGGATCGCCGGGCGCTCGAGCTCCTCCTGGCCCGACACTTCGACCGGATCCACGCCATCTGCCGGCGCATCACCGGCCACCCCGAGGATGCTCTCGACGCCACCCAGGAAGCCCTCATGGCGGTGGCCCGGGGGATCAGCCGCTACGACGCCCGGGCGGCGTTCACCACCTGGCTCTACCGGGTGGCCACCAACGCCGCCCTGGACGAGGTGCGCCGGCGCAAGCGCCGGCCGGCGCCGGCCGACCTCGACGCCCTGGACGAGACCCGGGCGCCGGTCGGTGGGGGAGCCGGGTCGGTGGATTCCGCGGTGGCGGCCCGCATCGACGTCGACGCCGCCCTGGCCACGCTGACCCCGGAGTTCCGGGCCGCGGTTGTCCTGCGCGACCTCTGCGACCTCGACTACTCGGAGATCGCCGAGGCACTGGGGGTCCCCATTGGCACGGTGCGTTCCCGCATCGCCCGGGGCCGGGCCGCCATTGCTTCGTTTCTCTCCGGGGACACCCCGAACCCCGGGCTTGGGGAACCAGATGACCGATCGGAGCGTCGAAGCAGATGACCATGGACGCTTCCCACCTCGACGACGACGCCCTCTCCGCCTCCCTCGACGACGCCCTGGAGGACGCCGCCGGCCAGACCCACCTGACCGGTTGCGCCACCTGCTCCGCCCGCCGGGAGCAGCTGGCTGCCGCCCGGTCGGCCCTGGCCGGCGCGCCCGTCGAACCCGTCGACGAGCTGACCCGGCGCCGCCTGCTGGCCGCCGCCCTGGCCGAGGCCGGGCCCGCCCTCGCCCCCCGCCGACCCTGGTACCAGCGCCCGGCGCTGGCCGGAGGCGTGGCCGCCGCCCTCCTGGCGCTCTTCGCCTCCGTCCCGTTCGTGACCGGCCGCGACAGCTCCAGCAACGAGGAGGCCGCCACCGCCTCCCTGGAAGCGGCCGCCAGCCAGTTCCTGGGTGACCTCGGCGACCTGTCCGACCCCGCTGTCCTCCGGGAACGCTTCGGAGCGCAACGCTCGCTGGCCCTGTTGGACGAGGCCCACGCCAAGACGGCGACGGGCGGCGCCAACGCCGGCAGCGGCAGCGTGGCCGAGGCACCCGAAGCGCTCTCGTCTCCTTCCCCGCTGTCGCCCGTCGCCGGCCGGCCGTCCTCGGCGCCCCCGGCGGCGCCCGCACCTGGACCGGCAGCTGACACCGCCGCCCAGCGCTACGGAAACGGCGAGAGCGACGCCGGTGGGCTGGATCGCACGGTGGCCGACGCCTGCGCCCGCACCCTGGGCGACGGGCCCGCCCGCGGCTCGGTGCTGCGGGCCGTGGCCACGGGCACCTACCAGGGCACTCCGGCCGTCGTGGCCGTCTTCGAAGGGGAGCGGGGCACCACCGCCTACGTGGCCAGCCGGGACGGTTGCCGCCTCCTCACCCGCTACCAAGTCTGACAAAGTCCTGGATTTGTCCGACACGCAAGTACCATGGCGGGCATGCCCCCCACCGCCCTCTCCCCCCTGGCCCGACGAGAGGCGACCCGAGCCCACATCGTGGGTGCGGCCCGGGAGTGCTTCCGGAACAAGGGCGTGCAGAAGACCACCATGGAGGACATCGCCCGGGAGGCGGGGACCTCCCGCCAGATCCTCTACCGCTACTTCTCGGGCCGGGGCGAGGTCGTCGAGGCCGCCATCGTCGAGCGGATCCAGGAGCTGGCCGGGGCGCTGGCGGCCGGGCTCGAGCAGCATCAGACCTTCGCCGAGGTGATGATCGAGGTCTCCCTGGCCACCATCGAGGTGGCCCGCCACGACGCCGAGCTTCAGGGGCTGTTCGAGAACACGGCCGGGATCCGGCTCCACCACGTGCTGGCCGGCCCCAACCCGCCCATCGCCGAGCTGGTGGTCGAGTTCTGGCGGCCCTGGTTCGAACGGGCCCGGCGCTCCGGGGAGCTACGGACCGACGTGAGCGACCACGAGCTGGTGGAATGGATCCGCGGCGTGTACCTGATGCTCATCCTGCGCGACGACCTGACCCCCGACCGGGAACGCGAGATCCTGCGCCGCTTCCTGCTGCCCTCACTGTCGGCGGCGGCGGGAGCACGCAAGAAGCGTTAGGAACGCGATGCGGCCCGGTGGGCAGCGATGACCCCGTAGGCGGCCACACCGCCGGCCAGGACGATGGCGGCCCAACCCTCGGCCGGCCACTTGGCCCCCGTGGCGGTGTCCTCCTGCACGGCCATCACCTCGCCCCAGGCGGCGAGGACCCCGACCACCGCTCCCATCCACACCGGCGGGTTCCCGCTCCAGGAGCGGTTCACCACCCATGCCATGGCCGCCCCCAGGCCGGCGCCGCCCAGGATGGCCAGCCACTGGATCCCGTCCCCCTGGAAGGGGTATTCCCCCAGCACCAGGCCGCCCAGCCAGGCCAGGCCGACGGCCAGAACGACAGAGAGCACCGTACGCTGCGCCACGGCCGGGCAGATTAGTGGCGTCAAGTAGGCTGCCCCGCCATGGCATCGCCAAGCCGCCCGGCCGAAGCCGTGTCGCTCTCCTCCACCGGGCCTGACTGGACCGAACAGGTCGCCGACGCCATCGACACCGCCGTCTCCACGGTGCGGGACAAGACGGTGGTGCCCGCCCAGAAGGCGGTGCGGGCTGTGGTGGCCGGCCTTCTGGCCGGGGTGCTGGCCGGAGTGGCCGCCGTCCTCCTGGCCATCGGGTCGTTCCGGGCCCTGTCCGTCTACCTCCCGGAAGACGTGTGGGTCGCCGATCTGGTGGTGGGCGGAATCTTCACCGTCGCCGGCCTGTTCTGCTGGTCACGCCGCTGACCGAGGAGCACCTTTGGACGCCGTCCGTGACGTGATCATCATCGGGTCCGGTCCCGCCGGGCTCACCGCCGCCGTGTACACCGCCCGGGCCAACCTGGCTCCCCTGGTCATCGAGGGGTTCCCCGGTGCGGGGGGCCAGCTCATGCTCACCACCGACGTGGAGAACTACCCCGGCTTCCCCGACGGGATCCTGGGCCCCGAGCTCATGGAGAAGTTCCGCTCCCAGGCGGCCCGTTTCGGAGCCGAATACCTCACGGCCA
Source organism: Acidimicrobiia bacterium (assembly GCA_044867425.1). Taxonomy (GTDB): domain Bacteria; phylum Actinomycetota; class Acidimicrobiia; order IMCC26256; family BP-133; genus CAWBJP01. The sequence goes on along the minus strand of JBIOUX010000210.1, from coordinate 29,572 downwards.
ACGCCGACGAGGTGGATCTGTCGTCCCGCCCCTTCCGGGTCCAGGCCGAGGGGCGCGATTTCCGCGCCCGCTCGGTCATCATCTCGACCGGTGCCACCGCCCGTCTGCTCGGCCTGCCCACCGAGTCGAAGCTGCTGGGGCACGGTCTGTCGACGTGCGCCACCTGCGACGGATTCTTCTTCCGGGGAGCGGACATCGCGGTGGTCGGGGGCGGCGACTCCGCCATCGAGGAGGCCACCTTCCTCACCCGGTTCGCGTCCAAGGTGACCGTGGTCCACCGCCGGGACGAGCTGCGGGCCTCCAAGATCATGCAGGACCGCGCCTTCGCCAACGACAAGATCGATTTCAAGTGGAACAAGGTGGTCGACGACATCCTGGGTGACGGCAAGGTCACCGGCCTGCGGTTGCGCGACGTGGCCACCGGCGACACCGAGGACCTCCCCGTGGGCGGTGTGTTCGTGGCCATCGGTCACGACCCCAACACCAAGCTGTTCGCCGGCCAGCTGGAGCTCGACCCCGCCGGCTACATCGTCACCCGCGACGGCACCCGTACCTCGGTCGAGGGCGTGTTCGCCTGCGGGGACGTGCAGGATCACGTCTACCGTCAGGCGGTCACGGCCGCCGGCTCCGGGTGCATGGCCGCCATCGACGCCGAGCGTTTTCTGGAAGCCGAGGCCCACCGGGCCTCGGTCTCGTAGCCGCCGGGCCCCTACTCCTCGTAGGGCTCTTCGATTCCCCGGCGCACACCCCGCACAATTGCCCGGCCCGCCGCGCCGGCCCGGCTGACGAGGTGGCGGACGGCGTCGACATCATCGGCGTGGGCGGGCTGGCACACGACGGCCGGCATGCGGGTCTCCCGCAGGACGGCGTAGGTCCGTCCTCTCGGCTCCTCGCACGGGCAACCGAGGGCCGAGGCCAGCTCGGCCAGCACGCAGCACGCCACCCGGTAGCCGGCCTCGGACCGGAAGTCCCGGGTGGCGAAGTAGTCGCAGGTGCATCCGGGCATGTCCCCGAAGCGCAGACCGAAGAGGAGTTCGGCCTTGTAGGCGTTGGCCTCCGCCGCCACCACCGAGTCGTCCTGGCCCCCGCCGTCGACGAGGACGTCGGCGCCGGCGTCGCCCAGCCCCTTTCCCACCAGCTCGCCGAGGGCGTCGAGACCCGGCTCGACGGCCAGGTAGACCCGCCGGCCGGCCAGGTGCCGTACCTCGTCCCGCAGCGACTCCCGCTCCCGGACGGCGGCCACCGATCCTCCGGCGAAGCGGGACAGTCGCTCCAGGGCGGCAACGCTGGCCGGCCCGCAGATCCCATCGGCGGCCACGCCGGCGTTGCGCTGGAACTCGAGCAGCGCGCCCAGGGTGTTGGGACCGAAGAGGCCGTCCTCGCGGCCGGCGTCGAAGCCCAGGGCGTTCAGCCGGTGCTGGAGGTCGACGACGTCGTCGCCCCGCAGCATGGGCGTGCGGTAGTAGAGCAGACGGTCACCCAGGGCGTAGCCCGCCTCCACCAGCGAGCTCCACGTCTGGCGGCCGCAGACCCCGTCGACCCGCAGCCCCCGGGCCACCTGGAAGGCCACCACCGCGGCCTCGGTGCCCTCACCGAAGACGCCGGCCTCGCCTGGGTCGTAGCCCAGCGTGGCCAGGCGGTGCTGCAGGTCCCGCACCGCTTCGCCGCTGTCCCCGCGGGCGATGCGGAACCTCACGGGAGCACGGCGGTCAAGCGATGAACTGGGCGATCTCGGCCATGAGCTGGGTCTTGCTCCGGGCCCCCACCAGGCGCTTTTCGAGGGAGCCCTGGTGGAACAGCATGAGCGTGGGAATGCTCATGACCTCGTACCGCCGGGCCGTGTCGGGATTGTCGTCCACGTTGAGCTTGAGAATGGTGATCTTGCCCGTCTGCTCCTTGGCGATCTCCTCGAGCACAGGAGTGATCATCTTGCAGGGGCCGCACCACTCAGCCCAGAAGTCGACGAGGACGGGCACCTCGGAGCCGTTGACGGTCTCGTCGAAGAGGGCGTCGGTGACGGTGATGATGGCCACGTCGTTCCTTTCAGCAAAGAGAGGGCATCTTATTCGTTCCCAGGGAAACACCATCGCCACGCCTGCGATTCCCTGTTAGAAGGTGGCGGTGCGCATCGACTGCGATCTCCTCATCCCCGGGCGCGGCGAGCCCGTCCGTGACGGCGCGGTGATCCTCGACGGGGACACCATCGCCTATGCCGGGCCGGCGGCGGGGGCGCCGGTGGACTTGGGAGTCACCGTCCGGGTGCCGGTGCTCATGCCCGGTCTGTGGGACTGCCACGGCCACTTCATGGGGATCCGCCGCGCCTCCCTGGGGGACATCGCCAGCGACCACGTCGCCGTGGCCGCGGCCCGGGCGACAACCGACGCCCGCCTGGCCATCGAGGCTGGCTTCACCAGCGTGCGGGAGCCCGGCGGTCTGGGGATCCACCTCGCCCGGGCGATCGACGAAGGCATCCTTGCCGGCCCCAACGTGTACTCCTCGGGCGCCATCCTCTCCACCACCGGTGGCCACGGGGACCTCCATTCCCTTCCCCTGTCATGGGTGGCCGACGTCTGTCACGAGCACCGCGGTCTCTGGCACTGCGATGGCGTGGCGGAGTGCCTGCGGGCGGTGCGGGTCCAGTTGCGCATGGGCGCCCGCCTCATCAAGGTGTGCGCCTCGGGCGGCGTCGCCTCCGAGATCGACCACCCGCTCCATCAGCAGTTCTCCGACGAGGAGCTGCGGGCCATCGTCGAGGAAGCGGGCCGCGCCGAGCGGGTGGTGGCCGCGCACTGCCACGGCAAGGCGGGGATCATGGCCGCCCTCCGGGCCGGGGTGCGCACCATCGAGCACGGCAGCTGTCTCGACGACGAAGCCGTCGCCGCCATGCGGGAGACGGGAGCGGTCCTGGTTCCCACCCGCTACGTGTTCGAACGGTTCCTGGGCATGAAGGACCAGGTGCCCGAGTTCGCGTACCGCAAGCTCACCGCCCTTGCCGACCAGCATTTCGCCTCCCTGGAGCTGGCCATCCGTTCCGGGGTGCCGATCGCCCTGGGCACCGACACCTTCACCAGCGGCCGTGACTCTGTCGCTCCGTGGGGCCGCAACGGCGAGGAGCTGACCCACCTGGTGGCCGCCGGAATGTCGCCCCTCCAGGCCATCGCCGCCGCCACCGCCGACGCCCCCACCACCCTGGGCCCCCAAGCGCCCCGCTCCGGCCTGCTGGCCGAGGGCTACGACGCCGACGTGATCGCCCTGGCCGCCGACCCCCTGGCCGACATCAGCGTGCTGGCCGATCCGGCCAACATCACCCACGTGTGGAAGGGCGGGGTAGGGCTGAAGGCTCCTCTTGGGTAAGGACCCCTCCAGGGAACGAACACCGATCCGAGGAGGAACCGACGATGGAGCGCCCGGACCTGGACAAGGTGAAGCGGCCGGTGGACGAGATCAAGAAGGCAATCGACCACATGACCGAAGAGGAGAAGAAGGAGCTGCGGGAGAGGTTGGGCATGCAGGCCGAGACGCCGCCCACCGGTTCCGCCGGCAGTTAGCTCCTAGAACCGGGGCCGCTTGGCCGGGATCCCCACCCGGCGGGGCCAGCGCTCGTCGATCCGGACCTTCTCCAGGCGGACGAAGCCGAAACCCCGGTGGTCACAGGCCTGGACCGGACCGAGACCCAGGTCGGCCAGAGCCTCGGGGTTCCAACGATTTCCCGCCTCCGGCGGCTCGCTCACCACCAGCGAGCCGCCGAGGCGCAGGAATCCCACGGCGCATTCGGCGGTTACGGCCGGAGGGCCGAAGGAACGGGCCACGACCACATCGAACGTGCCCCGCAGGGCTGGGCGGCGGGCCGCCGTTTCCGCCCGTTCCTCCACCACCTCCACCCGATGACGCAGATCCAGTTGGCTGGCCGCCTCCCGTAGGAACCGGCACCGCCGGGTGACGGAGTCGAGCAGGACGAGGTCGAGCGCCGGGTGGGTCTCGGCCAGCACCAGGCCGGGCAGGCCGCCGCCGCTGCCGAGGTCGAGCACCCGGCGGACGTCTGCGGGCAGGCAGGTTCCCATCGCCCGGGCATGTTCCACGTGGCGGTCGAGGGCGCCGGGTCCGAGAAACCCCAGCTCTTGGGCCTGCCCCAGGATCGTGTTCAGACCGCCCGGATCACGACCCGGCGCCGCGGTTCCTCCCCTTCGGAGACGGTAGCCACACCCTCGATCTCGTTGACCGTGTCGTGCACCACTTTCCGGTCCATGGGCGACATCGGTTCGAACACCTGGTCCCGCCCGGATTCCAGAGCCCGCTCGGCCGCCTGCCGGACGAACGCCGCCAGGGCTTCATGCCGGCGGGCCCGGTAGCCCCCCACATCGACGTGGACCCGGGCCCCATGGCCACCGATGCGCCGCTGGAGCGCGGTGCGCACCAGTTCCTGGATGGCGTCCAGGGTGGCCGCCCGGGGACCGATCAGCAGACCGAGGTCGGCGCCGGTGATCTCCACCTTCACGTCGTCGTCACCATCGGCCTCGGCCGTGACCGAGGCTTTGATGCCGAAGCGCTCCACCAGCCCAATGGTGAAGCGCTCCGCCAGCTCCACCTGTTCGGACAGCGGCACGTCCGATCCGCTCACGGCGATCTCCTCCCCCTCGGTGGCACTGCTCCTGGTCGTGTCGGCCGCCATCGGGCGGGGCTTCCTGGCCCTCGACCGGCTCTGCTGGCGTTGCCCATCACGGGGGCGCGGCTCGCGGCCTTCGTCGCCCCCGGCTGAACGGGTACGGTCGGCTTGACTGCCGGAGGAGGCCGCCGGCCGCGATCCACTCCCGCGCTGCCGGCCCCCTTCGGGCCGGCCTCCCTGGGACCGGCCGCCTTCGGAACGGGAGCCCGACCGGCGACGCCGGTCCGGCTTCTCCCTGGAGATCGGCTTGACCCGGGCCCGGATCCGGGCTGTGCCGGACATGCGACCCAGGAACCCCCGCCGGGGTTCTTCGAGGACGTCGTATTCGATGTCCTGCTCGTCCACGCCGAGCTGGTCAAGGGCGGCGTCGAGCGCCTCCTCGATCGTGCGTCCGGTGACTTCTACCCACTCCATAGAACTCGTCCTAACGCCGGCGTCGCCTGGGTCGGGGCCGGGACCCGGACGGTTGGGCCCGGCCGAAGGTCTCCGGACCTCGGGCCGGGCCGCCCCCGGCGGCCGCGTCCTTCCCGGGGGGTTTACCCCGTCCGTCGGCTTTCCCGTCCGCGTTGCCGTCTGCTCCGTCGGTCTTCCCGCTCGTCCCGGTCTTCCCGCTCGTCCCGGTCTTCCCCCTCGTCCCGGTCTTCCCCCTCGCATCGGTCTTGCCGCCCTCGTCGGCCTTCCCGCCGGCGTCGGCCTTCCCGGCCGCGATTTCGCCTCGGAACATCGACATCAGACCGCGCGGCTTCGCTGGCGGCTCATTCGCCTTGGGTCCATCCGTCTTGAGCTCGCTCGCCTTCGGGGGGGCAGCGGTTCCCTTGGCCGGTGGCGCCACCTGATCCTGGGGCAGCAGCGACCCGTAGATGATCGCCTGCTGACCGATCTGCCAGGCGTTGGAGACGAGGAAGTAGAGCACCACGCCCGAAGGGAGGTTGAGGGAGATGAAGGCGAACATGATGGGGAAGACCTTCCCCATCATCGCCATCTGGGGGTTGGCCTGGCTGCTCTGCCGGCTCTGGGTCTGCTTGAACTGCAGGTAGCCGGTCAGCACCACGAGGGCGATGAGGAGGAAGTAGGGCAGGGCATCGGTGAAGCCATCGTGGGCGGCGCTGGCCGCCTTGGACAGGTCCATGCCGAGGAAATGCAGGCCCCGGGGTGCTTTGGCGCACTCCAGCTGGGGCCGGGCCCCACAGAACGCCTCATAGAGCTTGGACCCCTGAGGGACGTGGGCGTAGGGCTTGCGGAGGACGGCGAAGAGGGCGAAGAAGATCGGCATCTGAGCCAGGAGCGGCAGACACCCGGCGACCGGGTTGATCTTGTTCTCCTTGTAGTACTTCATCACCTCTTCGTTTTGCTTCTGCTTGTCCTCCTTGTACTGCTGCTGGATCTTCTTGATCTCCGGCGCGGCCTGCGTCATCTTCAGCTGCGAGCGGGCCTGCTTGGCGGTGAGGGGGAAGAGCACCAGGCGGACGAGCACGGTGAGCCCGATGATGGACACGCCATAGGAGGGGATCCCGGAATAGAAGAACGCCAGGATCGAGCCCATCCCGTCGAGCAGGCTGTTCCACACTTGAATCGACCTTCCCTGTCAGGCCGTCGGCACGGCGGGTGGGGCTGTCATCTCAGGGGGAGCGACCCGGCCCCCGGCGGGAGGGACGGGATCGGCACCAAACCCCGCCCACGGATGGCACCGGGCCAGCCGGCGGAGGGTCAGCCACGTGCCCCGGACCGCTCCATGAGCGGACAGCGCCTCGAGAGCGTAGGCCGAACAAGTCGGTTCGTAACGGCACCACCGGGGGGCACCGGCCCGGGCGAAGCGGTAGGCCCGCACCGCGGCGGAGAGGAGCCGGGCGGCGGGGCTCACCGGGAGCTCCCGGCCAGCAGCTCGCCCACGGCGGTCTCCAGCTCGGTGAACGGCACCGTGGCGGCATCCCGTCCGGCCCCGAAGAGGTAGGCGGCGCCGGGCCGCAGCTCGGCGCGGTGCCGGACGACACTGGCCCGCAGGCGTCGTCGGACCCGGTTGCGGACGACGGCTCCGCCGACCTTCCGGCCCACGGCGTAGGCCACCCGGGGCGGCATGTCACCCTCGCCCGGGAGACAGGCAAGCGAGAGCGGGCCCCGCCGGCTCCGGGGGGCGGAGGACAGAGCCGAGAAGGTGGACCGGTCGCGAACGCGCCAGATCAGGCGGTCAGCTTGTGCCGGCCCTTCAGGCGACGGGCCTTGACGACCGCCCGACCCGCCCGGGTCGACATCCGCGCCCGGAACCCGTGGGTCCGCATGCGCTTGCGCTTTTTGGGCTGGAAGGTTCGCTTCACCCATGATCTCCTCGACGAGCGCCCGAGGACGGACCAACCGCCAAGCGCGCATGGTCCGGGCGTCCCGGCGCGCCGCAGTCTAGCGGGCGCCCGCCGGAGCGGAAAAAAACACTGTCCGGCAGGGCCGCCGAGTCGCTTGAGTGCCATCCCCGGCGGTGTTACGTTGGCAGTTCCGTCTCTTCATCACCCCACCGGAACCAAGGGTTCCGACGGGGCCTCGGAGTTCGACGGTTACTTCCCCGCCAGCCCGGTTGTATTTTGACGCGCCCTGTGCGGGACCCCGTGGACGACTACACCTTTGCTCTGCACCCCTCGTTGTCCACAAGTGTGGAAGCTTCTGTGGATAAACGTGGATAGTCCGAGCACGATCGAAGCGGCCGAGCACCTCTGGCAACGGGGGGCGGGTCCTTTGCGATCCCAGCTGGGGGATGCCTGCTGGCGCATGTGGCTGGAGGGGATCTGCCCCTTGGCGTTCGATGACGGTGTGCTGCGGTTGGCGGTTCCCAGCACGCTGGCTCGCCAGCGGATCGAGGCCACCTACAGCGCCGCCATCCAGGATGTGCTGTTCGACGAGACGGGGCTCGAGGTCGACCTCGACCTGGTGGTCCTCACCGCGCCCCGCGCCGGGGCCGGCGCAGGCGAGCTGCCCGACCTCCTTCCTGACCTTGAAGACGGGGTGAAGCCGGTGGCCGACCTTCGGGATGACCTGCGTGGCGGCGAGTCCGGCCACGCCCTCAATCCCCGGTACACCTTCGAACAGTTCGTGATCGGCGCGTCCAACCGGTTCGCCCACGCCGCCGCGCTCTCCGTGGCGGAAAAACCCGGCCGTTCCTACAACCCACTGTTCATCTACGGGCAGTCGGGCCTGGGTAAGACCCACCTCCTGCATGCCATCGGTCATCACGTGACTCAGATGTTCCCCCACAAGCGGGTGCGCTACGTCTCCACCGAGACCTTCATGAACGAGTTCGTCGAGATGATCCGGACCAACGCCCGGGCGGAATTCAAACGGTCCTACCGGGAAGCGGACCTCCTCCTGGTGGACGACGTCCAGTTCATGCAGAACCACGAACGGCTCCAGGAGGAGTTCTTCCACACCTTCGACTCGCTGCATGGCTCGGGCGGGCAGATCGTGCTCTCCTCCGACCGCTCGCCCAAGGCCATGTCCGCGCTCGAGGACCGCCTCCGCACCCGGTTCGAGTGGGGCCTGCTGACCGACATCCAGCCCCCCGAGTTCGAGACGCGACTGGCCATCCTCCGCCACAAGGCCCGGTCCCAGGGTTTCATCCAGGTACCCGACGACGTCTTGTCGTTCATCGCCACCCACATCGCCGACAACGTCCGCGAGCTCGAGGGAGCCCTCATCCGGGTGGCGGCCTACTCCAGCCTGTCCCGGGCCCCCGTGACCGAAGAACTGGCCATGGAGGTCCTCGCCGACCTTCTCCAATCACCCTGTTCCCGGGTCATCACCCCCCAGGTGATCCTGGAGGAGACCGCCAAGATGTTCGGCTGGACGATCGAGGAGCTGTGCGGCAAGAGCCGGCGCCGGCCGCTGGTCACCGCCCGCCAGATCGGCATGTACGTCTTCCGGGAGCTGACCGATTACAGCTATCCCCAGATCGCCCGCGAGTTCGGCGGTCGGGATCACACCACCGTGATGCACGCGGTGGAGAAGATCACCTCCCTCATCGCCGAGCGCCGCCCGATCTATGAGCAGGTGACCGAACTCATCAACCGGATCAAGACCGGTGACACCTGATGCCGTCCTCGCGCCCTCAGACACCGGCCATCCGCGTACGGCGCGGTAGGTTCCTGTGGGAAACGTTGTGGATGGCTGGGGACAACCCCCGGCCGGCTGGGTGCTTTCCGACAGGTCCCACCCGGCGCGAGGATGCGGACCTGGTCCTGTGTGGAGAACCGGCGCGGAACCACATCCGCTCTGACCAGGCATGATGATGGGATATCCACAATCCACAGGCCTACTGCCAGCTACTAGGAACTCAACAGGAGGAATGGGTTGAAGTTCCGTTGCGAACGTGACGTGCTGAGTGAGGCGATCGGGAGTGCCGGACGGGCGGTGGCATCCCGTTCCGGCGCTCTTCCGATCCTGTCAGGGCTTCTGGTCCGGACCACGGATGACGGCTTGGAGTTGGCCGGATCCGACCTCGAGCTGACGATCCGCGTCTCCGCGGCGGCGGAGTGCGATGGGGCCGGTGCGGCGGTGCTGCCCGCCCGGCTGTTCGGTGACATCGTGCGCGCCCTCGAACCAGGCGCGGTGTCGGTGGACGTGGGCGACGAGGAGGCCCGGATCACCAGCGGGCGGTCCGACTTCAAGTTGCGGGTGCTGCCGGCGGAGGATTTCCCGCGGCTTCCCGAGGTGGCGGGCAGCGGGGTGCGCATGGATGCGGCGGCCCTGGCCGACGCCCTGCGCCAGGTCATTCCCGCCGCCTCCCGGGATGACGCCCGGCCCATCCTCACCGGGGTGCTGCTCGTCGCCGAGGGCTCCGGTCTGCGGTTGGTGGCCACCGATTCCTACCGGCTGGCGGTGCGGGATCTTCCCGGGGAAACCACCCTGGCTGCCGCGCTGTCGGGAGCCGCGGCCGAAGGTCGCCACGTCCTCGTGCCGGCCAAGGCGCTGGGCGAGTTGCAGCGCCTCCTGGCCGCCGGCGGCGGCACGGAGGGGGGCGGCGCGCAGGTGGAGCTGTCGTTCTCCGACCGCGACGCCTGTTTCGATACGGCCCGGGCCCGGGTCAGCACCCGCCTCATCGAGGGCCAGTTCCCGAACTATCAGCAGCTCATCCCATCCGGCTATCCCAACCGCCTCACCGTGGTCCGGGAAGCGTTCATGGAGGCGGTCAAGCGGGTCCGGCTCATCGGCCGGGATCGTGACAACGCTCCCGTCCGCCTGGCCATGGGCCCGGGCGGCCTCGAGCTCACCGCTGTCGTCCACGACGTCGGGCAGGCCAGCGAGGGACTCGACGCCAAATACGAAGGGACCGAGACGACGGTGGCCTTCAACCCGGACTTCCTCCTTGACGGGCTGGCGGCCATCAGCTCGGACGAGGTGCTGGTCGAAACCCTTGACACCTCCAAGCCGGCCATCGTCCGCTCGGCCGAGGATGGTGATTTCCTCTACCTGTTGATGCCCGTCCGGGTGAGCTGACCGGCGCGGTCCTCACATGCGCCTGGCGCAGCTCTGGTTGACCGATTTCCGCTGCTACGAACAGGCGGAGCTGGAGATCGGTCCGGGGATGACCGTTCTGTCGGGAGGAAACGCCTCCGGCAAGACGAGCATCCTGGAGGCGGTTGGTTGGTTGGCCCGCATGTCGTCGTTCCGGGGTGCCCCCGACGTCGCCCTGGTGCGGGCCGGTACGGAACGGGCATTCGTGCGGGCCGAGGTGACGGGAGACACACCCGGGCGCCTGGTGGAGGCGGAGATCACCGCCGCCGGGCGCAACCGGGTGCTGGTGAATCGCAAGCCCCTGGCCCGGGCCCGGGACCTGCTGGGCACGCTGCGGGTGACGGTGTTCTCGCCGGACGACCTGAGCCTGGTGAAGGGCGGGCCGTCCGAGCGCCGGACTGAGCTCGACGAGCTCCTGGTGGCGCTCTCGCCCCGCTACGACGCGGCCCGGTCGGACTATGAACGGGTGCTGCGCCACCGCAACGCCTGGCTCAAGACCTGGTCCCGCAACGACGACCCCGCCACCCTCGACGTGTGGGACGACCAGCTGGTACGAGCCGGTGCGGAGCTGGTGCGGGGGCGGCTGAAGCTGCTGGAGCGCCTGGAGGCCCCGCTGGCCAAGGCCTACTCCGATCTCGCCGGCGCCGGCGCCGCCGATGTGGCCGGTGCCTACGAGGCGGGCTGGGCGGCGGAGGAGGTACTCGACGAGACCCGGCTCGACGACGTCGCCCCGCTGCTGGCCGGTGCCCTCGGCCGGTCCCGGCCGGCCGACCTGGAGCGGCGCATCAGCCTGGTGGGTCCCCACCGGGACGACTGGCGCTTGACGGTGGAGGCCCGGGAAGCCCGGCGCTACGCCTCCCAGGGCGAGCAGCGCTCCCTGGCGCTGGCCATCCGGCTGGCCGGACACGCGGTGGTGGCGGAGGTGGCGGGGGAGCCGCCCGTCCTCCTCCTGGACGACGTGTTCTCCGAGCTGGATGACACCCGCGCCGCCGGGTTGGTGGCGCACCTGCCGGCCGGGCAGGCGCTGGTGACTACGGCCGGGCACTTTCCGACCGGCCTGGCCGCCGAGCGGGTGGTGTGGATCACCGGCGGGCGGGTGGGGACGTGACCGGCGGGCGGGTGGGGACGTGAAACGCCGCCGGTGGCCGTGGCGGGACGACGACTCCGAGCACCTCGGTCCCCGGCCCCCCCGGCGGCTGTCGGAGACGCTGTCCGAGGTGGCCGCCGACCTCCAGCTCGACGAGCCCGATGTGATCGCCGGGGTCATGGGCGGCTGGGCCGGCATGGTGGGCGAAGCGGTAGCCGCTCACGCCCGCCCCCGGTCCGTGCGCCAGGGCGTCCTCACCGTGGAGGTCGACAGCCCGGAGTGGGCCACCCAGCTCCGCTACCTGGAAGGCGAGCTGCTCCTGCGGATCGGGCGCAAGGTGCGGCCCGGGGCGGTGACCGGGATGCGACTGGTGGTCCGCCGGTGAGATCGGGCTCCCGCAGCCCGGCGAAGGGCTGCGGGAGCCGGGGGGTCTCGCCAGCTCAGCTGGAAGGGGCGGGCTCCTCGTGGACGCAGTTCGGATCACCGAGGGTGCAGAGCAGCTCGGCCACGGGGTTCTTCTCCTTGTCCGGAGGCGGCGGTTGTTCGTCGGCGTGGGCGGGGAGACCCACGGCCATGGCGCCGAGGAACACGGCGCCGCAGATGGCGGCTCGGAATCTCATGGGACGCCTCTTTGCTGTGACGTGTGTTGCTGGTGAGGGCCCCGTTATGTCGCGACGCCTGATGGTCGGCTGCGAGCGTCGAGAAGTTCCCCGTCCGGGGAGTGGATTCAGCCGGGCAGGTCAGCGGGGAGGGCGGTGCGCCACTCGTGCTGGACAGCGGCCCGGTGGGCGACGATCGGCCGCAGGAGATCGGCCACCAGTTTCTGGTGGGCGGGGTGATCGCGATAGGTGAGGAAGTCGTCCTGGTCCTCGAAGTCGGCCACCACCACGAAGTCGAAGTTGTCCGGGGAGAGGCCGGCGTCGTCGCCGAAGCGGTAGCCCCACACCTCCGGGATCTGCTCCGGCATGGTGGCGAGGCCTTCCCGGAGCGCCTCCTTCTGTTCGTCGGTCGCCTCCGGAGTGAAGCTCACCATCACGACGTGGCGGAACACGGCGCCTCCTCCTGTGGACTCTTCTTCGAGAGTACCGCCGGACAAGATGGCAGAAACCGGGACAAGGCTTCCCGAACCAGGATGAAACCGGGACAAGGCTTCCCGAACCTGGACAAGGCACGGGAACAGAATCCCGGTTGGACTCGTACGATGGGTGCATGCACGGTCGACGCTGGGTGGCCCGACCTGTCCTGGCTGCCGTCATCCGGCTCTTCGTCCTGGTCGTACCGGCCGTGGCGGGTATGACCGCCGCCTGGGCCGTCACCCAGTGGCTCGGAGATCCATCCGGGTTAACGGCAACCGTCGGCTGGTGGACCGTCCTGGTGGCCGCCGCCATCACCGCAGTGGTTGTCACCGAGCGACTGGCCAAGCGGCTCCTTCCCCTGGCCTGGCTGTTGCGCCTGACGCTCGCCTTCCCCGACCGGGCGCCGTCGCGCCTGTCCATCGCCCGCCGGGCGGCCCGGCGCCGGGCGTTGCGCCAAGCGGCGGCCGAGGCCCGGACTGAGGGCCTGGGCGACGACGCCACCGCCGCCGCCTCCCGGGCGTTGCTGCTGGTGGCCGCGCTGGGCGCCCACGACCGGCGCACCCGGGGCCATTCCGAGCGGGTCCGGAGCCTGGCCGATGTGCTGGCCGAGGAGGCCGGCGTCCCCGTGGAGGACCGAGACCGGCTCCGGTGGGCGGCGTTGCTCCACGACATCGGCAAATTGGCCGTGCCGGGCGAGATCCTCAACAAGCCTGACCGGCCCGACGACTCCGAGTGGAAGACCCTGCGCCGCCACCCGGAGGAGGGTGACCGGCTGGTGGCACCTCTGGTGTCCTGGCTCGGTCCGTGGGCCGCGGCCGTGGCCCAACACCACGAGCGCTGGGACGGTTCCGGGTACCCGCGGGGCCTGGCCGGCGAGGACATCTCGATCGGCGGGCGGATCCTGGCCATCGCCGACGCCTACGAGGTCATGACCGCCGCCCGGCCCTACAAGGCGCCCCAGCGTCCCGACGCTGCCCGCAAGGAACTGGTGGCGGCGGCGGGATCGCAGTTCGATCCCGTGCTGGTTCGCCACTTCCTGGCTGTCTCGCTGGGCAAGCTGTGGTGGCTGATCGGTGGTTCCGCGGTCGTGTCGCTGGTGCCCTGGCTGGCGGGGCTGTGGACGGCCCCGGCCGGCGCCGCCATCCGCCGCACGGGTTCCGGCCCGGCCACGGCGGTGGGCGCGGTGGGCGTGCTGGCCCTGGCCGGCGTGGTGGCTCCGGCCGCCACCCCGGTCCGCTCCGGGCCGACCCCGGTCGAGACGGCCGCCCCGGCGGCCCCTCCCGCCGCGGCGGCGTCCGAGGCGGTCACGGCCGCCGAGGTGCTGGCCAGCCTGGCCCCCGCCGGGACCCCGACCGTCGAGATGACGGGCGTGGCTTTGCCGGCGCCGCCGCGGCCCGGCCCGGCGCCGCTCGACAATGCGGGCCCGGCGCCCACCAGCCCACCGGTGCCAGGTCCGCCGGTGTCCGATCCGGCTCCGGCGCCGCCGCCGGCCGACACCCCGCCGCCGCCTCCTTCCGGGCCGTTGTTCAGCGCCCGGGGCCAGCTCCTCCTGCCCGGCCTGCTCGGTCTGACGTCGGCCCAGATGCAGGCAGATTGCGCCGCCCCGGCCAGCCAGGGAGTCGACGCCTTGGTCTTCGACCTGCCTCCGGAGGCTCGGGTGGCGGGGGCGGCTGTCCGCCTGACCGGCTCCGATCTGCTGGGCCTTCACAACCTCGACGCCGACTTCTATTCGGAGGACTGCCAGCTTGTCGGACGCCTCGCCGGCCCCGCCGCCGACGAGACCGGATCCCTGTCCGCCGGGACCCGTTTCGTGGTGGTCACCGACCGCCTCGGAATCGCCACCGCGGTCGAGCTTTCAGTGGGCTGAAACAGCCATTCCTGTCCCACCCTTCTGGTAAGATGACAGGAGTGGATTTCAGGGCCCTGACCTGCACTTTCACTTCCCTCAGGGCCGTCCCCTCCCCTATCTGAGGAAGGTTTCGCGCGTGGCGTACGACGCCAAGGACATCACGGTTCTCAAAGGCCTCGAACCGGTCCGGGAACGTCCCGGGATGTACATCGGATCCACCGGTCCGTCAGGCCTCCACCACCTCGTCTACGAGGTGGTCGACAACTCGGTGGACGAGGCCATGGCCGGCCACGCCAACCTCATCGAGGTGACCCTGCTCAAGGACGGCGGGTGTCGCGTGTCCGACAACGGCCGGGGCATCCCCGTGGACGAGCATCCCGACTACCCGGGGATCTCCGCCGCTGAGGTCGTGCTCACCACGCTCCACGCCGGAGGCAAGTTCGGGGGCGAGGGTTACAAGATCTCCGGTGGCCTGCACGGCGTGGGGGTCTCCGTGGTGAACGCCCTGTCCCGGCGGCTCGACCTCGAGATCAACCGGGACGGGGGCCGCTTCGTTCAGACCTACCTGGACGGCGGCCGGCCCGACGGGCCGCTGGAGCGGACCGGCGGAACCCGCAAGAAGGGCACCGTCATCACGTTCTGGCCCGACCCCGATGTCTTCGAGGAGACCGAGTTCCGGGCCCAGACCCTGCTGGAACGCCTCCGGGAGATGGCCTTCCTGACCAAGGGCCTGGAGATCCGCCTGTGGGACGAGCGGGAGACCCCCGTCCTGGAACAGACCTTCAAGTACACCAAGGGGATCGTCGAGTTCGTCGAGTACCTCAACCGGACCAAGGAGTCCCTGTTCAAGCGGGTGGCCTCGTTCACCGAGTCCGAGTCCGAGCGCGAGGTCGAGATCGCCCTGCAGTGGAACACGGGCTACCACGAGGGCCTGCACTCCTTCGCCAACAACATCGCCACCACCGAGGGCGGCATGCACGAGGAGGGCTTCAAGAAGGCCCTCACCAACGTGGTGAACAAGTACGCCCGGGCCAAGAACCTGTTGAAGGAGAAGGACGACGCCTTCTCCGGTGAGGACGTGCGGGAGGGGCTCACCGCCATCGTGTCGGTGAAGCTGCGCAACCCCCAGTTCGAGGGCCAGACCAAGACCAAGCTGGGGAACACCGAAATGCGCTCCCTGGTGGAGAAGGTGACCAACGCCCGCCTCGGCGACTGGTTCGAGGAGCACCCCACCGAGGCCCGCCAGGTCGTGGCCAAGGTCACCCAGGCGGCCCGGGCCCGGGTGGCGGCCCGCCAAGCGCGGGATCTGACCCGGCGCAAGTCGCTGCTGGAGTCGGCGTCGATGCCGGGCAAGCTGGCCGACTGCTCGTCGCGTGACCCCCGCCAGAGCGAGCTGTTCATCGTGGAGGGGGACTCCGCCGGCGGTTCGGCCAAGCAGGCTCGGGACCGGGAGTTCCAGGCCATCCTCCCCATCCGGGGAAAGATCCTCAACGTCGAGCGGGCCCGGATCGACCGGATGCTCAAGAACGAGGAGATCCAGGCCCTCATCACCGCCATCGGGGCGGGGATCGCCGAGGAGTTCGACCTCGACAAGATCCGCTACCACAAGATCGTGCTGCTCACCGACGCCGACGTCGACGGCGCCCACATTCGAACGCTGCTGCTGACGTTCTTCTACCGGCAGATGCCGTCACTGGTGAAGATGGGCTACGTCTACATCGCCCAGCCGCCGCTGTTCTCGGCCACCTTGGGCAAGGAGAAGACGTACCTGAAGGACGACCACGCCCTGCAGCGCTTCCTGGGTGACAACCAGAACCGCAAGCCCGAGATCGCCCGCTTCAAGGGCCTGGGCGAGATGGACTGGGACGAGCTGTGGGCCACCACCATGGACCCCGGCGCCCGCTCCCTCCTCCAGATCTCGGTGGAGGACGCCGCCATCGCCGACGAGATCTTCTCCACCTTGATGGGCGAGGACGTCGACACCCGGCGGGAGTTCATCCAGCAGAACGCCTCCGACGTGAGGTTCCTCGACATCTAGTGGTCGCGGGACCCCCCTCTCACCGATGTTTGAATGAGGTGATCATCAGTGCCTGATGGGCAGCAGAGCCTTGGCGCGATCGAACCGATCGAGATCCAGGAGGAGATGGAACGGTCCTTCCTGGACTACGCCATGTCGGTCATCGTCTCCCGGGCACTCCCGGACGTCCGCGACGGCCTGAAGCCGGTCCACCGCCGCATCCTCTACGGCATGTACGACCGGGGCCTGCGCCCCGACCGTCCGTGGTCGAAGTGCGCCCAGGTCGTCGGCCACGTCATGGGCCAGCTCCACCCCCACGGCGACACCGCCATCTACGACGCCCTGGCCCGCATGGCCCAGAGCTTCTCGTTGCGCCATCCGTTGGTGGACGGCCACGGCAACTTCGGCTCGCCCGACCCCAATGATCGTCCGGCCGCTATGCGCTACACCGAGTGCCGTTTGGCACCCATTGCCATGAACATGCTGGCGGGGATCGACGAGGACACGGTCGACTTCGTCGACAGCTACGACGGGAAGACCCAGGAGCCGACGGTCCTGCCGGCCCGGTTCCCCAACCTGCTGGTCAACGGGGGCGGGGGCATCGCCGTGGGGATGGCGACCAACATTCCGCCCCACAACCTGCGGGAGGTCATCGACGCCACCATCCACCTGATCGACAACCCCGAGGCCAACTCCGAGGACCTGATGAGCTACGTCCAGGCGCCGGACTTCCCCACCGGGGCGCTGATCATGGGCCGGGCCGGGACCCTCGACGCCTACCGCACCGGCCGGGGCTCCATCCGCATGCGGGCGGTGGCCGACATCGAAGAAGACGCCCGGGGCGGCCAGCGCATCGTCGTCACCGAGGTGCCCTACCAGACCAGCGTGGAGTCGATCGGGTCCAAGATCGAGGAACTGGTACGGGAGCGGCGCATCGAGGGCATCCGCGACGCCCGCAACGAGAGCTCCCGCCAGGGCCTGCGCCTAGTCATCGACCTGAAGCGCGACGCCAACGCCCAGGTCGTCCTCAACCAGCTCTACAAGCACACCCCGATGCAGACCACCTTCGGGGTCATCATGCTGGCCCTGGTCGACGGCGCCCCCAAGGTGCTCAGCCTGGCCGAGGTGCTCAACGCCTACGTGGCCCACCAGATCGTCGTCGTGCGCCGGCGGACCGAGTACCGGCTGCGCAAGGCCAAGGACCGGGCCCACATCGTCGAGGGCCTGCTGCGGGCCCTGGACATGATCGACCAGGTCATCACCCTCATCCGGGGCTCGGCCGACGTCGACGCCGCCCGGACCGGCCTCATGGCCGAGCCCTTCTCCTTCACCGAGGTCCAGGCCAACTACATCCTGGACATGCAGCTGCGCCGGCTCACCGGACTGGAGCGTCAGAAGCTCCAGGAGGAGTTCGCCGAGCTCACGGCCACCATCGCCGAGCTGGAGTCGATCCTGGGCGACGAGGTCAAGCTGCGGGCCGTCATCAAGGCGGAGATGACCGAGATCCGGGAGAAGTTCGGTCAGGACCGGCGCTCCAAGGTCACCTTCGACCCCGGCGACCTCGACGTGCTCGACCTCATCGAGGACGAGGAGATCGTCGTCACCCTGTCCAAGGGTGGCTACGTCAAGACGGTGGCGGCCGACGCCTTCCGCCGCCAGGGCCGGGGTGGCCGGGGCGTCACCGGGGCCAAGCTCCGGGACGAGGACTACGTCGAGCACCTGCTCACCACGACGGCCCACTCCTACCTGCTCTTCTTCTCCACCCGGGGGAAGGTGTACCGGCTGCGCGCCCACGAGATCCCCATGAAGGAGCGCACCGCCCGGGGCACCGCCCTGGTCAACCTGATCGCCCTCCAGCCCGGCGAGAAGGTCCAGGCCATCATCGACACCCGACAGTACGAGGAGGGCCGCTACCTGTTCTTCTGCACCAAGAAGGGCGTGGTGAAGAAGACCCTCATGTCGGAGTACGACTCCTCGCTGCGCACGGGGCTCATCGCCATCAACCTGCGGGAGGACGACGAGCTGGTGAAGGTGGTGCAGACCACGGGCGAGAACGACATCTTCATGGTGTCCCGGGACGGGATGACCATCCGCTTCTCCGAGGCGGACGTGCGGCCCATGGGCCGGGCCACCTCCGGAGTGCGGGGCATGAAGCTGAAGGATGCCAACGACGCCGTGGTCGGCTGTGACGTGGCCGCCGACGCCGTGGAGATCCTCCTGGTCACCAAGTCCGGCCACGGCAAGCGCACCAAGCTGGAGCGCTTCAACCGCCAGGGCCGGGGCGGTCAGGGCGTGCGGGGCATGAAGGTCACCGCCGCCCGGGGCGAGGTGGTGGGTGCCTTCATGGTGGCCGCCGACGACGAGATCCTGGTGTTCTCCTCAGCCGGGAACATCATCCGCATGGAGGCGGGCGAGATCTCCTCCCAGGGCCGGGACGCCACCGGGGTGCGCATCGCCCGGGTGGGCGAGGGCGAGTCGGTGGTGGCCGTCGCCCCCGTGCTCGATCCTCCCGAGGTGGTGGAGGAGACGTGACCTATCCCTGGCGGGACGACCCGGGCCGGGGTGACCGCGAGCCCCGCTACCCCTGGCAGGACGAGGACGGCGGCGCCCCCGCCGGCGGCGAGGCCCCGCCCACCTACCGGCCCGGCGGCGAACGCCGGATGCAGGTGGTGCGCCGCATCGACCCCTGGTCGGCGCTCAAGGTGTCGCTGGTCCTGTACCTGTGCTTCTTTGCCGTCGCCCTGGTGGTGGGCACCGGGCTGTGGGTGGTGGCCCGCCAGACGGGCATCCTGGCCGACATCGAGAGCCTGATCGAGGACCTGGGCCTCTACGTGGACGGCAGCTACCACTTCCGCGACGGCTACATCCTGCGGGTGGCGGCCGTCGTGGGGCCCATCCTGGCCGTGCTGGCCGCGCTCCTGACCACCGCCGCGGTTGGTGTCTACAACCTTGTGGCCCGCCTGACCGGCGGCCTCGAGGTGACGGTGAAGGAGCCGGGCTAGGCCTCGAGGACGAAGAGGGGCCAGTCGCCTTCGATTCCCTTCAGGCGGTGGCGGCCCCGGTCGGTGAAGCGCAGGCCGGACCCGGTGACGAGGTCGTGCACGGTGCCCGAGACGAGGATCTCGCCGGCGCCCGCCAAGCCCTGGATCCGGGCGGCGATGTGCACAGCGATCCCCGCCACATCCGTGCCGGACACCTCACATTCCCCGGCGTGCAGCCCGGCCCGGACCTCGAGGCCAAGCCGGCGCACACCGTCTCGGATGGCCCGGACACACTGCACCGCCCGGCCGGGCGAGTCGAAGGTGGCCAAGAAGCCGTCGCCCGTCATCTTCACTTCCTTGCCCTTGAACAGACCCAGCTGCTTGCGCACCACCCGGTGGTGCTCCTCCAAGAGTTCGCGCCAGCGGGCGTCACCCAGCCGTTCGGCAGCCGGGGTGGACCCGACGATGTCGGTGAAGAGCACCGTGGCCAGCACCCGCTCCGGCTCCACCCCGGACGGCGCCCTCCGGCGGCGCGGGATGAACAACGAAGTGTGGCTGCCGATGGCGACCGTGTTGCCGGCGCTGTCGGTCACTTCCGAACGGGAGACGAGGAACTCTTCACTCTGGTGGGTGACGGTCCCACGGGCGAGAAGCTGCTGGCCGTCGGGCGCGACGGGGCGCAGGAACGTGACGTTCTGACTGAGGACTCCGAGGCGGTGGCTCGTCGGCATCAACGTGGCGATGGTGCCGCCGCTGGCGATGTTGGCCAGGTAGGCGATGGCGCCCGGTGATACTCGTCTCACGCGGCCGCAGAGCCACTCACTCGTCGACAAGGATGCCGACAACGTCCCTTCCGACGCTTCGAGGAAGCGAATGCCGAGCAGAGCGTGCGCCGGCAAAGGCGGAAGTTCACCCCCGATGATCCGGCGAAAGAAGGAGAGGGCGCTGGTGCCGTCGTCGGGTGAGACTACGGCGCCGGCGCCACCAGCCCCACGCAGGTACGGGTCTGGTGTCGGATGGAGCGGCTCCTCCACGGGCGCCGCCACGCCCACCCACGGCGCGGGCGGCGGCTGGATCGGCCGGAGTACGAACGTCCCTGTTGCCTGGGCCACCCCCCGGCCGAGGGCGTCCTCGAGGGTGACTTCAGCCAAGGTGAACGTCGGGCCGGAGTGGAGGGTGCGGGCCTTTGCCACCAGCGTCTCGGCTTCCACGGTGCAGGGTCGGAGGTGATTGACGATGAGGACGCCGGTTCGCACCTCGGTGGCGGGCGGCGCGCCGGTGAGGACGGCGAATTCCAGCGCGTCCTGGAGCAGGATCAGGCCTTCGACGTTTCCCTCGAAGGTCTGGAGCGATGGACTGGCGGGCATGGTGAGCGTGGCGGTCCCCGAACCGACCTGCGTCGGCCGGAGGCCGATCAGGTGGCTCAACGGAACCCGGGGAGCCCACCCCCGGAGCCAGGCGCGGGCCTGGTCGATCCCGGGCAGGGAGTAGAAGGACGGATCCGGGAAGCCACCCCTGACCGGCTCGTCCACCACCGGCGCAGTGTATGGCTGGCGGCCACCTGGGCGGTTCGGTGCTGCGCTAGGCCTCGGTCACGAGCCAGAGTGGGCTGGACTGGGAGTCCATCCAGGCGGCGACCTCTTCGGCCCATCTCACGAAGTTGAACCGGTCGACGCCCAGCTCGAGGAGGCGCTCGGCGTGGGGCACGGCCTGAATCGGCACGCTTTGGGCCAGCGGCTCGACGTCACACAGGCAGTCGGGGAGGTTGTGGGTGGCGCAACCTGCCTCGTTGTTGGAAAAGGACCTGGCCTCGCTGGCGTGCATGTCGTTTCCCGCTCCCCTTCGGTGCCCCATGGCCTACAACAAATAGAACGCATGAGGCCGCCTTCCATTACGGACCAGATACCGAAATGATCCGGACGGATGGGTCGAAATAGCCCGAATGGGCCAGGCGGGAAGGAAAGGGTCCCGATCGTCCATGGGCCGGTACGGACTACACTCCCCGGTTTTTGAGGGGCTATAGCTCAGTCGGTTAGAGCGCGTCCCTGATAAGGACGAGGTCGCTGGTTCGATTCCAGCTAGCCCCACCGATGAAGGCCCTACGGCGCGCCCTGGTGGCCCTCGGGGTCGCCGGGGTGCTCGGATGGATCGTGCGCACCCGGGGCCGGGGTGGGTCTCCCCCCGCCAAGGGCGGATGGCGCCAGCTGCACGAGCCCGACTTCCGATGAGCAGCCTTCTGATCCTGGGCGCCGGGGCTGTGGGGCGTCGGGCTGCCCGGACGCTGGCCGAGACCGACGGGGTGGAGCGCCTGCTCGTCGCCGACAAGGACGCCGGCCGGGCGGCACAGGTGGCCGAGATGCTGGGCCCGGACGCCGAGGCGATCCACTGGTCGCCGGCCGACCCGCTTCCTCCCGAAGTCTCGGCGGTAGCCGTGGCTGCCGACGCCGGCGTGGAACGGGCCGTGGTCGAGCGGGCCCTGGAGCGCCGGGTGCCCGTGGCCTGTTCCTCGGACGACCCCGACGGGGTGCGCAGCCTGCTCGACCTCGACGACGCCGCCCAGGAGGCGGGGGTGGCCGTGGCCGCCGCCTGCGGGCTCGCCCCCGGCCTGTCCGACGTGCTGGCCCGCCACGCCGCCGACGCCCTGGAGGTGGCCACCGAGGTGCATGTGGCTCGGGCCGGCTGGGCCGGCCCCGCCTGCGCCGGCATGCTGCAGCGGGCCCACCGGGGCGCGGCCCTGGAATGGCGCGACGGCGCCTGGTCGCGGGAACGGGCGGGCAGCGGCCGGCAGCTCGTGTGGTTTCCCCAACCGGTGGGGGGCCTCGACTGCCGGCGGGCGGCCTCGGCCCAGGCCCAGCTCCTCGTCGGCGCCCTGCCCCGGCTGGGCCGGGCATCGATGCGGGTGGCCCGGAGCCAGTCCGAGAGCCACCGGCGGGGCCGGCGCCAGACCGACAGCGAGGGCGACTGGGGGGCGGCGTGGGTGGAGGTGCGGGGCCGGCGGGGCCAGGCCGAGGAGGTGCTGGTCTACGGCGTGGTGGACCGGATGGCCTTCGCCGCCGGGACCGTGCTCGGGGTGGCCACGGCCTGGCTGGCCGGTCTGGGGGAGTCGTCCGTGACCCGGACCGGCGTGCATGGCCTCGGCGCCCTGGTGGAGCCCGTGCCCTTCCTGGCCGAGCTGGCCGGCCGGGGCGTCAAGGCCGCCGTCTTCGAGGGTGCCCGCTAGGTCAGCCCGGCTGGGGGCGGATCACGAGCTTGCCGAAGATCTCGCCCGCCTCCATCGCCCGCATGGCCTCGGGCACCTTGTCGACCCCGGCGTAGACGGAGGAGATGGGCGGATGGAGCCCGGCATGCTCGACGAAGCGGCACACCGCCTGGAACTCGTCGAGTGAACCCATGGCCGTACCCAGCACCGAGATCTCCCGGTAGAACAACCGGTTGAGATCGGCGGAGGGATCGGAGCCGGTGGTGGCGCCGGCCACCACCAGGCGCCCGCCCTGGTTGAGGGACTTGAGCGAATGGCTCCAGGTGGCCTTCCCCACCGTCTCGACGACCACGTCGACCCGCTTCGGGAGCCGCCCGCCCGTCTCGATCCCGTCGTGGGCGCCGATCTTCCTGGCCTGCTCCAGCGCCTCTGCCTTGCGGGAGGTGACCGTCACGTGGGCCCCGGCGGCCGAGGCCAGCATGATGGCGGCGGTGGACACGCCACCGCTGGCCCCCTGGACCAGCACGCGCTCCCCGGGGCGGAGCTGAGCCCGGGTGAAGAGCATCCGCCACGCCGTCAGCCAGGCGGTCCCCAGTCCGGCCGCCTCCTCGAAGCTCAGGTTGGCCGGCTTGGGCACCAGGTTGGCGGCCGGGAGCGCGACCCGGGGGGCGAAGGTCCCGTCCACCCCGTCGGTCAGCATGCGCAGGCCCTGGGGATGGGGGATGACCGGGTAGAAGACGACCTCGGTCCCGTCGGGGGCGACCCCGGCGCCGTCGCAGCCGAGGATGACGGGCGGCTCGAAGGGGAACCCGACCTGGCCCTTCAGGGTCCAGATGTCGTGGGGGTTGAGGGTGGCCGCCTTGACCTCGGCCACCTCCCATCCGGCGGGCGGATCGGGTTCGGGACGATCCCCGATGGCCAGCCCGTCCAGGAAGTCGGGAAGGCCGAGCTTGTCGGCGTAGGCGGCGAGCATGGACCGAAGCTAACGGCCGCTCGGGCCGGCGCCGGAACGCGGGCGCCCGCTGGGTCACACGGGGTAGACGGTGATCTCGGTGGCCTTGACCGAGACCCACACGGGGCCGCCGTCGGCCAGGGTCAGGTCGGTCACCGCCGCCGGGGTGATCTCGGCCACGATGGGGATCGGGCCCCCCACCTGCACCCGGACCCGCTCCCCCTCCAGGTCGAGTCCATCGGCGCTGCCCTGCCAGACGTTGCGGGGGGTGCCCTCCGGGGGCCGGCGGTGGAGCGCCACCGCCCGGGGGTGGACGACGGCGAAGACCTCGCCCGATCCGGCGCCGGGCACGGTCAGGGCGGCGCCCGAGCCGACGACGACCCGGTCCCCCTCGGCCCGGCCCCGCAGCAGATTGACCCCCACCAGGTCGGCCACGTAGCGGGTGCGGGGCTGGCGGCTGATCTCGGCGGGGGTGCCGGTCTGCACCAGGTGGCCGTCCTCGATCACCACCAGGCGCTCGGCCAGCGCCACCGCTTCCAACGGGTCGTGGGTGACCACCAGGCGCACCCCGTCGTAGCCGGTCAGATGGCGCCTGAGCTCGCGGCGGGTCTCGCGGCGGGTGCTGGCGTCGAGGGCGGCCAGAGGCTCGTCGAGGAGGAGCAGCCGGGGCTCGGTGGCGAGCGCCCGGGCCAGCGCCACCCGCTGGGCCTGGCCGCCGGACAGGGCCGTGGGCCGGGACGCCTGGTGTGCGCCGAGCCCGACTTGCTCCAGCCACTCGGCCGCCCGCCGGCGGGCCTCGGCCCGGGGCATCCCCCGGGACCGCAGGCCGAAGGCGACGTTCTCCAGGGCCGAGAGGTGGGGGAAGAGCAGGTAGTCCTGGAAGACCACGCCGATCGGGCGGGCTTCGGGGGGGACGTGGTGGGTCCCGTCGTCGAGCACGACGCCGTCCAGCGTCACCCGGCCGGCATGAAAGGCCTGGAGGCCGGCCAGGACCCGCAGCAGGGTGGTCTTGCCGGCGCCGTTGGGGCCGAGCAGGGCGACCGTCTCCCCCGGGGCCACGTCCAACTTCACCTGCAGATGGAGGGTGCCGAGGCGGAGCTCGACGTCGAACGCCAAGCTCATGGCTGACCGAGCCCGAGCCAGCGGTCCCGCAGCGACACCAGCACGATGAGCGACACGCCCAGCAGCACCAGGGACAGGACGATGGCGGAATCCCGCCCCGACTCCAGGGCCAGGTAGACGGCCAGGGGCATCGTCTGGGTGGTGCCGGGGAAGTTGCCGGCGAAGGTGATGGTGGCCCCGAACTCGCCCAGGGCCCGGGCCCAGCACAAGACGCCGCCGGCGGCCAGGGCGGGCGCGGCCAGGGGCAGGGTGACCCGGCGGAACACCGTCCAGCGGCTGGCCCCCAGGGTGTGGGCCGCCTCCTCGTATCGCCGGTCAAGAGTCCGGAACGCGGCCTCGGTGGTGATGACCAGGAAGGGCATGGCCACGAAGGCTTCGGCCATGATCGCCCCGGCGGTGGTGAAGGGCAGCCGGATCCCGAAGGCGGAGTCGAGCCAGGCGCCGAGCAGCCCGCGGCGCCCGAAGGCGAAGAGGAGGGCGACCCCCCCGACCACGGGAGGCAGCACCATGGGCAGGGTGGTCATGGCCCGCAGCAGCCGCCGGCCGGGAAACTCGACCCGGGCCAGCACCCAGGCCAGGGGGACGCCGAACACGAACGAGACAGCCGTCGCCGCCAGCGACGTGACGAGGGACAGGCGCAGGGCGGTGTGCACCTCAGGGGCGGTGAGGTCGCCGGCCAGGCTGCCCCAGGGGGCCCGCCACAGGAGCCCGGCCAGCGGCAGGACGAAGAACAGGGTGGCGGTGGCGGCCAGGCCGGCGGCCAGCAGCGGGGGCCGGGACCGCCGGATGCGATCGTCGCGGCGCGAGGAGCCCCGCCGGGTGGATGCGGCGCGGACCCCCGGCTTCACGCCGGCAGGAAGCCGTACCCGGTCAGCGTCGCCTGGCCGGCGGGGGAGAGCACGAACCTCCGGAAGGCGAGGGCGGCGTCCTTGTTGCCGGCCTGCTGCAGGAGTCCCATGGGGTAGACGGCGATCACGTTCTGCTCGTCGGGGATGGGCACCCCCTCGGCCTTCTCGGCCGCGGCCTTGGCATCGGTGACATAGGTGAGGCCGGCGTCGGCTTCGCCGAGGCTGACCTTGGCAACCACCCCCTTGACGTTCTCCTCCAGCGACTTGGGCGTGACCGCAACCCCCGCCTTCTGGAGGATCTGGGCGCCGAACTTGCCGCAGGGCACCTCGGGGGCACAGAGGACGACGGTCACGCCGGGTCGGGCCAGGTCGGCCAGGGTGGCGATCCCTTTGGGATTCCCCTTGCCCACCAGGATGGCAAGCCGGTTGCGGGCGAACACCCGGGGGTCGAAAGCGCCGCCCCCGTCCACGACCTTCTGCAGGTTGGCCTGGTCGGCGGTGGCCAGCAGGTCGGCCGGCGCGCCGTCCATCGCCTGCTGGGCCAAGGTGGAGGAGGCACCGAAGCTGAACGTCACCTTCACGCCGGGGTTGGCGGTCTCGAAGGCTCTGCCCAGATCGGTGAACGCCTCGGTGAGAGAGGCGGCGGCCAGCACGGTCACCTTGCCGGAGAGCGCCGTCCGGGGCACGGTGGATCCACCCGTCGCCTCGGACTTCGGCGGATCGTCACCGCAGGCGGCCGCCAGCAGGAACGCCGGGACCAGCAACCAGGCAGCCCGCTTCAACCCCGCCCTCCCGGTACCTCGACGACCACGTTGGTGGATTTCACCGTCGCCACGGCGAACACGCCCGGGGCGAGGCCGAGTTCCTCCACCGCCTCCCGGGAGATGAGCGACACGACCCGGTGGGGCCCGCAGCGCATCTCCACCTGGGCCATCACCGTGTCCTTCACCACCCGGGTCACGATCCCGGGAAAGCGGTTACGGGCCGACCGGGCCACGATCGGCTCGGGCTCGGCCGGCTGGGCCGCCGACTCGAGAAAGCCGGCCAGGTCGGCGCCGTCGATCACCCGGTGGCCGGCTTCGCTGCGTCGGGAGGGGATCCGGCCGGTGTCGACCCAGCGCCGTACGGTGTCCGCGCTCACCCCGAGCAGTTCGGCCACCTCGCCGGAGCGGTATGTGCTCATGCAAGCCACTTTAGGTGCTCAGCCTGTTGGATGCAGCCTTCTACCGTCCTAAGGCTTGCATCTGCGAGGCCTCGGTGAGCACCTGGCGGAGGACGGCCTCGATGGTGTCGAACTCCTCGGGACCGCAGATCAGTGGGGGGGCGAGCTGGATCACGGGGTCGCCCCGGTCGTCGGTCCGGCAGATGAGCCCGGCCCGGAACAGGGCCTCGGCCAGGAAGCCCCGCAGGAGCGACTCCTTCTCCTCGGCGCTGAACGCCTGGCGGGTGTCGCGGTCCTTCACCAGCTCGATGGCCCAGAAGTAGCCCGCCCCCCGCACGTCCCCGACGATGGGCAGGTCGGAGAGCCCTCGGAGGCGAGCCTCGAGCGCTCCTTCGTGGGTCCGCACCTGGGCCAGCAGGTCCTCCTTGTCGAAGAGCTCGAGGTTGGCCAGGGCCACGGCGCAGCTGACCGGATGCCCGGCGAAGGTGAACCCGTGATTGAACGAGGTCGTGCCCGAGGTGTACGGCTCGGCCAGAAAGTCCCGGCAGATCATGGCCCCCAGGGGGGAGTAGCCGGAGGTGAGGCCCTTGGCGCAGGTGATGATGTCGGGCTGGTAGTCGTAGCGCTCGGCGCCGAAGGTGTAGCCGAGCCGGCCGAAGGCGCAGATCACCTCGTCGGAGACGAGCAGGACGCCGTAACGGTCGCAGATCTCCCGCACCCGGGCGAAGTAGCCCTCCGGCGGGGGGAAGCAGCCACCGGCGTTCTGCACCGGCTCCAGGAAGAGGGCCGCCACCGTCTCCGGTCCCTCTCGCAGGATGACGTCTTCGATGTTGGCGGCGCAGGCCAGCGTGCAGGCCGGCTCGGCGGCGCAGTCCGGGCAGCGGTAGCGGTTGGTGTTGGCCGCCTTGGCGGCGCCGGGGACGAGCGGCTCGTAGGGCGCCTGGAGCTCGGGGACGCCGGTGATGGACAACGCCCCCATGGAGGTGCCGTGGTAGGCGGTGCGGCGGCTCACCACCTTGGTACGCCGGGGCTGGCCGGTGGCCCGGAAGAACTGGCGGGCTAGCTTCCACGCCGACTCCACCGCCTCTGAGCCCCCGGTGGTGAAGAAGACCCGGTTCAGGTCGCCCGGGGCCAGGTCGGCCAGGCGGACGGCGAGCTCCACCGCCGCCGGGTGGGCGTAGCTCCAGATGGGGAAGTAGGCCAGCTCACCCGCCTGGCGGGCGGCGGCCTCGGCCAGCTCGCGCCGGCCGTGACCCACCTGGACCACGAACAGGCCCGAGAGGGCGTCGAGGTAGCGCCGGCCGTGCTGGTCCCAGACGTAGGGGCCCTCGCCCCGCACGATCACCGGCACCTCGTGGTCGGCGTACGACCACAGCCGGCTGAAGTGCATCCACAGGTGGCGCCGGGCCAGATCGTGGAGGTTGTCGTCCGGAGTGGTCATCGAAGCCAGCGTGGCCAGCCCCGGGCGGGGCGTCAAGGCGAGCGCCTTGCAGGCGCCTCAGTCTCCGGCCGCACCTCCCAGGGCGTCGGGGGCGCCTAGACCCCGCCGCGGCGAGATCGTCTCACCTGAAATCCGGCCGGGCCAGCGACGGGCTCTAGCCTCCGGGTGGGAACCGCCGAGTTGGCCCAGAAGGCAGGTGAGGAATGCCCAGTTCCTTCGTGTTCAAGTCCATCTCCAAGGACTCCATCCCCGACGCCTTGAAGAAGGCGGAGCGTTACCGGCTCCTGGGCGACCCCGAGGAGGCAGAGAGCGTCTGCCTCGACATCCTGGAGGCCGATCCCGGCAACCAGGACGCCCTCGTCGATCTCATCCTCGCCATCAGCGACCAGTTCCGAAACGAAAAGCGGCCCCGCCTCGAGCTGGCCGAGCAGTACGTCGCCCAGCTGACCGACGAGTACCAGCGGACCTATTACACCGCCGTGGTCATGGAGCGGGAGGCGGCGGCTGTCCTCCATTCGGGCTCCCCGCCGGTCCTGGCCATGCTGCGCTACACCGAGGCCATGGACCAGTACGCCCTGGCCGAGGCGATCCGGCCCCGGGGCGACGACTCCGCCATCCTCCGCTGGAATGCCTGCGTCCGGGCCATCCGCCGCCGGCAGCTCAAGCCCGGGATCGGTGAGGAGGAGTACGTGAAACCAGTCGACAGGGTCTGAGGCTGCCGGCGGCTGCGGGCTCGGCGTGATCGATCACCTGATCTACGCCGTGCCCGATGTCGAGGCCGCCTGCGAGGAGCTGGAGCGGGACTGGGGCATGAGGCCGGCGCCGGGCGGGAAGCACACCGGGCGCGGCACCCACAACGCGCTGCTCGACCTCGGCGACGAACGGTACCTGGAGGTCATCGGCCCCGATCCCGAGCAACCGGAGCCGCCCGCCCCCCGCCCCTTCGGCATCGACGGCCTGGTGGTCCCCAGGCTCGTGACGTGGGCGGCGAAGGCGCCCGCCATCGACGAGCGCGTGGCTCGGGCCCGCCGGCGGGGTTTCGACCCGGGCCCCGTGGTGTCCATGTCCCGAAAGCGGCCTGACGGCGAGGAGATCTCCTGGAAGCTGACGGCCTTTGACGGGCCGGCCGGCGGCGGATTGGTGCCCTTCCTCATCGACTGGGGCGCCACCGGCCACCCGACCGCGACCCTGGCGGCAGGCTGCCGGCTGGTGGCCTTCCGGGCCGAGCATCCCCAGCCCGACGCCGTCGCCCAGCTCCTGGCCGCCCTGGATCTCGAGCTCGACCTGCAGGAGGGACCGCATCCACGCCTGGTGGCGTCGGTCATGACTCCCCGGGGTGTCAGGGAGCTGAGGTGAGCGGAGTCGGCGGTACGATCGGTTGCAGGGGGACGTAGCTCAGCTGGCTAGAGCACCTGCTTTGCAAGCAGGGGGTCGTGGGTTCGAGTCCCATCGTCTCCACCGAGGAAAGGTGCAGGTCGGAGGCCACTTCTGGGGTCGCCTCCCGCTCTTCTGGGCCCACTGAACGGCCGTTCATGGCACATCCATGGCACATTCCGCCTGTGCGAGTCCGGTTCATGCTGGACACCGTGGTTCCGGTAGGTGGGCGACACTTCGTGGACGCGGTTCCGGTACCTGGGCGACAGTCGTCCGGTTCCTAGACGACGCTGCTGGCGGTCCCTGAA
>JBIOUX010000209.1:0-48691 GCA_044867425.1 Acidimicrobiia bacterium | reverse complement strand
CGCGGGCGTCGCCGATGTACAGCTCGCTCGTCTCCCCACCCTGGAGCGCGGTGGTAGGGCACGCTGATCAGGTCGTAGTGCTCATCGGGCGTATCGGTGACGCGTTCACCGTTGTTCATCCTGCGCCTCCTGGCTCGGCTCCGGGGGCGCCGGTGAGATGACGGACGAGCCAGGCCCGGGCCAGGCGGGCGACCACTTCCAGCGCCCCCGGTTCCTCGAACAGGTGCGTGGCGCCCGGAACGATCTCGAGGCCGGCCTCGCCTCCCAGCTTCTCGAGGGCGCGCCGGTTGAGCTCGATGACGACTTCGTCCCGTTCGCCGACGATCAGGAGCGTCGGCTGGCGCACGGCCTCCAGGTACCCGTCGGCGAGATCCGGCCGGCCGCCGCGTGACACCACCGCCTTCACCGCCGCCGGCCGTTCGGCGGCAGCGATGAGCGCCGCCGCCGCGCCGGTGCTGGCGCCGAAGAGCCCGACGCCGAGACCGGCGGTGGGTTCATGCCCCGTCAGCCAGTCGATCAGCGCGATGACCCTCACCGCCAACATCCCGATGTCGAACCGGAGCTGGGCCGTCACGGAGTCGAACCGTTCCTCGGCCTCGGTGAGCAGGTCTACGAGGACGGTGCCCAGGCCCGCGTCCTGGAGCTCACTGGCCACAGCGCGGTTCCGCGGGCTGTGACGGCTACTGCCGCTCCCGTGCACGAAGAGGACGAGGCCCTGCGCCGACTCGGGAACGTCGATGGCCGCCTCCAGGGCGACACCGCGGACGGGGATCTCGATGGTCTTGTGAATGGCGTTCACCGTCATATCATTGCGTCTTTTTTGTCACCGCCTGGAAGCGCAATCCTTTTCCTTGGTAACGGGCTGTGGTGTGCTAGTGCTGATGCGGGCGATGCTCAAGGCGGCGATGGCCGCTCTCGTGGTGGTGACGGGTACCTGGACGCTGGCTGACCCCGCCGGCTTTCACCCCCGGCACGAGGAGGCGCTGGCGCTGGCCGCCCCGGCCCAGGAGTCGACCACCACCACGGTCAGCCCGACCACCATCACCATCGCCCCGGACTCGACCACCACTACGGCATCGACGGAGCCACCCACCACCGCCCCGCCGCCCACCACCTCCACCACCGCCACCCCGCCCAGCACGGCCCCGCCGCCGGGGGCCCGGGCGCCGGTGGGCCCCCTGCCCATCGTGGCCCCGCCCATCACCCCACCCCCGCCCCGGGACCTGACCGCCTACCGGGGGCTCGGCACCTGGGTCGACGCCTACGACTTCAGCCCCCAGTACCAGCCCAACGGGGCACCGCCGACGGTAGGGCCCGGGTCGGTCGACGAGATGGCCAGGGAGGGCGTGCGGACCCTCTACCTGCAGGCGGCCAAGGACGACATGCGTTCCCCGGGGCTGCTGGTGAACCCGGAGATCGTGGGGCCCATGCTGGCGCGGGCCCACACGCTCGGGATCCGGGTGGTGGCCTGGTACCTGCCCAAGTTCTACGACCTCGACTCCGACATGGCCCGGCTCCTGGCCATGCGGGACTTCCGCTTCGAGGCGCAGGGGTTCGACGGCATCGGTCTCGACATCGAATGGCGCAAGGACGTGCCCGACCACGCCGAGCGCAACGCCCGCCTGGTGGAGCTCTCCCGCCGGCTTCGGGCGGCCATGGGCGGCGCCGCCCTGTCCGCCATCCCCCCGCCGCCCATCATCATGGAGGAGGTCAACCCCAGGTACTGGCCGGAGTTCCCCTGGCGGGAGCTGGCCCCGCTCTACGACGTGTGGATGCCCATGGCCTACTGGACGTTCCGCACCCAGTCGTCGGGTTACCGGGACGGCTACCGCTACACGGCGGAGAACGTGACCCGCATCCGGGCCAACCTCGGGCTCCCCCAGGCGCCCGTCCACCCCATCGGCGGCACCGACAACCGCTCCACCGAGGACGACTACCGGGGGTTCGTGCGGGCGGCGGTGGAGACCGGCTCCCTCGGCGGCTCCATCTACGACTTCCGCACCACCCCGGCGCCGGCGTGGGAGATCCTGCGGGGGTCTCCGGGCTGACGGCCGGCGCCCGGCCGGCCACTCCCGCCGGCACGCCCGTGACCCCGGCCGACCTCCAGAGGCTGCGGTGGGCGGCCCGCGGCTGGCTCCTGACGGCAGTCGGCGTGGTGGCGGTCCTGACCCTCGCCGGCGGGATCCCCGGCGATGCCGAGGGCGAAACGCTGGCCGCCGAGGTCCAGGACCCGATCCAGAGCGCGCTCCTGGTCCTGGCCGCCCTCGGAGGCGTCCTCGCCTGGCGGTGGGAGGCGCCGGGGGCCGTCGTGATGGGCTTCGCCGCCGTGGGGCTCGGCCTGGTCGCCGCCTTCGAGTATCCGTGGCCCATCAGCGTGGGGCTGATGCTCGTCTTCGCTGTCCCCGCCGCCCTCACCGCGCTGGCCTGGAAGCGATCGCTCTGGCGGACCCGGCTGGCGGTCGTCCGGTTGGCGGTCATCATGGGCGCCCTCGTCCTTGTCGAGGTGGTCACCGCCCAGGGGCTCTTCGCCTACTACTACGGCCCCCAGCACCCCGCTTCTCCGGCGATCGCCCTCCCCGTGGACCGGGTCGAGTGGGTGTGGTCGGGGGGCGTGACCTCGAGCCAGGCCACGGTGGTGGCTCGCCTGAGCTCGGAACGGGCCCCGGCCCGGCTGGTGGTGGAAGACCCGGCCGGCGCCCGCCGGCGCTCGGCCCCGGTGCGGTCCGACGACGACGGCGTCGCCCGCCTGCGCATCGACGGCCTGGCTCCAGCCACCCGCTACGCCTACACGGTGGAGGTCGACGGCCAGCCCGACCGCAGCCGGGGCCGGGGTCACCTGACCACCTTCCCCGAGGGTCCCGCCTCCTTCTCCCTGGCCGTGGCCAGCTGCGCCCGCACCGACTCCGACGGCGTGGTCTTCGACGCCATCCGCCGGCTCGACCCCCTGCTCTACCTCATCACCGGCGATCTCCACTACCGGGACATCGGCAGCCGCGACCCCGACGCCTTCCTGGCCGGCTACCAGCGGGTCCTCACCGCCCCGGCCCAGGCGGCGCTCTACCGGGAGGTTCCGGTGGACTACGTCTGGGACGACCACGACTACGGCCCCAACGATGCCGACGCCGCCTCCCCCAGCCGGGCGGCGGCCCGCCGGGCCTACCGGCAGGCGGTGCCCCATCCGCCCCTCCCGGCGGGGCCGGGGGGCGCCATCTACCACGCCTTCACCGTCGGGCGGGTCCGGGTGGTGGTGACCGACACCCGTTCGGAGCGGACGGCACGGACCATGCTGGGGCCGGCCCAGCGGGACTGGCTGCTGGGCGAGCTGCGGCGGGCGGACGAGCACGCCCTGGTCGTCTGGGTCAATCCCGATCCGTGGATCGACACCGCCCGGGCCGGAGCCGACACCTGGGGCGGCTACGCCGGCGAGCGGCGTCTCATCGCCGACGTCATCGCCGGCGAGGGGATCCGCAACCTGGTGATGCTGAGCGGCGACGCCCACATGGTGGCCATCGACGACGGCACCAACAGCGGCTACGCCACCGGGGGCGGCCCGGGGTTCCCCATCCTTCACGCCGGCGCCCTCGACCGGCGGGGCAAGGTCAAGGGCGGCCCCTACAGCCACGGCGCCTTCCCCGGCGCCGGCCGCTTCGGCGTCGTCCGCGTCGACGACCGGGGCGACACGGTCAGCGTGGACCTCAGCGGCCAGGACTATCACGGCCGCACCCTCGTCCAGCACCGTTTCGAGGTGACAGCCCCCGAGGCGGCTCGGCCCTAACTCACCCGAGGCGGGCGACCTCGAACTCTGGCCGACGCTGGGCGTCAGGCGTAGGCGCCGGCCTGGAGGCTGAAGAGCTCGGCGTACAGGCCCTGGCGCGCCATGAGCTCGTGGTGCCCGCCGACCTCGACGATCTTCCCGCCGTCGACCACCAGGATCAGGTCGGCCATGCGCACCGTGGAGAACCGGTGCGACACCAGCAGGGTGATAGCGCCCGAGCGCCGGGCCCGCTGGGTGGAGCGGGCGATGGTCTCGAAGAGGGCGAACTCGGCCTCGGCGTCGAGGTTGGCCGTGGGCTCGTCGAGCAGCAGCAGGAGCGGCTCCCGCATCGCCGAGCGGGCCAGGGCCAGGCGCTGCCACTGGCCGCCGGAGAGCTCGACGCCGTCGAAGCGCCGGCCCAGCTGGGTGTTGAGCCCGGCCGGGTGATTCTCCACCATTGCCCCGGCCTCGGCCCGCTCGAAGGCGGTGAGGACGGCATGGGCGTCGTCCAGCTTCTCCAGGTCGCCGATGCCGACGGTCTCGCCCATGAGGAACTCGAAGCGGGCCGAATCCTGGAAGGCGGCCGAGACCCGGGCCCGCCAGGCGTCGTGGTCGATGTCGGACAGCGCCACGCCGTCGACGGTGATGCGCCCGCTGGTCGGCTCGTAGCAACGGGAGAGCAGCTTGACCAGCGTGCTCTTGCCCGCCCCGTTGTCGCCCACCAGGGCCACCACCAAGCCCGGGGGCAGCCACAGGTTGACCCCCGAGAGCACCTCGGTCTCCGTCCCGGGATAGGTGAAGGACACGTCCTCCAGGGCGATCCCGCCCCGCAGCCGGTCGGGGGCGGGCCCACCCGACCCGAACTGCTTGCGGATGCCCTTGGCGTAGTCGAGGAGCCACAGGTGGCGCAGGGCGACCTGGAGGGTCTGGTTGAGCAGCCCGGTGGCCTGGGCGATGCCGGCGATCTGGCCGTTGAGCTGAGAGGTGAGCCGCATGGTGAGGACCACTTCACCGGCCAGCCCCAGGCCGGGGTTGTGCTGCGCCCGCCAGATCACGAAGACCAGGGCGGCCATGTGGGCCGACACCGCCACCAATCCGCCCAGGGCTTCCCACACCGCGGCCTTGACGTTGGCCGCCACCATCTCGACCCGGGCCGACTCCGACGCCTTGCGGTGCCGGCCCACGATCTCGTCACCGAGACCGAAGATCCGCACCTCCTTGGAGAAGCCGTAGGAGGTGGCCGTGTTGAAGTGCTCCCGGGCCAGGCGGGTGTCGGCCGCCGACGCCTCCGAAGCGGCCACGATCAGCGCCCCCGACTTGGCCTCGGTGATGAAGCTCACCAGGGAGAGGACGGGCAGGCCGACGAGGATGGGATGGACGTGGTAGAGGAGCACGCCGGTGAGGACGGCCTGGCCCACCACCCCTACGTTCATGACCACCGCGCCCACCGCCTGGGCGAAAACGGCCCGCTGGGCCCGCAGCATCTCGATGCGGTCGAGGTAGTCGGGCCGCTCGTGGTGCTCGATGCCGGGCAGGCCCGCCACCAGGGAGAGCAGTTCCCGCTCGAAGCGCAGGCTGGTCCGCTCCTGGAGGTTGAAGCGGACCTTGGACAGGACCACCACCATGACGTGCTGGAAGGCGAGCGAGCCGGCCACGGCCAGGACGGCCAGCGCCGCCCGCTCCGGGTCGCGGTACACGATGCCGTCGGCCAGCATCTTCAGCCACCAGCCGGAGAGGACCAGCGTCAGGCTGGCCAGCGGCAGGACGGTGAAGACCAGGGCGGCGCGCCCCGGGCTGGCCACGAAGGCGGTGCGCACCACCAGGCCGAGAGCTCGCAACCACCTCATGACCGGCTCCAAGTCCGCGCCGGCGGCGGGGCCGGCGGCTGGTAGTGGCGGGCCTGCAGGCCGAACATCCGGTTGTAGCGGCCACCCAGCGCCAGGAGCTGGCTGTGGGTGCCGGACTCGACGATCCGCCCGTGGTGGAGCACCACGATGCGGTCGGCCCGCCGGACGGTGGAGAAACGGTGGGAGACGATGATGGTGGTGAGCCCGGCGGTGAGCTCCAGGAACCGGTTGTAGAGCGCGGCCTCGGCCCGCACGTCGAGGTTGGCCGTGGGCTCGTCGAGGACGAGGATCCGGGCCCCCGCCTCCAGGGCGAACAGGGCCCGCGCCAGGGCCACCCGCTGCCACTGCCCGCCTGAGAGGTCGATGCCGCCCTCGAACTCCCGCGACAAGGTGGTGAACCAGTTCTGGGGCAGGCCTTCGGCCACGCCCCACAGCCCCGCCTTCTCCGCCGCCCGGTAGCGGGCTTCCCAGCCCGCCTTCCCGGCGCCCCCGAAGACGATGTTCTCCCGCAGGGTGACGGGGTAGCGGGCGAAGTCCTGGAACACCGCCCCGATGCGCTGCTGCCAGGCGGCCGGGTCGAACTCGGCGAGGTCGATGCCGTCGACGGTGATCCGTCCCCCCACCGGCCGGTAGAAGCCGCAGATGAGGTTGACCAGGGTGGTCTTGCCGGCCCCGTTCTCGCCCACGATGGCGAGCGAGGTCCCGGCCGGGATCTCCAGGTCGAGGTCCTCCAGGACCGGGCGCTCGGTGCGGGGGTAGCCGAACCACACGCCCTCCAGGCGGATGGAGTCCCGGGGAACCCGGTTCACCGGCCGGGTGCCGGCCGGCGCCTCCGCTTCCGTCTCCGCCACCAGGGCGTCGACGGCCAGGACGTGGGGCAGGGGGGCCGCCCCCATGCGCAGGACGTACTCGTTCTCGGGCTGGAAGCCGAGGCCGGAGAGCCCCAGGGCGGCCTGGAGGTAGACGAAGACGTCGCCCAGATTGAGCTGGTTGTCGAGAGCGGCCCGCACCAGCAGCCCGAAGATCCACAGGTGGACCCCGAAGATCAGCGCCGTGTTGAGGACCGTGCCGACCCGGCCCTGGCGGCGCTGGCGCCACACGTCGGCCATGCCCCGCCGCCAGCGGGACTCGAACCGGCGGGTGAGGAAGGGGGCGAGGCCGAAGACCCTTGTCTCCTTGGCCGCCGTGCCCCCGAGCACCAGGTCGCCGACGTACTCCGCCTGGCGCAGGGCGGGGGTGGAGCGCTCCATGGAGGAGACCAGGGTGGCCATCTGGATGCGGTACCACAGGCGGGAGAAGAGCCAGGCGCCGGCCAGGACCAGCGGCGCCCACCAGTGCCAGCGGGCGAGGAGGACGGCGGCGCCCACGGCGGCCAGCCGGGCGCCGCCGATCTCGGTGAAGGCGCCCAGCGCCTGCTGGGCGGAGAAGTTCTCCGAGCCGACCTGTTGCGCCTGGCGCAGCTCGTCGGCGATGCGGGGGTCCTCGAGGTGGCTGATGGTGGAGGGGCGCAGCAGCGGCGCCATCACCCGCTCCCGCACCAGCAGCGTCAGGCGGTGCTCCAGGCTCTCCACGGCCGGCCCCAGGAAGGGGAAGAGGCAGCGCTGGACCAGGAAGATGGCGGCCACCGCACCCATGGCGACCCAGGCGGTGCGATCCACCACCCCGCCGTTGTCGACCAGGGCGTTGAGGAGGAAGCCCACGGCCAGGGTCCCGCCGAGGGCGGCGGCGGCGTCGAACACGGTGGCGCCCACCATGGCCACCATCCCGCCCCGGTGGGCCCGCCAGGCCAGGCGGACGAGCGCCGCCACCGGATGGGCGCGGCGCAGGTGGGACGAAGCGGCCCGTCTACGTCTTCGGTCCATAACGGTTCAATTCGGGAGCATGACCCTTCGCTCCTGCTGAAAGCCAACAGGCGCACGCCCCTCCTCTTTGGAGACACGTACGCCTGCCTGGCGAGTGAGGCTGTTCTAGAGGCCGAAGCCGCCCAGACCGCCGAAGATGTTGAGCACGTTCAGGTTATTGAGGACATTGTTCAGCGTGACGAGACACACGCTGACCTTCCTCGCACCGCCGTGCCGGGAACCCTTACGGTTCAGCCCGGCTACCTCATCGGTCATGAGAGCCAGACCCGACACGTCAACGGTCACCTTCTCGAACATTCGCACACCCCCTTTCGCGGTGTGATACAGCTCGGCCTCTCCCGAGCTTTTAGGGTGACGGGAGGCCAGGACCCGTTGTTTGAGCCCTGGACCTTCCCGTCGAGAAAGACAACGGTCCCGGTCTTAGAGGCTGAACCCGTCGCCGCCACCAAAGATGTTCAGGATGTTGGCGTCGTTCAGGACGTTGCTCAGCGTCACGAGGCAGATACTGACCTTGCGTGCCCCGTGACGAGAGCCCTTCCGCTTGAGGCCGGTGACCTCATCGGTCATGACCTGCAGGCCTAGAACGTCAGCCGTGGTGAGCTCGAACATGCGGTTCCACCTCCCTTCCGGATGATGTTCTCGAGGCCGCCTGCTCAGCGCCCCTGCTGCTGGTATCTCGTTGGGCAGGCGTTCCCGACTCCGAAAGCCCTCCGGCGAAGCCGGCCAGCTCCCGGTACCAGTGCTCGAGGACGTCGCGATCCACCAGGTCATGGCCTTGGCCTTCAAGCTCGACCAGTCGCACTTCGTCGTCCCCAGCGTCCCTTCCGTCCCGCAGGGCCCGGACCAGTGCCCGGGACTCCCCGACGGGGATGGTCAAATCCGCGGTGCCGTGCGCGACGAGCACCTTGCTCCGGATGATTCGGCACCCTTTGAGTAGATTCCTGCCGGGTTTGTCCGAATTTCCCTGATCGAGCAGTTCCAGCGTTCCGCGCACTTCGGGCGATCCGTGCGCCTTGAGCGAACTGAACGATTTGAACGGGGCAAAAGCCACTACTCCAGCCACAGGGCACACACAGGCCACAGCGAGGGCGAGGAAGGCGCCGTAGCTCTCGCCGTAGAGCACGACCCGGCTCGCCCCCAGGCCGTCGATGACGGATGCGACCGCGTCGACGTCGAGAGACCCGGCGTGGCCCAGGAGGCTGTTCATGTAGCGCCGGCCCCAACCCGTGCTGCCGGGGTAGTCGAGGGCGACGACGCCGAAGCCGAGACGGGCGAAGAGCTGGAGCTCGGCGTGGTACTCGGCGCCCCAACGGGCGATGGGCCCACCGTGCAGGGCCACCACCACGAGGTCATCGGCGCCGGCCCGGTCGAGGACCAGGGCCGGCATGGGGCCTGCGGGGCCCGGGAAGGTCACGGCCTGTCCGGGCCGCGACCGGTAGGCGTCACCGTCGGCGGCGGGGTCGAGGTCGAGGCGGAATTCGCCGGTGGGGAGATGCAGGCGGGCCGGCCGCCACGGGACATCCGGGGCGGAGAAGGCGAGGCGCACGGTGGACCCGTCGGTGGCCACCACCCGGCCCACCTCACCGTCGGGGACGGGGAGGGGCTCGGAGATCTCCAGGGTGGTGAGATCGGCCGTGCGCAGGCGCACGAACGGGCCGGCTTCGTGGTGGAGGAGCAGGTGGCGGGCCTCGGGCGGACCGACGAAGCCCAGAGGTCGGGCGCCCTCGTCGCCTTCCGGGAGGGCGGGGAGGAAGCGCGTGGGCGACGGGTCCCCCAGCCGGGCCACGCCCACCGCCGGCCAGCCGGGGGCGTCGGTGGTCACCACCAGGTGCCGGGTTTCCGGGTCGATGAGCGCGGCCCGGTCGTCGGAGTCGGGTGAGACCTCGAAGAACGGGCTGAACTGTCCGGCGTCGAGGTCGACGGCGTAGACGCTGGCCCGGCCGGTCGGTCCCAGGACGTTCAGGAGCAGCCGGTGGCCGCGGTCGAGCCAGACGCCGCCGTCGATGCGGGCCGGCAACCGCCCCACCTCCGACCAGGTGCCGTCGGCCCAATCGATACGGAGGAGGGCGGTCACCTCCTCGAAGCCCGTGACGGCCAGCAGCTGCCATGCCTCCCCGGAGAGGCGGGGAAGCAGGCAGGTGCGGGGGGTTGCCAGGGCGGCGATCTTGGAGACCGGAGCGTCCGGTGCTCGCCCGGGGTGCGGGGTGTCCCCGCTATCGACGGGGTGCGGGGTGGCCGCGGCATCGACCGTGATGACCAGCAGCTCCACGCCGGCGTCGATGGGGCGGCACAGCCCGATGCGGCGCTGGTCGACGAGCTCGACCACCGTGCCTTCGGGAAGGGCGACGCCCGGCTCGGCGTGCAGGACCGAGCCGGGATTGCCGTCGTCCTGCCATGCCACAACATCCCCCTCGATCCAGGCGGCACGGCCCAGCTCGGCGGAAAAGGCGAAGTCCCGTCGCTGCGGGAGGGCGGCCAGGGCGGCGGCGAGCTCGGCGGCGCGGCTCATGCCGAGCTCCTCGCTCGCCGGAACCGGGAACCGCGGGGTCGGGGGAGCAGCTCGTCGAGAGTGAAGGGGCGGGGACCGCCGGCGGCCAAGCGCAGGAAGAAGGAACCGACGCCGGCCATGCCCGTCCCGAAAGCGGCGCTGGTCGCCCCCCCGGTGTCGTCGGCGAAGGTGAGGTTCCCACTGTCGTTCCGCCGCCGCAGCCAGAGGGCGGCCGCCGCCGCCCGGGCCTGGGCGCGGTACCCCTCGTCGCCGGTGCAGGCGGCGAGATCGAGGAGGAGCTCGGCATCACCGGCCAGGCCGTGGCACTGGACGGGAGAGCTGCGCCAGCGTTCGATGAACCCGGCCTGGGCGGCGGCGACGGCGGCGTTGAGATAGCGGCGCTGGCCCGTGAGGAGGTAGGCCCGGACCAGGGCGGTCCCCACCCCCGAGGAGCCATTGCACCAGTGGGGCCAGCAGGTGGGATCGTCGGGGCCGGCCGGCCACCAGGCACTGCCGCCCGCGCCCTCCTCGGCCAGGGCGAGAAGCCCCTCGAGGGCCTCGACGGCGAGGGCGGTGAACCCATCCTCGGCGCTGGCGGCGCCGGCGTAGAGGAGGAAGGTGGCGATGCCGGCGGTCCCGTGGGCGTAGCCGTAGGAGCTGGTGCCCGCCAGCCGGCTGGGAGCCGAGGCCGGCACCGGCCAGATGGGGCCGGCGTCGGTGCGCTCGACGGTGCGGGCCAGATGCTCGGCGGCGAGGACGGCCCGGGCCAGGAAGCGGTCGTCACCGGTCCGCAGCCACTGGTGGAGCTGGGCCAGCCCGATGCCGGCGGTGCCGTGGGAGAGGTCGGGGTTCTCGACGGTCATGTCGGGGACACCCCGGTCCCCGGGGACGGGCAGCGACAGCGCCAGCTCGTCGGCCCGCCGGAGGAGGTCGTCGCGTCCGAGGACGGCCGCCGCCTCGGTGAGGAACCAGGCCACCCCGGAGAGACCGAAGTAGAGCCCCGGTGGGCGCGGTGGCCCGTCCGCTATCTGTTGCGACACCCAGGCGGTGGTGGTGGCCAGGGCCTTGCGGAGGCTGTGGTCGTCGTCCATCAACCCCGCCGCCCGGGCCAGGAACAGGCCGGCGCCGCTGGCTCCCGCCTGGACGTTCACCGGGTCGAGCGGGGACCCCGTGGGCCCGGTGGGCCACAGGTGGCCGGCCGTCCCTGTCCCCAGGCGGCGGCACAGCCAGTGGGCCACCCCGGCGGCCACGGCCGGCGGGTCGGGCGGATCGTCGTCGGAACGGAGGATGGGTCGGGCGGGTGCCAGCCCGCCGGCCAGGGCCCGGGCCGTGCCCGCGGGGGTGAGGCGCCGGGCGGGGTCGGGGTCCATGGCCGCCGCCACCACGCCCGCCACCGCCGGCTCCAGGGCGCCCGAGGCGACGTGGTCGTCGAGCCAGGCGGCCAGGCGCGACGGGTCGGTCCAGCTGTGGGAGGCGTCGGCGGGAAGGTAGGGGTCGGCGCCGGTGGCCAGGTAGGCGATGGTGGCGCCCAGGCTCCAGTAGTCGTCGGGGAAGCCGGCGGGCCGGCCCGTGAGCTGTCCGGGGGCGGCGTAGCCGGGGGTGCCGGCCGGAGCCGGGGGCGCCTCGCCGGCCGGGTGGGCCAGCTCCAGGTCGACGACGACGATGCCGCCCTTGTCGGTGACGAGCAGGTTGTTGGGGGTCAGGTCCCGCAGCACCACGCCGGCGGCGTGGAAGGCGGCCACCGTGTCGGCCACGGCCAGGGCCAGGGCCCGCACGGTGGGGGCCGGGAGGCCGGTGCCGGGCGGCTCGTAGGCGGGATCGACCACGTCCCGGAGGCCGCCGGCATCGACGTGCTCCTCGACCAGGAAGGAGTGACCCCCCTGGTCGAAGACGTCGACCAGGGCGGGGGTGCGGCCCAGGTGGCCGGTCAGTTCCAGCATGCGGGCTTCGTGGCGGATGGCGTGGCGGGCGTCGCCCCCGGCCGTGGTGGCCACGTGGGGCCGGCCTTCCTTCACCACCACCGTCTCGCCCGTGTGGCGGTCGGTGGCCAGGTAGGTGCCACCCTTGTTGGCCTGGGCCAGGACGCCGGTGACCAGGTACCGGTCGTTGAGCAGGACTTGACTCTGCCCATGGCTCTTCGCCTGGCGGCTCGTTCGCCCTTCGGGCGGCTGGAAGGGATCCACCGCCCAGGCGGGAGCGGAGTAGCCCGGCTTCCGCTCGTCGGGGACGAGGTCGCCCTCAGGTGTGCGCAACAGGTGGACGACGAGCCCGTCGCCGTCGATGGCGTAGCGGCCGGTGAACCCGCCGTAGCGGTAGTGGACCAGGCTGCCGGCCCGGTAGGGGCGGTCGGAGAGGATGACGGGGCCGGCCAGCCCGGCGGTGGCGGCGTGGGCGGCGGCGGCGATGCGGCTGGCCTGGTCGTCGTCGGTGGGGTAGACGGTGAGGAACTTGCCCGACGAGGCCCGGTCGGCGCCGGCCGAGTTCAGCACCCGGACGTAGCGGAGCCCGGCGGCGAACTTGAAAGCCGTCCCTTCGGCCAGGAGAACGGGGACCACGGCGGCCACGACGTCGACGGCCGACTCCTCGGTGGCGGACACGTGCAGCTTCCAGCCCTGCTCAGGCAGGGTGTGGCCGGCGGGGGCGACGTGGGCCCAGGGTTCGCCCACCTGCATCGACCAGCTGCGGCCGTCGATCAGGACCCGGACGGCATCGAGGAGCATGTCGGCCTCGGGGGTGGTGACAGCCTCGGCGGGAGCGACCTCCACGGCCCTTTCCTGGTGGGTTGGGACCGCCGCAGGGCGCGGCAGTTCGGGCACTATCTGGAGTTCGCCCCCAATGGGCTGATTCCTGCCCCTACGGGGTGTTGCTGGCG
Organism: Acidimicrobiia bacterium; assembly: GCA_044867425.1. Lineage (GTDB taxonomy): Bacteria > Actinomycetota > Acidimicrobiia > IMCC26256 > BP-133 > CAWBJP01. The sequence goes on along the minus strand of JBIOUX010000209.1, from coordinate 35,868 downwards.
GTAAGGGCTGCGTCGGACCCTTCCGCCCGGCTCACACCCTTGAGGCCCGCTGGCACCCTTCGGTCCGGCTCGGCCCCTTCCGGCCCCGCGGTGCCCTTTGCGTCAATCGAACTTGATCGACGAGTACTCCATGAGCTTCTTCCACCGGTGGGTGGAGTCCATCCGCCGGATGGTGCCCGACTTGCACCGCATCAGCAGGGACTGGGTGGTGGCCCCGTCGCCCCGGTAGCGCACGCCCTTGAGCAGCTCCCCGTCGGTGATCCCGGTGGCGGAGAAGAAGATCTCCTCGCCCGCCACCAGGTCGTCGATCCCCAGCACCTGGTCGACGTCGCAGCCGGCGTCGACGGCCTGCCGGCGCTCCTCGTCGTTGCGGGGCCACAGGCGGCCCTGCATGTTGCCCCCGAGGCATTTGAGGGCGGCGGCGGCGATCACCCCCTCGGGGGTGCCCCCGATCCCGATGAGGAGGTCGGCGCCCGACTCGGGCCACGCCACCGAGATGGCCCCGGCCACGTCGCCGTCGGGGATGAGCCGGATGCGGGCCCCCGCCTCCCGGCACTCCTTGATGATCTCGCTGTGGCGGGGACGGTCGAGGATGACAACGGTGACATCCTCCACGTCCTTGCGCAGCGCCTTGGCCACCCACTTGAGGTTGGCCTTGATCGAGGCGGTGAGGTCGATGGCGTCGAAGGCCTCGGGGCCGGCGGCGATCTTCTCCATGTAGACGCAGGGCCCGGGGTTGTACATCGTGCCCCGCTCGGAGAGGGCGATGACCGAGATGGCATTGGGCCGGCCCAGCGAGGTGAGGGTGGTCCCGTCGATGGGATCCACGGCGATGTCCACCGCCGGCGGTTGGCCGTCCCCGATGGCCTCGCCGTTGTAGAGCATGGGGGCCTCGTCCTTCTCGCCCTCGCCGATGACGACGATCCCGTCCATGGAGACGGTGGACAGGACGGCCCGCATGGCGTCGACCGCCGCCTGGTCGGCTGCTTCCTTGTCGCCGCGCCCCATCCAGCGGCCCCCGGCCATGGCCGCCGCCTCGGTGACCCGCACGAGCTCCATGGCCAGGTTGCGATCCGGGGTCTGAGCCTGGGCTGTCATGTCCTCGCTCCTTGCCAGTCGGCGATCAGAACGGCAACTCTACTGCCATGCTCCGCCGCCTCTCATCGGCCGTGGGCCTGGTGATGGTGATCGCCGCATTCCCGGCCCACGCCGCGCCGGAGGTCGATTACCGCTTCGTCGTGGCCACCCGCGGACCGGTGGCGTCAGACGTCGGGGCCTTCGCCGCCACGGTGACCCAGGTCCTCAACGACGCCCGGGGCTGGGCCCTCGACGGCCGGGTCGGGTTCGCCCGGGTCGAGTCGGGTGGCGATTTCACCGTGTGGCTGGCATCGGCATCCTCCATGTCCAGCTTCGGCCCGCCCTGCCATCCGCGGTACTCCTGTCGCCGCGGCGACAACGTGGTCATCAACGAGGACCGCTGGTCGACGGGCTCGACGCCGTGGGCCGGCCCCCTCGAGGAGTACCGGACCATGGTGGTCAACCACGAGACCGGCCACTGGCTGGGCTTCGGCCACGCCTCCTGTCCCGGGTCGGGCCATCCGGCGCCGGTGATGATGCAGCAGTCGAAGGGGACGGGCGCCTGCACCCCCAACCCCTGGCCACTGCCCTCGGAGCGGGAAGCGCTGGCCCGCCGTCTCCACCTGGCCTAGGCCGCAACCTGCTCCTCAATCCTCCACCGCCAGGAGGTGCCAGTCACCTTCGATGCCTTTGAGGGTGTGGCGGCCCCGGTCGGTGAAGCGGAGCCCGGAGCCGGCGACCAGGTCGCGCACGGTGGAGGACACGACCACCTCGCCGGGCCGGGTTCGTCCGTGATCACGAGGGGGACGGTAGCGTCCTCCCTCGTGAGCGCAAGGGTGACGGCCCAGATGGTGGCCCGGCAGCGGACGCTGGCCGACCCCCGGTGGTCGCCGGACGGGCGATCGCTGGCGTGGGTCGAGTCCTTCTGCGGGCGGGCCGACCTGGTGGTGGCGCCGGCCGGCGGGTCGGGGCCGGCGGTGACGGTGACCGTCGACGTGGGCGTGGCCCGGGCCGGGTCGCCCTTCGTCTGGACGCCGGACAGCACCGAGATCGTCCACGCCGCCGCCGACGGGCGCCTCGTGGCCGTGCCCGCCAACGGGGGGCCGCTGCGACCTCTGACCCGGGACGGGCGGGCGGCCGCCCCCGCCATCTCCGCCGACGGCAGCCGCATCGCCTTCGTGCTCGAACGGGACGACACCTGCGAGATCGCCGTGGTCCCCACCGACGGCTCCGCCTGGCCGGTCAAGGTGTCCACCGGCGCCGACTGGGCCTTCGAACCCGTCTGGGCCCCCGACGGCCACAGCCTGGCCTGGCACGAGTGGGACTTCCCGGCCATGCCCTGGGACGCCTCGCGCATCGTGGTCCGCGCCCTGGACGGCTGCCTGCCCGCCGGCAAGCCGGAAGTGGTGGCCGGCGGCGACGGCATCGCCACCGGCCAGCCCCGCTTCTCGCCCGACGGCTCGGCTCTCGGCTACATCTCCGACCAGACCGGTTTCGCCAACGTGTGGGTGGCCGCCCCCGACGGGGGTCGGGCCCGCCCCGCCCTGGAGGAACCCTTCGAGCACGCCGAGCCCACCTGGGGCCCGGGCCAGCGGTCCTGGACCTGGTCGCCCGACGGGCGCTCGCTGGTGCTCAACCGGAACGAGGCCGGGTTCGGGCGCCTGGTGGTGTGCAGCAACGACGGCGGCCACCACGAGATCTCCCGGGGCTGGCACCACGGGCTCGACTGGGGAACCGACGGCATCGCCGCCGTTCGCTCCGGGGCCCGCACCCCGCCCCGGGTCACCACGTTCGCCCTGGACGGCGGGGGCAACGGGGCGACCGCCGGCGGGCCCGTGCGCCGCGGCCGGGCCCAGGGTGCGCCCGGCGCCCTGGAGGCGGCCGGCCCGGTGGAGCCCGAGGCGGTGAGCTGGACGTCCGACGATGGGGCCACCGTCCACGGGCTCCTGTACCGGCCGGAACCGGCGGACGACCCCGGTCCGCCGCCGCTGCTGGTCTACGTCCATGGCGGGCCCACGGGCTCCTCCGCCGCCACCTGGAACCCGCGGCACCAGTTCTGGCTGTCCCGGGGCTGGGCCGTGCTCGCCCCCAACTACCGGGGGTCCACAGGCTACGGGCGCGACTACACCCAGGCTCTCACCGCCAACTGGGGCGTCCACGACGTCGCCGACGTCGCCGCCGGCATTCGCCACGCCGGCCAGCAGGGCTGGTGCGACCCGGAGCGGGTGGCCGTCGACGGCGGCAGCGCCGGCGGGTTCACCCTCCTCCTCGTCTGCGCCCACCATCCCGGGCTGGCCAAGGCGGCCGTCGACCGCTACGGGGTCACCGACCTCTTCGACCTGGCCGAGACCACCCATCGCTATGAGTCCCGCTACCTCGACCAGATGGTCGGCCCGCTTCCCGAGGCGGCCGACCGCTACGAGGAGCGCTCACCCATCACCCACGCCGGCAAGATCGCCACGCCGCTCCTCGTCCTCCAGGGCGACAAGGACGACACCGTCCCCGAGGCGCAGGCCGACCGGCTGGTCGACGCCCTCCGGCGGCGGGGGGCGGCGGTGGAGTACAAGGTCTATCCCGGCGAAGGTCACGGCTGGGCCAATCCCGACACCATCGTCGACGAGCTGGAACGGGCCGAGAAGTTCCTCACCCGCTGGGTCCTCAAACGGTGACCCCGCTTTCTGTGAGCTTTCTGCCAGCAATCGCTGGCATTTTCCTCACAAGAACGCGATGACCGGCGCTGACCGGGCGGTCCTGCTCGCCCACGGCGCCGGCTCGGACCGCAACTCGGCCGCCCTCGTCGCCGTGGACGGGCGGCTGGCCGCGGCCGGCATCCCGAGCCTGCGCTTCGACTACCCCTACCGCCGGGCCGGCCGCCAGGCGCCCGACCGGGCGCCCGTCCTCGAGCAGGCCACCCGGGAGGCGGCGGCCCGACTGGCGCACGACACGGGCCTCGCTCCGGAGCGTCTCGTGCTCGGCGGTCGCTCCATGGGCGGGCGGTACTGCTCGATGGTGGTGGGCCACGACACCGACCCCGTCCCCGCCCTGGGCCTGGTGCTCCTCGGCTATCCCCTGCACCCGGCGGGGAAGCCGGAGAAGCTCCGCACCGCCCACTTCCCCAAGCTGACCGTGCCCGTCCTGTTCGTGAGCGGGGACCGGGACGCCCTCGCTCCCCGGGCCTCCCTCGAGGACGCGGCGCAGGCCATCCCCGGGGCGGTGACGTTCCACTGGTTGCCCGACGCCGACCACGGGTACCGGGCTCCCAAGAGCCGGGGCCGGACTCCCGCCGGCATCCTCGAGGAGGTCGCCGAGGTCACCGCGGCTTGGGTGGCGGCGCTGACCGCCCGGTAACCTCCCAACAAAACGGCCGGGCGTGGGGCAGGGGCCCCACGCACCGGAGGAGCCTGGGTGCAGGGGCCCAGGCGGGAAGGAAAAGATGGAGCACTTCATCGTCGAACGCCAGGGCCCCGTGGGCTGGCTGCGCCTGAACCGCCCCGACAAGCTCAACTCCTGGACCTTCGCCATGTGGGAGGAGATGGCCAAGCTCGGCGGCGAGCTGGTGGCCGACGAGGAGCTCCGGGCGCTGGTGGTCATCGGCCAGGGCCGGGCCTTCTCCAGCGGCATCGACACGTCGAGCTTCAACCCGGCCCAGTCCGGCGGCCTCTTCACCGAGGCCGGCTCGGGCACCCCCACCGAGGACACGGGCGAGGACCGGCTGGTGACGGCGATCACCGACATCCAGGAGTGCTACTCCTGGCTGGCCCAGGCGCCCTACCCGACCATCGCCGCCGTGCGGGGCTACGCCCTCGGCGCCGGCCTGCAGCTGGCCCTGGCCTGCGACCTGCGGATCGTGGCCCGGGGCACCAAGCTCGGCCTGCCCGAGCACCGCTACGGCCTGCTGCCCGACCTGGGGGGCCTCTACTGGCTGCCCCGGGTGGTGGGGGCGGCCAAGGCCAAGGAGCTGGTCTGGACGGGTGAGCAGATCGACGCCGACGAGGCCCTCCGGATCGGCCTGGCCAACCGGCTGGTCCGGGACGATGAGCTGGAGACGGAAGCGGCCAAGCTGGCCGAGCAGATCGCCGCCCAGCCTCCCCTCGCCGTGTCCGGGTCCAAGCTCGCCATCGACGCCGCCGCCGCCGGCCAATCCCTGTCCGAGGGCCTGCGGGAGGCGGCCGTCGGGCAGGCCCGGTGCATCCGGTCGGCGGATTTCGTCGAGGCGGTCACCGCCTTCGCCGCCGGCCGCCGGCCCAACTACCAGAACCGGTAGGCGTTCGGGCCGGGCATCACCTCGGCCCCCCCACCCGGGACCTACCATGAGCCGTCCCATGAGTGATCGTTTCGTCGTCCGGCCCGGACCGCCCCTGGAGGGCGAGATCCGGGTGTCCGGCGCCACCAAGAACTCGGGCCTCAAGCAGCTGGCCGCCGCCATCCTGGCCCCGGGCACCTCGACCTTCACCAACATGCCGCCGGTCGTCGACGCCGAGGTGATGATCGAAGTCATGTCCGCCATCGGCGCCCGGGTGGAGTGGACCGGGCCCGAAACCCTCCAGGTCGACACCAGCGGCACGCTCACCCCCGAGGCGCCCTACGAGCTGGTCAGCCGGATGCGGGCGTCCATCAACGTGCTCGGCCCGCTGCTGGGTCGCTGCGGGGAGGCCCGGGTGGCGCTCCCCGGGGGCGACGCCATCGGCAGCCGCCGGCTTGACATGCACCTGCGGGGGCTGGAGGCCATGGGCGTCGAAGCCGAGGTGGTCCACGGGTTCATCCAGGCCCGCACCACCGCCCTGCGGGGGGCCCGGGTCGTCCTCGAGTTCCCCAGTGTGGGCGCCACCGAGAACCTGCTCACCGCCGCCGTGCGGGCCAAGGGCACGACCGTCATCGAGAACGCCGCCCGGGAGCCGGAGATCACCGCCCTGGCCGCCTATCTCACCCGCATGGGCGCCCAGATCGTGGGGGCGGGCACCTCGACCATCTCCGTGGAGGGCGTGGGCGAGCTGACGCCGGTGGACGCCGAGCTGATGGCTGACCGCATCGAGGCCGGCACCCTGCTCATGGCCTGTGGGATCGCCGGCGGCGAGATCAGCCTCGCCGGCCCGCGCCTCGAGCACCTGGAGATGCTGGCCATGAAGCTGGGAGCCATGGGCATGAAGGTCTCGCCCACCGCCGACGGCATCTGGGCCTTCTCCCGGGGCAAGCTCAAAGCCGTCGACATCGCCACGCTGCCCTACCCGGGCTTCGCCACCGACTTCATGCCCCAGGCGGTGGCCCTCCTGTGCGTGGCCCGGGGGAGCGGGATCGTGACCGAGAACCTCTTCGACGGGCGCTTCGGGTTCGTGGCCGAGCTGGCCCGCATGGGCGCCGACGTGCGCACCGAGGGCCGTCACGCCGTGGTCCGGGGCGTCGATCGCCTCTCCGGCGCACCGGTGCGGGCCCTGGACGTGCGGGCGGGGGCGGCGCTGGTCCTGGCCGGCCTGGCCGCCGAAGGCGAGACCGTCATCCACGACATCCACCACGTCGACCGGGGCTACCGGGACCTGCCGGGAACCTTCGCCGCCCTTGGCGCCGACGTCCACCGGTCCTGAGCAGGCCTCCGGGCGGTAGGCTCCTGGGCATGGAACCCGCCATTCTCGAGGCGATCGACGCCATCCGCCCCGCCCTCCAGATGGACGGTGGGGACATCGAGTACCTGGGCATCGAAGACGGCGTGGTCAAGGTGAAGCTGTCGGGGGCGTGCGACAGCTGCTCGATCTCCTGGCTGACCCTCAAGGGTGGCGTGGAGCGGATCCTCAAGGACCGTGTGCCCGGCGTCACCGCCGTCGAAGCCGTCTGACCTGAGCCGGAGCGTGCCGCGCCGGTGACGTCCGCCGCCCGAGACCCGGCCGCGCTGGTGGAGGGCACCCTGGCCGGCGAGCGGGCTTCCGTGGCCCGCCTCATCACCCTGGTGGAGACGGGCGGCGACGCCGCCCGGCAGGCCATCTCCCGCCTGTTCCCCCACACCGGTTCGGCCTACACCGTGGGCATCACCGGCGCGCCCGGCTCGGGCAAGTCGACGCTCACCGACCGGCTCATCGCCCGCATCCGGGACGAAGGAGTGGAGGTCGGCGTCCTGGCGGTCGACCCGTCCAGCCCCTTCTCCGGAGGGGCCATCCTCGGCGACCGGGTGCGGATGCAGGAGCACGCCACCGATCCCGGGGTGTTCATCCGCTCCATGGCCACCCGGGGCCACCTGGGCGGCCTGTCGCTGGCCACCCCCCAGGCGGTGCGGGTTCTCGACGCCGCCGGCAAGCCCTGGGTGCTGATCGAGACGGTGGGAGTGGGCCAGGTCGAGATCGAGGTGGCGGGCGCGGCCGACACCACCGTGGTGGTGGTCAACCCCGGCTGGGGCGACGCGGTGCAGGCCTCCAAGGCCGGCCTGCTGGAGATCGCCGACCTGTTCGTGGTCAACAAGGCCGACCGCGACGGCGCCGACGAGACGGTGCGGGACCTCGAGTTCATGCTCGAGCTGTCGCTGCAAACCGAGTGGAAGCCACCCATCGTCAAGACGGTGGGTTCCAAGGGCGAGGGCACCGACGAGCTGTGGGAGGCGATCGGGGCCCACCGGCGGTTCCTGGAGTCGGACGGGCGCCTGGCCCGGCGCCGGGAGCAGCGGGTCCGGGAGGAGCTGCACTCCATCGTGGTGGGGCGCCTCTACGAGCGGGCCGGCAAGGTGTGCTCGGGTGCCCGCTTCGAGGAGGCGGCGGCGTCGGTGCTCGCCCGGGAGCTCGACCCCTACGCGGCGGCCGAGAGCCTCCTGGGCGACGAGTAGCCTCGAACCGATGGGTGAATTCATCTCCAACGAGCGCCGGGATGACGGGGTCGAGGTCGTCACGCTCCAGCGCCCGCCGATGAACGCCCTGTCCGCCGAGCTGCTGGCCGAGCTGGCCGGCATCGCCGAGGGGCTGGTGAAGGACCCCGAACTCAAGGCGGTGGTGGTCACCGGCGGGGAGCGGGTCTTCGCCGCCGGGGCCGACATCGGCCAGCTCAAGGGACCGCCCGGGGCTGGGGGTGTCCCCCAGGACACAGGCCTCATCGGCAACTTCCGCCGGGCTTTCGACACCCTCTCCGCCGTCCCCCGCCCCGTGATCGCCGCCATCGCCGGCTATGCCCTGGGCGGCGGCCTGGAGCTGGCCCTGGCCTGCGACCTGCGGGTGGCATCGGCCACGGCCCGCCTGGGGGTGCCCGAGATCCTCCTCGGCCTGTACCCGGCGGCGGGCGGCACCCAGCGCCTCCCCCGCCTCATCGGTCCCGCCCGGACCAAGGAGCTGATCTGGAGCGGCCGGCACGTGAAGCCGGACGAGGCCCTGGCCATCGGCCTGGTCGACAGGGTGGTTCCCGCCGGCGAGCACCTGGAGGCGGCCCTGGAGTGGGCCGGGACGCTGGCCCGGGGCGCGGTGGTGGCCATGGGGCTCGCCAAGCGGGCGATCGACGGCGGGCTGGACACCACCCTGGCCGAGGGGCTCGACCTGGAGGCCGAGCTCTTCGCCGAAGCCATCCGCACCGAGGACGCCGACATCGGCATCCGCAGCTTCTTCGAGAGCGGGCCCGGCAAGGCCCGGTTCGTGGGCCGGTAAGGTCTCAGTCACGGCCGGGCGTGGGGCAGGGGCCCCACGACGCCACCCCACCGGAACCGGAGGTTCCGGCGGGGACCCCGACCCCGGAGGAGCCGGGGTGCAGGGGACCCGGCGGGAAGGAGAAACAGTGCCCGTCCGCTTCGTCATCGTCGGTGGAGGGCCGGCGGGCAACACCGCCGCCACGGTGGCCGCCCGCCTGGGCGCCGAAGTGACGCTCATCGAGCGGGACATCATGGGCGGCGCCGCCCACCTGTGGGACTGCGTCCCGTCCAAGGCCATGATTGCCACGGGGGGCTTCCTGTCCGAGCTGGACCGGGCCCGGGTGATGGGGCTGGCCGCCGAAGGCCGCCTGGACCTCGATGCCGTCCGGGAGCGGGTGGCCTCCATCGAGGCCCGCCTCCACAAGTCGATCTGCGACCTGCTCGAATCCCAGGGGGTCCGGATCATCACCGGCACCGGCCACCTCAAGGGCCCGCGGGAAGTGGTCGCCGAAACGGAGACCGGTGTCGAGGAGCTGAACGCCGACGCCATCCTGCTGGCCACCGGTTCCCGGCCCCGGGTGCCGGAGTGGGCCAATGTGGACGGGGAGCGGGTGTTGACGACCCGCGACGCCTACCCGCCCCCCGAGATCCCGGGCCACCTGGTCGTCGTGGGTTCGGGGGTCACCGGGGTCGAGTTCACCCACATGTTCCGCTCCCTCGGTTCCGAGGTGAGCCTGATCGTGTCCCGCCAGCAGGTGCTCCCGGGCAAGGACCCGGAGGTGGCCGCCGCCCTCGAGGCCGAGTTCGTCCGCCGCGGCGTCCAGCTGTACAAGGGCGCCCGGGCCTCGGGGATCTACGTGGAGGGCTCGAAGCTCGCAGTCCGGTGCGAGGACGGCCGGGTGGTCCACGGCACCCACGCCGTGCTGGCCATCGGCTCGATCCCCAACTCGGAGAACCTCGGGCTCGATGCCGCCGGGGTCGGCCACGATGCCGGCGGCTACGTCCCCGTCAACCACCACCTGCAGTCCAACGTCCCCCACATCTATGCCGCCGGCGACCTGTCGGGCAAGCTGCCCCTGTCGTCGGTGGCGGCCATGCAGGGTCGCAAGATCGCCGAGCACATCATGGGGCTCCACACCCGCAACCACCGCCACCTCGACTACGACAAGGCCGCCTCCGCCATCTTCACCGAGCCGGAGATCGCCGACGTCGGTCTGGCCGAGGCCGAGGCGTTCGCCGAAGGCCGCAAGCTGCGGGTGACCAAGGTGCCCTTCTCGGCCAACGCCAAGGCCCTCATCGAGGGCGACTCCCGGGGCTTCGTCAAGATCATCTCCGATCCCGCCACCGGCGTGGTGCTGGGCGGCGCCATCGTCGGCAGGGGGGCGGCGGAGCTGATCTCGGTGCTGGCCCTGGCCGTCACCTGCAACCTCAAGGTGGCCGACATCGTCGACTCCCTGCTGGTCCACCCGTCCCTGTCGGAGTCGCTCTCCGACGCCGCCGAGTAGCCCCGGCGCCGATCGCCCTCAGGACTCCGACAGCTGGCCCCGCACCGAGCCGAGCGGATGGTCGTGGGTGTGCAGGTTCACGTAGTGGTTGCTGGGGTCTGTGACTAGGTCCAGCATCAGCGGCGGATCGACCGCGATGCAGGCCTTGGGGCCGTTCTTGGCCGGGTCCAAGTGGATCAGAGCCGGACCGGCGACGCCCTTGGGACCCTTGTGGATGTGCCCGTCGTCAGGGTCGTGCATACCTGACCAGGAAAGCTCGTAGCAGAGCTGGTTCGTGGTTGTGTCCACGGTGATCTTGGCGGTGCCGCTCGCCCCCTCAGGGCCCTTCATCGGCACTTCCTCGTCAGCCGACAGCGTCGCGGAGTAGGACTTCATCTCGGCCCGCGCGGGCGGAGCAACCACGCTCACGAACCCAAGCACGGCCGTCGCCAGGATTGCCTGCGCACGCATGATCTCCCCCTTGTTCCGCACGGTTGCTCCGGCGGGCTTCTCCCCCAGCCGGCGCCGCAGCGCCGCCGGCAAGTCTACCGAGGTGCCTACCTCCGACCATCGCGGGCGAGGCGACCGCGGCCAGGGCAGGTTCAGGCGATGACCACCAGCACGTCGCCCGTCCCCACCGTGTCCCCCGGTGAGACGCGGACCTCGGTCACCTTCCCGGCCCGCTCGGCGGCCACGTGGTTCTCCATCTTCATGGCTTCGAGCACGATCACAGCCTGGCCGGCCACCACCTCGTCGCCCACCGCCACCAGCGTCTTGACGATGGTGCCCTGCATGGGCGAGGCCACCGTGCCGCTGCCGGCGGGCCCCCCGGCCAACGCCGCCTGAGATCGGGAGCGGCCCCGCGGCCGGGCGGCGGCCGCCACCGGGCCGGCGGCCGCGCCGCTCGGCTCGGGAGCATTGGGCAGCCACACCCGCACGTCGAAGCGGCGACCGTCGACCTCCACGGGCACGGTGCGAACGACCAGGTCGGCGTCGGGGGGCACGGCCGGCGCCTCGACCCCCGGGCGGACGAGGAGGGTGGCGTCCACCTCCTCCTCCAACCACTTGGTGGAGTGGCGGGCGTCGACGAAGTCGGGGTGGGCGAGGATCGCCTCGTGGGCCGGGATGGTGGAGGGGACCCCTTCGATGCGGAACTCCGACAGGGCCCGCAGCACGCGGCGCCGGGCCGACTCCCGGTCGGGACCCCAGGCCACCAGCTTGGCCATCAGGTTGTCGTAGTACTGGGAGACGGCGGTGCCCTCCTCATAGCCGGCGTCGACCCGCACCCCGAAGCCCGAGGGGGAGGAGAAGCGGGTGATGGGCCCGGGGGCGGGCCGGAAGCCCTTGGCCGGGTCCTCGGCGTTGATGCGGCACTCGATGGCGTGGCCCCGGCGCTCGACCGAGTCCTGGGTGAAGGACAGCGGTTCGCCCGCCGCCACCCGGATCTGTTCGGCCACCAGGTCGATGCCGGTGACCATCTCGGTCACGCAGTGCTCCACCTGGAGGCGGGTGTTCATCTCCAGGAAGAAGAACTCGCCGTCCCCGGGGCCCGCAGTGTCCGCGGGCGGGACGTAGAGGAACTCGACCGTGCCGGCATTGACGTAGCCGCAGGCCCGGGCCACCTCCAGGGCGGCCTTCCCCATGGCCTGCCGGGTCTCCTCGGTCAGGCCCGGGGCCGGGGTCTCCTCGATCAGCTTCTGGTGCCGGCGCTGCACCGAGCAGTCCCGCTCGCCGAGGAACACGCCGTTGCCGTGGGTGTCGCAGAAGATCTGCACCTCGACGTGGCGGGGTCGCTCCAGGTAGCGCTCCACGTACAGCTCCGGGCGGCCGAAGTAGGCCTGGGCCTCCCGCTGGGCGGAGTCGACGGCCTCGGCCACCGACGCCTCGTCCCGCACCACCCGCATCCCGCGGCCGCCGCCCCCGTAGGCGGCCTTGATGGCCACGGGGTAGCCGTGGTCCCGGGCGAAGGCGGCGACCTCCTGCGGGTTCTCCAGGGGGTCCATGGTGCCCGGCACCCCGGGCACGCCCGCGGCCTGGGCGGTGCGCCGGGACGTGACCTTGTCGCCCATCGACTCGATGGCTCCGGGCGGCGGGCCGATCCAGATGACCCCGGCTCCGGCCATGGCCCGAGCGAAGTCGGCGTTCTCGGAGAAGAAGCCGTAGCCCGGGTGCACCGCTTCGGCGCCGGAGCGGGCGATGGCGTCGAGGATGGCGTCGGTGTTGAGGTAGCTCTCGGCTGCGGTCTGGCCGCCCAGGGCGTAGGCCTCGTCGGCCAGGCGGACATGGAAGGCGTCCCGGTCGACGTCGGAGTAGACGGCCACCGCCGTGATCCCGAGCTCCTTGCACGTCCGCATGATCCGCACGGCGATCTCGCCGCGGTTGGCGATGAGGATCTTGGCGGGAAGGCTGGTGGCGGCCATGAGCGGCCGTATCCTACGGTCCGTGTCTTCCCCCGGGCCTACTTTTCGAATCGACGAGACCCGGCTGGCCGGCACCCGGTTCACCGATGTGCGCTGCTTCGAGGAGGTCGGTTCGACCAACACGGAGATGATGGAGGCGGCCCGGGCCGGAGCCCCCGAGGGCGTGGTGATGGTGGCCGACCACCAGCAGGCCGGCCGGGGACGGTTGGGGCGGGCGTGGTCGGCCGCCCCGGGAACGTCGCTGCTCGTCTCCGTGCTGCTGCGGCCCACCCTGCCCGCCGAGGAGGTGCCGCTGGTCAACACGGCCGCCGGGCTGGCGGCGGCCGATGCCGTGGAGGCCAGCGCCGGCTTCCGTCCCCGTCTCAAGTGGCCCAACGACCTGGTGGTCTCCGGAACCGGAGAGGGGGGCGTCGACCGCAAGCTGGCGGGCATGCTCTCGGAATCGTCCCCCTCCGTCGACGGCGGCCCGCCGGCGGTGGTGGTGGGCATCGGCTTCAACGTGACCGCCGGCGCCTACCCCGGGGACCTGGCCGCACAGGCCATCGCCTGCGAGGAGGAAGCGGGGCGGCCGGTGGACCGGGCCGAGCTGCTGACGGCGTTCCTGGAGGCGCTCGAGCGGCGGTACTCGGTGCTGCTGGCCGGCGGGGCGGAGGCGACGCTCGAGGCCTACCGGGCGGATTCGGCCACCCTGGGCCGCCGGGTGCGGGTCGAGCTGGCCTCGGGCGTGGTCGAGGGGGTCGCCGGCCGCCTCACCGGCAACGGCGAGCTGGTCGTCACCGCCGACGACGGGAAGGATATGCGGGTGAGTGCCGGCGACGTGATCCACCTGCGTCCGGCATGACCCGGGCGCCGCTTTCGGGGACACCCCGGGCCCCGGGCTGGCAGCGGGCCCTCGTGACCGGCTCCTCGAGCGGCATCGGCGAGGCCCTGGCCCGCCGTCTCGCCGCTCGGGGCTGCCATCTCGTGCTGGTGGCCCGGACCCAGACGGCGCTGGAGGAGCTGGCGGGCGGGCTCGCCGCCTCCCATGGCGTGGAGGCCGAGGTGCTCCCCGCCGACCTCACCACCGACGACGGGGTGGCAGCCGTCGAGGCCCGCTTGGCCGAAGCGGGCGGCCCGCCCGTCGACCTGCTGGTCAACAACGCCGGCTACGGCACCGCCGGCCAGTTCGCCCAGCTCGACCCCGGCCGGGTGGCGGGCGAGGTCCGGCTGAACGTCCTGGCCCTGGTGCGCCTCACCCGGGCCGCCGTCCCCGGGATGGTGGCCGCAGGTGGAGGGGCGGTGCTCAACGTGTCGTCGGTGGCCGGACTGGCGCCCATCCCCAACATGGCCACCTACGCCGCCACCAAGGCCTTCGTCACGTCGTTCTCCGAAGCGCTCCACGAGGAGCTGCGGGGCCGGGGCGTGACCGTCACCGCCCTCCTGCCGGGATTCACCCGTACGAACTTCCAGGCCCGGTCCGGCCTGGGGAGGAGCCGCATCCCCGACTTCGCCTGGATGGACGTCGGCCAGGTGGCCGACGCCGCCCTGGCCGCCACCGCCGCCGGGCGGGCCATCTGCATCCCGGGCCTGGCCTGGAAGGCGATCTCGGCCCTCACGCGGCCCATTCCCCGTTCGATCGTGCGGCGTGTGATGGGCGCCGGCCAATTGACCTGGTGAGACGTTCGCGTCGGGCCGGCGACCTCAGGTTGTCCTTGTCGACCACGATCACGGTCACGCCAGGCAGGACCTGTGACATGAACCAGCCTCTTGCGGTTTGGGTGATGGGAACCACCAAAGCGCAAGGACCTCGCCCAGGTCAGGGGTCGATGTCGGCGGCGACGCGGGCCTTGAAGGCTTCGGCCAGCTGAGCGGTGACGGGACCGGGGGCGGCCGGAAGGGGAGCGCCGTCCACCGCCGAGATGGCCTGCACCTCCCGGGTCGACGACGTGAGGAACGCCTCGTCGGCGGTGACCAGGGCGGAGAGGGGCAGGTCGGCTTCGCCGGCGTCGATCCCGAGATCGCCGGCCAGCTCCAGGACCAGGGCCCGGGTGACGCCCAGCAGGCAGCCGGCGGAGGCCGGGGGTGTGCGCAGCCTCCCGCCGGCGACCACGAACACGTTGGTGCCGGTGCCCTCGCACAACCCACCCCGGGTGTTGGCGAAGACCGCTTCGCCGGCGCCGAGCTCGGCGGCGTGGGCCAGGGCCCGCACGTTCTCGCCATAGGAGATGGTTTTCAGGCCGGCCAGTGCCCCCTGCTCGTTGCGGGGCCAGGGAACGGTGGCCACGGCCACCGACCCGGGCCAGGGGGCCATGCCGCTGCCGGCCACGATGACGGTGGGCGCCGCCTCGCCCCGATGAGAGCCGAGCGGGGCGGGGCCACCCGTGACCGTGACCCGCAGCCGGCCTTCGGACAGGCCATTGGCGGACAGGACGGCCTCCGCCGCTTCCCGCAACACGTCACCGGAAGGCAGCGCCAGCCCCATTCCCGCCGCCGAGCGGGACAGGCGTTCGAGATGCCTCGTCCAGGCGAAGGGTCGCCCGCCGTAGACCCGCAGCGTCTCGAACACCCCGTCGCCGGTCAGCAGCCCATGGTCGAAGGGCGAGATCCGCGCCTCGCCCTCCGCCGAAAGTGCGCCGTCGACCCAGACGAACACCTCCGGGAGGGTAATCTCACCGCTTGCCGTGAGCGCACCCTTTCCCTCCACCATGCGCGCCTTCCTGTGGCGCTGCCTCCTGGCCCTGGTCCTGGTCAGCGTGCTCGCCGCCGGCGGGCTGACGGGCGGTTCGTGGTATCTCGACCACAAGCTGGGCGCCGCCAGCGACGTCGACGTGGAACTGGCCAAGAAGCTCCCGGGGGCGATGAACTTCCTCATCCTCGGGTCTGATTCCCGGGCCTTCGTGGCCGACGAGACCGACCAGGCCAGCTTCGGCGACACCGGCGATGTCGGGGGTCAGCGGGCCGACGCCATCATCCTGGCCCGGGTCGATCCCCGGACCCATCGGGGTCTGCTCGTCTCGTTCCCCCGTGACCTGCGGGTCACCCAGCCCGGCCACAAGGGCCTGCGCCGGATCAACGAGTCCTTCGAGCAGGGCCCGCAGGGCGTCATCGACGTGCTGGAGCAGAACTTCGGCGTCCCCGTCCATCACTACCTCCAGCTGGACTTCGCCGGCTTCCGGGGCATGGTCGACGCCATCGGCGGGGTGCGCATGTACGTCCCGGCGCCGGTGCGGGACCGCAAGACGGGCCTCGACGTGGGCCAGGCGGGATGCGTCGTCTTCGACGGGCGTCAGGCCCTGGCCTGGGTCCGCTCCCGCAACTTCAGGTACCTGGAGGCGGGCAAGTGGCGGTCCGACCCGCGGGCCGACATCGGCCGGATCGAGCGCCAGCAGGAGTTCATCCGTCGCCTCATGGCGCAGGCCATCCGGCGCGGCGCCCTCAATCCCTTGCGGGCCAACCGGCTGGCCGACGCCGCCCTGGCCAACCTCACCCTGGACTCCACCTTCCGGGTCCGCGACGGCCTGCGACTGGTGCGGGCCTTCCGGGGAGTGGGGCCGGCGGCGGTGGAGATGCTGGCCATCCCGACCGTGCCTTCCGGCCAGCAGCTGCGGGTCAACACCAAGGAGGCCGAGCCCCTGCTGGCCCGGCTCCGGGGCGAGGCGCCCGAGGTGCCCGCCGGGCAGCCCGCCGCCCCGCCCGGCGTGGTGCCCTCCCAGGTGCGGGTGCGGGTCCTCAACGGGTCCGGTGCCGACGGGGTGGCCGGCCAGGCCCACGGCGCCTTCGCCGACGCCGGCTTCGCCGTGGCCGGCGCCGCCGATGCCCAGCGCTTCGACTACTCCCGAACCGAGATCCACTACCCGTCCGGCTTCCAGGCGAAGGCCCAACTGGTGCTCAGCTACCTGAAGGGCGGGGGGCGCCTGGTGGCGGACAAGGGCCTCTCCAATCCGGACGTCGTGGTGGTCCTGGGCCGTGACTTCAAGGGGGTGGCCGAACGGCCGGGGGCGGCCCCCGCCCCCTCCACCACCACCGCCGCGCCTCCCGCCCCGGCCCCGGCCCCCACGCCCGCCGGCGCCCCGGCGCAGCCCGCCTGCTGAGCTCACCCACCCGCTGACGGGTCAGGGCCCGAAGTGGCCCCTGACTACGATTGCGCGCGGTGCTCATTGCTCTTCGCCTAGCGGCTCATCGCATTGCGGCCGGGGACCCCAGCCCCCGCCGCCCAGTCCCTGCTCCGCTGTCGCTCCGCAGGTCCTGATGCGCATGCTCGTGACCGGCGCCGGTGGCTTCATCGGCTCCAACTTCGTCCATTACTGGCTCGACGCCCACCCCACCGACGCCGTGGTGGCGCTCGACCTGCTCACCTACGCCGGCAACCAGGCCAACCTGGCCGGCACGGAGGATCGGGTGCCCCTGGTTGTGGCCGACATCGCCGACTTCGAGGCGATGAGCAAGGTCATGGCGGAGCATGAGATCGACGTCGTGGTCAACTTCGCCGCCGAGTCCCACAACAGCCTGGCCGTGCTCGACCCCGCCCGGTTCTTCCGCACCAACGTGCTCGGCACCCAGTCCCTGCTGGAGGCGGCCCGGCGTCAGGGGGTCAACCGCTTCCACCACATCTCCACCTGCGAGGTCTACGGTGATCTCGCCCTCGACGATCCCGGCGCCTTCACCGAGGAGTCGCCCTACCGGCCCCGCACCCCCTACAACGCCTCCAAGGCGGGGGCCGACCATGCCGTGCGCGCCTACCACGAGACCTACGGGCTGCCCGTCACCATCACCAACTGCTCCAACAACTACGGGCCGTACCAGTTCCCCGAGAAGGTGATCCCCCTCTTCACCACCCGGGCGCTCGACGACCAGCCGCTGCCGCTCTACGCCTCCACCGCCAACCGCCGGGAATGGCTCCACGTCGCCGACCACTGCTCGGCGGTCGACCTGGTGCTCTCGCGGGGCCGGGTGGGCGAGACCTACAACGTCGGCAGCGGCGTGGAGGCCAGCATCGACGAGATCGCCGACCTGGTGCTGGGCGCCCTGGACAAGCCTGCCTCGCTCAAGACCATCGTGCCCGACCGGCCCGGCCATGACCGGCGCTACCTGCTGGACTCCACCAAGCTGCGTACCGAGCTGGGCTGGAGTCCGGCGGTCGACTTCGCCACCGGCGTGGCCGGGACGGTGGCGTGGTACACCACCCATCGGGAGTGGTGGGAGCCGCTGCGGGACCGGGCGCCCGTGGTGGAGACGGCCTGGGGGGCAGCCGTGTCCGCCTCCGGACGCCGGGTCGACTGACTTCCATGCGCATCTTGGTCACCGGCGCCGGCGGGCAGGTGGGGTCGGAGGTGCCGGCCCACCTGGCCCACCACGCGGTGGTGGCCCTCGAGCGCTCGCAGCTCGACATCTGCGACCGGGCCCAGGTCGAGCAGGTGGTGGGGAGCGTCCTGCCCGACGCGGTGGTGAACTGCGCCGCCTGGACCGATGTGGACGGCTGCGAGTCCGACCCCGAACGGGCCTTCATGGCCAACGCCCTGGGGGTGCGGCATCTGGCGGTGGCCTGCGCCCGGATCGGGTCCCACCTGGTGCACGTCTCCACCGACTACGTCTTCCCCGGCGACAAGGACGGGCCCTACCTCGAGTGGGACCGGCCCGACCCCCGGTCGGTGTACGGCCGCTCCAAGTTGGGGGGCGAGCAGGAGCTGGCGGCGCACGCCCGCTCCTGGGCCCTGGCCCGCACTTCGTGGGTGTTCGGGCGCCGGGGCCGCAACTTCGTCGACACCATCCTCGCCCGGGCCCGCCAGGGCGACCCCCTCCAGGTGGTGACCGACCAGCGGGGATGCCCCACCTACGCCCCCGACCTGGCCGGGGCGCTGGCCCGGCTGGCCACGGGCCGCCACCAGGGGGTCTTCCACGTCACCAACCAGGGACCGTGCACCTGGCACGAGCTGGCCCGGGCCATCCTGGAGCTGGCCGGGCTTGACCCGGGGTTGGTGGGGGAGACGACGTCGGCGGCGCTGGCCCGACCGGCACCCCGGCCGGCCAACAGCGTCCTGGCCGACACCGCCCTGGCTGCCGCCGGGCTTCCCCGCCTGCGGCCCTGGCGGGAGGCGCTCGCCGCCAAGCTGGCGGCCGGCGTGCCGGTGGGACCATGAGCAACAAGACGTGCGGAGCACGGCTTGGCGGTTGGGGCTGGGGCCCCCAGCCGCACAGCGATGAGCCGCAAGGCGAAGAGCCATGAGCAGAGTCGGGGTGGTGGGGGCGGGGTACGTCGGGCTGACCACGGCCGCCTGCCTGGCCCACCTCGGCCACGACGTCGCCTGTGGCGACGTGGACGTGGAGAAGCTGGCCCGTCTCTCCCGGGGTGAGGTCCCCATCCTGGAGGAGGGGCTGGCGGAGCTGGTGGCCGAAGGCCTGCACAGCGCCCGGCTCACGTTCGTCCTCGGGGCCGGGAGCGCCGCCCACGAAGCCGAGTTCATCGTCCTCTGCGTCCCCACCCCCGAGGGCGCGGACCCCGACGGCAAGGGAGGCGCCGCCGACCTGTCCCACGTCCGGGCGGCGCTGGCGGAGATCGCCCCCGTCCTCCAGCCCGGCTCGGTGGTGGTGGCCAAGTCCACCATGCCCCCGGGCTCCGCCGGGCTCCTGCGCCGGTGGCTGGAGTCCGCCGGCCGGAGCGCCCGGGATGTGGGCGTGGTCTCCAACCCCGAGTTCCTCCGGGAGGGCAGCGCCGTCTACGACTTCCTCCATCCCGACCGGATCGTCGTCGGTTGCGACGAACCGGAGGCGGCCGTCCGGGTCTCCTCCCTCTACAAGGGTGTGCAGGCGCCCGTCCTGGTGACCGACTGCGCCTCGGCGGAGATGATCAAGTACGCCTCCAACTGCTTCCTGGCCACCAAGGTGTCCTTCATCAACGCCATCGCCATCCTCTGCGAGGCGGTCGATGCCGACGTGCGGGAGGTCACCCTGGGGATGGGCTACGACGCCCGCATCGGCTTCGACTACCTGCGGCCCGGCCCCGGGTTCGGGGGCTCGTGCCTGCCCAAGGACACGGCCGCCCTGATCCGGGTGGCGGAGGAGGCCGGCTACGACTTCGCCATCCTGCGGGGCGTGGTGGACGTCAACCGGGAGCAACGCGACCGGGTGGTGCGGAAGATCGCCCGGGCGGCGGGCGGGGGGGACGGCCGCCTGGACGGGGTGCGGGTGGCCGCCTGGGGCCTCACGTTCAAGGCGGGGACCGACGACCTGCGGGAGTCGCCGGCCCTGGCCGTCGTGGAAGGGCTGCTGGGGGCCGGCGCCTCGGTGGCGGCCTACGACCCGGTGGCGGGAGATCGGGCCCGGGACCTGCTCGTCCGGCCCCCCGAGGTCGTCCTCACCGAAGCACCGGTCGAGGTGGTCCTGGGCGGTGCCACGGCCGGCGAGCCGGCGACGCCCGGGCCCGGGCCGGCGCTGCGGCCGGCCGTCCCGGAGGAGCATCTGCTGATCGCGTCGGATCCCTACGAGGCGTGCCGGGATGCGGACGTGCTGGCCGTCCTCACCGAGTGGGACGAGTTCCGCTTCTGCGACCTCGACCGGCTGTCCGATCTGATGTCTGCCCCCCGGGTGGTCGACGTCCGCAACATCCTCGACCCGGCCGCCCTGCGCCGTCGGGGCTTCCACTACGAAGGCATGGGGAGGTGAGGGGGACAAGCGGGCGGGGAGCCTCGGAGCCCCGTCGGATCCTGGTCACCGGGGGCGCCGGGTTCCTGGGCTCGCACCTGTGCCGGGCCCTCCTCGCCCGGGGCGACGAGGTGGTGGCGGTGGACGACTGCTCCTCGGGCAGCCGCGCCAACCTCGCCGATCTCAACGGGATGGCCGGGTTCTCGTTCGTGGCCCACGACGTCACCCGGCCCCTGCCCTTCGGCGGGCCGCTCGACGCGGTGTGCCACCTGGCCAGCGCGGCCAGCCCGGCCGACTACCTGGCCCGGCCCCTGGAGACGCTCCTGACCGGCTCGGAAGGCACCCGCCTCACACTCGAGCTGGCCCGGGCCAAGGATGCCCGCTACCTCCTCACCTCCACCAGCGAGGTCTACGGCGACCCGCTCGTCCACCCCCAGCCGGAGACCTACTGGGGCAACGTCAACCCCGTGGGTCCCCGGTCCGTCTACGACGAGGCCAAGCGCTTCGCCGAGGCGCTGACCACCGCCCACCGCCGGGTCCACGGCCAGGATGTCCGGATCGCCAGGATTTTCAACACCTACGGGCCCCGTCTGAGGCCGGGCGACGGGCGGGTGGTGTCCAACTTCGTCGTCCAGGCCCTGGCCGGCAAGCCGCTCACCGTCTACGGAGACGGGTCCCAGAGCCGGTCCTTCTGCTACGTCGACGATCAGATCGCGGGCCTTTGCGCCCTCCTCGATTCGGATTGGCGGGGTGATCCGGTCAATATCGGCAATCCCGATGAGCACACGGTGCTGGAGCTGGCCAAGCTGGTGCTCGCCATGACCGGCTCAGACTCCGACATCGTCTTCGAGCCGCTGCCCGAAGACGATCCCGTCCGGCGCCGGCCGGACATCACCCTGGCCGAGCGGGTCCTGGGCTGGCGCCCGCGGGTTTCTCTCCCGGAGGGCCTGGCCCGTACGGTGGAGTGGTTTCGCCATGCGGTATGACCGATCGTCCCTGGAAGCGGGTAAGAAGTAGCGATGCGCGCCGGTCTCAACGCCGAGCCGATGTTCCAACGGATCCCAACCGGCGTCGGCGTCTACGCCCTGTCGCTGTGCCGGGGGCTGGTGGAGACGGGCCACAGCAGCGATCTGGTCCTCTTCCACGCCGCCCACGAGACGGCCCCACCCGAAGTGGAGGCGCTCGGTGTGGAACGCCAGAGCTTCACCCTGGAGCGGGACCGCCTTTACGACGTGTGGATGGCCGAGCGCCGCCCGGCGCCCCAGACGGTGTGCGGGGATCTCGACGTGGTTCACTCCACCGGCCCGGCCATCACCCCTCCGGGCGGCGCAACCCTGGTCGTGACCGTGCACGACCTGGCTCCCATCCGCTTCGCCGACCGGTACCCGCGGCGGGCCCGGTCCCTGTACAAGCGGGCCGCGGCCATCACCGCCGCCGAAGCGGCCCGGGTGATCTGCCCGTCCCGTTCCACCGCCCTCGACGTGGAGGAGTTCTACGGCGTCGACCGGGAACGCATCCGGGTCGTGCCCCACGGGGTCGAGATGAGCGACCTGGGCGTCCACGACGCCGAGCGGCTGTGGAAGCGGCGGGGGATCGCCGAGCCCTACGTCCTGTGGGTGGGCACCCAGGAGCAGCGCAAGAACGTGGTGGCGGTCCTCGACGCCTTCACCCGGGTGGCGGAGCGTCACCCCCTGCTGACCCTCGTGCTCCACGGTCCCAACGGCTGGCTGGGCGACGAGGTGGGGGAGGGCCTGCGCCTTCGGGGCATGCACACCCGCACCATCGTGAGCGAGGGGTCGCTGCCCCGATCCGAGCTGGCCGCCCTCTACGCCCGGGCTGCCGCCTTCGTGTACCCGTCGCTCTACGAGGGCTTCGGCATGCCCGTCCTCGAGGCCATGGCCTGTGGCACCCCGGTGGTGACCTCCAACATCTCGGCGCTGCCCGAGACGGCGGGGGATGCCGCCCTGCTCGTCGACCCCCTGGACGACGAGGCGCTGGCCGAGTCCATCGAGCGCATCATCGACGATCCCACTGTGGCCGAAGACCTGTCGCGGCGGGGCCAGAAGCGAGCGGCCGGCTTCACCTGGGCGGAAGCGGCCCGCCGCACCTGGGCCGTCTACGAAGAAGTCTTCAGGTCCTGAGTGCCTGAGCGCCACTGGGCGGCGGTGGTCGTCAACTACAACGCCGGGCCGGCCCTTTCCGGGTGCGTGGACTCGCTCCTGGCGGAGGGACCCGACGAGATCGTGGTGGTGGACAACGACTCCTCGGACGGCTCCGCCGAGGAGCTACGCCACCGGTTCCCTGCTGTCGCCCTGGTGGCGGCAGGGGAGAACCTGGGATACGCCCGGGCGGCCAACCTCGGGATCGCCGCCATCCGCGCCCCCGTGGTGGCGGTCCTGAACCCCGACATCGTCCTGCGGCCCGGGGCGGCGGCCGCTGTCCTGGCCCGCTTCGACGCCGAAGCCGACCTTGGCGCCGTGGGGCCCGCGCTCCTGAACTCGGATGGGACCGTGTACCCCTCGGCCCGCTGTGTCCCGTCGGTGGCGGACGCCGTGGGCCACGGCCTGCTCTACTTCCTCTGGGCGGGCAACCCCTTCACCCGCCGGTACCGCCAGGTCGACGCCGACGCCACCCGGCCCCGCGACGCGGACTGGGTGTCGGGCGCGGCGGTGTGGCTCCGGCGCTCCGCCCTCGATGAGGTGGGGGGCTGGGACGAGCGCTACTTCATGTACGTGGAGGACGTCGACCTGTGCTGGCGGCTGCGGATGGCCGGCTGGCGGGTGGGCTACGAGCCCGGCGCCCGGGTCGAGCACCTGCTCGGGGTGAGCACCGCCGGGGCCCCCTACCGCATGATCGCCGAGCACCACCGCTCGCTCTACCGCTTCGCCACCCGGCGCTTCACCGGACGGCGGCGCCTCCTGCTGCTGCCCGCCGCCGCCGGATTCCTCGCCGGCCGGGCGCTGTTGGCCATGGCCCATCACAAAGCTGCCGCCCTCCGGCCCGAGCGAACCACCGCCCAGGTGGCCAGCCGCTAGCCTCTCGCAGCATGGCGAAGGGCCCCAGGAAGAAGAACATCCGCAAGCCGAAGGCGCGCAAGTCGGGGACGCTCGGGTTCATGGCCATCATCGGAGTCATCGCCCTCCTCGGCATCATCGGCATCATCGCCAGCAAGAGCGGCACCAACGCCGGCGCCCAGACCGGCCCCAACATCGGCGAGCACCAGCACGCCGCGCTCGGCATCAACATCTGCGGCCAGTGGAAGCCCAACACGCCCCAGTACGAATCGGCCAAGGGGATCCACTCCCACGGCGACGGGTTCATCCACATGCACCCCTACTCCCGGGCCGGGGCCAACGAGAACGCCACCGTGGGCCTCTTCCTCTCCCAGGCCGACGAGAAGGTCACCAACGACTCGATCAAGCTGGGCGACGGCACCGACCTGAAGAACGGGGACGAGTGCGTCAACCTCGACAAGAAGCCGGGCAAGCTGCGCTGGTCGGTCAACGGCAAGGAGAAGAAGGGCAACCCGGCCCGCTACGTGCCCGCCGACCGGGACGTCATCGCCCTCGCCTTCCTGCCCGACGGGGAGGACATCGGCACGCCGCCGATCGCCACCTCCGGCCAGAACCCGAGCGACGTCGGCGGCCCGACGCCCGACACGACCCCGCCGGAGACCACGCCCAGCAGCGAGGCCCCGGCGACCACCCCCACCAGCGGGTGAGCGGCCGGGTTTGAAAGCGGTCGTGCTGGCCGGCGGTGAAGGCACGCGCCTGCGGCCCCTGACCTACGCCACCCCCAAACCGCTGCTGCCCATCGCCAACCGCCCGTTCCTCGAGCACCAGCTGACCTGGCTGGCGGGCCACGGCGTGACCGACGTGGTGCTCTCCATCGGCTACCGGCCCGATGCGTTCACCGGGCACTTCGCCGACGGTGCCGTGGCCGGCCTGCGCCTCTCCTACGCCGTGGAGCCCGAGCCGCTGGGCACCGCCGGCGCCATCCGCTTCGCCGCCGAGTTCGGGGGGTTCACCGACCGCTTCCTGGTGTGCAACGGCGACGTCCTGACCGACCTGGACGTGTCCGCCCTGGTCCGCTTCCACGACGGGGCGGGGGCGGAGGCCACCATCGCCCTCACCCGGGTGGAGGACCCTTCGGCCTTCGGGGTGGTTCCCACCGCCCCCGACGGGCGGGTGGTCGGGTTCGTGGAGAAGCCGTCCCCCGGGCACGCGCCCACCAACTGGATCAACGCCGGAACCTACGTCTTGGAGGCCTCGGTGCTGGGCCTCATCCCGTCGGGCCGGGCCGTGTCCATCGAGCGGGAGACGTTCCCCGCCCTCCTGGGGCGCGACGCCAAGCTCTTCGCCCTCGCCTCCCCTGGCTACTGGCTCGACATCGGCACCCCGTCCAAGTACCTCCAGGCCAATCTCGACCTGCTGGCCGGGGGCGAGTCCCTCTGTCCGCCCGACGCCCGCGTGGCTGCCGGCGCCACCCTGGAATCGTCCGTGCTCGGCCCCCGAACCGTGGTCGGGGAAGGTGCCGGGGTGGTTCGGTCCGTGCTCCTGGAGGGCGCCCGGGTCGAGGCCGGCGCCGTGGTGGTCGATTCCGTGGTCGGCGCCGAGGCCGTGATCGGCGCCGGAGCGACGGTGGAGAGCATCAGCGTGGTCGGCCCCCGAGCGTCGGTCCCCCCCGGGGCCCGGCTGGCCGGGGCCCGGGTGGAGGCGGTCTGAAGGTGGCCCGCTCATGAGGACTCTCGTGACCGGCGGCGCCGGGTTCATCGGAGCCGGACTGGTGGAGCGCCTGCTGGCCGAGGGCCATGAGGTCGACGCCATCGACAACCTGTCGACGGGAGCGCTGGCCAACCTGGCCGGCGCCCGGGCCCGGGGCGGGGGTCGCTTCTCCTTCCACCGTTTCGACATCCGGGCGCCCGAGACCGTCGACCTGGTGGCCAAGCGGCAGCCCGAGGTGGTGTTCCACCTCGCCGCCCAGGCCGATGTGCGGGTGTCGATCGCCGACCCCGCCCTGGACGCCGGCGTCAACGTGATCGGCTCCCTGCACGTGCTGGAGGGCGCCCGCCGGGGCGGGGCCCACAAGGTCGTCTTCGCCGGCTCGGGCGGCACCCTCTACGGAACGCCCACCGATCTGCCCACACCGGAGAGCCACCCCCACCAGCCCGTTTCCCCGTACGGCGTGGCCAAGAAGGCGGTGGGGGATTACCTCCATTTCTACGCCGCCATCCATGGCCTCGAATACGCCGTTCTCGCCCTGGCCAACGTCTACGGGCCCCGCCAGGACCCGTTCGGAGAGGCCGGGGTGGTGGCCATCTTCGCCCGGCGCCTGCTCGACGGCGAGCCGGTCACCATCTACGGCGACGGGGGCCAGACCCGGGACTTCGTCTACGTCGACGACGTCGTCGACGCCTTCTCCCGGGCCAAGGAGCCTGGCGCCGCCTCCGGTCTCGTCCTCAACGTGGGGACCGGGAAAGAGACGAGCGTGAACGACCTCTACGCCACCATGGCCCGCCTGACCGCCACGGGGACGGAGGCGGTCTACGCCCCGGCCCGGCCCGGCGAGGTCCTCCGGTCCGCCCTCGATCCGAGCCTGGCCGGCACCGAGCTTGGCTGGAAGCCGACCACCACCACCGAGGAGGGCCTGGCTGCCACCCTCGACTGGTTCCGGTCCCGTCCGCCGGCGGCGGAGCGGAGTTCATGAGGGCTCCCGGAGCCGGGGCGACTCAAAAGACGCATTGAAGGATGCCGACAGCCGGAGGGGTGCCGTGCCGGCCGCTTCCGCCGCGCTGCTGCTCCATGCGGCCGGTTCCGGCGCTCCTCTGCGACACCTGTCGTTGCGCAGGAACGCCGGAAGCAGGGCGGCGTATGGCCCGGCTAGGCCGTGGCGGCGGTGGCGCTGGGGGCGTAGCCCCGCTCCAGGGCCCAGGCGCACAGCTGCACCCGGGACGTGACCCGGAGCTTGGCCATGACATGGCGCACGTGGTTCTTGGCCGTCTGGTGGGCGATCCCGAGCGAGGCGGCGAGGGCCTTGTTGGAGTGCCCGTCGACGATGAGCTGGACGATGTCCCGCTCCCGGCGGGTGAGGGTGACGGGGTCGCCCCGGCGCTGCCCGGTGGGCCGGTGCCCATCGAGCCGGGACACCAGCAGCCGCTCCCAACCGAGCGGGAAGGCGGTGCGGCCCGAGGCCACCTCGACCACCGCCAGGGTCAGGTCGGCGGGGTCCACCTCCTTGTGGACGAAACCGGTCGCCCCCGCCCGCAGGGCGTCGAGGAGATCGTCCTCCCGGCGCGACCAGGTCAACAGCAGCACCGGCGGGTCGACCACGGCGCTTCCGGTGTCGGATCGGAGGGCCCGGGTGGCGGCCAGCGCGGCCGCCGGCGGCTCGAAGCTCACGATGGCGACGTCGGGCCGGAGCCGGGCCACCAGGCCCGGCAGGTCGCTGGGCTCGGCCGTCGAGCCCACGATGGCGGCTTCGCCTCCCCGGCGGAGCACGGAGGTCAGACCCTCGGTGAAGAAGGCCGACCGGTCGCCCAGCACGCAGCGGATCATCCGGCTCACCCCTTCGTAATGTTCACGCTAGGTCACCGGACCGGTGACGTAAGCGATCGCCGACATTTGCCTCGACGAGGCCCTCCGCCTGCCGAACAGCCTAGTGCCAAAATCACCACATGTGCCACTTGAGTGTGCACAGACGACGGGAGAATACGAAAGTACTGGTACTGGGCCGGGTACCGCCCCGGTACCGATGAGCCATTTGCACCGGTTGTCCGTTCTGGCACGTTACGAGAGTGCAGGCCACCCGTGAACACGGATCGTGGTGGACCCGGGCCAGGGGGCGGGGTGTCCCCGAGGGCATCGATCGGAGGTCGAAGGTGAGCAAGCTCAACGGGAGGTTGCGCTCCGTCACGGTGGTGTCGGTCGCCGTGCTGGGGCTCATGGCAACGTCGGTGGCGCCGGCGGGGGCCGGTCGCGCCGGGGGTACGGCGCGGGCGGCGGCCTTCGCCCTCAACGTGGATGTGGACGTCCTCGGCGCCCTGCCACTGGATCTGGGCCCGCTGGCTCGCGTCCGCCTGTCGGGAGACGCCGGCCCGAGGTACGAGAACGTCGTCAAGGCCGAGCTCCCCGAGCTGCTGGAAGCCCTGGTGCTCGCCTCGGGGGCGGAGACGAAGCTCGACGACCTGTCGGCCAAGGCTTCGTCGCGGGTGGCCACGCTCAAGCTCAAGCTCCTGGGCGAGCTGCTCATCAAGGTCCTCAAGAGCGAGTGCCACGTGACCAAGGACACGGTCGAGGTGGCCTCCGACGTCGTGTTCGCCGACGGTTCGGTGCTCGGCATCGCCGTCGACATGGTCGGCCTCCAGGCCCGGCCCAACAGCCGGGTCTCGATCCCGGCGGTGGGCAGCCTGATCCTCAACGAGCAGATCATCGAGAAGCGCGCCAGCTCCCGTAGCGGCCGGGTGGTCGTCACCGTGAACGCGCTCCGGCTCGAGCTCGACGGGATCCTGGGGACGGGCGACATCACCGTGGCCCAGTCGGTGTGCAAGCTCCGGGGCCCGGGCGTCGGCAAGGACCTGAAGATCGTGTCGACCACCAACGGCAACGACACCAGTGGCGACGTGCACGAGAACGAGGGCGACCACGACAACGGACTTCTCGGTGGGCTGCTGGGTGACAACGGGGGGCTGCTCAACGTCTCCAACATCCTGGGCGGCGGCCTCCTCGGAGGCGGCGGCCTCGGAGGCCTGCTCTAGACAGCTCCGCTCACCGACACGGCGGACCCCCGGCGGGGGAGGGCACAGCAGACCCTCCCCCGCCGTATTTTTTCCCGCCTGGGGCCCCCAATCCCAGGCTCCTCAAGAGCATGGGGCCCCTGCCCCATGCCTGGCCGTGCCCTCAAGGGTTAGCGGAAGAGGTCTTCGCCGGGGGGGCGGCGGAGCTGGGCCGAGGAGCCATCCCGGAGCCAGCCGGCCTCCAGGCCCCGCACGATGGCCGCCGGCACGCCCTTGGCCTTCCCCATGACCAGCTCGGCCGCCGAAGCCACCTCGTCGGCCACTGCCACCTCGGTCACGGACAGCGCCCGGCCCCGGTCGTCACCCGTGCCCCGCAGGTCGACCACGGCGGCCAGGCCGGCGACGCCGATAGCGACGTCGACCAGGCCATGGCGCCAGGGCCGGCCGAAGGTGTCGGAGATGATGACCGCCACCTCCACTCCGGCGGCGGCCCGCACGCCGTCGCGGATGCGCCGGGCGGAGCGGTCGGCGTCGACGGGCAGCAGGGCGGCC
Organism: Acidimicrobiia bacterium; assembly: GCA_044867425.1. Classification (GTDB taxonomy): domain Bacteria; phylum Actinomycetota; class Acidimicrobiia; order IMCC26256; family BP-133; genus CAWBJP01. Next base: position 7,398 of record JBIOUX010000209.1, on the reverse strand, counting down.
CAGCCCTCGTCCACGTTGGACAGGTCGACGCCGGCGTTGGCGCAGACCCATCCATGGGGGGTCTCGGAGATCACGAGGTCGCCCCGGCGCCGGAGCACCCGCACGGATTCCGCCTCGATCAGCCGGCGGCGGGCGTCGGGGTCGTCGGGATCGAGCCGGACCACGCGCCCTTCCGCCTTCGACACCACCTTCTGGGTCACCACCAGGACGTCCCCGCCGGCCAGGGGAGTCCCGGCCGCCCGGGCCGCCTCGATCAGGAGGGGGGCCAGGACCATGCCCGGGGTGATCTCCGGCAGCCCCGGCACGGGGATGAGCTGGATCAAAGGATCTCGAGGGCGGTGCGGGCCAGGCGTTCGGCGCCTTCGGTGTCCCGCATGAGGATGGGGGCCAGGACCGCCCGCACGCCATGGGCTTCGACGTCGCGGATGCGGGCGGCATCGGAGGTGTCGACCAGCAGGGTCCCGCAGATGTCGGCGTAAGCGGCGGCCACCCCGACGCACGACACCTCCAGGCCCACGGCGGCCATCAACCGGTCGGCGGGGCCCTTCACGGGGGCGCCGTGGATGATCGGGCTCACCCCCACCACCTGCTCCCGCCGGGCGGCCACCGCCTGCCGCATGCCGGGGATGGCCAGGATGGGGCCGATGGAGATCACCGGGTTGGACGGACAGAGCAGGACGGCGTCGGCCTCGGCGATGGCCTGGATGACGCCGGGGGCGGGCCGGGCGGACTCGGCCCCCTCGAAGCGCACGGCCCGGACCGGAGGCTCGGCCCGCTCCCGCACGAACCACTCCTGCATGGCCAGGGTCACCCAGGGGTCGTCGGGCGTCTCGCCGGACAGCCCCGAACCGGCCGGGATCTCGATCCGGGTGGCGACGGGGTCGTCGCTCATGGGCACGAGCCGGGACTTGAGGCCGAAGGCCAGGGCGATGTCGGCCGTGACCTCGGACAGGGTGGCTCCGGCCCGCAGGCGGGAGGTGCGGTACAGGTGGGTGGCCAGGTCGGTGTCGCCGAGGCGGAACCAGGCCGGCTCCCCGAAGCCGGTCAGGGCGTCCAGGGCCCGGAAGGTGTCACCGGCCATGCCCCACCCCGCCGCCCCCACCCCCCCGGCCAGGGTGTAGGTGACGGTGTCGAGGTCGGGCGAGACGTGCAGCCCGAAGAAGGTCTCGTCGTCGCCGGTGTTGCCCACGACCACGATCTCCTGCGGGGGAACGACCCGTACCAGACCCCGGAGGAACCGGGCCGCGCCGACGCCCCCGGCCAAGGCGACGAGCATCAGGAAAGGCCCCAAACCATCGGCATTGTCACGCAGCGTAAACCGACCGTGGCTACTCCGCCCACCCGCCGAAGCGCCCTTGGCGGCTCATGGCCAGACGGGCTTACACTGCTCGACCATGCTTTCGGCCTCGCTACCGCTCGGGAGGTCATGATGCCCGACGGAGTACCTCGCGTCGATGAACTGTTCAGCCGGGCGGTGGTGGCCCAGCTGGCCGAGCAACGGGCCCAGCGGGAGACCTTCACCGAGCTGGAGCGCAAGGTCGAACGCCTCGAAGCCCTCATGTCCACCCGCTTCTCGGACATGTCCCGGTTGCTGCGCAGCGGCGAGGTGGAGATGCGCCTCGAGGTGCTCGAGGAAGAGATCTCCGGCCGCTTCAACCGGATGGAGCAGACCCTGGCCACCGGCGCCGGGTCTGGCGTGGAGTCGCTGGTCGAGCGGCTGGACCGGGTGGAGGACGCCCTCCGGGCCGACGACGCCGGCCGGCGGCTGGCCTCGTTGGAGCTGTCGATCGCCGAGCGGCTCGGCCACCTGGAGGAGTCCGTGCGGTCCGAGGACCACCGGGCCCGCCTGGAGACCCTGGAACGGGAGCTGGCGGATCGTGTCGCCCGGCTCGAGGAGCTCTTCCGGGAACGGGAGGCGAGCGGGAACCTGGCCGACATGGAGTCGGCGCTCACCCTGCGCCTCGAGGCCCTGGAGGCGCAACTGGCCGCCGGGCTGCGGCACCTGGACGAGGGCGGCGTGGCCGGCCCCGGGCCGGCCGAGCTGACCATGCGCCTGGAGGCGCTCGAGGGTGCGCTGGGGGAGCGGTTCGGGCATCTCGAGGAGACCGTCCGGGCCGAGGACATCGGCCGGCGCCTGAAGCAGCTCGAGCTGGCCATCGACGAGCGCTCGGGCCGGCTCGAGGAGTTCGTCCGCACCAGCGAGGTCGAGCGCCGCCTGGAGGAGCTCGCCCAGTCGGTGGACGAGCGTTCGGGCCGCCTGGAAGAGCTGGCCCAGACCGGAGAGCTGGAGCGCCGCCTGGAGGAGCTGGCCCAGGCCGTGGATGAGCGGCTGTCCGAGCTCCGGGCCGCCATCGAAGACGCCCAGAAGCCCGACGACCGGGTGGAGGCGCTCGACCAGGCCATGGGCTACCGCCTCACCCGCCTGGAGGGAACCCTGCGGCGGATGGAGGAGCACACGGCAACCCACCTGGAGAAGCTCTCTCAGGCGTCGGCCGCCGCCGAGGTGGGCATCCTCGAGCGGATCATCGCCGAGTCCCAGGTGGTGGCGGCCCACTTCGACTCCGTGCGCCCGGTCATCGAGGCGGCGGCGTCAGCGGGGCCGGAGCTGGAGAACGCCCTGGCCGAGCTGCGCCGGCTGGCCCGCAGCGCGGCCAACGGTGAGTCCACCGGCTCCCATCCCGCCCTGGACATCTCGGACGACGAGGACAGCCACGAGGAGCTGTTCCTGCCGCCGGAGGAAACGGCGATCCCGGACCGCCGGTTCGGCGGTATCTTCCCCCGGCGCGACCGGTAGCGAAGAGCTAGCTGTCCGACTTCTCGTCGGCGGCGGCCTCCGGCTGGCTCTCGCCGGCGCTGGCGTCGGGTGCGCCCTGGTCTGAGTGGCGGGCCGGCGGCGCCTCCCCCTTCTCGTGGCGCAGGGCCGCCTGGATGCGGTCCCGGCCCGAGACGAGGAGCCCGCCGAGGGGACCCGGAACATGGGGAAGGTGGCTCAGGGCGGCAGAGACGGGAGCTTCCAGGCGGGCCTTGATGGGCTCGAACTTGGCCTGCAAGGGCTCGAGCTTGGCCTGGAGCGGCTCCAGCTTGGCCCCGAGGGGCTCGATGCGGGCCCTCACCTGGCTCAGGGCCGACTCGAGGTTCTGGCGGCCGGCCTGGATCTGGCCGGTGACCCGGGACCGGGTCTCGCGCCGGCGCGTCTGGACCTGCTGGACGGCGAGCACGCCGAGGCCGACGGCGGTGTAGCCGGCGTCGGTGAAGATCTTGGGGACCATCGAGCGGTTCCTTCCTGTGGCTGGTTGTGCTGCTTTCGATTGTAGTTCGTCAGTATAACTCCAGCAAGCACCAGGCGGGGCACCTTTCCGGTCGCCACGGGGCAAAGCGGCGACGCACGCCGGCGGAGCGCTCGTTAGCCTTCCCGGGCATGGTGTCGCGCCTCGTCATCGCCCTGATCCTGGTGGCGATGGCGGTGGCCGTGGCCCGCGGGCTGGAACGGCGCCGGCGGCCGGACCCGCCGGCCCGGGGCACGTATCCCGTCCCCGCCCAGCTGGATCGCGATGACTTCCCTCGCCCCGATGCCCCCATCCTGATCGTGCTCTTCTCGTCGGCGGCCTGTGACGGCTGCGGGCCCATGGCGGCCAAGGTGGCCGCCCTCGAGTCGGCGGGCGTGGCCACCTGCGAGGTCGAGTACGGCGCTCGGGCCGACCTCCACCGCCGCTACGCCATCGAGGGCGTGCCCATGGTGGTGGTGGCGGACGCCCAGGGCGTCGTCACCGCCGGCTTCGTCGGCTCGGTCCCGGCCTCCGACCTCGAAGCCGCCCTCCCTCCCCGGGCGAGCGGCGGCTGAGCCGAAGATCAGCTGGGTTCGGCCGCCCGCCGGCGCGCCTCGCCGTTGCCCGTGGACGGGGGGGGAGGAGCCGGGGTGGCTCGGGGGCCCCGGCGGGGGCCGCCGGCGCGCCGTCCGGCCGCCTCGTCCACCAGGCGGGCCACCTCCCGGCCGTCGAGGGTCTCGTGCTCGAGGAGGGCGGCGGCCACGGCGTCGAGCCCGCCGCGGTGCTGGCGCAGCGTGCGCCGGCCCCGGTCCTCCTGTTCCCGCAGGATCCGCTCGACCTCCTCGTCGATCACCCGGGCGGTGTCGTCGGAGTAGTCGCGGGTGTGCATGAGGTCGTCACCCAGGAACACGGCGCCCTGCGATCCCCAGGCCATGGGGCCGATGCGGTCGGACATGCCCCACTCGCGGACCATCTTGCGGGCCAGCTCGGTGCACCCCACCAGGTCGTTGTTGGCCCCGGTGGAGAGCTTGTTGTACACGGCTTCCTCGGCCAGGCGCCCACCCAGGCGGACGACCAGGGAATCCTCGATGTAGTCCTGCCGGTAGATGTGCTTCTCTTCCACGGGCAGCTGCTGGGTCACGCCCAGGGCCATGCCGGTGGGCAGGATCGTCACCTTGTGCACGGGGTCGGCGTGCTCAAGCACGTAGGCCAGCACGGCGTGGCCACCCTCGTGGTAGGCGATGACCTCCTTCTCGTCCTCGGTGAGGGCCATCGACTCCCGGCGCTGACCCATGATCACCCGGTCCCGGGCGGCGTCGAAGTCCTGGGCGGCGATCCGGTCGGCGCCGCGGCGGACGGCGAAGAGCGCCGCCTCGTTGACCAGGTTGGCCAGGTCGGCGCCGCTCATGCCCGGCGTGCCCCGGGAGACGATCTCCAGGTCCACGTCCTCGCCCACCTTCTTGTCCTGGCAGTGGACGCGCAGGATGGCCAGGCGCTCCTCCTGGGTGGGGAGAGGCACGACGATCTGGCGGTCGAAGCGGCCGGGCCGCAACAGGGCCGGGTCCAGGATGTCGGGCCGGTTGGTGGCCGCCATCATGACCACGCCCTCGGTGGTCTCGAAGCCGTCCATCTCCGAGAGCATCTGGTTGAGAGTCTGCTCCCGCTCGTCGTGGCCACCGCCCAGCCCGGCGCCGCGCTTGCGGCCGATGGAGTCGATCTCGTCCACGAAGATGATGGCCGGTGCCTGCTTGCGGGCGGTCTGGAACAGGTCGCGGACGCGGGCGGCGCCGACGCCCACGAACATCTCCATGAAGTCGGACCCCGTCACCGAGATGAAGGGCACACCGGCCTCGCCCGCCACCGCCCGGGCGATGAGCGTCTTGCCCGAGCCGGGCGGGCCGACGAGGAGCACGCCCTTCGGGATGCGGGCGCCGATCTCCTTGAACTTCCCGGCATTGCGCAGGAACTCGACGACCTCGGTGATCTCCTCCTTGACGCCGAGGTAGCCGGCCACGTCGGAAAAGGTCGTCTTCGGCTTCTCGGTCGTGTACACCTTGGCCTTGGAGCGGCCGATGTTCATGATCCCGGCCATCTGGCCCTGCGCCCGGCGGCCCATCCACCACCAGAAGCCGACGAGCAGTCCGATGGGCAGCAGCCACAGCAGCAGGGAGCCGACGAAGTCGGACTGGCGCGGCCGGTAGTTGCGCTTCACCCCGTGCTCGCTGAGCAGGGCGATGTCCTCGTTGGGCACCTCGTTCTGGGGGCCCTGGGTCCTGAACTCGTCCCCGGTCTTGTACTCGCCCTCGATGTGCCCGCTCACCTGGTCGATCTTGACGCTGCGGACGCTGTCGTTCTTGACCGCTTCGATGAACTCCGAATACTCGAGGACGTCGCGCCGGGGCCCGCTGCCGCCCAGGTTGGAGACGAGCAGGGCGGTCAGGACCAGGACCACGACGATCCAGGGCATCCAGCGGGGAAAGCCGGTCTCCGAGGGCGCGCCCGGGTTGGGACCGCTGCCAGGACGCCGCTTCTCGCCCGGGCGGCGGTTCATCGGCAGCGCTGCGGGGCGGGAAGGCGGCTCACCGCCACAATCGTAGGGCGCCCGTTCGTTCCCAGGGGACCAGTCATGTCCCGCCGCCCAGATTTTTTGGCGCCCGCCTTGACGGGGTTCGCAGGGCCGTGATAGATTGCTATTTGTCTTCCGCAGGGGCCGGAACCGCAAGGTTCAGGGTCACTGCGGAAGACATTTTTGCGCTCCTCCTTTCCGGCGGCCAGGCGAATGTCCTGGTCGCTGCCCTTTCCGGCTGGAGCGATGCAGCCGGACAGCCGCCCGACCGACCTGGGTCCGACCCCCTGGCGGCGGCGCGCGGGGCCGGCACTGAGGAGACATTTCTTAGGTAACGCCCGTGTTACCTAAGACAAATTGTCCGGGGCGAGCAGGACCAGCACCGTGGTCGTCAGGTTGAACCCGGCGTGGATGAGGATGCAGGCCGAGAGGCTGCCCGTGCGCAGGGCCCGCCGGGCGAGGACCACGCCGAGAGCGGCCAGCGCCGGGAGGGAGCGGAAGGCGTTGGGGTCGCCCAGGAAGTGGACGGCGGCGAAGATGAGCGCCGAGACGAACACGGCCGTGCCCGGGCTGAACCGGCGCAGCAGGGCCCGGAAGAGCAGGCCGCGATAGAGGGTCTCTTCCACGATGGGGGCCATGACCACGGCCCCGATGGCGAACAGCGCCACCGGGAGCACCTCCCGGGACCGCTCCAGGTCCTCGATCAGCTGCTGGTTCCCGACGTCACCGCCCAGCCACACGAGGGGGAGCAGCACCAGCCACAGGACGCCCTGCAGGACGGGGCCGAACCACAGGGACCGGGCGTCGGCGGACCGCACCTCGAGCCCGAAGTCGCGCTGGAGCGATCCCAGTCCCTTGGCCCGGCTGACCACGACCAGGGCGCCGAGCACGGCCAGCTGCTGGATGGGAAGGAGCACGCCGAACGTGTACAGCGGATCGATGTTGCCGGTGGCGGCAAACGGGATGGAGGCGAAGAGCCCGATGGCGCCGGCACCCACCCACACCAGCAGGGCGTCGGGAAGGCCCCAACGGATCTCTCGCCGGGTGAGCTCGGTGGTCACTTCGCCTTGGCTGTCCCGAGGTAGCGCTTGCGGACCTTACCGTCCTCCCGCCAGTAGGCGTACCAGTAGGGGCCGTGCGGGCAGCGGGTGCAGTTCGCCTTCCCGCAGCGGACGTCCTCCAGGCGGAAGGTCACCTTGCCCCACGACCCGTCCTTCCCGGCGCGGAACCCCCCCCGCCGGGCCAGGAGGTCCTGGGCGAGGATGACCAGGCGCCGCAGCTCGGGCTCATCCAGGGCCCGTACGGACTCGATCAGGGGACGGTCGAGGCTCACGCCGGCAGCGTACCGGTGGGCCAGCGGGTGATCTCCGCGGGGTCGAGGTGCCACGGAGCGTCGGCGCCGCGGCCCCACCAGGAAGAAAATGTTAGTTCCTCACTAATTACTTCGACCTGAAATAAGGGTTGCCGGCGGGGCGTCTGGGGACTCGTGAGACGTGAGCGCGTTTCCATGGAAGGGTTCCCTGCCCCGACTTCCGTTCTCCCGACTCGTTTTCGGCTCCCTGGCGG
>JBIOUX010000208.1:0-92865 GCA_044867425.1 Acidimicrobiia bacterium | reverse complement strand
CCCCCCCTCCGGTGGGGGATGACACACCGGAGGCTGAAGCGCCGGACGCCCTGGCCGACGCCGGCCTGGGCAGTGGCCATTCCAAGGTGCCCACCGTGGCCTGGGGCCTCCTCACCGCCGCGGTTGGGGTTGCGTGGTGGTGGGCCATCCGTCGCCGGCGGCACTGGACGACCTACCTGGCCGGCGTCGTGCCATTTCTGGGCGTGCTCTTCGTCTTCTACGCCAACCTGGAACTCCTCCTGCCCGCCAACTTCTGACAACACGATTCCGGACAGTGTGCTCAAGACCGAACGGCAGCTTTCGGTGGCTCCCGATCAGCGGACGATGAGGATGGAACAGGCCTGGGCGCTCCGGCATCCTGCCGGTGACCGGGCCGCGATCGCCGCTCGGACGCTCGGCGCTCGGGGCGACTGGTCCGCCGTCGCTCCCCTGCGGGCAGTGGTCGATGACCCACCTGACCCCTTCGTCGCAGCCGAGGCGCTGGAGCGTGGCCGACCAAGCTGATGTCGAGGCGCCCGGTGGACCTCTGGTTCGTCGACGCGCTGTCGCCGATGGGAGTCACCTCGCCGTCGGCGGGTGGTTTCGGGCGGGCAGCCCAGGTGACTTGGCTGGGTATGATCGTGGCCCGCGGAGGTATCCGCCCGGCGATGGGTCCCGCCGGGGCCAGTTGCTGGCCGACCTGCCCGATCGGGGCTGACGGCTCCTACCGATGAAGGAGGAGCGTTGGCGCGAGTCGAGCGGATCGTCCCCCGAGAAGCGGCCGGTCCGCCGCTGGCCGGCGCTTGGGGTAGGCGCTGATGGCCGCTGACGGGGTGGACCGGGCAAACCCGGTGGCCGCGGTGAAGCCCCTTCCGGGGCCGGTGGTGGCGGGTGTGGTGGCACTGCTCACCCTCCTCTTCGCCCTGGCCGGCGCCGGTAGCGGGACGGGCGCCGACCACGGTGGCGGAGGACCAGCCCGGACAGGGCTCGGCCCCCGAATCCTGCTCGACGTGACCGCCAGCGCGGCGGTGCTCGCGTTGTTGCTCGTCGCCGCGCTGGTCGTTGCGCTCCTCCGCTCGCGATCCAGGGGCGAGCGGCGCCCCGAGGACCACGTCGTCGAGCCGCCGCCCGTCCCGTGGGCGCTGCGGCTGGCCCTGATCCTCCTCCCGCTCCTCTTGGCCCTCGGCTTCGTCGCCCTCGTGCGCTCGGCGGGGGACGACGTCCCGGTCCGTCCCCGCCCCGAGCTCCCCGTGGTGCCCACCGAGCCGCGCTCTGCCCCTCGGGGAGGCGGCGTCGCCATCGACTGGCCGGTCGTGGCGGCGCTCGCCGCCGCCGCCGTGGCCCTCACCGCCGCAGCTGGCGTTCGGGGCCGGCAGCGCCGGCGCCGCGTGGCGGTGGGAGGCGGACGGCGCACCGGCATCGCCGAAGCCGAGGTGAGCGGGTGCGAACTTGACGACCTCCTCGTCGAGCCCGACCGCCGGCGCGCCGTCGTCGCCGCCTACGCCCGGATGGAGCGGCTGCTGGCCGCCGATGGCGCCCCCCGGCGCCCGGGAGAGGCGCCCTTCGAGTACCTGGGGCGCGTGGCGGCTGCCATCGGGGCTGCCACTCCGGCGGCGGCGCGCCTGACCGAGCTGTTCGAGCGGGCGAAGTTCAGTCACCGAGACGTCGACGCCCGGATGCGGACGGAGGCGGTCACCGCCCTCGCCGTCGTACGTGACTCCACCGCAGGGCCGTCGTGACTCCCCGCCGGGCCGCCCTCACGGTCGTGGTGGCCACCGCGACGCTGCTCGCCGTCTCGGCTGGCGGCTTGTCCGTCGGCGGCGCTGTCGTGCGCCTCTATCTCGTCGTGGCGGCGGCGGCCCTGGTTCTCGCCTTCGTCTCGTTCATCGGCGCGGCCGTTCCGACGTCCGTCTCCGAGTTCGACGCCCTCCTCCAACCGTCGCCGCCGCGACCGGCGCGATCTCCGTCGCTGGACCAGCTGGAGCGGCTGCTGGCGGTGCGGCCGAGCGCCGGCGACGTGCACCTGCGGCTCCGTCCCGTCCTGGTCGAGATCGCCGCCGCCCGTCTGTGGACCGCCCAGGGGATCGACCTCCACGCCGACCCCGAAGCCGCCCGCCGCCTACTCGACCCGCTGGCCTGGGACCTTGTCCGTCCCGACCGGGAACCGCCCGCGGATCGCCTCGCCCCCGGGCCGTCCCTGGCGGCCCTGGCGGCGGCGGTCGACGCCCTGGAGGCCCTCGAGTGGCGGCGGTGACCCTGGACGAGTTGGCCGCGCGGGCCAGCGCCGTACTCGACGAGGTGGAGCGGGCGGTGGTGGGCAAACGCGAGGTCCTCGAGCTGGTCCTCGTCGGGCTGCTGGCCAACGGCCACGTCCTCATCGAGGACTACCCGGGCCTGGCCAAGACCCTGATCGCCCGCTCCTTCGCCCGGGTGGCGCGCCTCGACTTCGCCCGTATCCAGTTCACCCCTGACCTGATGCCCGCCGACGTCACGGGGTCGTCGGTCTACGACCCCCGGAGCGGGGAGGCGCGGTTTCAGCCCGGGCCGGTCTTCGCCAACCTGGTGCTGGGCGACGAGATCAACCGGGCCCCGCCCAAGACCCAGGCGGCGCTGCTGGAGGCCATGCAGGAGCGCCAGGTCACCGTCGATGGCGTGACCCGTCCCCTGGTCCGGCCGTTCCTGGTCCTCGCCACCCAGAACCCGATCGAGTACGAGGGCACCTACCCGCTTCCCGAGGCCCAGCTCGACCGCTTCCTGCTGCGCGTCGCGGTCGGCTACCCCTCCCGGGAGGACGAGTGGGGGGTGCTGGCCCGCCGGGCCGAGCGAGGCCGGGACGACGTGAACCTGTGCCCGGTGGTGGACGGGCCCGGCCTCGTGGCCCTCCAGGAGGCGGTCGAAGCCGTCCACGTCTCGGAGAGCGTGGGCTACTACATGGTCGACCTGGTCGCCGCCACCCGGTCGTCGCCCCGGGTCCAGGTGGGGGCAAGCCCGCGGGGGACGCTGGCCCTGATGGCGGCCAGCCGGGCCCGGGCGGCGCTCGCCGGCCGGGACTTCGTCACCCCCGAAGACGTCAAGGCGGTGGCCCGCCCGGCGCTCGCCCACCGCCTCTCGCTGCGGCCCGAGCTGTGGGTTCGGGGGGTGCGGGCCGACGACGTGATCGCCGAATGCCTCGATTCCGTGCCCACCCCATCGGCGCAGGAAGTGACACCGCCGTGACCTTGCGGACCTCGACGTCGCCCAAGCTCGGCGCCTACGCCGCCTTGGCCGCTCTCGGCCTCCTCGGTGGCCTCGCCGCCGGGCGCGCCGAGCCGGTCGCCCTGGGGGCGCCGTTCGCCCTCGTCCTGGCCGTGGGTCTGGCCCGGGCTACGCCGCCTGGCGCCCTCATGGTGTCGGTGGCCCTGGAGTCGGAACGGGTCCTGGAGGGAGATGACGTGGCCGTGGCGGTCGACGTGGCGTCCGACGGCACCTTCGACCGCCTGGAGGTCGGACTGGTGATCCCCCGGGGCCTCGTCTGTAGAGCCAACGCCCGCGCCTTCCCGCTCCCCCACGGGGCGCACCACACCGAGCGGTTCGTGCTCCGGGCCCCCCGGTGGGGGAACTACGCCGTCGGCGACGTGGTGGTGCGGGCCCGGGACCGAGCCGGCCTGTTCGTCTTCGAAGCGAGGCTGGACCGCCGATCCACCCTGCGGGTCCATCCCCGCCCCGACACCCTCCGCGCCCTCGTCCGCCCGGTCCACACCCAGGCCTCCTCGGGGCGGCGCGCCGCCCGCCAGAAGAGCGCGGGGATCGAGTTCGCCGACCTCCGGCCCTACGCCCCCGGTGACCGGGCCCGGGACGTGAACTGGCGCCACAGCGCCCGGCGGGGCGAGCTGTGGGTCAACCAGCGCCACCCCGAGTGCAACACCGATGTCGTCCTCTTCCTCGACGCCTTCTCCGATGAGGCGCTGCCCGCCGCGGTGCGAGCGGCCGCCTCGCTGGCGTCTTCGTATCTCGCCGAACACGACCGCCTGGGTCTGGTGAGCTTCGGCGGGGTGCTCGGCTGGGTCGAGCCCGCCACCGGGCTACGCCAGCACTACCGGGTCTTCGACGCCCTCTTGGCCACCCAGGCGATGTTCAGCTACGCCTGGAAGGGGGTCGCCACCCTCCCGGCGAGGACGCTGCCGCCCCGGGCCCTCGTGCTCGCCGTCTCGGCGCTGGAGGACGAGCGCGTCCTCGCCGCCCTCGGCGACCTGCGCGGCCGCAGGTTCGACGTGGCCGTCGTCGAGGTCTCCCCCGAGGCGTGGACGACGCCGGCACCAGGAGCGGGCGGCGTACTCGCCCACCGGCTCTGGTGCCTCCGACGCGAGATCGCCCGCTCCCGCTTCCGGGCCATGGGGATGGCCGTGGTGGGATGGCGGGAGGACATGGCCCTGGCCGAAACGTTGGAGGAGGTGGGCAGATTCCGGCGCCGGGCCGGTCAACCGGCCGGCTGACGCGCGGCGTCGCCAGCGCCGGAGCGGCCAGTGCCCTGGCCGGCTGGGTGGTCGCCACCACTGCCCACGCTCCCGGCGCCCTCGGCGCCCTCGGAGTTGTCGCTGTAGCGTTCGTCGGTGTGGCGCTGGCTCGGGGGCGCATCAGCGGCATCGTCGTCGGCGTGGTCCTGCTGGGCGTGGCGTACATGCTGTCGAGGATCGGTCAGCGGGTCGACGCCGGAGCCGCCCTGTTCGGGTCGGGGCTGCTCGTCGTGGCCGAGCTCGGCTCCTGGTCCTTCGAGCTGCGCTGCCCGCTGCGGGAGGCACCCGGGGGACACCGGCGACGTTGGCTCCTGCTCGGCGCGCACGTCGCCGGCTCGGCCGCCCTGGGCCTGGTCGTCCTGGCCACCGGAGGGCGGTCCTCCGGCATGGGCCTTTCAGGCGAGATGATGTCTGCTGCCGGTGCGGTCGCCGCCTCCGCCCTCCTCGCCGCGCTGGCCTGGCGGCTGCGCGCATCGCCTTCCGTCGTTTCCCGAGGCGGAGATGAACGCGGGCTACCCTGAGACTCCGGCGATGAAGCTCGCCCTGAACCGCGCCCCCGGGCGCTGATGGCTTCTAGCGCTGCGTGGCAGCGAGCAGTCAGCGGCGAGGAGGCGCGGTGGCGGATCGAACGGAAACGGCGAGGATGACCGCGAGACGCCGGCTCCGCCTCGGGCTCCCCGTCCCCGGCCGGCGACCGGCGGTGACCAACGGGGCGGCGCGGAACGCACCGGCGGCCCCCGGCGAGCAGCCAGCCCTCGGTCCCGCCGCCGCCGACGGGGCCGACGTCCTCGCCAGGCGCCGCCGGCCCCTGCGGGCCCGGGTCCGCCCGGCGACCCTGGCCGCGGTCGCCGCCGGCGGTGCGCTGGGGACACCGGCCCGGTACCTGGTCTCCCGGGCCGTCCCCGTGGGTCCGGGCTCGTTTCCGTGGACGACGTTCTGGATCAACGTGTCGGGGTCCTTCGCCCTTGGTGTGCTCCTCACCCTGATCGTCGAGCGCTGGCCACCCACCCGCTTCGTCCGGTCTTTCGCCGCCATCGGGTTCCTGGGGGCCTACACCACGTTCTCGACCTTCGGCGTCGAGGCGGACCGGCTCGTCTCCGGCGGCCAACCCCACATCGCTCTGGCGTACGTCGCCGCCAGCCTCGGTTCCGGTCTTGTGGCCGTGTACGCCGGCGTCGCCGTCGCCCGGACGTGGCCCGGCGGAGGAGGTCGCCGGCGATGAGGTTGGAGGGCTGGGGCGAGATGCTCACGATCTTCGTGGGGGAGACCGACCAGCACGGCCACCGGCCCGTCTACACCGAGATCGTGGAGCGGGCCCGGGAAGCGGGACTGGCGGGGGCCACGGTGCTGCGCGGCGTCGAGGGTTTCGGCGCCTCGGCCCACCTCCGGCGGGTCCACGCCCTCTCCCTGTCCGAAGACGCGCCCGTGGCCGTCGTCATCGTCGACGACGCCACCCGGATCGGCGCCTTCCTTCCCGTCGTGGAGGAACTGGTGACCGACGGTCTGGTGGTCCGGGAGCGCCTGCAGGTCATCGTCTACCGGGGCCGGTCCGGCTGATGCTGATCCTCGGGGTGGCCCTCGCCGGCGCCGTCGGGGCTCCCGCCCGCTACCTGGTGGACGGCATCGTCCAGTCCCGGGCCCGGGGGGTCTTCCCCTGGGGCACGTTCGTCGTCAACGTGACCGGGTCGTTCCTCCTCGGCCTGCTCACCGGCCTCGCCCTCCACCGCGGCCTCGGCCCCGTCCCCCAGGCCGTCCTCGGCAGCGGCTTCGGCGGGGCCTACACGACGTTCTCCACCTTCTCCTACGAGACGGTCCGCCTCATCGAGGACGGCTCCATCAGAGAAGCAGCCCTCAACGCCCTGGCCGGCCTGGCCGTGGGTCTCCTCGCCGCCGCCCTGGGATTGGGGGTCGCCACCGTTGCCTGACGTCAAGGTCATCTACCTCGTCCGCCACGGACGCACCGGACTCAACGCCGCCGGGCTGTTGCGGGGCCACCTCGACGTCCCCCTCGACGAGGTCGGCCGCAGCGAGGCCGAACGGCTGGGGGAGCTCTTCACCGGGGTGCCGCTGGCCGTCGTGGTGGTGAGCCCCCTGATGCGGGCCGTCGAGACCGCGGCGCCCATCGCCCGCGGCACCGGGGCGCCCCTCCAGGTCGACAAGGACCTCATCGACCGGGACTACGGGCCCTGGGCGGGACGCTCCCGGGCCGACGTCGAGGACCGCTGGGACAGTATCGACGCCGCCCCCGACATCGAGGCGCTCGACGCCTTCGCCGAGCGGGTGACCGGCGCGTTCCGCCGCCTCGCCACCCATCTCGGTTCCGCTCCCGGGGCGGTGGTCGCTCACGAGGTGGTCAACCAGGTGGCCCTCGCCCGCCTCGTCCCCGACCTGCCGGACGACCCCGGGGCCATTCCCCAACGCACCGGCTGCTGGAACCGCCTGGAACACACCCCATCCGGGTGGCTGGCACCGGTGGTGGACGGCGTCCCCGGCGACGGCCACCGCCCCGGAACAGGAGAGGTGGCGCGATGAGCCACCGCATCGCCTGGGTGCGGGCCCGGGATATCCTCGACTCCCGGGGACGCCCCACGCTGGCCGTCCACCTGGCGTTGGAGGGCGGCCCCACCGGATCGGCCGGTGTTCCCTCGGGTGCCTCCACCGGGAGCCGGGAGGCGGTCGAGCTGCGCGACGGCGACGACACCCGCTACGCGGGCGCCGGCGTCGGGCGGGCGGTGGCCAGCGTCGAAGGAGAGATCGCCACTGCGCTGGTCGCCCGAGCCTGGGAGTCCCTGGCCGACATCGACCAGGCCCTCATCGAGCTGGACGGCACGGCCAACAAGAGCCGCCTGGGCGCCAACGCCATCGTCGGCACCTCGATGGCGGCCGCCCGGGCGCTGGCCGCCGCCAACGGGCTTCCTCTCTATCGCTTCCTCGCCCCGGAGGAGATCATGCCCCGCCTCCCCGTCCCCCACTTCAACGTGATCAACGGCGGCGCCCATGCTCAGAACCGGCTCGAATTCCAGGAGTTCATGCTCGCCCCCCTCGGCGCGCCGAGCGTCTCGGAGGCGGTGCGGGCCGGGGCCGAGACCTACTCGGCGCTGCGCCGGCTCCTCCACGACGCCGGCCGCTCCACGGGCCTCGGTGACGAGGGCGGTTTCGCCCCCGAGCTGGCCCGCCCCCAAGACGCCCTCGACCTCCTGGTAGCGGCCATCGAAGCCGCCGGCTACCGGCCGGGCCCCGACGGCATCGCCATCGCCCTCGACCCGGCCGCCTCCGGTTTCCGAGCCCCGGACGGCTCGTACCGGGTGGCCGGCGAGTCGCTCTCGTCCTCCCAGCTCGTGGAGCTCTATGCCGCCCTCGTCGCCCGCTACCCCGTCTGGTCGATCGAGGACGGCCTGGCCGAGGACGACGAGGCCGGCTGGATCGAGCTCACCGCCGCCTTGGGCGACCGGGTGCAGATCGTCGGTGACGACCTGCTCGTCACCGACCCGCGGCGTATCGCGGCCGGCGTGGAGGCGAGGTGGGCCACCGCCGCCCTCATCAGGGTCAACCAGGTCGGGACGGTGAGCGAGACCCTCGAGGCCATGGCCGCCTGCCGGCGGGGCGGCTGGGCCCAGATGGTCTCGCACCGTTCGGGGGAGACGACCGACCCGTTCATCGCCGACCTGGCAGTCGCCACCGGCTGCGGGCAGATCAAGGCCGGTGCCCCGGCCCGGGGCGAGCGGGTGGCCAAGTACAACCGGCTGATCGAGATCGAAGCGGAGCTACCCGGGACGCCCTACGGCCTCGCCGTGGCGGCACCCGCTTAGCATCGGGGTCGAGGAAGAGGAGGACGGATGCGGCTGGAGGGCTCGGGCAAGCTGCTACGGATCTTCCTCGGGGAGTCGGACCGCTTCGGGCATCGGTCCCTGGCCGAGGCGATCGTGGAACGGGCCCGGGAGGAGGGCCTGGCGGGAGCCACCGTGTTGCGGGGGATCGAGGGGTTCGGCGCCTCCTCCACCTTGCACACCACCCGGATCCTGCGCCTGTCGGAGGACCTGCCCGTCCTCATCGAGATCGTCGACCGGGAGGACCGCATCGCCGCCTTCCTGCCCGTGATCGACGAGATGATCACGGAGGGGCTGGTGACGCTGGAGAACGTGCAGGTGTGTGTCTACCGGGGCACCCGCCGGCCCGCCCTCGACGACGAGGACGTGCCCTCGTAGCCAACCTCGGAGGCGGACACCGGGAAGCCCCTCCGGCGCAGGTGCCCGAGGAGGCCGAAGCCGGTCACGTCGGTGCCTCCCGTCGCCCCGGCCTGCAGGGCTCGGGCCGCCGCCGTCTCAGGCGCCAAACGGCGGCGTCGTCGCCGGTGTCGAGGCCCACCCTGCCGCGCCCCTGAGCACCTCGGCCAGCACCTCGGTACCGTGGCCACCGCGTCATTCCGCCCAGTCCCAGGTGCCGAGTTCGAAGGCACGCCGCCACAACGCGAGCATCTGGATGAGGGTGCGGTCCCCAGGGGAGGCCTCCGGCGAAGCCAGGAGGTGGCGGCGGGCCCGCTCCATCAGGTGCCGGTCCCCCGCGGCGAGGGCGGCAAGCTCCTTGCCGGCGTCCTCGATCCCCTCGAGCGGACCCTCTGCCAGCGCCCGGCAGCGCGCCAACAACACATCGAGCCGCTCGTCGGGTGTCGTCTCGCCCATGCCCATACGGACTCCTCGCGCTGCGGTGGTTCCGTAGGGACTGTCAGCCGGGCTCCGGCGGTTGAGGCGAGCCCCATCGCCGGCTTCACGATACCGCTGCCGGGGGACAGTCCAGACGAGGTCGGGTCAGCCGGGGTCCAGGAAGCCGACCACGAGGGCGGCGGGGCCGGCGTGGGTCCCGACGGTAGGTCCGAGCGGAACGATGAAGCGAGGCTTGGAGCCCAGCATCACCTCCACATCGGCGGCGACGTCGGCCGCGTCGGAGGCGTCGCCGTGGGCGAGGGCCCAGCGTGCCGCACCGTGAGGCGCGGCGCGCTGCAGGTGGGCCAGCAGCTCCCGGACCGCTCGGCGGCGGTCCTTCTCATGGCCGAGGGGGATGACATGGCCCTTGACGGCGACGACCAGGCGCTCATGGCGCCGCGCCGGAAGGCCTTCGATCAGCCCGGCCCGGTCCCCCCGCAGCAGGTAACCGGGGTCGTCGATGAGGGCGTAGAGGTGGACGCGGTCGACGAGACGCCGGGCCCGTGCCTTGAACTGGTCCAAGCCGCCGTCGACGTCGGCTTCGGCTACTCCCAGGGCGACGAGCGCGGTGCCCACGCTGATGGAGCGGGAGTCGACCACGTGGACGTAGGCGCTCCCGGCGGCCGCCGCCTTGGCGTGGTCGACGGTGGCGCTGAGCTCTCCCGACACGTGCACGGCGCAGACCGGCTCGTCACCGCCATAGGCCGCCGCCAGCGCGTCGGCGGTGGGAGGAGACGTCGACGGAGGAGCGTCCGCGCCGCGGAGCGCACGCCAGAAGTCGTCGGCGCCCCCGGTAAACGAGGCCTCGCCAAAGTGAGTCGCCCCGGTGACGACCTCGATGCCCGACTGCTCGGCTACCGCCCCGGGGAGATCCGCTCCCCCGTCGGTCACCACCCGCACGCGCCCCATGGTCGGCATTATCGCCGCTCGCCACGAGCATGCGCCGCCGCCGCGGGTGGATAAGATGCTGGTGCGCTCACGCCCGGCGATGGATCCCGCCGGGGCCGGCCCCGCCGGCCGACCCGCCTCACCGAAGGCTGACGGCTCCTACCCACCTCAGGGAGGAGCGGTGGCGAGAGCGGAGCGGGAGGCGCCCGAGGGGCACGTGAACCGGGACGGTCCCCTCCCGGTCGGCGATCTGGACTTCACCTTGACCGAGGTGAAGCAGCTCTTCTCGTTCATCGATGGCTCCATCATGAGCGTGTTCGTCCGCCACCGCCTATGGGACAGCTGGGGATTCTGTCCCCGGCACACCTGGGCCTACGTCACCGCCGAGTGCGAGCTGCGCGGCGGCAAGCCCTTCGGGGTCTCCATCCTCTACGAGGACCTCACGGCCCGGGCCGCCCGCGCCGCACGGGCGTCGATGCTCGGCGACCGCACCGTTCTGCGCCGCCTCCGCGGCAACGGAGAATGCTTCACCTGCGACTACGCCAGCTTCGCCCGCGGCGACCCCGCCTACGCCGGACGCCAGGCGCGGGTCAACCGGCGGCACCGCACCACCGCTCTCCTCCTCGCCTCGAGGGAACTGTGGGAGCCGCGGTCCTGCCCGGTTTGCCTCGGAGGCGACGGGCCCATGTGCCGCCCCCACCTGCTGTCCGGTGCGGCCACCGTCGATCCGGCCCTCCCCGAGGTGCTCTCCGACCTGGCGACTCGCCTGTACTCCTTCGGCCGCTCGTTCACGTGGCGGGCCCGGCCGGCCACCGCCGACGAGGAGGCCTCGTGGGTGGAGGCCCTCGGCTGGTTCGCCGGGTGGGACTACCCCACCCGGGTCGTCCACGCCGCCACCAGGTGAGCTGTCCAACCGGGAGCAGAACGGGCGACCCGACGATGACACGACCGGTCGCCCCCGCAGGGAGCGGACACGACGCCCCCGACTCCGTGTTCCGCAACCCCGGGGTGGTGGGCATCGGGGTGGCCAGCCTGCTCTCCGACACCGGCCACGAGATGGCCACCGCCGCCCTGCCGGGGTTCCTGCGCACCATCGGCGCCCCAGCCGCCGCCTTGGGCCTCATCGAGGGGGTGGCCGACTCCGCCCTGTCCCTGTCCAAGCTGGCCGGCGGGGCGGCCGCTGACCGCCCGGGGGTGGAGCGGCGCTCCCTGGCTGCCGGCGGCTACGCCGTCACCGCCCTGGGCCACGGCGCCTTCGGCCTCGCTGGAGCCTGGCCGGCCGTCGCCGTGGCCCGGGCTCTGTCGTGGGTGGCCCGGGGCGGCAAGGCGCCGGCCCGCGACTCGCTGCTGGCGGGGTCCGTCCACCCCGACCAGCTGGGGCGGGCCTTCGGGGTGGAACGGGCCATGGACTCCCTCGGGGCGATCGCCGGGCCGCTGCTGGCCGCGCCCCTGCTGGTGGTGGTCGGCTACCGGCCGCTGTTCGCCCTCAGCGTGCTGCCCGGGCTGGCCGCCGCCCTGGCCGTCCTTCTCCTCGTGCGCGAGACGCCCCGGCTGGCGGCCGCCGGCCCCCACCTCACCGCTCCCATCCGGAGCCTGCTCAGTGCCCCCGGACCCTTCCGCCGCCTGGTCGGCGGCGTGGGCCTCTACGGGCTCGGCAACTTCTCCGCCACGCTGCTCATCCTCCGCGCCACCGACCTCCTGACCGGCGCCGGCCGTTCGCCCACCGACGCCGCCGCCGTGGCCGTACTCCTCTACGCCGCCCATAACACCGCCAACGCCTTGGCCGCCTTCCCGGCGGGGGTGCTGGCCGACCGGATCGGCCGCCGGCCGGTGCTGGTGGCCGGCGCCGCCCTCTTCGCCGTGGCCTGCGTCGGCTTCGTCCCCGGCTCGCCCGAGGTTGGCATCCTCGCCGGGCTCTTCGTCGCCGTGGGCTGTTCCACCGCCCTGGTGGAGACGGCCGAAGGCGCCTACGCCGCCGCGCTCCTCGATGACACCACCCGGGGCCGGGGCTTCGGGCTCCTCGGCCTGGTCGACGGCGTGGGCGACCTGGTCTCCAGCGTCGTCGTCGGCGCCCTCTGGACCCTGACCGACCCGGCGTGGGGTTTCGCCCTCGCCGCCCTCCTGGCCGGCGGCGGCGCCGTGGTACTGGCCGTGCCGACAGCGCCGGGCCCTACTGGGGCAAGGAAGGCGAATCGACCCGGAAGCACCTGACCGGCGATGGGGCTCATCTCAAGTCAAGACGCGTCCGGGTTCCCGGCATTCTCGCACCCCACCCTCGTCGCCGGGACGCTGCCGTCGCCATCAGCAGTCGCCACCCGGGCCCGGGAGATCGCACGCCGCACCTCTGCCGTCTGGTCCTCACCGGCGACGATGTCACCGGCCAGCTTCGCCCGGCGCTCCTTGGCCCGCTCGGTGGCCGCCAGCACCCCGTCGACGACGTCAGCCAGCTGGTTGCGCATGGCCGCCTCGAACCGGAGTCGGACGGCCTCGAGGCGCTGGGTGAGATCCCACCGGGCCCGCCCGGCGTGCTTGTCCAACTCGGCGACCAGCTGCCGGCGGGCCGATTCCGCCAGCCGACGGCGCACCACGCGGGCGGGAAGGAGCCGACGCAGTCCCCGGGCCATGGTGTCCATGGTCGTGTCCAGGTGGAGGAAGAGGTAGAAGAACCGCTCCTCCTCCTCGGCAACCTCGGGCACCGAGAGCTCCGCCAAACGCAACTCGAAGATCCCCTCGGCCGCCCGGCGGACGGCGTCGAGGCGCTCCTGGGTACGGGCCCGGAACTCGGCCGTCGCCGCCCGCCAGGCCTCCTGGGCCCGGGCCGCCTGCACCTGGCGGACCCGCTCGAACTCCTCCCGGACGAGGTCCTCGACGGTGTCCCGCAGGGCGTCCTCCAGGCCATGTCGCGGCGCGCCGGTCGCCACCTCGTCGAGGCGGCGGACGGCTTCCTCGGGCACGGCCCGGGTCACTGAGGACAACCCCTGCCACACCTCGTCGCCGATCCGGGCGGTGGCGTGAGCCAGGAGCACCCGGTCGTCGTCGAAGGCCCGGCGCTGCTCGTCGGCGGCGGCCCGGAACCGGGCGATGCGGGCGTCGAGGTCGGCGACGGCGTGGCGGGCGGCGGCCTCCTCGACCGCCACCGAGTCCTCCAGGAGAACCGAGAGCCGGCCGACGTCTCGGCGGGCGGCGGCCAGACGGGCCTCGACCAGGTCCTCGGCCAGGAAGCCCCGGAAGGCGTCCTCGAAGGCGGCGAAGCCGGAGGCGGCGACGGCGGCCTCGTCACCGGCCAGCTTGGCGGCCACGGCGGCCCGGGCGGCGAGGCAGAAGAGCGGTTCCCCGCGGCCGAGCGCGTCACCGATGCGGTGCTCGACGAAACGGCGGACCCGGTCGAGGTCGGCCGGGCCCAGGTGGTCGATGCGGTTGAGGACGAAGAAGGTACGGGCCGAGCGGCCGGCGAGCAGCTCCAGGAGCTCCCGCTCCTGGTCCGAGAACGGAGCGTCGGCCGACAAGACGACGACCGCCCCGTCCGTGCGCAGCAACGCCTCCCGGGCCGCCTCGGTGTTGTGGCGGAACACCGATCCGAGTCCGGGCGTGTCGACCAGCGTGGCCCCCGCCTCGAGGATCTCCGCCGGGACACGCACCTCCACCGTGGCCACCGCCCGGTGGTTCCCCGGGTTGCCCTCCTCGGTGACGAAGTCGGCCAGCTCCCCCAGCCCGACCTCGCGGGTCGTCCCGTCGAGGTGATGGACCACCACCCGCTCGCCGCCGTATGTCACCTCGGTGGCAACCGCGGTCACGGGCAGGACCCCGGTGGGCAGCACCTCCCGGCCCAGGAGGGCGTTGAGGAGCGTGGACTTGCCCCGCTTGAACTCGCCCACCACGCTGATGTCGAAGCGGCCGCCCTCGAGACGCTCGGCCAGCGTGGCGGCCACGCCCGCCAGCTGGGGAGCGAACCGCCGCGCCGCCGTTTCCAGCTCCCGGGCGCTGGTGGCCAGCTGCTCGAGCTGGTGGCCCTGGACACCTGTGGACATGGTCCTCCTCGATCCTCGGGGAGGAGCCATCAGCCCGGCCGGGCGGTTGTCGGCGGGCCCCATCGCCGTCGGCCCAAGCCTACCCACCCGCCGTCGGCGGCCGACTCAACGACG
The DNA here is from genome assembly GCA_044867425.1 of Acidimicrobiia bacterium. GTDB lineage: Bacteria > Actinomycetota > Acidimicrobiia > IMCC26256 > BP-133 > CAWBJP01. The sequence goes on along the minus strand of JBIOUX010000208.1, from coordinate 78,663 downwards.
GAAACGGCTCCCCGCCTGGTGCGCCAGCTCCTCAGGAGAGATGTCGACGGCGGCCTCCCAGTGCACCTTGTCGAGCCAGGCCACATCCGACCGGTACAGCGGCTCGAGGTTGCTGCGACAGACGATCCTCAGGTTCAGCACGTAGCCAGCAGTCCCGACCGGCGCTCCGTAGAGGGCCATGTTGAAGCTCTCGAAGCCGAGCTCGGCATAGAAGTTGAGCGCGGTGGCGATCCCCTCGCCCAGCGCCTGGACCAGGTCGGCATCGAGTTCGGCCGGTGACGCCACGCCGGGAACGAACGCCCGCAGCTCCCCGGGACCGAGGGGGGCGAAGGCGGCCAGCCACACCACGCCGCCGATCTCGCCGAGGTAGCGCTCACCCGCCCGGCGCTCGGCCTCCAGGTACTCGGCGAAGCTGGCCGGCGGCGTCTCGGCCAGGAGCCGCTGCACGTTGGTGGGCGTCGAATTGACGCCGCCCTGGAAGTGGGGATGGAAGAGCGAACTCCCCGACGGCAGCATGTGATTGGCGTTGATCGACGCCCACCCTGCCTCCGGGTCATGCGCCAGTACGGCCCGGTCGAACGTCACCTGCGTACCCAGGTTGTCGGCCACCAAGCGGGGAGTCATCAGGCCGAGCGGCAAGAAGTGGCGCTCCGGGGAGTACACCGACACCGAGCTGTACTTGGAGTAGGGCAGTAGGTTGGGGAACAGCACCGCCTCCCCCTGGCGCACCCGGCCTTCGGGGAGCAGCGCCGGCGGGAACCGGGGGACGGCCGTCTCCAGCCGCGGTGCGCAGAACGGGCAGGTGGCCTTGGTCTCCTCGGCCAGGGCAGCGAGGTCGAAGTCCGACCGGGGCATGAGACCCGACGGGGGGATCAGCCGTGAGGTGTGCCCGGTGAGGGGGTCGAATCGGACTTCGAGGGTCGTGAGCACCGGTTCGAACCCGTGCCGGGGATCGAGGATCTCGACCTTCACCTCCTCCCTTCGGAGCTCCACCTCAAGGCCTCCTCTGCGGTCAGTGACCCGTACCTCGGCCGGCCAGCAGGGGGACGAGCATCTCGGCCGAGGTGACGCTGCCGTGCCCGCTCAGCATGGTCGATTCCCGGGGGTGCGTCGGGTCCATGAACCCCACTGGTTCCCGGGCGGCCAGAACGACATCGCCCAGGCGCTCCAGAACGTCGGTCGCCGGGGGTTTGGGGCCGAGCCAGCCTTCGTCCACCAGCTGGTCGCGGGAGAGGACCCAGGCCTGCTCTCCGAAGCACTCGTTCGCCGCCCCGTGGAGTTCGCCGGCCGCGCCACGCCGGGCGTGGAGGAAGCGGAAGCGGACGTCGCCGGCAAAGCAGTCGATCAGCCCGCTGATCGGCGCCAGGGTGAGCTGGGTCTCGAGATGAACCTGTCCGTGGTCGGAGGTGACCACCAGCGCCGCCGACGGAGGCAGCGCGGCCAGCAGCTCCCCCACGAGGCGGTCGACCCACGCCAGCTCGGCGGGGAAGAACGTGTCGTGGAGCCCGTAGGTGTGGGCGACGGAGTCGACGCCGTCGTAGTAGGCGAACACGAAGTGCTCGCCTTCCTGGACCAGATGGAGACACCGCATGACCAACACGGAGGTCACCCGCCAGCCGAAGAACCGGGCCCCGCGCATGTGGGCGGCGGTAAAACCACCCCGTTGGAACTGCTGACGGGTCACCACCGGGACCGGCAGGCCAAAGAACGGACGGACGGGGGCGACAGACTCGGGAGGAGGTCCCCCGGTGCCGTCGGGCATCTTCCACCGGAGCACGTCCAGGACCCCCGCACGAACGAGCATCCGGTAGCCGACCATCCCGTGCTCAGCCGGAGCGGTCCCCGTCGTGATGGATGTGAGCGCCGCCGACGTCGTGGACGGGACCACGGTGGTGATGGGACCGCCATCGAGCCGGCTGAGGACGGGGAGTCGTTCCCGATGGGTCTGGATCGCCTCCCATCCAAGCCCGTCCAGGACGAGGAGCACGACGGCTGAGGCATCGGCCACGCAGCCGGGCATCCAGGGAGCATCCCGCTGACCCAACAACGCGGGTATGACCCCGACGACGCACGGGCCCTCGTAAGCAGGCCGGACTGCGTCCACGGCCAGAGACTACCGCCGGCGCCGGCGCCGCCTCCGGCGGGGGATGTCACACCGGAGGCTTGGGCGCCGGACGCCCTGGCCGGCGCCGCCCTGGGCAATGGCCGGTCCGACGTGCCCGCCGTGCGCTCAGGCCTCCTCACCGCCGCGGTTGGGGTGGCGTGGTGGTGGGCTGTGCGTCGCCGGCGGCACTGGACGACCTACCTGGCCGGCGTCGTGCCAGTTCTGGTCGTGCTTCTTCGCCTTCTACGCCGACCGCGATGCCGACTGCATGGGTTCGGCCGGCGATGTGTTGCCGTAGGCGTTCTTGGCGTACCGGTAGGCCCGCCGATCCAGTTCCAGGACCCGGTCCCGGGCCTGGGCCAACTCCTCAGGGCTCAGCTGCCGCTGCTCGACCAGTTCCAGGGTCTCCTGCGCTTCTCCCCCCGAGGCCTCGACCCGTACCACACCCACCCCGGGGGCGTGGTACTTGAACTGGTGGCCGTCCTGGGGCTGCTCCCTCGGGTTCCACTCGTCGATCACCAGCACGTTCTGATAACAGCCGGTGCGCACGCAGGTCTCCTGGTTCGCCTCGGACACCTGGCCGTTGTCCTCGAACTCGATCTTGGGCGCGTAGCCCTGGAGGTAGGCGGGCGTCCCAACCTCCGGGGCCGCCTGCATGGAGATGCCGGCCTTGGCCTCTTCGTTGCCGGGAATCCAGGTGCTCGGGGCGCCCCGGAACTTTCCGTCTTCGTACTCCTCCGGGTACTCGCCGATGTTCCACACCACTCCGTCGGTGTCCTGGGCGACGAAGGCGAGCTCCTCTTCCTCCAACTTGCCGTCGCTGAAGTCCCGTTCCCAGACCACCAGGGTACGGACCCCGTTGAGGATTTTGGTCACGTCGGTGGGGGTAACGACGATCCGGTGGGGAGTCGACACGCCCTGCTCGGTGACGACGCCATCGAGGACGGACACCAGCCCCGGAGGGAGCGGCAACCATTGGTTGTCGACCTGAGCGGAGGCCGGGAATTTGTTGGCGTCGAAACTCTCATGGCTGACATATGACGCCTCCGCTGGCCGCGGTAATACCATCGCCAATACGGCAGCCCCCATCACGATACTAGCGCGAACTCCCCGCATGATTCCTCCAAACCCCAGGCTTTCCAGCCCCGCTACGGCGCGCCATTCGGCCGCCACATCACCAGAATATACGACAGAATCTGCAAACAATGACCAACTACCGGAACGACCACAACCCACTGATGGCAGGCAACGCGCTCATTCTTAAGCCCGATGATGCATCATGGTTTCGACCGAGATGAAGGCCTCCATTGACGCAAAGTGACAAAGAGTTGGAGGTCCTCGGATAACAGTCCGAGCATTGCGCACGCAACGCGGCGATCGTAAAGTTTTCCGTGTCGCCGGAATGGGATATTGAGTCGCTGAGAGGACACGATGATCGTGGAAGCAAGGACGATCAGCCGAGCGGGAATCTCTCTGGCCGCGGTGTTGGTCCTCGCCCTCGCGGCTTCGGGCTGCAGCGGCGGTGGCCGCCAGGACAGCTCGGCCAAGCCGGCACCGACCGAGCCGGTACCGGCCGAGCCGGCACCCGCCGAGCCGGCACCCGGACAGGCCGGCGACGCCCTCAACCCGGCCGACTTCAGCGCCAGAGTCGACCATCCGCTCGTCGCCCTGGCTTCGGTCCGCCTCGCCGTCTTCCAGGGAAGCGAGCGCGACCCGAAGACGGGCGAGTCGGTGGCCACCCGGGTCAAGCTCTGCTGCCCGGGGGTCGGGATCGCCCGCGAGGAAGAACCGCACGGGACGTCCGACCTCGTCCGCTACAGCTGAGTTCGACGCACTAGCGGACAACGGCGACCTCCCGCTCGCTCTTGCTTTTGCCGAAGCGCAGGTAGAGGGAGGGCACGATGAACAGGTTCTGCAGGGTGGCGGTGATGAGGCCGCCCATGATGACGATGGCCATCGGGTACTCGATCTCCTGGCCGGGCTTGTTCCCGGCCCAGATGAGCGGCACGAGGGCCAGACCGGCAGCCAGCGTCGTCATGAGGATCGGCGCCAGCCGTTCCTTCGCCCCCCGGAGCACCAGCCCGGGACCGAAGCTCTCGCCTTCGTAGCGTTCGAGGTGCCGGTAATGGTCGATCAGCATGATCTTGTGGCGGGCGACGACACCCAAGACGGTGAAGAGCCCGACCAGCGACCCGATGGTGAGCACGGCGCCGGTCAGGTAGGCGGCCAGCAACCCTCCCACTAGCGCGATCGGCAGGGTCGAGAAGGTCAGGATCGCCAGGCGCCAGCTGTCGAAGGTGGACTGCAGCAGGAGGAAGATGGCGATGGCACCGGCGATGCCGAACCAGAGCAGACGGTTCTGGGCGTCCTGGCGCTCCTTGTACTCCCCGAGCACCTCGGCGTGGTACTCCAGCGGGAACTTGACCTTCGCCAGGCTGGCTTTGACATCGCCCACCACCGACCCCAGATCCCGTCCCTCGACGTTGGCGAGCACGTCGATCCGACGCTGCTGGGATTCGTGTTTGATGAAGTTGGGCGACGGCTTGATGGCCACCTCGGCCAGATCCTGCAACCGCACCTGACCGCCGGAAGGCGTGTCGATCTTGAGGTTTTGGATGGCGGTCAGGCTGTTGCGCGTCCTCGGGGTGCTCCAGACGTTCACGTCATAGGTCTTCCCCCCCCAGTAGATGTCGCCGACCTCCTCGCCGTCCACCAGGGTCGACGTGGCTCGCCGGACGTCGCCCGGTTTGAGCCCGTACCGCTCGGCGGCGGCGAGATCCACCTTGACCGACACGTGCGGGACGTCGGTCTGCAGCTCGGGCGTCAGGTCGACGATTCCCTCGATGCCGGAGAGCCGCTTGGTCACCTCCTGGGCTTTGCTGCGGAGGACGTCCAGGTCGCGCCCGAAGATCCGCACGACGATGGCCGAACCGGATCCGCTCACGGTCTCCTCGATCCGCTCCGCCAGATAGGTCTCGACGTTTCGGAAGAGCCCGGGATAGCCGTCGACCACCTCCTCGACCGACGCCACCGTCTCGTCGTAGTTCGCCTTGGGACCGATGCTGATCCAGTTCTCGGCGAAGTCGGAGCCCACCGGTTCGTCGGCCAGGAACGCCTGTCCGATGTGGGAGCCGAAGTTCCGGACCCCGGGAATGGTCCGCAACTCCTTGCTGGCCGCGGTGGTGATCCGGCGCTCCTCGGGCAGGGACGTGCCCGGTTTGGTCAGCCAGTGCATGAGGAAGTCGTTCTCCTTGAAGGACGGGAAGAGCTCCTCGCCGAGACGGGGCACCACGGCCACACCGAGCACGGTGATGAGGGCGAGCACGGCGAAGGCGGGCCGCGGCGTGCGGATGACCCGGGCCAGGAGACGCTCGTATCCACCGTGCAGCCGCCTGATCAGCGGCGACTCCCGCCGCTCGAGGTGCGCCTTGCGCAACATGATCAACGCCATCGCCGGGGTCACGGTCAGCGCCACCGCCAGCGATGCCAGCACCGCCAGCGAATAGGACAGGATGAGTGGACGGAAGAAAGCCCCGGTCACCCCGCCGACGAAGAGGACCGGCACCACCGCCACGACCTCGATCAACGTGGCGTGGATGATGGCGCCCCGGACCTCGATGGAGGCGCCCAGGATGACCGCCGCCGTCGATCGGTCACTCCCCGATCTTCGATGCTCGCGGAGTCGGCGAACGACGTTCTCGATGTCGATGATGGCGTCGTCCACCACGTCGCCCAAGGCGATGACGAGCCCCGCCAGGATCATGGTGTTGATCGTCGCTCCCCGCCAGTGGAGCACGAGCGTTGCTCCCAGCAGCGATAGCGGCATGGCCACGACGCTGATGAGCGCCACCCGCCATTCCCAGAGGAACAGGAAGAGCATCAGCACCATCAGGAGGGAGCCGAGGACGAGCGCCTGGCCGAGATTGTGGATCGCGGTCTCGATGAAATCGGCCGGCCGGAAGATGGTGGGATCGACCACAAGACCGGGAAGCCCCGGCTTCATCTCGTGGAGCGCTTGTTCGACACCTCGGGTCACGTCAAGGGTGTTGGCCCAGGGCAGTTTCTCCACGATGAGCATGAGGCCGGGGCCGTCGTTGATGACGGCGTCGCCGATGAGGGGCTGCTCACCTTCGCTGACCTCCGCCACGTCGGCCAGTCGCAGCGGCTTGCCGTCCCGTTCGTCGACCACGATCTCGCCGAGCTCGGCCGGCGAGGTGATGGGCACGGCGTGGTGGATGTTGAGCCTCTGGTTGGGGCCATCGACGAACCCACCGGTGCCGAGCAGGTGCCCACTGGAGTATTTCAGGATCCCCGAGTCGAGGGCGTTGGCCGTGACCTCCATGACCTTGTCCAGCGACAGGTTGTGGGCTCGCAGCCGTTCCGGCTCGACCTGGACCTGGAGCAGTTGCAGCCGCTCACCCCAGATGGGGACGTTGGCCACGCCAGGCACCCGCAACAACCGGTTGCGGATCGTCCAGTAGGACATCATCGACATCTGGATCAACGAGAGGTCCTTGGACGAGAGTCCGATCTTCATGACCCGGCTCGTCGATGAGAGGGGCTGGATCATGACCGGTGGGGCGGCCCAGGTCGGAAGGCTGGCCGCGGTCTGGGAGAGACGCTCCTGCACCCACTGCCGGGCGTGCAGGAGGTCCGTCCCGCGCTTGAAGAGCATCGTGATCACCGACAACTGCGGCGCGGACATGGAACGAATGACGTCGAGTCCCGGGACCCCGTTGAGGGCATCCTCCAATGGCACGGTGACCAGAGATTCCACCTCGGCCGGCGAAAGGCCGACGGCCAGCGTCTGGACCTCCACCTTGGGCGGGGCGAACTCGGGAAAGACGTCGACCGGCGAGTGGCGCATCTGCTCGAGGCCCACGAACATCATGGCCACGGCCAGCGCCAGGACGAGGAACCGGAACTTCAGGCTGGAGGCGACAATCCGGCGCATCATGGCTCAAAGCTCCCCGCTGGTCGTGGAGCTGCTCCCCACCTCGCTGCCCACCCTGTCGGCGGTGGGCCTCACCACGGGCTCGGAGGGGCCCTCGGAGACGTCGACCTCCCACAGGTCGCGCAGGTCGAGCTCCTCGATTCCCCCTTGCCCGGCCCCGAAGCGCAGGTAGAGCGACGGGAGCAGGAAGAGGTTCAGGATGGTCGAGGTGACGAGACCGCCCAGGATGACTGCGCCCATGGGATTCACGATCTCGTGACCGGGAAGGTCGCCGAGCAGGACGAAGGGCGCGAAGAACAGCGCGGTGGCCGTAGCCGTCAGCATCACGGCCGGGAACCGGTCCCGGGTCCCGCGCAGGACCAGATCCACACCGAACACCACGCCTTCATGTCGCTCCAGATGCTGGTAGCGCTTGATCAGGATCACGCCGGTGCGGATGGCGATGCCGAAGACGGCCAGGAATCCGACCAGCGCCCCGAGCTCGACGTTGCCGCCGTCGAGGAGCACCGCCAGCGCTCCGCCCACCAGTGCGACCGGCCCGGTGAGGAACAACAGAGCGGCCAGAAGCCAGGTCCCCAACGTCGCCTGGAGGAGCAGGAAGATGCCGATGGCGGCGCCGATCCCGATCACCAGGATGCGTTGCCGCATCGCCTGGCGTTCGGCGTAGTTGCCCACCAGCTCGTAGTGGTACTCGAGCGGGAAGTCGACGCTTTCGAGGTGACGCCGGACGTCGGCCAGGACGGCGGCACGACTTCGACCGCTCACGCTGGCGGTGACATCGACAAAGCGCGACACGGCGTCACGTTCGATGACGTTTGGAGACGGTTTGACGTCGATCTTGGCCACATCTCCCAACCGCACGTGACCCCCGCTGGGCGTGTCGATGAGGAGATCCCGGACCGTGTTGAGATTCTGGCGTGTTTCGGGGGTCCCCCACACCACCACTTCGAAGACCTTCTGGTCCTCGAAGGTGTTGCCGGCCAGCACACCCGACAGCAGGGTCGTCGCCTCCCGGCGGATGTCGCCGGGCTTGATCCCGGCGGCCTGGGCCGCCTGGAGGTCCACTTCGACTTCCAAGGTGGGCTCCATCTGGGGAAGCTCGGCGTGGACGTTGGTGATGCCCTTGATCCCGTCCAGGGCCCGGCTCACCTCGCCGGCCTTGGGGCGCAGGACATCGAGCTCGGCCCCGAAGAGCCGCACGACAACGGGCTCGTCCGCTCCCGTCCCCACTTCTTTGAACCGTTCCTGCGGGTAGGTCAGGACATCGCTGTCAACCCCGGGATAACCCTTGACCACCTTGCGGACGCTGGCCACGGTCGTGTCATAGTCGGCCCGGGGATCCAGGCTGACCCAGAGCTCGCTGGAATCCGGGTTGACCACCCGATCCGACTGGATGGCGCGGCCCACGTGCCCACCGACTCTGCGAACCCCGGGAATGGACTGGAGCTCACGGCTCACCTGGCCCGTGATCCGCTGCATCTCGGGAAGCGAGGTACCCCCTGGACCGTTGAGCTCCACGACGAAGTCGGTCTCCTTGAAGGTGGGGACCGGGGACTGCTTGAGCTGTGGCACGGCCACGAGGCCGGCCACGGCCATGACGGCGAGGGCGACGAACGCGCCACGCGGTGTGCGGAGGGCGCGGGAGAGAAGCCGGTGGTGACCCCGGCCCAATGCCTTCATGACGGGGGACTCCCGCCGCCCGCCCGGTGTCTTCGAGAACACCACCGCGCCCACCGCCGGCGTGACCGTCAGGGCGACGACCATGGAGACCAGCAGCGCCAGCACGTACGAGAGGGCCAGGGGCCGGCCGAAGGCGTCGCCCAGGCCGGTGAGGAAGAAGATCGGCACCAGGGGCAGCACGATGATGAGCGTGGCGAACATGAGCCCGCTGCGCGCCTCGACGATGGCGTCGCGGATGGTGCCCGGAATCGACCCGTCACCGGGCTCTTGCCGATGCTCCCGGAGACGCCGGGCCACGTTCTCGGCGCCGACGATGGCGTCGTCGATGACGACGGCGAGGCCGACGGCGAGTCCGGCGAAGACCAGCGTGTTGAACGTGGACCCTCGCAGGGAGAACACCAGGGCGGCGGCCATGACCGACGACAGGATGGCCACGACGGCCACCAGTGCCGCCCGCCACTGATAGAAGAGAAGGGCGAGCGCCAGGAGCATCAGGACAAACCCGATGACCAGCGTCCTCCCGAGATCGTGAATGGCCGTGTGGATGAAGCTCGCCGGCCGGAAGATCGTCGTATCGATCTCCAGGCCCCGCAGTCCGGGCCGCATCGCATCGACGGCCTCCTCCACCCCTCGGGTCACTTCCAGCGTGTTGGCCGTCGGGAGCTTCTCGATGACGAGCATGATCCCGGGCTCGCCGTTCACGACGGCGTCACCGATGAGGGGTTGATGGTCCTCGACCACATCGGCGACATCGGCGAGGCGCAGTGGCGTCCCGTCCGCCGCCGTCGGTGCCGCCTTGTCTTCGCCCCCCTCGAGGGGTACCCGGGCGAGGTCCCCTGCCTTGATGATGGGCGACTCGTGACGGACCTGCAGCCGCTGATTGGGCGCGTCGAAGAATCCTCCGGCCCCGGGCGTCGACGCCTCCAGGAACGTCAGGGGGGAGACCCACAGGGAGTTTCCCGTGGTGCTGAGGACCTGGCTCAGCGAGACCCCCTTCTCCTGAAGGCGGTTGGGATCGACCTGCACCTGGAGTTGCCTTTCCCGGTGGCCCCAGGTGGTGACGTTGGCCACGCCGGGCACTCCCATCAGGCGAGGCTTGATCGTCCACCGGGCAAGCACCCCGACGTCGATCAGCGACATCTTTTGGGAGGAGAGCCCGATCATCATGGTCCGGCTTGTCGAGGAAAGCGGCGGCAGCATGACCGGCGGTTTGGACACGCTCGGCAGGGCGGCGGGCTGGTTCAAGCGCTCCGACACCATCTGCCGGGCTCGGAGGAGGTTCGTCCCGGGCTCGAAGAGGAGGAAGATCGACGACAACCCGGGAAGGGATTCGGAGCGGATCTTGTCGAGCCACGCCACCCCGTTGAGCAGGTCCGCCTCCAACGGGACGGTGATCAACTGCTCGACTTCGGCGGCGGAGAGCCCGAGGGCTTCGGTCTGAACTTCGACGTAAGGCGGCGTGAACTCGGGATAGAGGTCCGTCCGCATGCCGCCGGCGCCGACGACACCGACGACGATCAGGGCTGCAGCGGCGACCATGACGAGGAGGCGGAACCTCAGGCTCGATCCAACGACGCTTCGCATGACGGAGGACCCCTGGGCGATCATTCGTTGCCCCCTACCCCGGCGTCGATCCCGAACAGCTCGGCGACCCCGACCGTCACGATGGGCGTGTTGAGCGGCGGGCCCTCGGTGAGGACGGCAAGATCCCCGTTGATGTACTCGACGCTGACCGGGTGCCGGACGAAGACGAGCGGCTCGGGGTTCGTGTACACGGAAGCGTGGCCCTCGGCGTCGTAGATCAGCGAGGAGTAGTCCACGATCTTCCGCGGCCCATCCGCCCGGGAGGTCTCCCGGACCAGTCCCGTTTCGATCCCGATCCGCTCGGCCGCCTTCTCGGTCAGGACGAGGCGGTCGAGCTTCGTTCCCTTCACCTTCTCGATCTTGGCCGGCTCCACCCTGGTCGCTTCTTCCTCCGCCGTCTTCGCGCACGCCGACACTGGCAAGCCAGCCAGAATCAGCAGTGCCCCCAACCGGAGCTTTCTCCGTTGCATCGATCTCCCCCCCTGGGCAGCCCGCGTTCACGGGCGCGTCATGGTCATCGGCAGCGCAAGTTCGGCTTGGGCCGGGGCTCTTCGGCCTCAGATGGGCCGGGCCCTCAGGGCCTCAGGCGCCGGTGATGGCGGGAGGAGGGGCGCGCGTGGCCCCGGGGGCGCCGTCTCCGAGACGGCCGCAGGAGTGGTCGACAAGGGGTCCGAGGGCGCCGGAGACGCCGTGGCGGAAGGCCAGCGGAATCGATGAGGCCGCCGCCCACAGGTGCCTGCCCGCAGCGGCCTTCGCCTCCTCGTCGCGGTCCTCCTCGGTGAGTACGCCGGCCGGACACGCCGTCTCGTTGGCGTGGTCCACGGCAGCGGCGAACTCGGGGCTGCGATCCCGGGCGACCGGAGGGCCGGTCAGGGCCGGCACCAGGGCCAGAACCAGGGCGACGCCGGCGAGAGCCAGCAGCCCGGCGCCCAATAGGCGCCGGAGCTGGTCTCGGCCGGCAGTCGCCATGGCCATGATCAGACGGGCTGAGCCGCAGCGAGGGCGGCCCGGTCCCTCCGGCTCTTGCCGAAGGCGAGGTAGAGGGACGGCACGATGAACAGGTTGACCAGAGTGGAGGCGATCAGGCCGCCCAGGATGACCACGGCCATCGGGTGCTCGATCTCCTGACCGGGAATGGACCCGGCCAGGATCAGCGGCACCAGGGCCAGACCGGTGGTGAGGACGGTCATCATGATGGGCACCAGCCGCTCCCGGGCCCCCTGGAGGATGAGGGCGGGCCCGAAGGGGACGCCCTCCTCGTGTTCGAGGTGCTGGTAGTGGCTGATGAGCATGATCCCGTTGCGGGCCACGATGCCGATGACGGTGAGGAAACCGACCATGGACCCCAGCGAGATGATCCCGTCGCCCAGGTAGGCGGCGAAGGCGCCTCCGACGAGGGCCATGGGCAGCGTGAGGAAGGACACCAGGGCCAGCCGGAAGCTGAGGAAGGACGCCTGGAGCAGGAAGAAGACCCCGATGGCGGCCAGGATGGCCAGGCTCATCAGCCGGCGGTTCGCTTCCTGGCGCTCCTGGTACTCGCCCAGCATGGTGGCGGTGTACTCCTGGGGCAGGTCGACCTTGGCCAGCTTGGCCTCGACGTCCTTGACCACCGACCCGAGGTCCCGGCCCTCGATGTCGGCGTCCACGTCGATCTTGCGGTACAGGTTCTCGTGCTTGACCACGTTGGGCGACGGCTTGAGCTCCACCGAGGCCACCTCCGCCAGGCTGACCAGCTGCCCGGTGGGGGAGTCCAGCTTCAGGTTGCGGAGGTCGTTGATGCTGTCGCGGGATTCGGGCGGGCTCCACACCGGGATGTCGTAGGCCTTGCCCTCCCGGAAGATGTCGCCGACCTCCTCGCCGTTCACCAGGGTGGAGGCCGCCCGCCGCACGTCACCGGGCTTGAGGCCGTAGCGCTGGGCGGCTTCGAGGTCCACCTTCACCTGGAGCTGGGGCATCTCCGACTGGCTCTCCACGTGAGGCGCCAGGATTCCCGGGACGTCGGCCAGGGCGGTGGACAGCTCCTTGGCCTTGTCCCGCAGGACCTGGAGATCCGGACCCTGGATGCGGATGACGATGGCGTGGCTGGTGCCGGCCAGCACCTCCCGGATCCGTTCCTTGAGGTAGGTCTGCACGTCCCGGATCAGCCCGGGATAGCCGTCGACCGTCTTCTGGACGGCGGCCAGGGTGGCGTCGTAGTCGGCCTTGGGATCGACCGAGATCCAGTTCTCACCGAATTCGGGACCGACGGGCTCGTCGGACTGGTAGGCCTGCCCGATGTGGGCCCCGAAGTTGCGCACCCCGGGGATGGCCTGGAGCTCCTTGGCCGACGCCGTGGTGATGCGGACCTCCTCGCCCAGGGACGTGCCCGGCTTGGTCAGGAAGTGCATGAGGAAGTCCCGCTCCTTGAAGTCGGGCAGGAGCGACTGGCCCAGGTTGGGCACCACCGACAGCCCGACGAGGACCATGACGGCGACCCCGACGAAGGCGGACTTGGGACGGCGGATGATCTTGGCCAGGAGCCAGGCATAGCCCCGCTGCATGACGACGGCCAGCGGCGACTCCCGCCGCTCCAGCGGCGCCTTGCGCAGCACGATGAGGGCCAGGGCCGGCGTCAGGGTGAGGGCGACGGCCATGGAGACGAGCAGGGCGATGGCGTAGGAGAAGACCAGGGGCCGGAAGAAGGCGCCCGACAGTCCCTCGAGGAAGAAGATGGGGATCACGGCCACCACCTCGAGGAGGGTGGCGTAGACGATCGCCCCCCGCACCTCGAGCGAGGCGGACAGGATGACCCCCGCCGTCGACCGGGTGCCTCCCGACAGACGGTGTTGTCGGAGACGGCGGACGACGTTCTCGATGTCGATGATGGCGTCGTCGACCACGTCGCCCAGGGCGATGGCCATCCCCGCCAGGATCATGGTGTTGATGGTGGTCCCCCGCCAGTTGAGGACCATGGCCGCCGCCACCAGCGACATGGGGATGGCGATGACGCTGATCAGCGCCACCCGCCACTCCCAGAGGAAGAAGAACAGCATGATGATCATGAGCAGGCATCCCACCAGCAGGGTGCTGCTCAGGTTCTTGACGGACGTCTCGATGAAGGTGGCGGGCCGGAAGATGGTGGTGTCGATGTCCAGGCCGGGCAGGCCGGGCTCCATGGCCGCGATGGCCTCCTCCACGCCCTTGGTGACGTCGAGGGTGTTGGCCCAGGGCAGCTTCTCCACGATGAGCATGAGCCCCGGCCCGCCGTTGATGACGGCGTCACCCACCATGGGCGGGAAGGTCTCCACCACGTCGGCCACGTCCGCGATCCGCAGCGGCGGCAGACCCTCCCGGCCCTCGAGGGGAACCTCGGCCAGGTCCTCGGTCGATTTGATGGGCAGCTGGTGGCGGACGTTCACCCGTTGGTCGGCCCCGTCGACGAACCCTCCGGTGCCGATGAAGTTGCCGTCGGTGAAGCCGAGCAGCCCGGCCTCAAGAGCGTTGGCGGTCGTCTCCATCACCTGGTTGAGGGAGACGCCGTGCGTCGCCATGCGGTCCCGGTCGGCCTGGACGGACAGCATCTGGATGCGCTCACCCCAGATGGGGGCGTTGGCCACGCCGGGCACCTGCAGCAGCCGCTGGCGGATCGTCCAGTAGGCGATCATCGACTGCTGCATGAGGTTGAGATCCTTGGACGAGATCCCGATCTTCATGGTCCGGCTGGTGGCCGACAGCGGCTGGAGCATGACCGGGGGCGCCGCCCACGTCGGCAGGTGGGGTGCCACCAGGTCCAGGCGCTCCTGCACCAGCTGGCGGGCGAAGATGAGGTCGGTGCCCCGGTCGAAGATGAGCCGGATCTGGGACAGGTCGTTGACCGACCGGGACCGCATGATGTCGAGCCCCTTGGTGCCGGCCAGGACCTCTTCCATGGGCACCGTGATCAGGTTCTCCACCTCGGCCGGAGCCAGGCCGATGGCCAGCGTCTGGATCTCCACCGTGGGCGGTGCGAACTCGGGGAACACATCCACCGGCATGGACTTGATCTGGCCCACGCCGACGAACATGAGGGCGGCGGCGAGGGCGATGACCAGGAACCGGAACCGGAGGGAGGCAGCGACGATGGTGCGCATCATGGCTTCGGACTTCCCTTCGCCCTCAGGCCTCGGCCCCGGCACCGGCCAGCGGCACCGAAGCGCCGTTGCCGGGAGCCGGCGGGGCCGGGACGGGAACGGTCACCGGTGGGATGGGGGCGAGCTCCTCCTCGAACAGCCGCAGGTCGACTTCGGTGCCACTCTCCACGTTGCCGAAGTTGAGGTACAGGGCGGGCACCACGAGCAGGTTCACCAGGGTGGCGGTGACCAGGCCGCCCAGGATCACGACGCCCATGGGGTGCAGGATCTCGAAGCCCGGCCGGTTCCCCAGCACCACGAAGGGAGCGAAGGCCAGCGCCGTGGCCAGTGCGCTCATCAGTGTCGGCGCCAGGCGCTCCTTGGCCCCCCGCACCACCAGGTTGAGGCCGAAGGGCTCACCCTCCCGGCGCTCGAGCTGCTGGTAGCGCCGGATGAGGAGGATGCCGTTGCGGGCGGCGATGCCGAGCACGGTGAGGAGCCCGACCGCGGCTCCTATGGTGACCGTCCCGCCGTCGAGCCGGGCGGCCACCACCCCGCCGACCAGGGCGACGGGGAGGGTGAGGAAGTACAGCGCCCCCAGCAGCCAGCGGCCGAAGCCGGCCTGCAGCAGCAGGAGCATTCCCACGGCGGCCAGGGCGCCCAGCCACATCAGGCGGTGCTCGGCGGCCCTCTCGGCCTGGTACTCACCGATCAGCTCGGCGCGGTACTCGAGCGGGAAGTCGATGGCCTCGATCGTCTCCTTCACGTCGGAGAGGACCGCACCCTCGGCCCGTCCCGACACCTTGGCGGTGACGTCGATGCGGCGGAAGGCCCCTTCCCGCTCGATCACGTCGGGCGAGTTGGCGATGCTCACATCGGCCACCTCGCGCAGCGGGATCTGTCCCCTGGACGTGTCGAGGAGCAGGTTGCGGACGTCGTCGGGGTTGCGGCGGGTCTCGGGCGCGCCCCAGACGACGACCTCGAACACCTTCTGGTCGTAGAACAGCTGGCCCACCTCGATGCCGGACAGCAGCGTGGCGGCCTGACGGCGCACGTCACCGGGCTTGATGCCGAACTCCTGGGCCCGCTTGAGGTCGACCTGGACCTCCAGGGCAGGCTCGTTCACCGGCAGCTCGACGTTCAGGTCGGCGATCCCGTCGATCTTGGCCAGCTCGTCACGGACCTCCTGGGCCTTGTCGGCCAGGACCTCCGGATTCTGGCCGTAGACCCGGACGACCACCGGGTCGTCCGCTCCGGACTTGACCTCCTTCACCCGGGCCTGCATGTAGCTGCGCACGTCACGGTCGTGGCTGGGATAGGCGGCCATCGCCTTGCGGACAGCGGACACGGTGGCGCCGTAGTCGGCGTCCTGGTCGATGCTCACCCAGAGCTCCGAGGAGTTGACGTCGACCACCCGGTCGCCGGTGATGGCCCGGCCGGTGTGGCTGGCCACGTTGCGGACGCCCGGGATGGCGCGCAAATCCTCGGTGGCCTGGGCCGTGACCTCCCTCATCTTGGTCAGCGACGTACCCGGCTGTGACTCGAGCTCGACGACGAAGTCGCGCTCGTTGAGCGAGGGCAGCTCGGACTGGCGCAGCGTGGGCAGCGCCACCAGCCCGATCACGGCCAGCACGGCGGCCAGGGCGAAAACGGGCTTGCGGCTCATGAGCACGCGTGAGAGGAGCCCGTCGAATCGGCCGGACAGCCGGCGGACGAGCGGGGGCTCACGGGCCGGGAGGGGCGTCTTCCCCAGCAGGAGCAGGCCGAGGGCGGGCGTGAGGACGAGCGCCGTGAGCATCGAAGCACCCAGCGCCAGGGCGTAGGACACCGCCAGAGGGCGGCCGAAGGACCCGAAGAGGTCGCCCATGAAGAAGACCGGCACGACCGGCAGCAGGATGAAGAGGGTGGCGTAGGTCATGGCGCTGCGGATCTCGACGCCCGCCTCCACGATGGTGGACGTGGAGTTCTCAGGGCCGGATTCCCGCAGTCGCCGGGCCAGCCGCTCGGTCCCGGTGATGGCGTCGTCGATCACGGCACCGAGGGCGATGACCAGGCCGGCGAGGACCATGGAGTTGATGGTGGTTCCCCGCAGGTAGAGCACGAGGCCGGCGGCGGCCAGCGACACGACGATGCTCAGCACGCTGACGAGCGCCGTGCGCCAGTGGTAGAAGGCGAATCCCAGCAGGAGGATCACGAGGACCAGGCCGGCGACGAGCCCCCGGCCGACGTTGCCCGTGGCCGTGTGGATGTACTCCGCGGGCTGGTAGATGGACGTGTCGATCTTGAGCCCGTCGAGGCCGGGCCGGAGGTCGTCGAGGGCGGCCGCGACTCCCTCGGTCACGTCCACGGTGTTGGCGTCGGGCAGCCGCTCGATGACCATCAGGAGACCGGCGCCGTTGTCAACCTGGGCGTCACCGATGAGGGGCTGGTGGTCCTCGACCACCGTGGCCACGTCGCCCAGCCGCAGGCCCTGGCTGCCCTCGATGGCGACCTGGGCCAGCTCGCCGGCGGATTCGATGGGCTGGACGTGCTGCACGCCGAGCCGCTGGGTGGGGGTCTCGATGAACCCGCCCGTGCCCGGGGTCGAGGCCTCGAGGAAGCTCAGCGGCGACACCCACAGGGCGTTACCGGTCGTCTCCACCACCTGCTGGAGGGTGACCCCGTTGGCCCCCAACTGCTCGGGGTCGACCTGCACCTGCAGCTGGCGCTCACGGTGGCCGAAGGTGGCCACGTTGGCGACACCCTCCACGCCCATCAGCCGAGGCTTGATCGTCCAGCGGGCCAGCTGGGAGATGTCGATCAGCGACAGCGACTTGGATGACAGCCCGATCATCATGGTCCGGCTCGTCGACGAGACGGGCTGGATCATCTGGGGCGGCTTGGACACGTTGGGGATGGCGTGCGCCTGGGCCAGGCGCTCCTGGACCATCTGACGGGCCCGGAAGAGATTCGTCCCGGGCTCGAACACGAGGGTGATGGACGAGAGACCGGGAACCGACTCGGACCGGATGTCGTCCAGCCACGCCACCCCGTTGAGCAGGTCGGCCTCCAGTGGGACCGTGATCAGCTGCTCCACTTCGGCGGCGGACAGACCGAGGGCCTCGGTCTGGACCTCCACGTAGGGCGGCGTGAACTCGGGATAGACATCCACCGGCGCGTCCGGTACCCGGGTCACGCCGAAGAACACGATGCCGGCGGCGGCGGCGACCACAAGGACCCTGAACCGCAGGCTGCTGTTGATGATTCTCCGCATCATTGCGCTTCCGTCCTTTGCTGGTTACTTGCCGACGCCGAACTCGATGCCCTGCAGCTCGGCCACGCCCACGTGCACCACCGGGGTGCCGGAGGGCGGGCCGGAGACGAGGACGGCCAGGTCGTCCTCCACGTAATCCACGGTGATGGGATGCCGCACGAAGACCAGGGGCTTCGGGTTCGTGTACACGAAGCTGCTCCCCTTGGCGTCATAGAGCACGGCGCCGTAGGGAACCGTGGTGCGCTGGGACTCCCCCCCGAAGCGGAAGAGCACGCCCGGCTTCTGGGTCTCGATCCCGATCCGCTCCGCCGCCTCCGGCTCGAGCGTGATGCGGTTGAGACCCTCCGCCTCGTCGATCAACTCGAGCTTGAAGGGTTCAGTTTTTGCCGAGGCGCTGACCATGGTCTCGGCGCACCCCGACAGGGATGCGGCGGCCACCACGGCCAGCAACGTCACCCATGGGTTCCAATGCGACATCGAGCATCCCCTCTCGATAGGCGCGCGGTCAGGCGCGTTGTTTGGCAGTTGGCACCAAGGTCTCGGCGAAGAACATGAACCCGGCGGCCACCAGAGCGAGGCCGGCCAGGATGGCCAGCAGGCCGTCGGCGGAGCCGGTACGGGCCAGCGCGCTCGGCGCCTCCGCGGGGGCGGAGGCGGGCGGGACAGAGGCGGCGTCGGGTGCCGCCCTGGGGGTCGTGACCTCCTGGGTCAGGGAACCAGCGGCCGTCTTCGGCACGGCCGTGGCCGGGCCGGGCACGACGGCGGGCGTCGGGGCCGGTGCCGGGGTGGGCAGGGTGGCCGCCATCGGGGCCCTTGGGGTCTCGGGCACGGCGACGGGGGCCGGAGCCGAAGCCGAAGTAGGCGCCGGACGGGCGGCCGGGGCCGGAGCGGGCGCCGTCACCGGGGCCGTACCACCGCCGGTGGGGGCCTGGGAGCCGGGCGCCGAACCCAAGTCGTGGTGATACAGGCCGGTGTTGGGAGCCAGGTCCTGCTCGCCGGGATCGGGCTCGCCGTTGCCGTTCAGGTCTTCCTCGGCAGAGACGCCGTAGCGATACGACGTGGCGCCGCCGAGAACGCCGACCGGGAACGACACCTGGATGGAGTTGGGCGTGTGACGGGTCACGGTGGCCTCCGCCACCTCGTTCTCGGCCCCGTCGTCCACCTCGGCGATCAGCTTCGTGCCGTTCCATTCGGTGAAGACGACGAAGTCGAAGCCCTCGTCGCCGTCCGTGTCGATTCCCCATTTGAAAGCGGCGAGTTTGTCGCTGAAGTTGTCGTAAGTCTCGGCGAGATAGGTGACTGACGTCCCGTCATTTGCGTGGGAGGTGGTCTTCAGGTCGAGCTTCAACGAGACGTCGTCGGGATCGATATTGCCTCCCGGCGCCGCACCGGTTGGCCCCGGGGCCCACATCAGAACAACGGCGGCGACAAGACCGATGAGACCGAATCGGCGGCGGCTGTTCATCAAGTTCTCCCCTGATCGCTCCTACCGGACGGTGCCGGACTGCCGGAGGGAACAGGCACGCCGCGATGCCTCAGATCAGCAATGAGGTGCTGCCCACCGGGCGGTGGCCCAGTGGCCCGACCTCGATCGCGCCTCTGTGCTCGCAGTCGCCCCCCTCCCTCTCTCGGGAGGCGAACTGTTCAGGTGGCGTTCAGGGACGCTGAGGCAGTCTCAAAACGATAGAAATGCGGGCTGCCTCGTGGCCCACAGACGATGAACCGCGCCCCAAACAGTTCGCTTCCCAGCAAACACCAAGTTTAGGAAGAGCTTTCCAACCTGTCAATCGGCGAGATATAGACGCGCGGAAAGCTAGATTTTCGGCGTTCCTAAGGGTTTATGTCTAGGCGGCTGTACTGGGTAGCATACGAAACTACTGTTGAAGAAGCTTTCAGTGAGGGTCGTGATCTTCTGTCAATCGTTACCCCTCCCACGATCCCTCACGGTCCTCTCAGCTCCAAGTGTCACCCTGGGGCGTCCCTGACGTTCGAAGGAGGAGCTTTGCCACGCACAACCAAATGGATCGCCGCCGGCGTCGCCGCAGGCGTCGCCCTGATCATCGCCGGGGGTGTCGGAGCCGAGTCGGCGAGCTCGCAGGCCGGAGATGATCAGGAGCTGACCGGCCCCACGCGGGACCAGGCGGTGGACGCCGCCCTCAAGGCAACAGGCGGCGGCACGGTCACCGAGACTGAGCTGGGCGACGACGGCGCCACCTACGGCGTCGAGATTCTCCTCGCCGACGGCCGCCAGGTGGAAGTCAACCTGGATCGGGACCTGAACGTCATCGGACAGGAGGCCGACGACGACAGCGTGAGAGACGGAGACATCGACGACGACTGATCGGGACGCGCAGCCGCCGGAGCCTCGCTAGTTGGGTCTAGTTGGGTGACGCGGCGGGCTCGCGGGGGGACTCGAGCCCAGAGAGGGCGTCAACCAGCTCGGCGACCACATGGCGTCGCAGGCGAGTGAAAACCAACCCCTGCTCGGCCGGGGACACACCGGCCAGGAGGCGACCAAGATCACTCGTCTCCGGGATGGACAGCTCCACCTCGGACTCACCCGAGCCCCATCCGTAGATCTTGACGTTCACCTCAACAGGCGGTGTCTCCAAGGAACGAGTTCCTTCGTTCGGTTGGCGGTCAGCTGATACGACCCTAACGGTGCCAGCCTGAGACACGCATGAGAGGTCGAGTAGGAATCGCCGGAAATTGGGCATCCGGTTGTCTGCCCGGCACCCGGAGTTCCCCGACGGGCGCCCGCCAGCGGAGTTGGGGGCTAGCCGTCCGGGAGCCGGTGGTGGAGGCGCTCGGCCTCGGCCGCCCATTGCTCACACTGGTCGAGCCAGGCGGACATAAAACTGGGATCGGCCACCGGCTTGACCACGAGCTTGTAGTAGAGGATCTCGAGGAAGGTCCTGGCCAAGTAGACAGGCAGGAGGTCGAGTCCGGCGCGGCGGGTGTCCCCATACGCCTCCAAGAAGGCGTCGTTCCATGAGGCGATACGTGCGAAGGAGCCGGTGCGGACCCAGGACATCGTCATGCACTGGCCGATGAAGTGGGCCAGGTCCCGGGCGGGGGCGGCCAGGGCGTGTCGGTCAAAGTCGATCACCGTCGTCTGGCGCCGGTTGACGTAGATGTTCTTGGGCTGGTAGTCGCCGTGTGTCGGCACCATGAGCCCGTCCCCGGTGCCGTCCAGAGCACCGGCGGCAGCCGCCGCGACAGCCTGGACCCGACCGGCAACGGCGGGATGGGCCTCGGCCAGCGCGCTGGCGTACGTGGTGACCTTGTCGGTCTCATAGCCGGCCGGCAGCGGTCGCGAGGCCGAACCCCCGTCGGTGCTGTGCAGTTTGGCCAGCCACCGGCCGGCGCCGCGCACCCGGGCGATGGCCTCCTCCGGCGACGGGAGATGGTCGTAGAGGGGGCGGCCGTTCGCCTTCCCCTGGAGCAGGACCTTCGTCTCTGGTATCCAGGCGATCGGCTCGGTGATGCACAACGGGTTCTCGTCCGAAAAGCCCTCCGCCCACAGTCGCCGCATGAGCTCGAACGTCGCCGCGCCGTCACCTCGGTAGTAGGCCTTGCCGATGACGATTTTGAGGACGGACTGTGTGCTCCCCGCCTCCTCATAAGTGACCCGGTAACTGACGACGGGTCGATGGCGCGACGCCTGAAGGACTCGGCCGTCGCAGTGCGTCACCTTCCACCCGTTGCCCACCGCTGACGCCAAAGCGCGGCTCAGACCCCCGGCAGCCACCGGGGCCCCGTTCACACCTACCTCGCGCCAGCCTGGTGGCGACGACCCCTTTACGGCCATTCCCCAGCCCCCCAACCGTTACGACACTGGCGAGCGGGCCCCAAAGAAGACGGGAGTCCCTCCGCCATCGTTCCAGTTTGATCCAGAGGTCGAAATGGGTCAAGTGTGGCTTTTGAGAGTAATTGCCGGAAAAGCGGCAGGAACGGGTCACCCTCGAAGAGAATGTTCCCATGGTGGGGAGTACGGGGATCGGGGATGAGATCGTCATCGTCGCTGGGCTGCCGCGCTGCGGCACCTCGATGATGATGCAAATGCTGGAGGCGGGCGGGATCCCCGTCCTCGCCGACGGCGTCCGTCGACCGGACGAGGACAACCCCCATGGCTATTACGAATTCGAGCGGGTCAAGCAGCTCAAGCGGGACAAGGCCTGGATACCCGGGGCACGCGGCCACGTGGTCAAGATGGTTTCGGCGCTGCTTCCCGAGCTGCCCGCTGGCTACCGCTACCGCGTCGTTTTCATGGAGCGGGACATGACCGAGATGTTGGCGTCCCAGCACGCCATGCTGATCCGCCAAGGCGAGGTCGACGACCCCCGGCCCCCGGGGCAAAGGGTGGCTTCCTTTCAGCGCCACATCGATTCGCTGTTCGCCTGGCTCGACGCTCAGCCGAACTTCGCCCTGCTGCGCGTCAGCTACAACGACATGCTCAGCGCTCCCGAGACGCAGATCGACCGGGTCAACCGGTTCCTGGGTGGGGGCCTCGACGCCACCGCCATGGTCGCCGTCGTCAACCCGGCGCTGTACCGACGGCGGGCCTGACCGGCGGGCTCGGCGAACCAATGAAGAAAGGCAGCCATGGACGCTGACACGCCTGGAGGCACCGCCGGGCCTCCTCTCGTCAGGCGCCGAGACCCGGTCGCTCTGTCCGTTGATGATGTGATCCATACCTGGGATCTCGGGCGATGGCAGGAATGGCACCGCACCCCAAAGGGCTCGACCAACACGAGCTATTTCCTCACCACCGATCGGGGCCGCTTCGTGGTGCGGGCTTCCAACCCCCGCAAGACCGAGGACAGCCTGACCCGAGAGGTGGCGCTGCTCGAGCACCTCCGGGCCCGTGGCTACCCGGCCCCCACGGTGGTCCCCAGCCGAGCGGGTGCCGGCTGGGAGCGCGTGCAGGGCACCCTGTGCCTGGTGACCGAGCGGCTCCCCGGCTCCTTCCCCGACCTGGGTGATCCTCAGCACCTCGCCCAGTCGGCCCGGGCTCTGGCGCGCTTCCACCAGGAGGGCCGCCACCTGCCCGAGTCCGCCCGGCCCATCCTGGGCTCCGAGCTGGGGCTGCTCGCCGAGGGACCGGATGTGTTGGCCCGGGCTGGCGAGGTCGTCGCCGGTATCGCCGGACCCGAGGGAAGGCAGCGCTTCGAGCAGGCCCGGACCGTGCTCGAGCCGGCGTTCGCCGAGGTCGGATCGCGCCTCGGCGCCAACGGCGTGTGCCCTCACTTGGTCACCCACGGTTCGTTCGGCGTCTCAGCCGTCCTGTTCGACGGGTCACGCCTCACTGGAGTGCTCGACTACGAGCGCGCCGCGCACGAGATGCGAGTGCTCGACCTCGCCTACAGCCTGCGGGCCTTGACCAGGCGGCCCAAGGAGGAGCCAGGAGCCTTCGACCTGCCCCGCTTCGCTGCCTTCCTGGCCGCCTACCAGGAAGAGGAGGCACTGGAAGCGCACGAAGTGGAGCGGCTGCCGCAGGTGCTGCGGGCCCAGCGTCTGCTCAAGGTGGCGGGGAAAGCGGCCAACCTGTTGGGGAAACACGTCGTCTCGCCCCAACGGGAGAAGGACGCCCTCAAGCTCACCGAAACGCTCGAGCTCGAGCTCCCTCGGCTGGCGTGGCTCCAGGAGCACGAATGCGAACTGGTCGAAACCCTGGGCGCAACTCCCAGCTGAGCGGGAGCTCCGACTCTCCCGGCAGGTCCGGGACTGAGCGGCAACGGCGAGGCGCGGCGGTGCCCGGCATCGCCTTGGGGTGCGCCCTTCTCGTCGCTACGGCATGCTCCCCCGCCCGCCGGCCGGATGCTGGCCCACGGGCCGGCCCGTCTGGGACCTCCTCCGACCTGAGGAGGGAAGCGGCATCCGTCGCCGCGACGGTCGAGACGGCTCCATCACCTGGGGACGCCGACGACCCCGCCATCTGGGTCCATCCCCGCGACCCCGCGAAGTCCCTCATCATCGGGACGGACAAGGACTCCGGCCTGGGCGTCTACACGCTCGACGGCGCGCAGGTCCAGTTCGTGGCCCAGGGTGAGCCAAACAACGTGGACCTGCGGGATGGGTTCCGGTCGGCGGGAAGGGAGGTCTCCCTGGTGGTGGCGGCGGACGACGAGAACCGCCGCCTCTGGGTCTACGAAGTCGACGCCGGGGCCGGGCGACTGGTCGACGTGGCGGCCCGACCGATCACCACGGAGATCGAGGCCCATGGGCTCTGTCTGTACCGGAGCTCCGCCTCGGGACGCTTCTACGCCTTCCCCAACGACCAGGACGGGCGCACCGAGCAGTGGGAGCTCTACGACGCCGGCTCCGGGCGGGTCGACGCCCGGCGGGTCCGGGGCCCCTGGGACGTGGGCGGCTCCGTGGAAGGCTGCGTCGCCGACGACGAGCGGGGCTTGCTCTACATCGGAGAGGAGGAGAGGGGCATCTGGAAGTACGACGCCGAACCCGACGCTCCCACCGACGCTCGTCGACTTGTCGACTCGACCGGTCCGAGCGGGCACCTGGAGGCCGACGTCGAGGGCCTTGCCATCCGCTACGGGCCGGGGGAGGGCGGGTTGCTCATCGCCTCGAGCCAGGGAGACAGCTCCTTCGTGGTCTACTCCCGCTCCGGGAACAACGCCTTCCTGGGGAAGCTGCGGGTGAGGAACGGCGGAATCGACGGCTGCGACGAGACCGACGGCATCGACGTGGAGGCCCGGCCGCTGGGTCCTGACTTCCCTGCCGGTCTCTTCGTCTGCCACGACGGCAGCGACCACGACGAGGGACGCAAAACGACCAACTTCAAGCTCGTCCCCCTCGACCACTTCGAGGCCGCCATCCCCGTCCCGGCTGGCTGATCCGGTGGCGGGCACTACGTGCCGGCCGCTCAGCCGGCCCGCTCGTTGTCGAAGCCGAAGACGGTGGGGCTCCCAGGGTCGACCGTCATCCGCACCCACTGGGCCGACGAGGTGTCGCCGTGGACCTCCACCCGGGTGAAGTTGCGGGCGTCGCTCCAGGGGTGGTCGATCCGGTAGTTGTGGGTGTCGCCGTGGACGAGAACCACAGGCCGGCCGAAGCTGATGGTGCGCGCCCTGAGGACTTTGGCCAGCCGGCCCCCAGAGGGTTCGAAGGGGTTGTCCTGCCAGGCGACCACGACGCCGGGGGCCCCGGTGGCCTCGGCCTCGTCGAAGGCCTCGTCGAGCCAGGCGATGTTGGTGTCGCGGTGGCTGCCGCCCCGTCCGGTAGCGCCGGGCTCGTTGATGGTCACGAACACCACCCCGCCCTGGGTCCACCGGGCGTTCTCCACGAAGGTCGGATACTGGCGGGTCACGATCAGGCGGCGCTGACCCAGCGTCTCGTCGGCGGGGAAGAAGAGCCGGCGGACCCGGTTCAGGCTGCTGCTCGAGCCCTGCGGGCAGTCCGCCCACTCGTTGTCGCCCGGCGTGTACACCAAGGGATGGGCGAACCCGTCGAAGACGTCCCGCACGTGCTGGTAGTTGGCCTCGGTGCAGGCCTCCCCCTCCGCCCAGATGTCCCCGATGTGGATGGAGAAGGCCAGGGGCAGACCGTTCATGTGGGTGCGGACCTTCAGGAAGGACCGCTCCTGGCTCTCGGTGTAGCCCGTGTCACCCACCAGGCCGACGTCGAAAGGCGCGCCCGGCACCGTTCCCGGACCGGGGGCCGGGACCGGCGCCGGCGGGCCAGGCGCGACCGCATCGGGCGGGGTGTCGGAGGGGGCGTCGGGCCGTGCCGGGTCGCCGCCGGGAGCGGGGGGGGTCGGCGGATGGGCAGGCGACGGCCCGGCGTTCGGCTGGGTGGCGCCGCTGGGCACGCCGGCCATGCCGATCACCGGGTGTGGCAGCGCCCGGCCTCCCGTCGAGCCCACGAAGGCGGCGTCGCCGAAGTTGAACACCCCGCCGTCGGCGGCCGTGAACCAGTAACCCCGTCCCGAGGAGGTGCGGGCCGCGCCCACGATGGGGGCGTTGAGCCTCAGGTTCCCGGTGGAGCCGTAGAAGCGGGCGTCCCCGAAGGCGAAGACCCCCCCGTCGGAGGCCACCAGCCAGTAGCCGGCGCCGGTGGGGGTGGCGGCCATGGCGACGATGGGCCGGTTGAGGCGCATGGCCCCTGTCGAACCGTAGAACCCGGCGTCCCCGAAGGCGAAGATCCCGCCGTCGGCGGCGACGAACCAGTAGCCGGCACCGGTGGGTGAGGCGGCCATGCCCACCACCGGGCGGTTGAGGCTGAGGTGGCCGGTGGAACCGAGGAACCGGGCGTCCCCGAAGGCAAACACCCCTCCTCCGCTGCCCACCAGCCAGTAGCCCCGGCCCGAGGGG
The DNA here is from genome assembly GCA_044867425.1 of Acidimicrobiia bacterium. Classification (GTDB taxonomy): domain Bacteria; phylum Actinomycetota; class Acidimicrobiia; order IMCC26256; family BP-133; genus CAWBJP01. Next base: position 52,670 of record JBIOUX010000208.1, on the reverse strand, counting down.
GTGGGGGCCATCCCGGCGATGGGCTTGTTCGGGCGGGTCGCGCCCCCGAAGGGCGTCGCCTCGCCGAACTCGTAGACCGAGCCGTCCCCCCCCGCCAGCCAGTAGCCCTGACCCCCGGTGGGCTCGGCGGCCACCGCCCGGGCGTCGGAGTCGCCGGGCGACGCGGCTCCCGATCCGGTGACGGGAACGAGGAGCGCCAGGATGACAGCCAGCATCCCCGAGCGTCCGGCAGCAAGTCTGCGTCGCACTCCTGTGCTCCTTGTTGCACCCGACGGGGAGGCCAGCCGGATGGGCTGGTATCTCTTAGAGATTCGTTCCCTACGTCCGCTTTCCTGCCGAACCTGGAGATCCGGAAGTTCGTTCCCTATGTCCATGTTCCGCAGGCGGTTCCGCGCTCGCCTTGGTATCCTCGTTCTGCTGGGAGTGATGGCCACCGACTCGGTCCTGGATGCCGGTCGTGCGGGTCTTCTTTCGTCTGGGGGTGGCATGGGCACGAGGGGTGGGCAACGCCACGGCACGATCTTTCCGGCGGTGGGGGGGACCCTGGGTCTCCTGGCGCTCCTGCTTCCGGCACCGCCGGCGTCGGCCCGAGCCGCCAGTCGGGTCTTCTACGCCCGAAGCACCGACGGTGGCGCGAGTTTCGGCGACTCCGCCAATCTGAGCAGCGACGCCGCCATGAGCGAGCTCGCCCAGGTGGCGGCCGACGCCGGGACCGTCCACGTGGTCTGGAGGGAGGGCGACGACGGAGAGGTCGTCTACCGTCGCAGTCCCGACGGGGGCGTCGGCTTCGAGGCGCCCGTCAACCTGAGCCGGACGGAGGGCGACTCGGCCGAGCCCGACCTGGCCGTGACGGGCGATCGGGTGCACGTGGTGTGGGCGGAGGCCTTCCTCGACGACCAGGGGCGACCCGACCCCGCCGTCGACGGCGACGAGATCTACGGGCGCTCGAGCACCGACCGGGGCGCCACCTTCGGCGCGCGGGGGAACGTGAGCGGGACCGCCGACCGCCACACCCGGGACCCTGACATCGCCGCCACCGGGACCTTCGTGGCCGTGGCCTTCGAGGACGCCCTGAACGACACCGACGACGACGTCTTCTCCCGCCGCAGCACCGACGGCGGCAAGTCGTGGATGAACCCTGCCGATCTCAGCCGCGACCCGCTCCAGCAGGTGGGGGCGGCACTGGCCGTCTCCGGCACCGACGTCCACGCCGTATGGGAGGACCGCCGTGCCGACCTCGACGAAAGCGACGACCGGGTGGGCTATGCCCGCAGCGACGACGGAGGCGAGACCTTCAGCGCCGCTCTCCTCCTCCCGGCTGAGGTGCCGTCCCGCAGGCCGAGCGTGGCCGCCAGCGGCCAGGTGGTGCACGTGGTGAGCTGCATCCCGGCCGATCCTGCCGGCCTCTTCGACAGCGAGGTCCTGTATCACCGCAGCACTGACCGAGGCGCCACGTGGGAACCGCCGGTCAACCTCTCCGGGAACCCGGGCGACTGCGGCAAACCGAGGGTGGTGGCCGCCGGTCACAACGTGTACGTCGCCTGGTCGGACACGACGACGGGGCGCAGCGACATCTTCCTCCGGCGCAGCGCCGACGACGGGGCGACCTTCCAGGCCGTCCAGAACGTGAGTCGGACCCGGGGCAGCTCGGACGACGTGTCGCTCGCCGTCGACGCCGCCAACGGCTTCGTCTACGTCGTATGGACCGACTTCTCGATCGAAACCCCACCTGCCACCAAGCCACCAGGGTCCGCGCCCCGGGGCGTCCGAGCCGAGGCAGCCTCCGGCGGTCAGGCGAGATAGCCGAGTTTCCGGAGCTGTTCCTCCGTCTCGGGATCGAGCTCCACCAGCTCACCGGGAGCCTGCGTTCCGGCGATGCTCCTGGCCCAGGTGGCGAGGCGCTCCTCCAGGGCGCGCGCCACTTCCGGTTCCTCGTCCACGAGGTTCGTCATCTCCTCCGGGTCGACGCTGAACCGGTAGAGCTCCTGTTCCCGGCCGAGGTAGTTGCCGGCCGCCACCATCGCCAGGACGTCCTCCCGGCGCCAACGGCGAGCGGCCGGGTCCCGGTGCACCAGCCGTACCCGGCCCGGGTCGACGTGCACCGCCCGTCCCAGCACCCGGACCGTGACCGTGCCGTCCCCCCGCTCTTCGACGGCTTCCACCGGACCTTCGAGCTTCGACTCGCCACCCGCCTTACGCCACATGACTTCACGGGCCCGTCGCCCGGCGCCCGCGTCTTCCGGGACACCCCGGATCCCGGGCGGAGGATCCAGCGCGATGTTGAGGCGGTCGCCGACCGACACCTCGGCGAGCGAGAAGGGCGCCTTGTCCAGCCCGACCATCTGGGTGCCGGCGTCGATCTCGACGGTGCAGCCCAGGATCGTGACCGTGGCCGCCGAGACGTCGATGGCCTCCACCGACCCGAGCAGCTTGTCGTCGCCCGGCACTCCGATGGTCACCTTGGTGGGGAGGAAATCGCACCCCCCCACCGGCTGGCCCTTGACCTCCACGGCCACGCCGGGGTGAAGGTCGGCGACCATGGCGGGTGGCATCTTCGACACGTGGAACGTCTCGATGAACTGGTACTCGGTGGTGGTGACCGAGCGGCTGTAGCGCACCCGCTTCAGGAGCTCGCTGAAGGCGGCGGGGTCGCCGGTGCCCGGGGCCGGGCCGTGCCCGTTCGTCGGGGCGTGGCCGTCGGGTCCCAGGAGCAGGGGCAGCAGGCTCCGCCCCGGCACGTCGTGGACGGGCGCGGCGGCGACCTGGAGGATGGTGGGCAGCAGGTCGATGTGCGCGACGGGCTGGGCCGGGGCCCTTCCCGCTCCCTGTCTTCCTGGCAGGCGCACGACCAGCGGGACCCACACCAGCTGCCGGTACAGGCTCTGGCCGTGGCTCAGCATCACGCCGTGCTCGTTGAGCTCCTCGCCATGGTCTGCCGTGAGGATCACCCAGGTGTCACCCAGCCGACCCCGCCTCTCGAGCAGTGCCAGGACGCGGCCGACGTGGGCGTCGGCCCGGCGCACGCCGGCGGCGTAGTAGCCGAGCAGGGTGTCGAGCCCCGCATCGCTGCCGGCGACATCCACGCCGCGGTCGACCATGGGTCGGGAGGCGTAGAGCTCCTGGGGGAGGGGACTGTGCGCGTCCATGAGGTGCAGGTAGGCGAACGACCGTCTCTCCTCCGTGGTCTCCAGCCAGTGGGCGAACCCGTCCACCACGGCGCTCCCGTCAATGGTGGTGCGCCAGTCGAGGTGGTCGAAGCCCCGGGTGATGCCGAACTCGGGCTTCAGGTAGGCGTTGCCGGCTACGAAGGCGGCCGTGGTGTACCCCGCCTCCCGGAGGCAGCCCGCCAGGGTCGGCAGGGCAGCGTTGAGGGCGATGAGCTTGGTGGAAGCGTCCCTTTCCTTGCGCGCTCCGGTCATGACGTGTTGGCTGGGATAGAGCCCGGTCATCATCGACGCCATCGACGGGTGGGTCCAGGACGCCTGGCTGATGGCGTTGGCGAACTGCACACCGTCGGCCGCCAGGCGGTCGATGTGGGGCGTGCCCCGGTCGGTTCCTGCGTAGCAGCCCAGGTGGTCGGCCCGCAGGGCGTCGACGCAGACCACCACGAAATGCATCGGTGGGTTCTCCCTCTGCATCACTTCGGACCTGCCGCGGCGGCCATGGCCGGCGCCAGACCCCCGTCGTGCGCCAGGGAGCGGACCCGGGCCAGCTCCAGGGCGATCTTGCGCAGGTCGTTGCCCGACAGGGCCTCGCCCGCCAGCAGCCGGGTGTAACGGCCCAGAGCGCGCTTGAGTCGCTTGGCCACCAGCAGCAGGGGGACGGCTTCCAGCTCTTCGGGTGCCAGAGGCGAGACGGCCTGGTAGGCACCGACGAAGCGGGCCGCCACCGCGGGGTCGAGGTGCACCTTGTAGTCCGGGGAGGCGGGGTCGCCGTAGACCTTGGCGAAGTCGTGGACGGCCACGGCCACGTCCAGGGCCCGGGCTTCGTGGTGGGCGCTGTCGAAGTCGAGGACCACGAGCAGACGTCCGCCGTCGAACAGGGCGCTGCCCCGCCGGCAACCGGCGTGGATGGTGGTCAGGGGCAGGATTCGGTAGAGCTCCTCCAGGCGACGGTGGACCGCCTTTCCCTCGGCCAGGGCGAAGCGCAGCGGGGCGGCCAGGCCCTCCGGCAGCGCGGCCAGGAACCGCTCTTCGGTCGGGACCGCCCCCAGGCGCTCGGCGAGAGCGGCGGGCACCAGCGGAGCGTCGGGGGCGGGGACGCCGGCCGAGAAGTCCGCCACCAGCTGGTGATATCGGGCCAGGGCCTCGGCCACCGCCTCGACGTGGCCGGGGATCTCGGCCGAGGCTGGGCGTCCGGCCACGAACAGCGCCATGCGCCACAGCCGCCCGTCCACCGGCGCGCACGGCTCGCCTTCCACGGTGGGGACGAACTCCGGCCCGGGGAAACCGCGGGCCCGCAGGTGCGCCACCAGCTCGTGCTCGAAGCGCACCTCGTCGAACGTCTTGGACCGGTAGGAGCGCCGCAGCACGAAGCGCCCCAACGTCGTGGTGAGCAGGTAGTGCTGGCTCTTGCCGGCGGGGAGGGGCTGGACCTCTCGCCAGTCTCCCACGTCGAAGGCGCCCCGCAGGGCGGCCAGGGGAAGGCCACAGTGGCTCAACGTCTCACGCCTCCGGGAGGAGCCGGCCCTCGACGAGGGCCCCGAAGTCGGCCCGGTAGGTGTCCACGGCGCGGTCGTCTTCGGGGCTGTCGCCCTTCTTCAGCTTCCGGTTCATGGAGTGGAACACGTAACGCGCCCAGTGGAAGCGCAAGTTGGCCAGCCACACCTCGGGGTCGGGGACCGCCGCCCGGTAGGCGTCGAGGAACGCGGCGGTGGCCGCCTCCACATCCTCGGCGGGCCGGCCGTCCCCCGAGAGCTGGCGCCGCAGGCGATGGAGGAACTCCGCCGTGTCCCGGGCCGGGTCGGCGGGTCGGGACCGGTCCAGATCGATCACCGTCGTTGACCCTCCGCCGAGGAAGACATGGATGGGGCGGTACTGGCCGTGGCTCTGCACCGCCAGCCCGTCGATCGTGTCGAGGGCCAGGGTCTCCAGCTGCTCGATCATGACCAACGCCTCGGTCACGTAGCCGGGATGCTCCGTGGCCACCTTGGCCAGGCGGCGGGTGAGGGACAGGATCTCGGTCGAGACGATGAGGGAGTGGGGCTTGCCGATCCGCAGCGGCGTGGAGTGGAGCCGCCCCAGCCAGGTGGCCGCCTCCCCCACCGCCCTCAGGCGGGCGGCAGGGTCGTCGCCCGCCAGTACGTCGGCCACCGAGGGGCCCAGCGCCTCGGCGCACACCAGCAGGTCGAGCTCAGGCAGCCAGGCCAGGGGCTTCACCACCTGGTAAGGGGAGCCGGCCCCGAATGCCGCCTCCCGCAGGGCCAGGAGCTTGTCGTGGATGGCTTTGCCGTCGGTGCCGGGGGGGAAGAACTTGGCGAAGACCGCCCGGCCGCCGTTGCGGCGGACCTCGACCGTGGCCGCCCCGGTGGAGTCGAGCTGGATCACGCGCACCGCCCAGCCGCCGCCGTGGCCGTTGCCGGCGCCGCCGGGGTACGGGGTGTCCCCGGGGGTGAGCGCGTTGGCCGTCTCCACGAGGGGCCGGAAGCGGGCCTCCAGGAACGCCTCCCCCGAGGCGGTGGCCACCCGCCGTCCCAGCTCCTGCTTCACATCCTTGGTGATGCTCATCGGTCTCCTTTGCTCGGCGCGCCGCTGGCACCGACTTCGCTGTTGCCGGGGTTCGCCCGCCCGTTCCCCATGGCCGTCGTCGAGCCGTCGGCGAGGGCGTCACCGGCGGAGAGGGCGACGAGCTCGGCGTAGCGTCCCCCCCGTTCCAGAAGCTCGTGGTGGCTGCCCTGCTCCACCACTCGTCCCTCTTCCAGGAAGACGATGACGTCGGCCCGGCGCACGGTGGAGAGCCGGTGGGCGATGACGATGACCGTGCGCTCGGCCATCAGGCGCTCCACGGCGTCGAGGACCAGTCGCTCCGAGCGGACATCGAGTCCCGAGGTCGGTTCATCCAGGATGAGGATGGGAGCTTGGCGTACCAGGGCCCGGGCGATGGCCAGGCGCTGGCGCTGACCCCCCGACAGCGTCTCGCCGCGTTCGTCGACGAGCGTGTCGTAACCGAGGGGGAGGGCGGTGACGAAGCCGTGGGCGTTGGCCGCCCGGGCGGCCGCCTCGATCTCGGCCCGGGTGGCGTCCGGTCGGCCGTAGGCGATGTTCTCGGCCACCGTGGCCCGCAGCAGGACCGATTCCTGGGGGACCACCGCCACCTGGGCCTGGAGGCTCTCCAGGGTGAAGCTGCGAATGTCGATCCCGTCGATGAGCACCGCTCCCTGATCGGGGTCGTAGAGGCGGGGCACCAGGCCGGCCAGCGTGGTCTTGCCCGCGCCGGTGGCCCCGACCAGGGCCACCACCTGCCCGGCGGGAACCTCCAGGTTCACGTCGTGGAGGACGGGGCGGCCGGGGACGTAGGCGAAGGTCACCGACTGGAAGGTGACCGCCCCCGACAGGCGGGGGGCGGGGCGGGCGCCGGGCAGGTCGGTGACGGCCAGTGGAGTGGCCAGGATCTCGGCGATGCGCTCGGCCCGCACGCTGGTCCGGCTGGCCTTGGCCGCCAGGCGGGACAGGGCCCGGGTCGGTCCGTAGAAGTCTCGCAGGTAGGACGTGAAGACGAGCAGCTCGCCCAGCTCGAGACGCCCGGCGCGGACCTCGTGGGCGCCCAGCGCCAGCAAGGCCGCCAGCCCCAAGGAGGGCACCACGCCCAGCCACGACGAGAAGGCCGACTCGGTGCGGGACAGGGCCAAGTTGGCGGCCAGCGCCTGCCCGCCGGCCGACTCGAAGCGGGCGGTCTCGTGGCGTTCCCGGCCGAAGACCTTGACCAGGCGCATGGAGGCGAGGGTCTCCTGGGTGAGGGAGGTCATGTCGCCCTCCCGGTTGCGGGCCTGGACCTCGGCCGCCTTGATGCGCCGGCGGAAGCGGGCGTTGGTCACGGCCATGAGCGGGGTCATGGCCAGCAGGACGAGGGAGAGCCGCCAGTCGAGGGTGAGGGTGATCACCACCATCCCCACGCCGAGGAGGGCGGAGGCGACGGCCTCCAGCAGGTTGTCGGTGACGAGCTCCTGGACGGGATCGGCGTCCCGGGTGACCCGGGTCATCAGCTCCCCGGTCTGGGCCCGGTCGTGGAAGGCCAGCGACAGCCGTTGCAGGTGCTCGTACAGGGCGACGCGAATCCGGAAGGCCACCTTCTGGCCCACCGTCTGCATGAGGTACGTGCGGACGAAGCCGACGCCGGCCTCGAGGACGGCCAGGGCCACCACCGCCACCACCACGACGATCACGAGCAGCTCGAAACTGGCATCGGAGCGGCGGCGGCCGAGCACCTCGTCGACGAGGAAGGCGAGGGGCCAGGGCTTGGCCAGACGGAAGGCGGTATTGGCCAGGACGAGCACCAGGGCCAGGGCCAGGGCGGGCAGGTGGGGTCGGGCGAAGGGCCCGAAGACGCGCAGCGCCTGGCGCAGCCCGAAACGGGCGGAGGCCCCGGCCCGGCGGGTCATCCCGGTCCTCCCGGGCTGGGTGCCGTCAGGCGCTGGCCGGGGGCAGCCACCCGCAGGTCGATCTCGTCGGGCTCCGGCGGGTCGCCGACGCCGAGGCGGAGGATGAACGACGGCCGGTAGGCGGCCGCCCGCAGGACGAGCACGTGGCCGGCGGGACGGGTGGGTGGGGGCTCCCAGACCAGTGGCTCGTCCTCGGGGAGCTCGACCCACACCGCCGCCGCCCCGGCGGCGAAACCCCGCCGGCGAGCGCCGTGGAGCGCCCGGACCGCATCTCGCCCTTCGCGCAGCAGCGTCAGGTAGTCCGGGGAGAGGCCGAGCTCCACCTGGAAACGCTCGGGCGCGTCGGCCAGCTCGTAGGCCACCTCCAGATGGGAGCCGTCTCGGAGGAGCCGGACGCGCTTGGTGGAACCGAACAACGGCGATCCGGCTTCGACGTGGCGGAGCTCCGCCTCCACACCCCCCTCGGCCAGGAAACGGGTGGCGGCCAGCTCCCAGCGTTCGTTCTCATGGCCGACGTCAGCCAGTGCGCCGGGGTGGTTGGCCGGTACCTCCATGTAACGGTTGAGCTCCTCCTGCCAGTTCCAGTCGTCGGCGGGGTTCCCCACCACCAGGGCCCCGGCGTGCAGGTCGTAGAGGGCCACGAGGCGGCCCCCGAAGCGGGGCGAGAGCACGGCGAAGATCCGCTCGTTGGCCAGGATGACCTCGATCTCGCCGTCGGCGTCGAGATCGGAGCTCCACACACGCGGCGTTGTGAGGTCGGGGGCACCCCAGACCCCGGAGATGTCAGGGGCCGGGGATGCCCACGGCATTCCAGCGGAGCCCTCCGTCCCGGTCGAGCCTTGGCTGAAACGGGCGGCGGCCACGGTGTGCAGGGCGGAGCGGGCGTGAGAGGCGGTGGCCCGGGCCCACGGGGCGGGCTCGTCGGGCCCCGCCCCCAGCCCGTGCCAAGCGGTCTCGTAGGAGGCGGCCATGAGCTGCAACCAGGCCAGCTCCCACAGCCGGCGGGCGGGGCCGGGACCCGAGCCGTTGACCGACGGGCGGGAGAGCGGAGGGCCGGTGACCAGCGTCACCTCGAGGCGTTCCAGGTACGCCCGGTAGGGGGCGTAGGACCCTGACGCCCACCAGCGCCGGTAATCCTCGCCCGCCCCCCCGGCGGCGAGCTCATAGAAGGTGCCCGCTTCCACGGCTCGTGTGGCCGTCGGAGGATGGGCGGCCAGCCAGGGAGTCAGCAGCACGGTTTCGACCTTATCGGTGCCGGCCAGCCACCGCAGCAGTCCTTCGTAGGCGTCGACATCGGCCCGGCGCCAGGGCCCGTGGGTCCAGGGTCCTACCGCCGCTGTCTTCTCCAGGTCGTCCGCGTAGAGGGCGAGGGCTCCCGCTCCCGCGCCGCGTACGGCTTCGAGCGTGTCGAACAGGAGACGCCAGGCAGCCGGGTCTCTCGGAGGGATGGCGTAGCGCAGATCCCCCGAGATCGGAAGGGCCACCAGGTCGTGCGCTCCTCCCATCCGCCAGGGTCGGAGGTGGCGCCCGTCGCGCCTGCCGTTCGGAGCGACGGCATCGTCGGGACGGCCGGGAGGCGGGCCGGCGGCAGACGCGGGCACGGGAGAGCGTCCGGGGGCGGTGCCCCGGTCGAAGCCGGCTCGCTCGGCGGCCGGGTAGGCCAGCCGGTCGTCGACGAGTACGTACCGGTAGCCGCCGTTGGCCAGGTCGGGACTGCAGAGGGCCGGCGCCAGGGAGGCGGTGTCCCAGACCCGCTCGGGCACCCAGAACCCGGACACGTCGCTCGCTTCGACTCCGAGGTGGCGCTGGAGAAGATCCAGCTCCTCCGCCACCTGACGGAGGTTGTGCTCGGGGCTGAAGAGGGTCATGACCGGCTGGGAGTAGGCGCTGCCGAGCACCTCCACCAGCCCCTCGTCACGGAGCGCCTCGACCCAGCCGAAGAACTCCGGCGCGTGCCAAGCGGCGGCCTGCAGCAGCGTGCCCGACAGGTGCAGGTTGAGCGGCACGCGATAACGGAGATGGAGGGCGAGGACGGCGGTAAAGGACTCCAAAACCTCCGAGAGTCCCTCGTGGTTGTCATAGCCGTCGGTGATCAGATGCTGGTGTCCGTGGTGGACGAGCGCGAGAGCGGGAGCAGTGCCCGGACCTCGGGGTACGACGGAGTGTTGGGTCACGATGCGTGGTTCCTCGCGGCGTCGGACCTAAAGCGCGCCGACAACTCCGGCAGTACCTCAACGCCACCCAGCGAGGTACAACCGGCCCGGTCATGCCGGTTGCGGCTTGTACGCCGTCCAGTTTGGTGCCTTTCGCGGCCTTTGGTCAAGTCTGCCAAACGGCGCGATGACCACAAATCGCCAATATTGACCACGCTAGGTGGCTCCCGCCATACTTGCCCAGATGCACTCAGCGTGGTCATTCGGACTTTCGGAACCAAGACTGGGGGATTGATGTGACCAGGACGCGACGGGGGCAGCGGGCCAGGGTTCTGGCTGTCGCCCTCCTCTTCGGGGGGCTCCCGGCGCTCGCTCTGCCACCGGCACCAGCAGCCGTGCAGGACTCCCCGGGGACATTCTCGTACCTGCACAGCACGGACGGGGGCGACAGCTTCGACCCTCTCCAACTCCAGGACCGAAGCATGCCCGTGGGCCTGACCCACGTGGCCGCGGAGGACGGCGTCGTCCACGCCATCTACGACTCGGGAGACAACAACGACGCACCCCGCCAGGTCCGGTACCGCCGCTCGACCGACGGGGGGAAGAGCTTCGCCACCTCGACCCGCCTCGACGTCATCGACGCCCGGGGCACGCCGGCGAACGGGGACTCCAGCGAGAGCGACCTCGATGCCGACGGCGACAAGGTGTGGGTGGTGTGGGAGGACGACAAGCTGCTGACCGGCGGTGACGTCGACCCGTGCTGCGAGTCCGACCACCCCGACGAGAACCCCTCGGACGAGAACCGCGACGACATCTTCTGGACCGCCAGCGCCGACGCAGGGAAGCGATTCTCCGTACCCGTGAACATCACCAACTCCGACGACGTGCACAACCGGGACCCCGACGTGGCGGGCGCCGGCCAGCTCGTGGCCGTCGCCTACGAAGGCGAGGACGTGATCGGCCAGGCGCTGACCGACGAGGACGACGTCCTGTTCCAGGCCAGCACCGACGGCGGCACGACCTGGAAGGGTGAGCTCAACCTGACGTTCGATGTCGGAGGTGGCCAGGCCGAGCCGGCCGTGGATGTCACAGGCGACGCCGTCCACGTCGTGTACCGGGACCGCCAGGAGGTGGAGGGCGAGGCCGACCCGGACGATGAGGCGGACGATGAGCCGGACACCGGGGACGACGCGGAGGAGATCACTCACATCGGCTACATCCGCCTCGACGGCGACGGAACCAACCCGACGGCGCCCGTCCTCCTTCCCGGCCCCCAGGCTGAGTTCCCGGCCGTCCTCGCCGTGGGCGACTCGGTGCATGTGGTGGCCTGCGCCATCCCCGACGAAGATGACCCGTCCGACACCGCCGACGTGCTCTACTACCGCGGCACCGACGACGGGACGACGACCACCTTCGCCGCGCCGGTGATCCTGGCCAGCCCCGTCGGCTGCAACCGCCCGGCCATCGACGGCCAAGACGACGACCTCCACATCGCCGTCCGCACGGAGGACGCCGGTCTCGACCAGGAGATCTGGTACCTGCGCAGCCACGACGGCGGGGCCCGCTTCGAACGCGGCCGCAACCTCTCGAACAATCCGATGCCCTCGAGCGACCCCTCGGTCTCCGTGGACCCGAAAGTCGGAGACGTGCACGTGGCCTGGAACGACCGGACGGTGTTCCTCTTCGCCCTCCAGTACGGACAGGAACTGCCCCTGGAGAACGGTGACGAGCGGTGGTTCACCAACGAGGACGTCGTCCAGTACACGGGCAAGGCCTACCGCATGGTCCTCGACGGCAGCGACGTCGGGCTGCGGAACTTCCGCATCGACGCCTTGGCCGAGATCCCCGGCGAAGACCCTGAGGACCCGCCCCGGTTCGTCCTCTCGTTCACCGAGCCGGGCACGCTGTCCGGCGTGGGCAAGGTTGACGACTCCGACCTGGTGCTGTTCACCGCCGAGAAGCTGGGGAAGACGACGAGGGGCACCTTCAGCCCCTATCTCGATGCGTCCGACATCGGCCTCACCCACCCCGGCGAGGACATCGACGCCGTGGAGGTGGTCGAGAACCGGGACCCCGCGACCGACGAGGTCACGAGCGTCGACCTCTACTTCTCCACGACGGGCCGCTTCACCACCGGCGACGGGACCTCCGGCCAGGACGAGGACATCGTCGTCTGCCGGGGGGTGACGACCGGCGAGGACTCGGCCTGCACCACGACCGAGGTCGGCTTCGACGGCTCCGAGGCCGGACTCGCCGGGGTCGGTGAGGACGTGGACGCCTTCTCCTTCGACGGGGTCGGTCCCGGCCTCGACGACGAGAAGTTCTCGTCCTACTACTCGACGACCGGCACCTTCGCGCTGCCCGGGGCGAAGGGCGAGGGCTCCGACGCCCTGGAGTGCTTCCATCCCGAAGCGGAGCCAGCGGCAGCCGACCCGCTGGCCGAGTGTGGGCGATCCGCGGTGCCCCTGCTCAAGGTGTTCGACGGGGACGCCAACCTCCTGGCGGAGAACATCACGGCTCTGGAGTTCCCCTTCAAGGCCTGATCAAGGGCCCAAGGGCGCAGAACCGAGGACGAGAAGGATCTCCGGGCTTCGCGCCCGAGACGCGCGCACGCCAAATCAAGCGCCTCTCGGGCAATTACCCGCGAGGACATATCGACCGCATAAGGCGATAACTCGCGCCTTCCTTTCGCAAACCGCTCACAACGCCCGTTCCCCCCACATTGCGACACGAAGACCCGGTACCTGGACAAGGTTCCCAGATGGTGGGAAACAAGACGAAATGAACAGGTCGTCTCTAATACCGAAAGTGGCGGTATAACGCACAAATAGTACGACGGCAGGAATGCCCGAAATTGTCGTTGAATAAGCGTTCTGTGAAGCAGAATCACGTGCGGAACGTTCGCCCTGAAACGACGTCTTGCCCCCATTTTGAGCTGCGGCCTTCGCACCTCGCGCTGGGTGGCAGGTGGCGCATCAGCGGCGCGACCGCTCGGCTGGGGTCCCCATGAGCACGGAGGAAACACGTGAGCATCTTTGAAAGGCCGAGGGCGCGCGCCTACCTTGCCTCGTTACTCGCCTTGGCCGTGCCGCTGGCAATGGCGCCCTCCGCCGTGTCGGCGCCAGGGCCGGAGGTTGACCGCGCCGAATCGGCGAACTACCTCCGCAGTACCGACGGCGGCGACGACTTCAACCCCCAGAGCCTCGACAATGTGGGAGAAGGTGTCGGCCAGGTGACGCAGGTCGAATCCGAGGACGGCACGGTCCATGCCCTCTTCAGCACCAGCAACAACGACGACGATTTCGCCTTCCCCTTCGAGGTCCGCCACCGCCGGAGCACCAACGGCGGCCGCGACTTCGACGACGGCCGTCAGCTCGACGACGATGGTGGGATCTCGAGCGAGCCCAGCCTGGCCACCAACGGCGACGACGTGCACGTCGCCTTCGAGGAGAACCGCCCGGAGTTCGCCATCGACCGGGACCCGGACGAGGCTGCGGACCAAAGTGATGACCCCGACGAAGGCGGGGATGACGATGGCTTCGAAGGCGAGGAGTTCCCCGAGGAGGTCTACTTCGCCCGCAGCACGAACGAGGGTCGGGACTTCTCGCCGGCGGTGAACCTGAGCAACTCCGCCTTCGCCCAGGAGACGGACAATGACACCGCGGCGGTGGGCAACCGGGTGGCGGTCGTCTACGAGAGCACCCAGATCGACCCCGAAGAGTTCCAGGTCCAGCCCGTCGTCCCTGCCGGGCCCGCCCCGGCCGGACAGGAGACCACGGCCCACGACATCGTCATCCGGGTGAGCAACGACCGGGGCGGGAGCTTCGACGCCCCGATCAACCTCACCTTCGACGGTACCGACGACCTGATTCCCATGACCCCCGACGACCTCGACGAGCAGGAACAGGACCAGCCCAAGGTGGGCCTCTCCGGCGACGACGGGGACGACACCGTCCTGGTCGTGTTCCGGGTGCGGGACCAGGACGACACGGCGGCTCGGATCGGCTACGTGCGCAGCACCGACGGCGGCGGGACCTTCGGCCCCATCCAACTGCTGGCAAGCGACAACCCGACGAATGCCCTGCCCGCCCTGTACATGGCCGGCGACGACGCTCACGTGCTGGCCTGCGACTCCCTGAATCAGTTCCTGTACTGGCACTCGGATGACGCCGGCGCGAGCTTCGACGGTCCCGACGTCATCCACGCCGGTGACGAGCCGTGCGCCAAGCCGGCCATCGACGGCAACGGTGACGACCTGCACGTGGCTTTCCTCGAAGAGGTGGCCGGCGAGCCTGACGTGTTCCACACCCACAGCCGGGACGGAGGGGACCACTGGAGCCACGCTCGCAACCTGACCGCCAACCACGGCCAGGGAGAATTCCCCTCCATCGCCGTGGACACCGATGACGAGGACGACGTCCACATCACCTGGCAGGACGTCAGCGACCTCCTCTTCAGCGTGAAGTACGGCGACAGCCTGCCGGAAGCGGACGGCGACCGCCACCACTTCGCCAACGAGGACGTCATCCGGTACCACGGTGCCACCTACGAGAAGGTCCTCGATGGTTCGGACGTCGGGCTCCGCAACCTGCGGATCGACGCCATGGCCGTCATCGAGCCCGCCGACGACGGTGAGCCCGAGCGGTTCCTGCTCTCCTTCACCGAAAAGGGACGGATACCCGGTATCGACGATCGGGTCGACGACTCCGACGTCGTGCTCTTCACCCCGACCTCCCTCGGCGAGGACACGGAGGGCACCTTCGAGCTCTTCTTCGACGGCAGCGCCATCGGCCTCACCCACTCGGGAGAGGACGTCGACGCCATAGAGGTGGACGGGGGTGACCTGTACTTCTCCACCTACGGCGATTTCAAGCTGAGCGGGGCCTACGCCGAGCTGAAGGGCAAGAACGAGGATGTCTTCGTCTGCCGCGACGCCACCGTCACCTCGTGTGACGGTGGAGCCGAGGTCGTCTTCGACGGCTCCGAGCGGGAACTGAGGGACAGCGGGGAGAACATCGACGCTTTCGCCTTCGGTCTCGACGGCAACGACGCCGGCAGCCAGGCCTTCTTCTCCACCCGGGACGACTTCCGGACGTCCACGGCCCAGGGTGAGGACACCGACCTCTTCTCGTGTGTCTTCCCCGAGGAGGACGAGGACCTGGGGACGGTAGATGGCGACATCGCCGACTGCGGCGGGGAGCTCTCGCCCTTCGCCACCACCTTTGTCGGTGAAACGAACCGTATCGACGAAGACGTCATGAGCGTGGACATCCAGTTCTGACCTGACGTGCTTCGGCTCATCGCCCGAGGGGCAGGGGATCGTCCCCCGCCCCTCGGCGCGTCAGGAGGCGGAGAGCGACCGGTGCACGAGGCCGGACAGGAGATGGGACATCATGGGCGAATTCTTCAGGTGGAGTCACTCTCTGGAGGTCTCGTCGTGACCTGGCGCCCCCCGGCCCTTGCAGCTGCTCTTCTCGTCGTTCCCGCGGTGCTGCTCCCCGCCGCTCCGGCGCCGGCCCAGGCGTGCCAGCCGCCGTCGGCCGAGCATGCCTTCGAGGAGCTGCTCGACGTGGCCGAGGACGACTCGCCGCTCGAGGACGAGGCCTGGCGGATCGCCGACGAGCAGGAAGCCCGGGGTGTGTTCGAGTCGCCCGAGACGGTGCAGAGGATTGACGAGCTGGCCAGGGCCAACGGCCTCGTTTACGACTGCGCGAGCCGGATGTATTTCCCGGTCTCCGGCCCCGACCCCCGGGAGGCCATCGAAAACGGCGAAGAGCCTCCTGAGGCCGGCGGAGGCCCACCGGCCGGGAGCACGGGCCAACCGGAGCCCGGCACGACGGCGCCCGAGGCGAGGAACACCGGCGAACCGGGTAGACAACCCGGCCCCGCCCCGGAGGAGACGGCTGCTGTCAGGGGGACCGGCGGGATGGTCCCGGATCCCGGCGGAGGCGTGCGAGCGCCCGACGGGGCGGGGCCCGCAGGCACCGCCGGGAGAACGCAATCCCCCGGTGCCGCGGGTGCCCCCGGCGAGGACGGCGTGCCGCGCCCCCTTGGTGCCCCGGACGGTCAGGGTGGCGCGATCGCCCTTCCCGACGGCGCGGACGAGCCCGCCGGGCAGGCACGGACGGCCGGCGTGCTCCTCGCTGCCGCCGCCGTCGCCGTCATGCTGACGGGCGCCGGGGCGAACCGCCGCCGCCGGTCCCGCCAACTCACCTAACCGAGACTGAGCCTGTTCGCATTTCGGCGCCCACCGTCGGCGCGCCCATCTTCGAGGCTCGCGATTGTGCGATCAGCGCGTGAGGTGGCGGGCGAACAGCAGTGCCCTGTGCCACCCTGGTAGGGGGGAGCGATGCGTGTCCTGCTTGTGGAAGACGAGATACGCCTGGCCGGCACCGTCCGTCGGGGCCTCGAGGCGGAGGGCTTTGCCGTCGACGTCGCCCACAACGGCACCGAGGGCCTGTGGCGCGCCCGGGAGGGAACCTACGACGCCATCGTCCTCGACATCATGCTCCCGGGCATGAACGGCTACCGGATCTGCTCGGCGCTGCGGGAGGGGGGCGACTGGACGCCGATTCTCATGCTCACCGCCAAGGACGGCGAATTGGATGAGGCCGAGGCGCTCGACACGGGGGCTGACGACTTCCTCTCCAAGCCGTTCTCCTTCGTGGTGCTCAACGCCCGCCTGCGGGCGCTCCTGCGCCGGGGCGTCCCCGAGCGCCCGGCGGTCCTCACCGCCGGCGACCTGCGCCTCGACCCTGCCTCCCACCGCTGCTGGCGGGCCGGTACCGAGATGACCCTCTCCCCGAAGGAGTTTGCCCTCCTCGAGTACCTGCTGCGGCGGGCCGGCCAGATCACCACCAAAGCCGAGATCCTCGAGCACGTGTGGGACCCCGCATACGAGGGGGACTCCAACGTCGTTGAGGTCTACGTCGGATACCTGCGCAGGAAGATCGACGCTCCCTTCCGCCGGCGCGCCATCGAGACCGTGCGGGGCGTCGGCTACCGGCTGGCGGCCGATGGCGGCTGACCCGCCTGGGATGTCCACGTCCCGCCGCTTCCTCCCCTTGGCCTCGATGCGGGCCCGCATCACCCTCGTCGCCGTGGTCGTCGTGGGACTCGCCCTGGCTATCGCGGCCGTGAGCCTGCTGAACCTGGTGCACCGCTCGCTGGTGTCGAGCCTTGACGAGGCCGCCGAGGTCCTGGTCGACGACATCGCGGCCCGCCTGTCGGCCGGCTCCCTCCCCGAGGTGATCCCCGTGTCCGGGGGCTCTGACGACGACGACCTGATCATCCAGGTGGTCGACGCCCGGCGCCGGGTGGTGGCGGCGAGCGAGAATTACCTCTCCCGCCCTCCCATGGTGTCCCAGGTGCCGGAGAACAGGCGGTTACGGATGACGGCCAGCCTGTCCGTCGACCCCGAGGAGGACTTCCGCGTCACCGCTCGCCGCGTCGAACCTCCCTCGGGGGACCTGGTGGTCGTGTACGTCGCCGAGGAGTTCGAGCCCGTGCGACGCACCGAGAGGGCCGTGCGCCGCGCCATCCGGGTCGGTGGGCCCGCGCTGCTCGTCCTGGTCGGGGCCTTCGTGTGGATCCTCGTCGGACGGGCCCTCCGGCCGGTCGAGTCGATTCGGCGCCAGGTCGCCGCCATCTCGGATTCCGATCTCGACCGCCGGGTGCCCGAGCCGGCGGTCGACGACGAGGTGGGGCGACTGGCCCGGACCATGAACGCCATGCTGGAGCGGCTCCAGCGCTCGGTCGACCGTCAGCGGCGCTTCGTGTCCGACGCCTCCCATGAGCTGCGCAGTCCTCTTACCTCCGCCCGCGCCACGCTCGAGGTGGCCATGGCCCATCCCGAGACCACCACCCTGGAGGCCACCGCCGCTGACGCGCTAGCGGAGACAGAGCGCATGGAGCGGCTGATCACCGACCTGCTGTTCCTGGCCCGGGGCGACGAGGGGCGCCTGATCGCGAGCCCCGGACCTGTGGACGTTGACGACGTCGTGCTGGCCGAGGTGGCCCGGGTCCGGAGTCGGGGTCGAGTGGCGGTGGGAGTCTCGGGGGTGTCGACCGGGCAGGCGTGGGGGGTGGCCGGGCACTTGGGGCAGGCGGTGCGCAACCTGCTGGAGAACGCCGAGCGCCACGCCCGATCGGCGGTGTCGGTGTCACTTTCGAACGACGGTTCCACTGTCCTCCTCGAAGTCATCGACGACGGACCCGGCGTGCCGCCCGAGGACCGGGAGCGGATCTTCGACCGCTTTGTGCGCCTCGACGAGGCCCGGGCCCGTGACGGGGGTGGCGCCGGCTTGGGGCTGGCCATCACCAGGGAGATCGTCGTGGCCCACGGCGGCGAGGTCGACGTCGAGGACGCCCCCGGAGGCGGGGCCCGCTTCGTCGTGCGCCTCCCGAGCGCCGTGTCTGAGCGGGGCGTCTAGCGACACGCTCTCTTCCGCCGGTCACGCCACTACCGCCCGGCGGTCGGAGAAGAGGATCCGCGTGGCCACCGGCAACGCCACGACCAACCCGACCAGGAAGACGGCTATGGCCCCGTCCGGACCCCGCCAGGTCCACATCAAGCCGAAGACGGCGGCGGCCGCGAACCGGGCCACGGTGGTAACGGTGGTGAGGAGGGCCAGGCCGCTGCTGCGCAATTCAGCGGGCAGGGCTGTGCTGGCCAGGGCCATGAGCACCCCGTCGGTCGCCGCGTAGTAGGCACCCAGCAGGCCGAGGAGCAGCACGGCGGTGGGCAGGCCCGGGCCGGCCACCCGCAGGACCAGGTAGGCGCCGGCCAGGACCACATGCCCGCCGACGAAGACGGGAGCCCGCCCCACCCGGTCGGCGTGACGGCCGAGGGGGACGGCGAGGGCGAGGTAAGCCACGGCGGTGCCGACGAAGAGCAGCGGGAAGGGCCGGGACGGCATCCCGGTGCGCCGCTGGAACACGAGGTAGATGAAGGCGTCGCTGACAGTGACGAGACCGAGGAGCCCGCCGGCGATCACCAGGCGCCGGAACCGGGGGACGCGGAGTAGTCCGGCGGCGGCCCGCCACGACGGCACGGCCGCCCCCACCGCCCCCGCTGGCGAACGGTTCTGCACGAAGCAGAAGAGCACGGCCAACCCGACCAGGGCGGCGCAGAAGCTGGCCACGAACACGGCGTCGTAGGCTCGGGGGGCGACACCGAGGACGACGAAGGCGCCCACCGGGCCGAGCAGGGCGCCAGCCGTGTCGAGGGCCCTGTGGACCCCGAAGGACTCGGCCAGCTGGTCCTTCCGGCTCGACAGCGAGATCAGCGCGTCCCGGGGGGCGGTACGGATGCCCTTACCGGTGCGGTCGGCAAGGAGCACGGCGGTGGTCACCCCCCAGGCCCCGGAGGCGAGAAGCCCTAGCTTGCAGGCGGCGGAGAGGCCGTAGCCGAGCCCAGCCACCTCCTTGTAGCGGCGCCGGCGGTCGGCGACCACCCCGCCGGCAATGCGCAGGAGGCCCGTCATTCCCTGGTAGGCACCGTCGAACAGACCGAACTGCAGCGGCGTGAACCCGAGGGTGAGCATCAGGTACAAGGGAAGGACGGCATTGACCATCTCCGACGAGATGTCGGAGAAGAAGCTCGTCAGGCCGAGGGCCACGACGTTGCGCTCGACGCCCTCCAATGGCGCGCCGCAGCCATCCGCCGCCGCCGAGGGGGCGTCGGCCGGGCGGTCTCGCAGCGATGAGTACACGGGATCTCCTGGGACGGGAGGGCCGATCTCAAGGAGTTTCGTGACGCGACGCCGGACTCCTGTAGCCCAAGCTGACGCTTTGGTCCGCTGGTCGCTGGCACCGCTGCCATGCTGGCCGCTACGGGCCTAGGTGCCCTCCTCGAAAAGTTGCGCGGGAGTCGTTTGGAGAAATGAAACACGCCGAGATGGTCACCTGGGGTTAGGCCACCTTTTCCCCCGCCCTCATGTCTCGCCGTCCAATCCCCGGTTGTTTCATGGATGCCTACTGCGGGTTCAGCGAGAACGTGGCATGCATGCCCTCTGCGAAGTGACTTTCGTTCTCGCAACAACTTGTGAGAAGCACCAAAACCGGGGTGAAACATGAACGTTCCTTGCAACGTCCTCGTGACGGCAGGCCCTGGGCTAGAGGTATGCGGCGTCGCGTGCCGAAACTCCTGAAATCGGCGTTCCCGTCCCAGGAGGCCCCGTGTACTCATCGCTCCGAGACCGCCCGGCCGGCGGCGGCGGCGTGAACGGCGAACGGGCCAGGGCGGCCGCCTTCGTCGCTCTGTGCGTCGCTTGCGTGGCCGTGACGGTGGCCTACGTGACCCACGCCGACCGCCGGGAGCGCAGCGTCGCGGCCGGCAGAGTGGAGCCGGCGGTTCCGGCTTCGATCGGTGCGCTCCAGGCGGAGCCTCACGTCATCTTCCGGACCCTCGCCGCCGGTGAGGCCGGTCACCTGGCCCTGGCGCCGCTCGCCGCTCCCGACGGGCCCCGCATGGTGACGGACCTCCAATGCCTGCGGGTCCACTTCGCCGCCGGCAACGGGCTGTGCCTCAAGGAGGACGGCGACCTGTTCACGCCGTACGACATCGTCTTCCTCGGCCCGGACCTGCAACCCCGTCACCAGGAGTCACTGGCCGGACTCATCAGCCGGGCCCGGGTCTCACCCGACGGCCGCTACGGGGCGGCGACGGTGTTCGTGACCGGTCACTCGTACGCCCCGGGCACGTTCTCGACCCAGACGACCCTGCATGACATGGCGACCGGCGAACTGGTGGGCGAGCTGGAGCAGTTCGAAGTGACCCGGGACGGCAAGCCGCTCAAAGCGCCCGACTTCAACTTCTGGGGCGTCACCTTCGCCCGCCAGCCCGGCGTCTTCTACGCCACCCTGGGCACCGCCGGGCACACCTATCTGGTGCGGGGCGACGTCGAGACGCAGACGATGGAGGTCCTGCGGGACGGCGTCGAATGCCCCTCACTGTCGCCCGACGGCACCCGCATCGCCTTCAAGCAGCGGGTCGGCTCGGGCATCGGCCCACCGCGCTGGCGGCCCGCCGTGCTCGACCTGGCCACCCTCGAGGACCATCCCCTGGCCGAGACCCGCAACATCGACGACCAGATCGAGTGGCTCGACGACGCCACTGTTCTGTACGCCGTCGACTCCGGGTTCGGGGCGCCGGACACATGGTCGGTGCCCGCCGACGGGACGGGGCGGCCGGCCGAGTTCCTCGCCGACGCGGATTCTCCGGCCGTGGTGCGGCCGTACTGAGCCGTCAGAACCGCCGGCTCGTCTCATGCTCTTCTAGCCGAGTGCTGCCACGGCGACGATCGGGCGGGAGGGTGGGGTGGAGCCCAACGAACCGAGGAAGGGCCGGTCGGAGAAGTTGAAGATGCCGCCGTCGGCGCCGACCATCACGTAGCCGTTCCCGAAGGCGACCATGCCGGTGACCGGTTGGTTGAGTCGCCGGCCGCCCATCGACCCGCGGAACGGAGCGTCGAAGGCGAAGACACCGCCGTCGGTTGCGACCAGCCAGTACCCGGCGCCGTCGGGGTCGGGGACGAGCGACTCCACCGGGGCGTTGAGCTGCTGGCCGCCCATCGAGCCTCGGTACACGGCGTCACCGAAGGCGAAGATGCCGCCGTCGGCGGCGACCATGTAGTAGCCCCGTCCCGACGGGGTGGCGATCGAGTCCCGGACCGGGCCATTGAGGCGCATGGCGGCCAGGTCCCCGTACGTCACCGCATCACCGAAGGTCACCACCCGGCCCCTGGTGGTGAACATCCGGTAGCCCCCTCCCGACGGCGTGGCCGACAGGCTGCTCACGCCCTCGCCGGGATCGAGGGCGGTGCCCAGGTTGCCGAGGTGGCGGGCGTCGCCGTAGGCGTAGACCCGGCCCCGAGCGTCGACAACCCAGTAGCCGTTTCCCGAAGGGGAGGGCTCGAGGTCCACCGCCGCCACCGGGCCGAGAACGGCGGCTGGCCCGCCAAGGTTACGGGCATCCCCGAAGGCGTAGACGGAGCCGTCGGAGCCGGCCATCCAGTATCCGGCGCCGCTCCCTCCGGTGCTGGGAGGGGCGACGACCGGCTCGCGCACCGCCGGCGGGTCCGGCGGGGCCGGGGCTGTCGAGGGCGGGACCGCCGCCAGCGGGACCGTCGCCGGCGGGTTCGGCGTCTGGGTCGGGACGACCGAGCGGGGGTTGGACAGCCTCCACACGCTGGCGTCCTCGCTCACGAGGACGATGTCGCAGGAGTCGTAGGGAAAGAAGTCGCCCGCCTCCCGCTGGCTCTTGACCATGTTGGTATGGAACACGGGATCGGGACCTACGAAGCGCTCGAGTTGTCCGCTGCCGTCGGGGTCCTCAAAGGCGGTGACCTGGTCCTGGGTGTTGACCGTGGCCACCAGCCGCTCGTCGCCCGAGACGGCGGCCATGGTCACGAAGGAGCCCACATCGAGGTGCCCGGTGTGTTCCAGCCAGTTGGTGCGTGACGGAGACATGGGCAAGGGCAGCCGGTAGACCCGGTTGGGGCTGCTCTTGGTGACCACCGCCAGGCGCCCGCCGAGGGCGAAGAGGGTCTCGGTGTTGCGGTTGCCGTCCGGGTACTCGACCCGGTAGGTGTTGGCCACCCGGACGGGTCCGGCGCCCTGGGGGTCGGGCTCGAGCACCTCGAAGATCTGCTTGGGGCCCGTCTCCACGCCGTTCTCGAGGATCCACAGGTGCCCGCGGCCGTCGGCGCCGACGGTGTAGGCCAGGTCTTCCCAGTCGTGGTTCGAGACGCCTGAGACCACGAACTCCTTCCACCGGGGCTCGTCACCGTCGAGCTCGAAGGAGTAGAGGCTGTGGGGGCTGTCCGAGTCCTGGACCATCCAGGCCACGCCCGGGTATCGGGCGCTGGACACGAAGCCGGAGACCTCGAGCAGGTTCCCGGGCAGGCTCCCGATCCGCTCGGCGGAGCTCCAGTCCCGCCCGCACCCGCCAGTGGCCGCCAGAACTTCTCCCGAACGCGAAGCCGGCGTGACTCCCGCCAGTGCGGGCCCGAGCCCGAAGACCACGATCACCAGAGCGCGCAGGCCCATCCAGGCACGCGGCGTGGCGCCCCCCATCCACATCTGTGCAACCCCCATCCCCGAAGGCTTGGCAGCACCCCCAGTCCGATGGAGACCGGGGGGCTGTTTGAGCGGGCATCACCCCCGCTCGTGCAAAGGGAGTTCGCCGTGGAAAGGCACCTTCCTCCCGGACTGCGGCTTTTGCTCCACATCACAGTCAGAAGCAGGATTTCACACTCCGCGCGCAGTACCTCCTTTTCGAGAAATCCCGCCCGGGCTGCAGCGGGCGCCGTAGGCGGGTCGATCGGGGAGGGCCTCTCGTGTCAGCTCATCGTCGGTCCCGCCGTCGCTCGTCCGGCCGGACCGTCGTCTTGTTGTCAGTCGTCCTCAGCGCCGCCGGCCTCCTCGGCGCGCCTGTCGGCTCCATGGGTGCGACCCAGGCGGCGGCGTCCCCGGCCGGCTACTGGCTCGTCGCCTCCGACGGCGGCATCTTCGCCTTCGGCGACGCCCCCTTCCACGGCTCCACCGGGGACATCCGCCTCAACAAGCCCATCGTCGCCATGGCCCCGACCCCCACCGGCGCCGGCTACTGGCTCGTCGCCTCCGACAGCGGCATCTTCGCCTTCGGCGACGCCGGCTTCTTCGGCTCGGCCCCGGGACAGCGGGCCGGCGACAGCGTGGTGGCCTTCGCTGCGACCTCCACCGGGAAGGGTTACCGGCAGTCCTTCGCCTCCGGGAAAGTGCTGGCCTTCGGCGACGCCGCCGACCTCGGCTCGGCCGCCAACCTCAACCGGCCCGTCGTGGGCATGGCCCCCACGCCCAGCGGCAACGGGTACTGGCTGGTGGCCGGTGACGGCGGGATCTTCTCCTTCGGCGACGCCCGGTTCTCCGGCTCCACCGGGGACATCCGCCTCAACCAGCCCATCGTCGGCCTGGCACCCCGGGGCCTGGCCGCCCCGGCCGCCCCGATCGGCACTGTTCCCAGCCCCGCACCGACCGACCCGGCGCCCGCCGAGAATCCGATCTTCCCAAAGGAGGTGCCGGCGCTTCCGCCTGGCGCCCACCCGGCGGATCCGGACGGCCGGGGCCCTGAGCCGATCGCCGAGCCGATGATCTCTCCCTTCGGGGGCATGCACTACCAGGACATTCCGTCCACCCCGAACGACTGCGGCTTCCCACAGATGCCGTCCCGGACAGTCCTGCCCGAGGAGACCGACTTCGTGGGAGAGGCATCGGGCATGGTCGTGTCTCGGCGTCATCCCGGCGTGTACTGGGTGGTGCGGGACTCGGGCCACACCGCCGCCATCAACGCCGTGCGTATCGGCGCCGACGGAATGGCCGTGGCCCGGGAGGTCCTGATCGACAATGCCCAGAACGGCGACTGGGAAGAGGTGAACTACACCATCGGTCCGGATGGTGTGGCCCGCCTGTGGGTGGTGGACAACGGCGGGGGCACGGGCAGCCGCAAGATCTACGAGATCCTGGAGCCCGACCCTGACACGGCCACCCACGTCCAGGCGGTGCGCGAGTACCCCTGGTCCTACCCGGACGGTTCCTACAACACCGAGGCCTCGTTCATGGCCCGCGGCTATCTGGTGGTGGTCACCAAGACCACACCCCATGCCCGCATGTACAGATTCGGGACGCTCACCCCGGGGGCCATGAACAAGCCCACCTACATCGGCCAGCTGGGCAACAGCAAGGACGTCTCGGTCGTCCGCCAGTCGCCCGACGGAAAGCTCCTCATCTCCGCCTCGCACGAGCTGCTCCACCTGTACCGCTCGACCGACGGCAGCGGATCGCTGGCCAGCTTCGGCGGCCGCCTGCCCGACTGCGAGATCAACGCCTTCCCGGGCGACCACGTCGAGGCCGGCGAGTTCTCCGCCAACCGGGAGATGCTGTTCATGGACGAGGTCAAGAAGACCTTCCGGCTCCAGCTGGCCCCGTGATCGAGCGAGCCGGGCCGGGCGCCTAGCCCGTGACGGTGAAGCGCCCGCGGCCGTAGACCATGCTCGGCTCGTCGGCCGTGGCAGTGGCGTGGCAGCCGGCTTCGAGGTCGGCGGCCCCGGGGCTGGCGTTGGCGGGCACCGTCAGGGTGGCCATCCACGACCCGTCCCCCTGGACCGGGATGGGGTCGGACTCCGTCTCGACCCCTGCGGCATCGACGAAGGCCACGATGACCACGTCGCTCGGGCCGGGACAGGTGTTGCCCGGCCCGGAGGCGGCCGCCTCGTAGCTGCTGCCCTGGGGCCCGGACGACGGGTTGACGGTGAACACCGGACTGGCGCCTCGGGCGTCACCGAAGCCCGACACCAGTAGGAGTCCACCGACCAGCAGGTACGTGACCTTACGAGCGGTTCCCATCCGCAGCCCTCCTCCGGACCCCAGGGAATAACCCTGCAGCCAGACGGTCAGCAACCAGCAAACCAGAAGGTTATGAGAAATGACTGAGGCTCGCGCCGATCACGCCGGCGCGTCGGCTGGCTGGGAGCGCAGGGGGGCGTGGGCGAACTCGGCCATGCCGGCGGCGAAGCCGACCTCAGCCCGGAAGCCGAGCGAGCGGCGGGCCCGCTCCGGGCTGGCGTACACGTGGCGGACATCGCCGGGACGGAAGTCGCCCGTGACCTCAGGATCCGGGGCACCGGGACCGAAAGCCGCCGTCAGGGCCCGGGCCATGTCCAGCACGGTCCGAGGCTGGCCGGTGGCGATGTTGAAGGGACCGGGAGCGGGGTCCGGGCGGGTGAGGACGATGACGTTGGCCCGGGCCACGTCGACGACGTGGATGAAGTCGCGGCGCTGGCCGCCGTCCTCGAAGACGAGCGGCGGCCGTCCGGCTTCCAGAGCGGAGCGGAAGATGCTGGCCACCCCGGCGTAGGGCGTGTCCCGGGGCATCCGGGGGCCGTAGACGTTGTGGTAGCGCAGGGCGGTGCAGGCGACCCCGGGGTGCTCCCGGGCGAAGGCGGCGCCCAGGTGCTCCTGGTGGAGCTTGGTGGCGGCATAGACGTTGCGGGGCTCGGGGGTGGCCTCCTCGTCCACCGGACCGGGCACCAGCGGGTCGCCGCACCGGGGACAGGGGGGGTCGAAGGCGCCGGCGGCGAGGCGCTCGGCGGGGCGGGGGGCGGGCCGGACGGCCCCGTGGGTGGGGCAGGTGTAGGCCCCCTCGCCGTACACGGCCATCGACGAGGCCAGGACCAGGCGCCCGGCGAAGCCACGCCGGTGCAGGGCCCACAGGAGCACGGCCGTGCCGGCGTCGTTGTTCCTCACGTAATCGCACACGTCGGCGAAGTCGACCCCGAGGCCGACCATGGCCGCCTGATGGCACACGGCGTCGACCCCCTCCAGGGCATCGTCCACCGCCAAGGCGTTCTGGATGTCGTCGAAGACGTAGTCAGCGGCGGGGTTGAGGTAGTCGGGTTCGCCGGCATGGGCCGGGTGAAGGACGTCGAGGACCCGCACGCCGATCCCGTCGGCCACCAGGGCGTCGACCACATGGGAGCCGATGAAGCCCGCGCCGCCGGTCACGAGGACGAGGCGGCCCGGGGCTCGGGGTGCCCCCGAAAAACCCGGGGCTCGGGGTGTCCCCGACAAAGGCGTCACCGGGGACCGGCGGCCAGGGGCAGGCGGACGGTGAAGCGGCAGCCGGCGGGCTCGTTGCGGACGTCGATCTCCCCACCGTGGGCCTCGACCATGCCCCGGGCGACGGCCAGGCCGAGACCTGCACCGCCGCCGGGGGTGCGGGCTGCCTCGCCCCGGAAGGCGACGTCGAAGACGCGCTCCAGGTCCACCTCGGGGATGCCGCCGCAAGCGTCGACCACCGAAACGTAGGCCGCCCCGTCATCGATGCCGGTCTCCACCGAGACGGTGCCGTCGGCCGGCGTGTGCCGGATGGCGTTCTCCAGCAGGTTCCGCAGGGCCCGGGCGACCTCGGGGGTCGACAGCTGCAGCTCCGGGCAGGCGCCCCGCAGGTGCCCCTCGAGCCGCACACCCTTGGCTTCGGCGACGGGCACCGCCCCCGACAGGGCGTCGGAGACGAGGTCGGACAGGGAGACCATCTCCAGCTGGAGCCGCAGCACGCCGGCCTGGGTGCGGGAGAGCTCGAAGAGATCATCGACCAGGCCCGCCAGCCGGTCCACCTCGGCCGCCAGGCGGTGGTGGTAGCTGGTCACTGTGGCCGGGTCGGACACGACCCCGTCCTCGAGCGCCTCGGCCATCGCCCGGATGGCGGCCAGCGGGCTGTGCAGGTCATGCGAGACCCACGCCACCAGCTCCCGGCGGGAGGACTCCAGTGTCCGCTCCCGGGTGCGGGCCTGCTCCAGCGCCGCCGACATGTCCTCCAGCTCCCGGGCCAGGGTGGCCAGCTCACGCGAGATGGGCGGCCGCTCGGGCCCGCCGCCGTCGCCGTCGCCCGCCCCGATCCGCCGGGCGACCTGGACCAGGTCCCGGCTGGCCTGCCCCAGGCGGACGCCGAGGACCACGGCGATGGCGGTCCCCGCCGCCGCCGCCGCCACCAGGACGACCCCGAGGGCCTGGAGGTCATGGGTGGAGACGAACATGGCCGACGCCGCCGCCCAGGCGCCGGCGGCCACCGCCGCCACCGCGGTGAGGACAACCACGGCGGCCTGGAGGCCGACGGAACGGTGGCGGAGCAGGTAGACGAGCCCGGCGCCGGCCACGCTGACGGGCGCGGCGGCTCCCGCCACCAGCACGCACAGCTCGAGCGCTTCCTTGCCCGTCATCGGACCGTGATAGCGCACTGCGCCGCCCAATTGGGGCGGACGGGGCAGGGGCCCCCGTCCGCACCGCGATGAGCCGCCAGGCGAAGAGCCATAGTCATGGATCGAAGCGGTAGCCGACGCCCCAGACGGTCTGGAGGTGGGCGGGCGCCGATGGGTCGGCCTCCACCTTCTCGCGCAGGCGCCGGATGTGGACGGTGACGGTGGACGTGTCGCCGTAGGTGTAGCCCCACACGTGCTCGAGCAGCTCCTCCCGGCGGAACACCCGGCGGGGGCGGCGCATGAGGAACACCAGCAGCTCGAACTCCCGGGCGGTAAGGGCGGCCAGGGTCCCGCCCACCCGCACGTCCCGGGCCGATGTGTCGACCTCCAGGTCGCCGGCGACGAGCACCTCCGGTTCGCCGGCCACGGTGGCGGCGGCCAGCGGCCCCGCCGCCCGCCGCAGCACGGACTTCACCCGGGCCGTCAGCTCCCGGGGGGAGAACGGTTTGGTCACGTAGTCGTCGGCGCCGAGCTCCAGCCCCAGGACCCGGTCGGACTCCTCGCCCCGGGCGGTGAGCATGATGACGGGAATGGGAGCCACCGCCCGCAGGCGGCGGCA
Organism: Acidimicrobiia bacterium; assembly: GCA_044867425.1. Classification (GTDB taxonomy): domain Bacteria; phylum Actinomycetota; class Acidimicrobiia; order IMCC26256; family BP-133; genus CAWBJP01. Next base: position 24,566 of record JBIOUX010000208.1, on the reverse strand, counting down.
GACCTCCAGGCCGTCGAGACCGGGCAGCATGAGGTCGAGGACGACCACGTCGGGCAGCGCCGCCCGGGCCCGGTCGAGGGCGACCAGCCCGTCGGCCACCGTCTCCACCTCGAAGCCCTCCCGCTCCAGGTAGCGCATGACGACCTCGGCCACGGTGGCGTCGTCCTCGACCACCAGCACGCGGTTGGGGGTCATCACCACGGCGTGCGCACCGAGACGGCGAGAGCCACGGCGGCGCCGGCCTGCAGACCGAGCCAGCCCCGCCCGCCCCCGAGCAGGGCGGTGGCGGCCAGCACCCAGGGGGCGAAGGGCAACCAGATGCGCTCCACTTCGCCCTTGGACAGCCCGGACAGGTCGGCCAGGACCACAGCCAGAAGCGCGCCGCCCACCAGGAGCCCCATCCGCCCCGGGCGGAGCCGGGTGACGGCCACGGCGGCGGCCGGGCCGGCGACGAGAGCGAAGGCGGCCAGGTTGGCCACCAGGAAGTAGCCGTACGGGCGGCGGCCGGCCACCCCGGCGACGTAGGCGGTACGGGTGGCGCCGAGGCCGTCGGGCCACCAGAACCCGGCGGCGGCGAACACCCCGGCCACGGCCAGGGCGGCGGCGGCGGCGATGAGGAGTGGCCGCCACCGCCGCTGGGCGAGGGCCACGGCGCCGGCGATGGGCGCCGCCAGGACGGCGCCGTAGCTGAGGAAGCACGCCGTGCCAAGGACGAGACCGGCGCCGGCGGCCAGCGCCTCCGATCTCGGCCGGCCGATGGCGCCGGCCAGGGCCAGGAGGGCGATGCCGGCGGCGATGACGCCCATGTAGAGGGCGTCGGCGGTGGTGGCCACCCAGATGGCGGCGGGAGCGAGGACGAGGAAGGGAGCGGCGGCCCGGGCCGGCGCCTCCCCGGCGACGGCCCGCACGGCCACCAGAGTGGCGGGCACGGCGGCGGCGCCGGCGGCGATGACGAGGGCGGCGGTCCAGCCGGCACCGGCCAGGCCCAGCCGGTCGAAGGTCCACAGCACGAGCAGCATTCCCGGCGGGTGGCCCTGGGTGTGGGTGTGGTAGCCGGCCAGGCGATCGGTGAAGCCTTCGAGGAAGGCGAGGGGCGAACCGACGCGGCTCACGTCGTGGAGGTACTCACCCCGGCCCAGGAGGGGCTGGGTCGCGCCGCCGGGGTCAATCACGGCCAGGGCCAGGGCGAAGCCGGCGGCTCCCAGGGCGGCGGCGGCCAGGAGACGGCGCCAGCCGAGGCGGACGGCCAGCGCCGGCCCCCAGATCACGGCGCCGGTGGCCAGGAGGAAGCCGGGCAGGGCCCGGGCCCCGAGGCGCAGGTCGAGAGCCCCGACCAGCGGCGGCGCCCCCCCGTCGAGGCCGAGCTGGAGCCGGTGACCGGCGTCGAGCAGCTGGCGGCCCCACAGGTGGGCGACGACCACGAGCGCGGCCCACCCCGCCAACGCCGCCAGGCTGGTGGTGGCGAGCCGCCTCCGATCCCGGGCGGCGGGCGTGGAGCCACACGCCCGCCCCGCCACCTGTTCCGTGACCTGGACCACATCGGGAGCGTACCGGCGCCGCCGCCCCCTCTCTGGCGCCGGACATCGGAGTTTCGGGAAACGTAAGCGTGCGTCTCGGCGTTCTTCCGCCACACCTGTCGTTGCTCAGGAACGCCGGAATCTCCGCTGAAGGATGACGAGCGTCTAGAGGGCAGCGACGAAGGTGTGCAGCGTCTTGTAGGTCCGGCTCGAGCAGTCGGCCTGGAGCACATGTGCCTGCGAGGCGCCGAAGGGGTTGCCCGGGCTGTAGCGCACCGGCGGGAGGATGTTGGAGGCGAACTCCCGCCCGCTGCGCAGGGTGGCCATGAACCGCTGGCGGGACAGATCCTTGCCGGTGGCCTCGAAGAAGCGGTGCAGGGTCTTGTCCAGCCCCCACAGGGCGAGGCCGAGGTCGTCGGCCTCTTCTCCGTTCACCCTGCGGTACTGCGCCCGGTAGTCGGCGTCGAAGCGGTCGATGACGTCGAGCTGCGGGAAAGGTGAGAGGAAGGTCGCCCGGCCGATGGAGGGGCAGCCGAACTCGGCCACCAGGTTCAAGCCGTTGGAGAGTCCGGGGCCGGTCCACAGCGGGTTGTAGGCCTGGCCCTGGGCGGCGTGGGCCAGGTTGAGGAACACCAGGGGGGCCACCATCATCATGGCCGCCTCCGCCCCGGCGGTGCGCATGGCGTTGGTTTCGGCCAGCGTCTCCGACTGGCTGGCGTTCTTGTTGATCCTGCTGCTGCGCACCACCTGCAGGCCGGCGTTCCTGGCCGCCGCCTCCAGGGCGCGGTGGGTGTCTTCGTAGTTCGGGGTGTTGATGGTCAGGATGGCGACCTTGGACAGGTTCGCCCGCTGCACCAGCCGGGCCACCATGGGGGCCTGCTGGGGGAAGGTCATGGACACGTTGAAATAGGTGGGCAGGTCGGCGAAGCCGGCCTGGCTCCCGCCCGTGGCGAAGTAGGGGACACCCACCTGGCCGGCGTAGCGGGCGCAGGCAATGGTCTGATCGGTACCGATGCCCATGAGGAGGAAGACCTTGTCCCGCTCCACCATCTCCCGGCACACCTGGACGGCGTGAGCCGGGTTGAACTGATCGTCCTTGATGACGACTCGCACGTTGCGGCCGAAGATCCCGCCGCGCTCGGCTACGAACCGCCAGTACAGGCCCTTGGCCTTCTCCAGGCTGTCCTGGGGGACGGGCGCCGCCCCCGTGATGGGAGCGTGCAGGCCGATGACGATCTCGGTGTCGCTCACCCCGGTGCGATCCTCAGCCGCCGGGGCAGGCCCAGGGCCACCCGAGGGGGCGGGAGAGGCGGGCCCGGTGGCGGACTCGGGCGCCGGCGCCGCCCCGGAGGAGCGGCCGGAGGCACCCGCCGCGGTGGCCCGTCCGCTGGGGGCGGAAGCCGGGGTTCCGGGCACCGCGCCGCTGGTGCCGGCGACCGCCCGCCCCGGCACCGGGGACGGGCCGGCGATACCCGACGGCGCCACCACGACGGGCGCCGTCCCGGCGGCCGGATCGTCAACGGGGAAGCCACCGGCGCCGGACGGCGTCGCCTCCACCGGTGTGCCCCGGCCGGCGGCCAGGGGTTCACCTCGGCCTGAGACCCCTGCCTTCTGGCCGCAGGCGGCGGCCGCCAGCACCGCCACCACCAGGGCGACGAGGCGGGTGCGGCCGATCATGGACCTCAGGGTACCCGGGTCCCCGGGGGGCTCTCAGAGCGGGGCGTCAGCCGGCGGGTGAGGCTCCGGGCTGCTCCCATCCGGAGACTGAGGCGGCCAGGGCGTCGAGCATGTCCACGTCCCGGGCGTAGGTCAGGAGCTGCTTGGCGTCCTCCAGCCCGAGCCAGCGGACCTCGTCCACCTCGGCCTGTGGTCCCTCGCCGCCACCCAGCGGCTCCATGGCGAAGTAGACGACGGTCTTCAGCCGGCCGTGGCGGTCGTGGTAGGTCGCGGTGCCCAGCTCCTCACCCAGCGAGCAGGCCAGGCCCGTCTCCTCCCTGACCTCCCGCAGGGCGCATTCGGCGTCGCTCTCCCCCGGGCCGGCTTTGCCCTTGGGCAGGCTCCAGTCGTCGTATCGGGGCCGGTGGACCACCGCCACGCGCACCCCGCCCCGCCACCGGCTCCACACCACGCCCCCGGCCGCCCGCACCGTGCCCTCGGCGCCGGGCACGGCGTCCTCCCGGCCGCCCCGCCAGCGGGTGACGGGCGCCGGGGCGGGTGGGGTCGGTGCCTCGACGGGGCCCGGCTCCTCGAACGGGTCATCCGCCGGTATCTCGACCAGCTCGTCCGCCGGCATCTCGACCAAATTGTCCGCCGGCACCGCGACGGGCTCGTCAACCGGAAGCTCGGGCTCCCCCGCCGACTCGTAGGTCGGCTCCTCCAGCAACTCGTAGACCGGATCTTCGGCGATCTCTCCGGCGGGCTCCTCGGCGACGCCCTCGGCCGGCTCATCGACAAGCTCGTGGGCGGGTTCCTCGGCGAACACGTACGCCGGCTCACCCAGCGATCCTTCCGCCGGCACAACCGTCTCGAGCGCCTCGGGTTCGGCTTCGTCTGAGGGGCGCGCCCAAACGGAGTCGTCGGCCTCGGATTCGGGAGGCGCGTCACGCCGCCGGCGAAAACGCATCGTCCCAAAGGCTACTCAAGGCGTGTAGCCAAGGACGGCAAGATCATGTTCCCGCCCTCAACGCCTCCACGGGTTCCAGCCGTGCTGCTCGCAACGCCGGGTAGAAGCCCGCCACCAGGCCCGTGAGCCCGCCGACGAGCGGCGCCAGGAGAGGGATCAGGGGGTCGAGCACCGGGGTCCAGGTCTGGTACGCGGCCACGCCGACCACGACGAGCATGCCGGCGCTGGCCCCGAACGACCCGCCCACGCCGCCGATGGTGGCGCTCTCGAGCAGGAACTGCAACGCGATGTGGCGCCGGGACGCGCCGAGCGCCCGGCGCAGGCCGATCTCGCCGGTTCGCTCCATCACCGAGACCAGGGTCACGTTGGCGATGCCGATGGCGCCGACGAGCAGGGACACGCCTCCGAGCATGAGGAAGAGCACGTTCAGGTCACTGACGACGCCGGCCCGGGCGGCCTGGGGCTGCTCGGGAGAGGCGACCTTGAGCCCGCCGGGCACGTCCGGCCGCAGCGCCAGCGGGACCTGCCGGGCGAGCAGCGAGGCGGCTCCGACCTGGGTCTCGATCACCACCGACAGGGGCGCACGCAGCCGGTAGAGAGAGCGGGCGGTGCCCTCCGGGATGATGACCGAGCTCAGCAGCGTGTGCTTGCGCTCGACCTTGTCGATGATGCCGATGACCATGAAGGGCTCGTCACCGATGGTGATCGCCGGCAGCGCGTCGAGGCGGGCGATGCCCAGCTGACGGGCGGCGTTGGCGCCGAGGACGGCCACCTTCTCCTGCCGGCGGGAGTGGCCCTCATCGGGAAAGCGGCCGGTGCGAAGGTGCGCGTGCACCGGGGCGAACAGGTCGGGCGAGGCGGCTTCGACGGCCAGCTTGAACCGGGACCGGCGCTTCGGGTCGCTGATGGGGGATCCGCTGACGAGCGCCCCCCCGACGTCGACCGCGCTCATGGCCCCTGCGGCCACGACCCCGTTGAGACGCTGGACCCGTTGGGAGGCGTCCCATGGGAGGTCATTGGACGGCTGCCCTTCGGCGGCGGGGAGCGAGGAGACGGTGATCTCGGTCGCCGCCAGGGCGTCGAACCGGCCGACGATCTGGTTGCTGGCCGTCCGCGACAGTCCCAGTGTGGCCACCAGGGCGGTGAGCCCGATCACCGTTCCGAGAACGGTCAGCACCATGCGGCCCGGGCGGGCGAAGATCCCTGCGAACGCCTCGAACACCAGGTCCCGCGGCCACATCCTCGACACGTCGGGCATCTCCTTCTGCGGCCGGTCAGGCTCGGTGGCCATCACAGGTCACCACTGATCCGGCCGTCGACGATGCGCACCTGACGCTCCGACCAGGCGGCGACACCCGGGTCGTGGGTGATCATGACGATCGTGAGCCCTTCACCGTGAAGAACGCCGAGCAGTTCCAGGATGCTCGTCGTCGAGTTGGAATCGAGATTGCCGGTGGGCTCGTCGCAGAGCATCAGGCGGGGGCGGTTGACGAGCGCCCGGGCGATCGCCACCCGTTGCCGCTCCCCCCCGGACAGGCGGGTGGGCAGGTGGTCCACCCGGTGGTCCAGGCCCACCGCCGACAGGGCGGCCCGGGCCCGCTCGGCCCGGCCCCCCCGTTCCCGCCGCCCGTAGGCCTCGGCCAGCATGACGTTCTCAAGCACGGTCCGGTACGAGAGCAGGTGGAACGACTGGAACACGAACCCGATGTCGCGGCTGCGGATCCCCGCTCGTCGCCGGTCGTCGAGCCTGGCCACGTCGAGGCCGTTGAGCCGGTAGGAGCCGGTGTCGGGCCGGTCGAGGCAGCCGATGATGTTGAGCAGCGTCGTCTTCCCCGACCCGGACGCTCCCACCACGGCCACGCGCTCACCGCCGGCGACCGTGAAGTCGACGTCACGCAGCGCCGGCACCGGCGCGTCCGACCCGTACGTCCGGCTGATCCCAGCCAGCTCGACCATCGGCGCCGCCATGTCAGCCCTTGGCCCGGGGATCGCCCTCGAAGCCGACGATGACGAGGTCGCCGGCCGCAAGGTTCCCCTTCGGCGCCATGAGGCTGACGTAGCCGTCGGCCGACAGCCCTGTCTTCACGGGTACCACTTGGATCGCGCCCCCGACCGACTTCTGCACCCGGGACGCACCGTCGGGGCCGGTGGAGACGGCGCTCACCGGAACGGTGAGGCCGGCCTCGGGCGTCGATTCGATCGGGACGGTCAGCCGAACCGAGGACCCCACCAGGGTCGGGGGCGGGTCGTCGACCGCCACCTGGAAGGCGACGTGGAAGGGGTCGGCCCCGTCCGTCCCGGGACGGCCGGCAACCCTGGCCACCCGCCCCGAGGCGTTGATGCCGAGGGCGGGCTCGTCGACCGTCAGCTGCGACCCGGCCTTCACCAGCGCCGCCTGCTCGACGGGGAGGAACCCGTCGACGACGACCTCGGACCCGGTGACCTTGAGGACGGCGGCGTCGGGTGGCGCGCCGACGCCGGCCACGAGCTCGCTGACCCGGACAGGAGCCGAGGGCACGAAGACCACCTCGTCGGCGGGAAGCTGCACGCCGCTGCGCGCCCGTGTGCCGGCCACGAGATCGGCCTCGATGGGACGCGCCCTGGCCAGCTGACCCTCGCTGGCCACCACCGGTGCCACGCCGTCGTGTGCGTAGAGGGAGGCGAGGGCGGCGCCGGTGGCCTGGTCGTAGGTCCCGTCGACGGCACCGGGGTCGAACCCCGCGCTCGCCAGTCCCCGCTCGAGCTGGCTGACATCCGCCCCCGACATGCCCGGCCCCAGATCGCGGTAGGCGGGCTGGGCGCCGTCGAACAGGAACACGGGGCGGCCGGAGATCGTGAGGAGGATCTCCCCGGGGGCCACCACCGACCCCGGATCCGGGAGGGACGTGATGACCCTGGGCCCCGACTTCAAGGCGCTCGGGACCACCCTGATCTCCCTCGGGGAGCCGTAGCTGGCCGTTCCCCGGGTCACCACTTTGGTGGTCAGCACCTGTTCGACCACCGGGACCAGGATCGGCGACGGTGTGGGCGGCGCGGTGCGGGCCGCCGCTTCGGCCGGCGAGCGGATCTGGGCGGCGCCGACCCAGGTGGCCACCGAAGACAGCAACGCCGCACCGGCAAGCAGAACCACGAGGTGCCTACGCCTCATTCCCCAGCCTCCTACAACCCACCGCGACCCCGGGAGCACACCCGAGTCGCATCCCAGCCGGCCAGTCAGAAAATCACTGGCGACAGACCAAGGATACCGCCATCCCATGCCGAACATAAAGGACAAACCGCCCGGCGCGCCGTGGCGCGTGGGGGCTTTCCCTATTGACGATTTCAGGAGCGCGACGTGGGGATGTTTTCCGGATCCGGCGATGGAACGCGGCGGCTGGCAGGGCCGGCCGCCAAGGTGATGGCGGCGGTCGTGGTGCTCGCCATGTCGGCGTGCGGGCGGGGATCGACCGACGCCAAGGCGGGGAAGGCGGCGCTCCCGGGCATCAAGGAGTTCGGGCTCAACGAGGTCCAGTTCGCCGAACATGTCGAGAAGACGCAGGCGTTGATCGCGGCCTGCATGACCGAGGCGGGGTTCGAGTACATCCCGGTGGACGTGAAGACCATCGAGGCGGCCCAGAAGCGGATGAGGACGGATCCCGGCTACACGCGCCGGTCGTACAAGGAGAAGTGGGGCCTCGGCGTCACCACCCGGTTCGACAGCCCCGTCCGCGACACCGGACTCGGGCCCAACCTCGACATCTGGAAGAGCCTCTCGGAGTCGGACCAGGCGGCCTACAGCCGTACCTTGTGGGGTGACCAGCCCAGGGCCGACTTCGTGTTCACACTGGACGAGGAGGATTTCTCCAGGACCGGCGGGTGTACCCGGGAAGCGGTGAAGCAGGTCTTCACGGCCGAGCAGTTGACGGGCGCGTACGTGAACCCGAAAGACGTGCTGGTCGACTCTGATCCCCGAATCGTCAAGGCGACCGAGAACTGGTCGGAGTGCATGCACGAACGGGGCTTCGAGTACGAAGAGGATCAGGACGAGATCATCGAGGAGTACCAGGAGCGTCTCGACAAGCTCCTCGACGGCGACGATCCCGCCAGTCTCACCGGCTCGGACGCTGAGGCGCTCAAGAAGCTCCAGGGGCAGGAGATCGCCGTCTCGCTGGCGGACCTCGACTGCCAGATCAAGTACACGGACGACATCTACCGGAAGGTCGAGATCGAAGTGTTCGGTCAGCCCGTCAGCGGTTGACCGGGCCCGGAAAAAAATCGTCCATTTCGGGAGGAATTGGACATATCGGCGGCGAAGACCATCACGCGGTGGTGCCGTGCTCGGAAGTCGCGGAGCCACGCGAGAACCTTGTACCGCAGCACGAAAAAGCCTGGGGGGATCCATGCGCGTTCGCAACGTCCTGGCGGCGGCAGCAGCCCTGCTTCTCGTCACGGCCTCGGCCTGCGGCGGTGACACGCCGGCACCGAAGCCGCAAGCCGCCCCCGACGCAGTGGAGGGTGAACAGGCGGCGGCCGAGAAGCCCGCGCCGGTGCCCGAAGACCTCGCCGTGGAACCTCTCCACTTCGACCCCGCCAACTTCCCCGAGACACCCAGGATCGACAACCAGTGGCTTCCGTTGAAGCCGGGCACCCGGTGGGTCTGGGAGGGGTCGACGAAGGAGGAGGACGGGCGCATCCCCCATGGCATCGTGTTCACCGTCACCGACCTGACCAAGGTGGTGAACGGGGTGCGCACCGTTGTCGGCTGGGATCGGGACTACACGGACGGCAAGCTGGAGGAGGCGGAGATCATCTTCCTTGCCCAGGACAAGGACGGCAACGTCTGGCACTTCGGCCAGGTCGTCGAGGTCTACGACGACGAGGGGGCCTACATGGGGACCTCGGCGTGGCTGGCCGGCATCGACGGCGCCCGGGAGGGGATCATGATGAAGGCCATGCCCCAGAAGGGTGCCCTGCCTAATTCCGAGGGGTTCGCGCCGCCGCCGTTCTTCTGGGACGACCACGCCCGGGTGTATGAGGTCGGCCAGAAGACCTGTGTGCTGGCCGGCTGCTACGACAACGTGCTGGTGATGGACGAGTTCGAGCCCGGCAAGCCGGGGGCCCATCAGCTCAAGTACTACGCGCCGGGTGTGGGCAACGTCCGGGTCGGGTTCATGGGGAACGACGCCGAACAGGAGACCATGGAGCTGGCCCGGGTCAAGCAGCTCACCCCGGAGGAGATGGCTGAGGCTCGGGCCGAGGCGCTGAAGATCCACAACCGTGGTTACATGTACGGTCGCACCCTTCCGCTGGAAGGGACCGCGGCGGGATAGCCGCAGACCTCAAGGGGACCGGCGGCAGCCGGGAAATTGGCTGCAGGCGGTTACGATTTCCGAAACAATCCCTCTTGAACGGGCAACAGCGCTTGGCGCCGGGGCGTCCCTCATTAGGGTGCCACCCATGCCTGACGTGGTGCTCCCCGTGTTCGACGAAGCCGCCGCCATCCCCGGCGTGCTGGCCCGCATGCCCGCCGGCTATCAGCCCATCGTGGTCGACAACGGCTCCACCGACGGGTCGGCGGCCCTGGCCGCCGGCCTCGGCGCCCGGGTCGTCGACGAGCCCCGGCGGGGGTTCGGGGCGGCCTGCTTCGCCGGACTCTCGGCCGCCACCTCGCCGGTGGTGTGCTTCATGGACTGCGACGGGTCGCTCGATCCCGCCCACCTCCCGTTGGTGGCGGACGCGGTCATCCGTGGCCGCGCCGACCTGGTGCTCGGCGCCCGCCGGCCCGAGCGCGGCGCCTGGCCCCTCCACGCCCGCCTGGGCAACCGCCTGGTGGCGTGGGAGCTGCGCCGGCGGGCCGGACTCGCCCTGTCCGATCTGGGCCCCATGCGGGCCGCCCGCCGGGAGGAGCTCCTCGCCCTGCACTTGGCCGACCGGCGCTTCGGCTGGCCCCTGGAGATGGTGCTGCGGGCGGCGGCGGCCGGATGGCGCATCTCCGAGGTGCCCGTGCCCTACGCCGCCCGCTCGGGGCGATCGAAGGTGACGGGCACAGTGCGGGGCACCCTGCGGACCGTCACCGACATGGCCCGGATCCTCGATACCGCCGGACGGCCCGAGGGATCGAGGGTCTCGTGAGCACGATCCTCGTCATGGCCAAGGAGCCCCGGCCGGGGCGGTGCAAGACCCGGCTGTGCCCCCCGGCGACGCCGGCCCAGGCCGCCGCCCTGGCCGAAGCGGCGCTGGCCGACACGCTGGCGGCGGTGGCGCACGCACCCGCCCGCCGCCGGGTCCTGGCGCTCGACGGGCAGCCCGGGCGCTGGCTCCCGCCGGGATTCACCGTGCTCCCCCAGCGGGGGGCCGGACTCGACGAGCGTCTCGCCGCCGCTCTGGCCGACGTGTCGCCCCCGGGATCGAAAGGCCCGGTGCTGCTCATCGGGATGGACACCCCCCAGGTGACCCCCCGCCTGCTCGGTGCCGCCCTCACCCGCCTCGCCGCCCCCGGCGTCGACGCCGTGTTGGGCCCAGCGGTCGACGGCGGCTGGTGGGCCCTCGGCCTGCGCCGCCCGGATCCGGCCGCCACCTTCGGGGTGCCCATGAGCACGCCCGCCACCGGAGCCGCCCAGCGCCGGCGCCTGGAGGCTCTGGGCCTGCGGGTGGCCGACCTCGTCGAGTTGCGGGACGTGGACGTGATCGACGACGCCCTGGCCGTGGCCCAGGATGCGCCGGGGACTCGCTTCGCCCGCACGCTGGCCGCGCTCGGCCTGGTCCCGGTGGCGGTCACCCGGTGACGGCGCAGCTGCGGACGAGCGCGGGCGTGGTCCTCCACCTTCCGCTGGAGCGCTGGCTGGGTCCGCCCACCCCCGAGGAGGAGGGCGTTCTCGATCGGGTGGTGGGCCCGGCCCTGGACGTGGGCTGCGGACCGGGCCGGCACGTGCTGGCACTGGCCCGCCGGGGGATCGTCAGCCTCGGGATCGACGTGGCCGAAGCCGCCGTGGCCCTGGCCCGCCACCGGGGCGCACCCGTCCTGGAGCGTTCCGTGTTCGATCGTGTGCCGGGAGCGGGGCGGTGGGGCAGCACCCTGCTGCTGGACGGGAACCTGGGCATCGGCGGCGACCCCGCCGCCCTGCTCCGGCGGGTGCGGGGCCTGGTCCGGCCCGGCGGCCGCCTCCTGGTGGAGGTGGAGGGGCCGGGAGCGGGAGCCGGGGAGGGCCAGGCCCGGCTGGAGGTGGCGGGCCGGCCCGGTCCTTGGTTCCCGTGGGCCCGGGTGGAGGCGGACGACGTGCAACGCCTGGCCGGCGAGAGTGACTGCACCCTCATGGAGCTGTGGCAGGAGAGCGGCCGATGGTTCGCCCGGCTGGACGCGACCTAGTCGCCGGGGGCGGGCTCGGCCGCCTCTGGCCCGAGCGGCTGCGCGTCGGTCCCTTGCGGGAGGGGGCGTTCCGCAGCCCGCTCCACGACGAGCGGGCGGCGGCCGTCCTGGGGATCTCGCTCGGCGTCGCCTTCTCGGTGTGCTTCGCCACCGGGGTGCTGTCGCACCTGATCCAGCATCCACCGTCCTGGTTCGAGTGGCCGGCCCGCCCCGCCGGCCTGTACCGCATCACCCAGGGACTCCACGTCGCCGCCGGCATCGCCGCCATCCCCCTGCTGCTGGTCAAGCTGTGGGTCGTCTACCCGAAGCTGTTCATCTGGCCGCCGGCGGTGGACGTGGCCCACGCCCTGGAGCGGGCCGGCCTGCTCGTGCTCGTCGGCGGCGGCGTCTTCATGCTCTTCACCGGGGTGGCCAACATCGCCCTGTGGTACCCGTGGGGCTTCTTCTTCCCCGCCGGCCACTACTGGGGGGCGTGGATCACCATGGGGGCAATAGTGGCCCATCTCGGGGCCAAGATGGCCGTCACCCGGCGGGCGCTGCGCCGGGCGACCGGCCCGGTGGCCCCGGTCACGCCGGCGTCCGAGGCCGCCCTCACCCGCCGGGGGCTGCTCGCCACGGCCTTCGCCGCCGCCGGGGTGCTGACGCTGGCCACCGCCGGCCAGACGCTCTTGCCCTTGCGGCGCCTCAGCGTCCTGGCCCCCCGCCGGCCCGACAGCGGCCCGCAAGGCCTCCCGGTCAACAAGTCGGCGGCGGCCGCCGGCGTCACCGCCCCGGCCTCCGATCCCAGCTTCCGGCTGGCGGTCACGGGAGCCGTGGCCCGTCCCCTGTCGCTGTCCCGGGCCGAGCTGGAAGCCATGCCCGGCACGGAGGTGACGCTCCCCATCGCCTGCGTGGAGGGCTGGAGCGCCGAGGCCCGCTGGCGGGGCGTGCCCGTCCGCGACCTGTTGCGGGCCGCCGGGGCCGCCCCCGGGGCCGAGGTGGACGTGGAGTCGCTCCAACCCCGGGGGCGGTACCGCCGTTCGGTGCTGAGCCCCGGCCACGCCGCCGACCCCGACACGCTCCTGGCCCTCTTCCTGGACGGCGAGCCGCTGGCTCTGGACCACGGCTACCCCGTCCGCCTGATCGGCCCCAACCGTCCGGGAGTGCTGCAGACCAAATGGGTGTCCGAGCTCCGGGTCCGGGGGCCGGGGCCGCGGGGATGAGCGTGCCACGGTGTGGCGCCGGGAGGTGGGGCTGGGGCCCCCACCGACGTCGCGATGAGCCGCCAGGCCGGTGGGGCTGGGGTCCCCGCCGGCCAGCGATGAGCCGCCAGGCGAAGAGCCATGAGCATCGGGAAGAGCCATGAGCACAGGACGCCGGGGCTTCGGCTTCTGGGCCGGGCTGGTGGTGGGCTGGCCGGTCATGGGCTTCGGGCTGGCCGGGCTGCTGGGCGCGGCCGCCGACACCCATCCCGGCGATCTGGCCCGCTGGTACCTCTCCGGAGCGCTGGCCCATGACGCCCTGGCTGCCCCGGTGGTGTGCGGTGCCGGCTGGTTGCTGGCCCGGGCCGTGCCCCGGGCGGTCCGGGCACCGGTAGCCGGGGCGCTGGTGGTGAGCGGGGTGGTGGTGCTCTACACCTGGCCGTTCCTGCGGGGTTACGGCCTGCGGCCCGACAACCCCAGCGCCCTGCCCCTCGACTACGCCGCCGGTCTGGCCGCCGTGCTGGGCGCCGTCTGGCTGGTGGGCGGGGCGCTGGCGCTGCGGTGCTGGCGCCGGGCCCGCCCGTCGCCGTAGAAGACTGGGCCCGTGACCCTTGGGGCGGCCCGAGCCGCCGTCGCCGGCGTGCTGGTGGCCGTCTGCCTGATGTTCACCACGGCCGTCGGGCCGGGTGACGTCGCGGCCGCTCAAGCCGCCGGTCGAGGGCTTGTAGCGCGCGTGCTGATCGTGACGCTGCCCGGGGTGACCTGGGAGGACGTGGCCGGCGCCGACACCCCCCATCTTCGGGCCCTGGTGGCGGAGTCGGCCGTGGGCAGCGGATCGCTGCATGTCTTCCACTACTCCACCTCGCTGGCCGAGGGCTACGCCACCATGGGAGCGGGCGCCCTGATGAACGGCCACCGCCGGCTGGCGGCCCAGGCCCGGCCGGTCGAGGGCGGCGGCATCTTCACGCCTGCCGCCCGGGCCATCGCCGCCCTCAACCAACGGCGCCGCCGGGGGGCGGTGGTGGGCGCGCTGGGCGACGCCCTGGACCGGGCCGGGGTCAGCCGGGCGGTGGTGGCCAACGCCGACACGTCGCTGAGCGACCCCGGCGAGGCGACCTGGCACCGGGAGGCGACACTGGTTCTGGCCGGGGCCGACGGACGCCTGCCCGCCGGAGTGATCGACCGCTCGCTCCTGGTCGCCGACCCCGCCGCCCCGTTCGGGGTCCGCTTCGAGCCCGAGGCCGTGCTGGGCGCGGTGCGGGCCCTGGGGACGGGCCGGTCGGTCGTGGTGGTGGAGGCGTCCGACGTCGCCCGGGCCCAGCTGGCGGCCGCCACCCTGGCTGCCGCCGAACGCCAGCGGCTGGTGGCCTCGGCGCTGGCCGCCACCGATGCGCTGGTGGGCGGCCTCCTGGCCGCCGGCCTCGACGGCGAGACCACGGCGGTGATGGTCGTCACCCCGTCCACCCCCTTCGGCCAGGCCCACCTCGGGGTCGCCGCCCTGCGGGCCCCGGGTGTGGGGCGGGGACTCCTGGGCTCGGCCTCGACCCAGCGCTCGGGGCTGGTGACCCCGGCCGACGTGGGTCCCACCGTCCTCGACCTCCTGGGTGTCCCCCGCCCGCCGGCCATGGAGGGCCGCCCCTTCGAAATCGAGGAGACGGGGGCCGTCTCCCTGGCCGGCCTGATCCAGACCGACCGTGAGTCGCGCCTGCGCGACCGGCTGGTGGCACCCGTCACCCGGGGGTTCGTCGTCGCCGAGTTGGCGCTGACCCTGGCCGGGGCGCTGGCTCTGGCCGGCTTTCTCGGGCGGCGCCGGGGCCGCCCGATGGTGGCCTTCGCCGCCCTGTGGATGCTGGGCATGCTCCCGATGGCCTGGCTGCCGGCCACCTTCGGCGCCACCACCACCGCCCGGTGGTACGCGGTGGTGATCGGCGGTGGCCTGGTGGTGGCCGTGGCCGCCGCCCGGCTGGGGCGGACGCCGCTGATCCGGCTCACCGTGCCCCTGGGCCTGCTCTTCGCCCTCCTGGTCGCCGACGTCGTGACCGGGGCGGGCTTCCAGCTCGCCGCCGTCTTCGGCTACTCCCCCACCGCCGGCGGCCGCTACGCCGGCTTCGGGAATTTGGCCTTCGCCCAGCTGGCGGCGGCGGCTGCCCTGCTGGCTGCGGCCGTGGCCCACGGGCTGCCCGGCCGGCGGGGAGCGTGGGCCGGCGTCGGAGTGCTGGCCGTGGCCGTGGTGGCCGACGGGCTCCCGGCCTGGGGGGCCGACGTGGGCGGGGTCCTGGCCGGCCTGCCCGGCTTCGCCGTGGTGGCCGCCGGCCTCCTCGGCGCCCATCTGTCCCTGGCCTGGCTGCTGGGGATGGCCGGCGCCACCGTCGCCACCGTGGCCGTCTTCGGAGGGCTCGACCTGCTACGTCCCTCGGCGGAGCGCACCCACCTGGGCCGCCTCCTGGAACGCGTGGGCGATGACGGCCTACGGGCGCTGGGCGATGCCATCGCCCGCAAGGCGGACGTGGCCTGGAACCTGGCGCTGCCCGCCGCCCGGCGCTGGCTTCCTCTCGTCCCCGCCGGCCTGGCCTTCGTGGCCTTCGTCTCCTTCGGCCCCCGGGCCGCCCTGCGCCGGGTGGGCCCCCGGATGCCCCAGCTGGGCCCGGCCATCGCCGGCGTCCTGGTCGCCGGCGCCCTCGGCTTCGCCCTCAACGACTCGGGCGTGGCCATCCCGGCCATGATGCTCGGGGTGCTTACCCCCGCCCTCGTCTACCTCACCCTGGAGACCTGAGCGGCGGCCTCCGGGCGGGGTGGCTCAGTTGAGGGCGGCGACGGAGACGATGGGTTGGGCCGGGGGGGCGGATCCCAGGGAGCCGTCGAAGGGCCGGTCGGAGTAGTCGAAGATGCCGCCGTCCTCGGCCACCATCAGGTAGCCGTTGCCGAACGCCACCATTCCGGTCATGGGCTTGTTGAGGTGGCTTCCGCCCATCGACCCCCTGAAGGGGGCGTCGAAGGCGAAGACACCACCGTCGGACGCCACCAGCCAGTAGCCGGCGCCGTCGGGATCGGGCACCAGCGACCGCACCGGGGCGTTGAGCTTCATGGACCCGGTGGAACCGGCGAAGCGGGCGTCGCCGAAGCTGAAGACGCCGCCGTCGGAGCCCACCATGTAGTAGCCCTTCCCCGACGGGGTGGGCACCGAGTCGAGCACAGGCCCGTTGAGCACCGTGCCGTTCATGTCGCCGTGGAACTCGGCGTCCCCGAACGGCAGGGCCCGGCCCCGGTCGGTGAAGATCCAGTATCCCGCCCCCGAGGGGGTGGCCGACAGGCTCGTCACCTTCTCGTCGGGCTGCAGCCGCCCGCCGGCGTTCCCGAAGCTGCGGGCCGCCCCGAAGCCATGCACCCCACCGTGGCGGTCCACCACCCAGTAGCCCTCGCCCACTGCGTACGGCTCCAGGTCCACCGCCGGCACGTTGGGCGACAACGCCGCGTTCCCCAGATGCTTGGCCTGACCGAAGGCGTACACCTTCCCGTCTGACCCCACCATCCAGTAGCCGGAGCGGCTGCCCGGGGCCTGGGCGGCGGGCGGCCGGGTGTTGTCGGGAGGCGTGGAAGTGGGCGAGGTGGTCGTCGTCGGTGTCGGGGCCGGCGACGTGGTGGCCGTGGTCGGCGGGGTGCCGGTCAGGACCTGGAAGTCCGGATCCCCGTCGAACCTGGGGCTGTTGGTCAGGTCGACCTGCCCGCTCCCGTCGGCGTTCATGAGCCAGATCTCACCGTTGCCGGTGCGCTCGGGGATGTTGACGGGCTGGCGCACGTAGGCGATCTTGGTTCCGTCCGGCGA
The DNA here is from genome assembly GCA_044867425.1 of Acidimicrobiia bacterium. Lineage (GTDB taxonomy): Bacteria > Actinomycetota > Acidimicrobiia > IMCC26256 > BP-133 > CAWBJP01. Next base: position 8,077 of record JBIOUX010000208.1, on the reverse strand, counting down.
GAAGGCCGGGTCGACGTTGCTGTCGGGGTCGTTGGAGAGGTCGACCTTGTTCGTCCCGTCGGCGGAGTTGACGACGTGGATGTCAGGCTCCCCGCCCACGCCGTAGCTGCGGAAGGCGATCTTGGTGCCGTCGGGCGACCAGGCCGGGTCGTCCTTGTAGCCGGAGCTGACGCCGCCGATGTCGGTGACGTTCGAGCCGTCGGTGTTCATTATGGCGAGGCTGCAGTGCCCGGCGTCGGCGCCATGGTTGGGGTTGCACCGGCGGATGACCATCCTGGTCCCGTCGGGCGACCAGGACGGTTCGTCATCGACGCCGGGGTGGTCGGTGAGTTGAACCGGGTTGGTCCCATCAGCGTTCATGACGAAGATCTCGGCGTCACTGTCCGCCCGGTTGGTCCGCCAGGCGATCTTCGTCCCGTCCGGGGACCAGGCCGGCTCGTCGTCGAAGCCGGTGAACTTGGTGAGGTTGGTCAGGCCGGTCCCGTCGGCGTTCATGAGCATGATGTCGGAGGACGACCCCACCACGTTGGCGCCGAAGCTGACGAAGGCGATCCTGGTCCCGTCGGGCGACCAGACCGGCTCCCGGTCCTCACCGGGGTCGTTGGTCAGCTGGGTGACCCCGCTCCCGTCGGCGTTCATCGTGTAGATCTCGAAGTTCCCGCTGCGGTCGCTGGTGAAGACGATCTTGCCGTTCGTCCCGGGGACCACCGCCTGGGCGGGCACGAGCACCGGGGTCAGCAGCCCGACCAGGAGAAGCGCCAAGGTGGCCAGGCCTACCGCCCGCCGCTTCGACAAGTTGGTGGTCCAGCCGCGCATAGGCGCCGCAGCCTTCCTTCGAGAATCAGGGTGTTGTCCTCGCAGGACGCGCAATGGGACAACAGGTCGTCATTGCACGATAAGGGTTTTCTCCTTTAGCTCCCCTGAAACCTGCAAAAAGGGATCGAGGCCGGCCTTGTCGAACCAAACCGGTTCAGGACCGGACGGGTCGGCCCGGATGCCGTGCTCGGCGCGGCTCGGCGGCGCCGAACGGCTCAGCGCCCGGCGAAGTCGGGCGGGCGCTTCTCGGAGAAGGCGGCCAGCCCTTCCTTCAGGTCCTCGCTGGCGAAGGCACGGGCCACCAGGGCGTCGAGGGGTTCGATGACGGCGTCGTCCTCGCCCCGGATCAGGCCCATATGACGGGCCAGGGCGTTGAGGGCAGCCTTGTGCCCGGCCACGGTCAGGGGCGCCTGGGCGGCGATCTCGGTGGCCAGGGCCAGCCCGTCGGCCAGGGCGTCGTCGGCGAGGCGGTGCACCAGGCCCATCCGCAGGGCCTCGCCCACCCCGACGCGCCGGCCGGTGAGCAGGAGGTCACGGGCGTGGGCCTGGCCCACCAGCAGGGCCAGGCGCTGGATGTTCTCGGGGGCGAGCATCACCCCGAGCCGGCCGGCGGGGATGCCGAAGGCGGCGTCGTGAGCGGCGACGCGCAGGTCGCAGGCCACCGCCAGCTGGGTGCCGCCGCCCAGGGCAGGGCCGTTCACGGCGGCGATGACCGGGGCCGGGTAGGCCACGACCTCGTCCAGGAGGCTCTCGAAGGCGGGGCGGAACTCCCCGGACTGCTCCTCGCCGTCCTGTAAGCGGTTGCCGAGGTCGGCGCCGGCGCAGAAGGCGGTCCCGGCACCGGTCACGACCACGGCCCGCAGGGAGCGGTGCCCGGCCAGGTGGGCCCGGAGCTGATGGCACATCTCGACCGAGAGGGCGTTGCGCCGCTCGGGCCGGTCGAGGGTGGCCAGGCCCAGCTGCCCCCGGACCTCCCAGCGGATCAACGCCTCACCCCTTCAGCCTCGGGCTCCGCCGGTGAAGCGGAAGGCCCCCAGGCGCAGCGGCGGGACGTGGACGAGTCCAGCGCCGAAGAACTCCGAGTCGGCGAAACGGGCGTCCGCCCCCATGCCGAGCACGTTGCCCGGGGCCAGGGCTTCGAGGAACGACTGGGTGAAGCGCAGGTTGCGTACCCCCGGCCCCACCTTGCCGTCCTCCACCAGGAACGTCCCGTTGCGGGTCAGGCCGGTCACCACCTGGGTCTTGGGGTCGAGGATCCGGCAGTAGTTGAAGGTGGTGACGAGCAGGCCCCGGTGCACGCCCGCCACCAGATCGTCGATGCTCTCCCGGCCCGGCTCGAGAAACAGGTGGAGGGGGATGGGCCCCCAGACGTCACTGCCGTCCACCGCGTGTCCGGTGCTCTCCGTGCCCATCCGCCGGGCCGTGCGGCGGTCGTGGGCCAGGGCGCTGGAGGTCCCGGCGGCGACGAGATCGAGGTGGCGCTTGGGGGTGCCGTCAGCGTCGAAGGGAACACCGATGGCCTCCGGGGCGGTGGCGTCGTCCCACAGGGACACGGCCGGATCGAACTGGGCCTCGCCCAGGCGGATGCCCGACTGTCCCTCGATGACCTGCTTGGCGTTGAACCCGTAAAAGGCCAGGAACTCCACCAGCGTGGCGACACACTCGGGTTCGAGCACCACCTCGTACTCACCCGGTTCCACCTCGATCGGCGCCGCGCTGCGCCGGGCCCGATCGGCGGCCGCCGCACCGGCGGCGACACCGTCGATATCGGCCAGGCGGCGGGAGGACTGGTGGGCCGACCCCGCCGAGTCCTCCGTCTGGTGGATGCCGTCGATGGTGGCCCGGCTGGAGCGGCCCCGCGCCTGCTGGCCGGCGGAGTTGGCGAAGGCCGTGCTGCCCCCGTCCGTGTCGCAGTAGCCGGCCGCCCGCAAGCCGGCACCGGCGGCGACGAACTCGGCCACCTTGGCCGCCCGGGCGTCGGGGGAGGCGCCCTCGGTGTCGGGGTCGTAGTGGTCGACCTCGGGAACGGGCGCCGGCGGGCCCAGGCCGGGCCAGTCCGGATCCTCGGGCCGCAGGGCGGCCGCCGCCAGGGTGCCTTCCACCAGGGCCGAGAGCCCATCGGCGTCGATCCTGGTGGTGGAGGCCGACGCCACCCGGCCGGCGGCGGCCATCTTGAGGGTGACCGAGGCGCCCGCCTCGCCGACGTTCTGGTGGATGAAGGAGTTGGCGAAGCGGGTCAGCGCCGGACGGCCGGCACGGGCGGTGACCTGAGCCTCGCCCCGCTCGCCGACCAGCTCCACGACCCGCTGGCAGAGCTCGGCGGGGTCAGCAGCAAGCGTCATCCCCGCACCCCCACGCGCACGCCCCGGAACCGGGCCGGAGCAGCCGGATGTCCGGTGTGGGCGGACTGCATGGGCTGTCCCTTCCCGCAGTTGGGCACACCCCACGGGAGCCACTCGTCTCCGCCGGCCAGCATGTCGAGTCCCGCCCAGAACTGCGGGGTGATCCCTGTGTAGGTCGGGTTGCGCAGCATGCGACCCCGCTTCCCGCCCCTGACCTCCCATGCGATCTCACAGCCGAACTGGAAGTTGAGCCGCTTGTCGTCGATGGACCAGGAGCGGTTGGTGGCCATGAGGATCCCGTCGTCGGTGGCGGCGATGATCTCCTCCAGGGACGAGTCGCCGGGCACGAGGCCCACGTTGGTCATCCGCACCATGGGGATGCGGTTGTACCCGTCGCCCCGCACCATCCCCCCGGGCGGCAGGCCGGCCAGGGCGGCCGAGTCCCGGCCCGAGAGCACCCCCACCCAGACCCCCTCCCGGACGATGTCCACCCGCTGGGCCGGCGTGCCCTCGTCGTCGTAGCCGAAGGTGCCCAAGGCTCGGGGCAGGGTGCCGTCGGCGGTGATGTTCATGAGCGGCGACCCGTAGCGCAAGGTCCCCAGCTGGGGCAGCTCGAGGAAGCTGGTGCCGGCGAAGGCCGCCTCCCAACCCAGGATCCGGTCCAGCTCGATGGCGTGGCCGACCGACTCGTGGATCTGGAGGGCGAGCTGGCTGGACTCGAGGATCAGGTCGGTGGTGCCGGCCGGGCACTCGTCGGCGGCGAGGAGGGCGACGGCCTCGGAGGCAACCTGCTCGGCGTGGCCGGGGAAGTCCCAGCGCCGGATGACCTCGTAGCCGCCGGTCTCGAACTGTCCGAAGGCCTGGGGGTAGGAGCGGCGCTGCGTCTCCGACTCGCCCACGGCGGTGGCGTCCATGCCGCCGCCGGTCTCGACCAGGTGCTGGTGGAGGCGATGGCCCTGGCTGGAGACGAACCACTTCTCCGTGTCCCAGGCGGAGAGGAAGGCCCGGGCCAGGTCGACGCCGGGCACGGCCCGCATGGCGGCCGTCACGCCCACCACCAGGTCGGCCCGTTCGGCCAGGGAGACGGCCATGGGGTGCTCGGCGTGGGGTGTCTCGTAGTCGTCCTCGGTCACGGGGACGTCGGCCAGGGGCAGCGCCGGCCCGGGCACGGAGGCCGACGCCCGGGCGATGGCCGCCGCCTGCTCCCCTGCCTGCCGGGCGCTGGCCGGGTCGGCGGTGGCGAAGAAGCCCCACGACGAGCCGATGAGGGCCCGCACCCCTACCCCGGCGGACTCCTGCTGGCCGAGGCCCTCGATGCCACCGTTGAGGGCTTCGAGGCTCTGGTTCCGCCCCACCACGACCCGGGCGTCGGCATAGTGCGCCCCGGCGGCCAGGGCGCCTTCCACGGCGGCGGTGGCCTCGTCGAACATCTCAGCGCCCCTTCCAGACAGGCTTGCGCTTCTCGGCGAAGGCGGCCAGACCCTCGGCGGCGTCCTCGGTGGTGGTGGTCACGGTCAGCATGGCGTGGAGGTAGTCGAGTGCCTCCTCCGCCCCCATGTCCAATACCCGGTAGAAGGAGTCCCGTCCCCAGCGCACGATCACGGGCGACTTGGCGGCGATGGTGGCGGCCAGGTCGTCGACGGCGGCGTCGAGGCCCTCGGCGGGCACCACGGTGTTGACGAATCCGATCCGCGCCGCCTCGTCCGCCTTCACCCGGCGTCCGGTCAGCATGAGCTCCAGCGCCACCTTGGGAGGCATGGAGCGCAGCAGGGGCACCGAGATCATGTAGGGCCACAGCCCGATGTCGATCTCGGGGGTGCCGAAGATCGAATCCTCCGTGGCGATGACCACATCGCAGGCCAGGGCCAGGCCGAAGCCGCCCGCCAGGCAGTAGCCCTGGACCCGGGCGATGGTCGGCTTGCCCAGGTGCCACAGGGCCCGGAACAGGCTGGCCACCTGGCCCCGGGCCTCGTGCATTCCGGCCGGGCCCACCTGGGAGCCGATCCCGGAGAGGTCGGCGCCGGCGCAGAAGGCCTGGTCACCCGCCCCGGTGAGCACCACGACCCGCACGGCGTCGTCGGCCTTGGCGGCGGCGAAGGCCTCGGCCAGCTCCCGCATGACCTGGAAGGACATGGCGTTGCGCCGCTCCGGGCGATCGATGGTGACGCGGCCCACCGGCCCGTCCACCTGGTAGCGGACCTGCTCCATCTCTGCGACGCTCCTTGCGCGAACGTGAACGGTGCCGCACTCTACGGGCCCCGGTCCAAATCCCCCGACCCGACCCCGGAGCGTTGGACAATGGCGCTCATGTCCTTTCTCCTGGTGACCCTGGCCATCGCCCTCGGGGTGGCCCTTCTCACCGGCGGCAGCCTGGCCCGCGTTCTGGAGACCCGCCTGCAGGCGGTGTGGGCCTTGTTCCTGGCGCTGGTCCTGCAGGTGGGCCTCGACCTGTTCTGGTCGGGACCCGGCAATGCTCTGAGCCGCGTCCTGCTGGCCGTGTCCTACCTGCTGCTGGTGGGTTTCTGCGCCGTCAACCTGACCGCCAAGGGGATGTCGGTGGTGGCCATCGGGATCGCGCTCAACGGCCTGGTCATCATCGCCAACGGCGGCATGCCCATCCGAACCGACCCCGGCTTCCGGGAAACGGTCAAGCACCACGCCGAGCGCCCGTCGGACTCGCTCACCTTCCTCGGCGACATCATCGTGCTGCGGCCCCTCAACCAGGCGCTGTCCTTCGGCGACCTCATCATGCTGGTGGGCCTGGTGGACGTCCTGGTCCATCGGAGCCGGCCCGCCCCGACCCGGCGCCGACCGGAGGCGCTGGAAGCGATCGAGGCCGCCGTCTAGCACGCGCCGGTTTCGGCGGCGAGGAAACGCCCTATCGTCGGGTGCATGCCGCCCACCGCCGCCCTGGTGTCATTCCGCCTGGGCGGTCCCGACGGCGTGTCCGTCCAGGCCGCCACCTGGGGTCGGGCCCTCGAGCGCCTGGGCTACGTCGTCCGACGGGTGGCCGGCGAGCTGGCCGACGGGCCCCACCCCGGCGACGTGGTGGTGCCCGGACTCGGCGTCGCCGCCCAGACGGCGCCAGGGCCGGGCGGCCAGCGCCCGGCCGGCGCCCCCCCGCCCGACTCCGAGGTGCTGGAGGCCGCCCTGGCCGGCTGCGCCGTGGTGGTGGTGGAGAACCTGCTCTCCCTCCCCCTCAACCTGGCCGCCGCCGAGGCGTTGACCCGGGTCCTCCAGCGGGTCGTCCAGGCCGGCTCGGCCCGGGTCCTGCTCCACCATCACGATCTGGCCTGGCAGCGACCCGAGACCGCCCATGTGACGGCCCTTCCCCCGCAACTCCCCGGCGCCGTGCACGTCACCATCAATGACTTCTCCCGGGAGGAGCTGGCCGGGCGGGGGTTCGAGGCGGTGACGGTGCGCAACGCCTTCGACCTCGACGCGCCGCCCGGGCGCCGGGAGGCGGCCCGGGTCGCCCTGGGCGCCGGAGCCGACGACCTGGTGGTGCTCCAGCCCACCCGGGCCATCGCCCGCAAGAACATCCCCGCCGCCCTGGCCCTGGCCGAGGGCCTGGCCGGGCGCCGGCCGGCCGGCGCCGTCGTCTACTGGCTGCCCGGTCCGGCGGAGAACGGCTACGGACCCGAGTTGGAGCGCCTGGTGGCCGGCGCCCGGGTCCCGGTGGTGCTGACCCGCCCGGGTGACCTCGACCTCGACGGGTCAGCCCGGGCCACCATGGCCGACGCCTACGCCGCCTGCGACCTCGTCGTCTTCCCCTCCACCGGCGGGGAGGGCTTCGGCCAGCCCGTCATCGAATCCGTGTGGGCCCGGCGACTCCTGGCCGTGGCCCGCTACCCCGCCCTGGAGGAGATCCTGGCTCTGGGCTTCCGCTTCCTGCCCGCTGGCGACCCGGGGGTCGTGGCCGCCGCACTGGCGGCTCCCGACGAGGCCGTCTTCGACGGCAACCTCGCCCTGGCCCGGGCGCACTTCTCCCTCGATGCCCTGACCGAGCGCCTCCGGGAAGTGCTGTCGTGAGCATGCCCCACCGCCCGCTGGGGACGACCGGCCTGGTGGTGTCGGCGGTGGGCTGGTCGACCCGGGCCCTCCACCCGCCGTCCCTCCTGGCCAGCCCGGCCGCCCTGGTCCGGGCCGCCCTCGACGCCGAGATCGACCTCTTCGACACGGACCCCGACGGCGACGCTCAGGACACGCTGGCCCGCACGCTGCGGGGGCAGCGCCGCCACGTGACCCTCGGCGCCCGCTGCGTCGCCGGCGCCGGTCCCGCCGCCTTCAGCCCCCCGGGGCGGGAGTGGAGGCCGGAGGAGGTCCGCCACCGGCTGGAGCTGTCCCTGCGCCGGCTGCAGACCGACTGGCTGGACGTGTGGCTCCTGCACCGTCTTCCGGCCGAGGCCATCAGTGACGACGACCTGTGGGCCCAGCTGGCCGCCGACCGCCAGGCCGGCTGGGTGCGGGCCCTGGGCGTGGCCGTCGAAGACGAGGACCAGGCCCGGATGGCGCTGCAGCGCGGGGGCCTCGATGTCCTCGCCGTCCCGCTCCGCCTGGCGGCGGTTGAGCCCGGCCGGTCGCTGGCCGCGGAAGCCGCCGAGGAGGGGGTGGCGGTGCTGGCCGACGGCCCCCTCGGTGGCGACGGGCTGCCCCGGCACCTCCTCGACGGGCTGGTCCACCCGGACACGGAGCGGACGCCCGTCCAAGCCGAGCTGGCCGGTCTCCTGTCGCTTCCGGGCGTGAGCGCGGTGCTGTCGCCTGCCGCGACTCCGTCAGAGATCGGAGAACAGGCGGGCGCGGCCGCCTGGCCGCTCTCCGACACCGAGGCCAGGGTGCTGGGGGCGCGCCTCGAGGAGGCGCGCGAGAGCCAACGCGAACCCTAGGAATTTGACATGGCCGGCGACCGCCGCCCGGGC
>JBIOUX010000207.1:0-56625 GCA_044867425.1 Acidimicrobiia bacterium | reverse complement strand
CCCCCCCCCCCCGCCCCGATCCCCACGAACGCCATCTGGCCCAGGCTGACCTGGCCACCCCACCCGGTGAGCACCACCAGCGACACCCCGACGATGGCCAGGATGGCCACCCGGGCCAGGAGGTTGAGCCGGCTTTCGGGCAGCACCAGGGGGAGGGCGGCCGCCACCCCGGCGGGCACCGCCAGCACCGCCAGCCGGGCCAGGCGCACCTCGGGCAGCCGGGCCAGCGCCCGGGGGACGGGCCGGATGGCCCGCACCGCCGGCCACGACGACCGCCACAGCCCGGCGGCCCGGCCCAGGGTCTGGCGGTCGCGCCGCTGGACGAGCAGGGCCACGAGCAGGACGACGAAGAGGACGGGGGGCACGAGCAGGGCCCGGCCGGTGTCCCAGATGACGGCCGACTCGAGCATCCCCAGGCCCAGGGAGGCGGCGAGGATGACGGGAAGACGCTCCATGCGTCCCACCACCGCGCCGGCCAGCGCCCGCAGGAGGATGGTGGGTCCCAGCACCCGGCCGATGGGCAGGCCGACGACGCCGGCCCGCAGGAAGATGGCCAGCGTCGACAGCACCGTGGCCAGGATCCACACCGTGGCCCGCACCCGCTCCACGGGCACGCCGAGGAGGGCGGCCCGCTCGGCGTTCTCGGCGCTGGCCCGCACGGCCATTCCCAGGGCCGTGTAGCGCAGGAAGCCGGCCAGGGCAGCCAGCAGGAGAGGGATGGCCGCCATGGCCACCACCTCGTTGCCGGAGAACACCACCCGGCCGATGGAGAAGGAGAAGTCGAAGGGGGAGGGGAACGACTGGGGCACGCCCGTGACGTTGAAGGCTCGGGGCAGCACCACCTCGCCGGCGGCCAGCACCTGAGCCAGGAAGATGGTGGCCACGGTGAGGATGAGGCGGGGGGCCCGGGCGAAGCGGCGGATGACCACGAAGTGGACGAAGGCCCCGAGGAGGACGGCGGCCACAAGGCCGGTGCCCACGGCCAGGCCGTAGGGCACTCCGGTGACCAGGATGAGGAGGACGGCCAGCGAGGCAGGGAGACCGCCGAGGTCTCCCTGGGCGAAGTTGACGATGCCCTCGGCCCGGTGCACGAGGGCGATCCCGAAGGCGATGAGGGCGGTGAGCCCGCCCAGCACCAGTCCCTGGACGAGGACACCCAGGGGGGCGGGGAACAGCACCCGCTGGGCCAGCAGGAAGAGGGCCGCGGCCAGCACGGGCCGCAGGAGCATCGAAGTCCGGTCGGAAGACGGGGCCACGGCCGGCGCCGGCGCGGTCCCCGAAGCTGTTGTCATCCCCACGCCGCCGGGAGAGTACTTGACCGAGGGGTCAATTCCTCCCGCGGTTCATCCGGCGGCGGGGGACGAGTGTCTACCGGCGGCTGCCGACCGCCTGGCGGACCTTGCGGGTGTTCTCCCGCATCAGCTTGCGCCCGGCGTCGAGGGCCTTGTCCACCAGGGCGGCGCCCGGCGCGGCGAGGACGTTGCCCGGGGGCTCGTCGGGCATCCGGGGATGCGGCCGGGTCGGCGCCGCCTTCTTCGCCTCGGCCAGGGCCTCGCCCATCTCGACCAGCCGCGGCTTGTCGAATGCCTTGGCCATCGTGGGGAAGAGCTCCTGCTCCTCCTCCTCGACGTGGTGGCGCACGAGCTCCATCAGCACCGTGACCTTGGCCTCGAAACGCTCGTGGTCCGGGGTCATCGTCTCGAGCTCGGAGAGCGTCCACTTGACGATGTGGTGCTCCTCGAGGGACTCGAGCACCAGCTCGTCGATCTCCTTGTCGTCAACGGCCGTGCGGACGGCGGGGTAGAGCACCGCCTCCTCGATGGCAGCGTGGACGGAGAGCTCTTTGATGATCCTCTCCACCACTTCCTGCTTGCCCTTCCGGGCCCGGTCTCCGAGCCTCTCGAAGCGCTTGAACAGCTCTTCGACGGTGCGGTGATCCTTTTTCAACAGCGTGATGGCATCCATGGCAGCGCCGTACCCGGCGCGAACTTCCAGCAAACGCTGGTGTGACCAGCTGGTTGCGGTGCTAGAAGACAGCCCCATGCGAGGTGTGCTGGCGCTCGTGGCCGCCGCCGCCGGTCTGGCGACCGGCTGCGTGCTCATCGCCGTCATCGAGCAGTTGCCCCGCCGGGAGCCGGTGCGGCCGGCCCTGCGGTGCCAGTTTCCACAGACGACGAAGGACCGCCTCGTCCATCTGACGTGCGCCGCCCTGTTCGCCGCCGCCGCCCTGCGCTTCGGGTGGTCGCCCGCCCTTCCCGCCTGGTTGGTGCTGTTCGCCGCTCTGCTGGCCATCTCCGTCATCGACCTCGAGCACTACATCGTCCCCAACCGCATCCTCATCCCGTTGACCTCGGCCGCCATCCCCCTCCTGGCCCTGGCCGTCCTGGGCGACGACGGGGATCTGGCCGATTTCGTGCGGGGGCTGCTCGGGGGCGTGGCCGGGCTCACCGTCATGCTCGCCCTCAATCTCATCTCGCCCCGGGGCATGGGCATGGGCGATGTCAAGATGAGCTTCGTGCTCGGTCTCTACCTCGGCTTCCTCGGTTGGGGGGAGCTCGTACTGGGCTTCTTCGCCGCCTTCGTGCTGGGGGCGGTCGTGGGTGTGGCCCTCATCGCCCTCAAGCTGCGGGGCCGTAAGGACGCCGTCCCGTTCGGCCCCTTCCTGGCGGCGGGAACCGTGCTCGCCGGCCTCTTCGGCGACCCCATTCTCCGGTGGTACTCAGGGGGGTAAATGGAGCCACTGTTGTAAATCTCCGTTTCTCCCGTTGTATTTGTCTACTTAAGCTTGATATGGTGCTCACGTGGCCATAGAGCAGAACGGCCTGAGCGACCGCCTTCTCATGGTGCGGGAAGTGGCGGATCTGATGCGGGTCTCCAACATGACGGTCTACCGCCTGATCAAAGCAGGCGATTTGCCGGCCATCCGCGTCGGCAAGAACTTCCGCATCCGCCGCACCGATGTCGAGGGCTACCTCGGCGGACGGCCGTTCGCCGGGTAATCGCAGGGCGGGTCCTCCGCCGGGAAGTACCGGACCCCCGCCGCTATCCTTGGCTCTGTTCGCCCCCGGGCCCCGGGGTCGGGGTGTCCCCGAACAGAACGGGCCCGGGTGCCCCCGGAAACGGAAGAAGAGGACACGCCCGTGTTGCGCTTCCTGACTGCGGGCGAGTCCCACGGCCAGGCGCTGGTGGTCATCGTCGAGGGGCTCCCCGCCCTCCTGCCCATCACCATCGACGAGATCGCCGACGAGCTGGCCCGCCGCCGCCTCGGTTTCGGCCGTGGCCCCCGCATGCGGTTCGAGCGCGACGACGTGGAGTTCCTCTCCGGGGTCCGCCACGGCCGCACCCTCGGGTCCCCGGTGTCGATCGTGATCCGCAACACCGAATGGCCGAAGTGGGTGGAGGAGATGTCACCCGCCCCCGGTGCCACCCAGAACCCGCTGCGCCAGCCCCGACCGGGACACGCCGACCTCGTCGGCATGCAGAAGTACGGCTTCGACGACGCCCGCGACGTCCTGGAACGGGCCAGCGCCCGGGAGACGGCCGCCCGGGTGGCGGCGGGCGCCCTGGCCAAGGCCCTCCTCTCCCACATCGGGGTGTCGGTCCTCTCCCATGTCATCCAGATGGGTCCGGCCCGGGCTCGTGCTGACCGCCGGCCGGGACCCGACGATCTCGAGGCGGTGGACGCCTCCCCGGTGCGCTGCTTCGATTCCGAGGCCGAGACGGAGATGATCGCCTGCGTGGAGGCAGCGGCCAAGGCCGGCGACTCCCTCGGCGGGGTGGTTGAGGTGCTGGCCTACGGCGTGCCTCCCGGCCTCGGCTCGCACGTGCACTGGGACCGCAAGATCGACGGCCTGCTGGCCCAGGCCCTCATGAGCATCCAGGCCATGAAGGGCGTGGAGATCGGCGAGGGCTTCGAGGTGGCGGCCCGGCGGGGCAGCGAGGCCCATGACGAGATCCGCTGGGACGCGGCCACGGGCACCTACGAGCGGGGTTCCGACCGGGCCGGAGGGACCGAGGGAGGGATGACCACCGGGTCGCTGCTCGTGGCCCGGGTGGCCATGAAGCCCCTGGCCACTCTCAACCGTCCGGTGCTCCGCACCGTCGACGTCGGGACCAAGGAGGAGACGGTCTCGTTCAAGGAGCGCACCGACGTGACGGCCGTCCCCGCCTCCGGGGTGGTGGCCGAGTCGATGGTGGCGCTGGTGCTGGCGGGCGAGGCCCTGCGCAAGTTCGGCGGCGACTCCGTGGCCGAGGTGGTGCGCAACCATCGTGGCTACCTGGACTCGCTGCGATGACAGCCCGGGGGTGCGGGGGGGCCCCCCGCCGTCGCTGATGGACGAGGCCCGGCACCTGGTCCTCATCGGGATGATGGGGGTGGGGAAGAGCTCGGTGGGACGCCGCCTGGCCCTGCGCCTGGGACGCCCCTTCGTCGACACCGACCGGCTCGTGGAGGAGCGGGCGGGCAAGTCGGTCCCCGAGATCTTCGCCGAGGACGGCGAGCCTGCCTTCCGGGCCCTGGAGACCGAGGTGGTGCGCACCGTCCTCGACTCCGACACGTGGTCGGTGGTCGCCTTCGGCGGGGGGGCCGTGCTCGATCCCGCCAACCGCGACCTGGCCCGGGAGGCGGCGCTGGTGGTGTGGCTCCAGGCTTCGCCCCGGGAGCTGGCCCGGCGGGTGTCGGCCTCGCAGCGCCGCTCCGGCGGCGGTGCCCGGCCCCTGCTGGCCGCCGGTCCGCCGGAAGCCACCCTGGGGGCCATCGCCGCCGAGCGGGAGGCGTGCTACCGGGCCGCCGCCCACGTCCTGCTCGACACCGCCGGCCGCTCCCCGGGCCAGGTCGCCACCGCCGTCCTGCGGGCCACGGGCTGGGAGTCGGAATGACCCGACGAGTGACCGTCGACCTCGGTCCCCGCGGCTATGACGTGGTGGTGGGGAAGGGCGTGCTGGCCGAGGCGGCCGGCGTGCTCGCTGGCCGGCCCCGGGTGGCGGTGGTGAGCCAGAAGGACGTGGCCGTGCGCTGGGCAGGGACGCTCACCGCCGCCCTCATCGCCGCCGGCGCCCAGTGCGAGCTGTTCCTCATGGGGAATGGCGAGGAGGCCAAGAGCCTGGCCACGGTGGGGGACCTGTGCCGGCGCTTCGCCGCCTGGGGCCTGCTCCGGGGCGACGCCGTGGTGGCCCTCGGCGGCGGGGTGGTGGGCGACACGGCCGGGTTCGCCGCCGCCGCCTACCACCGGGGGATCGCCTGCCTCCAGGCCCCGACCACGCTCCTGGCTCAGGTGGACGCGGCCATCGGCGGCAAGACCGGTGTCAACCTGCCCGAGGGCAAGAACCTGGTCGGCGCCTTCCACCAGCCGGTGGGCGTGGTCGCCGACGTGGCCACGCTGGCCACCCTGCCCGAGCGGGAGTACCGGGCCGGCCTGGGCGAGGTGGCCAAATACGCCTTGATGACCGGGATCGGCCCGGCCCCAGGCATGGGCGACGCCGGCCTCACCGCCCGGCTCACCTCGCCCGAGAGCGCCGCCGCCCTCCTGGCCCGGGACCCCGACACCCTGGTCGAGGTGGTGGCTGCCTGTGCCGCCATCAAGGGCGCGGTGGTGGCCGCCGACGAGCACGAGCGCACCGGGCTGCGGGCCACCCTCAACTACGGCCACACCCTGGCCCACGCCCTGGAGACGGCCGGCCACTACGACCTCCTCCACGGCGAAGCGGTGGCCGTCGGCCTGGTCTTCGCCACCGAGCTGGCCGGTGCCCTGGACCGTCTCGACGGCGACGCCATCAGCCGCACCCGGGAGATGCTGGCCGCCCTCGGCCTGCCCGTCGCCGCGCCGCGGGGGGTCTCCGCCCCCGAGCTGCTCACCCTCATGCGCCGGGACAAGAAGGCCGCCGGTGGCCTCACCTTCGTCCTCCCGGCGCCCGGCGGCGGGCCGCTGGAGCGGGTGGACGACCCGCCGGCGGCAGCGGTGGAGCGGGCCCTGGCGGCGGTGGGTATCGCGACCTGACCCGGTCCCGGGCGTTTCGTACCTCCCATGTACAAAATGCCCCGAGGTCCTCGCGCTCGGGCGGGTACCGTCCCCGGCCATGACCTTCGAACTCGACTCCTTCCTCGCCCTGCCCCGGGTGGCGGGCCTGGCCCTCTCGCCCGACGGCAGCCGGCTGGTGACCTCGGTGGCCACCGTCGCCGCCGACGGCAAGCGCTTCGCCACCGCCCTCTGGCAACTCGATCCGAACGGCCAGGCCCCGCCCCGGCGCCTCACCCGCTCGGCCAAGGGCGAGAGCTCGGCCACCTTCCTGCCCGACGGCTCGCTGCTCTTCACCTCGGGCCGGCCCGACCCCGAGGCCAAGCCCGACGCCAAGGACGACGAGGACCGCGCCCGCCTGTGGCTCCTCCCCGCCGGCGGCGGCGAGGCCCGCCTGGTGGCCGACCCGCCGGCCGGGGTGGACGGCGTCGCCGTCGCCCGGGATGCCGGCACGGTGGCCCTCGGGATCGGTGTCTTCCCGGGGGCCGAGAGCCTGGAGGAGGATGCCGAGCGCTTCAAGGCCCGCAAGGAGGCCGGTGTCAGGGCCCAGCTCTTCGAGTCGTATCCCATCCGGAACTGGGACCACTACCTCGGCCCCCGGGAACGGCGCCTGTTCGTGGCCGGCCCCCCTGAACCGCCGCACGAGGGCGGCCTGGGGGAGATGCGCCCCGTGGCCCGGGACGCCGGCCAGGGTCTCGACGACATGTCCTTCGACCTCACCCCCGACGGCTCGACCCTGGTCACCGGCTGGCGGCGCGACCGGGACATCGTCATCGACCTCGTCGCCGTCGACACCGCCTCCGGGGAGCGCCGCACGCTCGCCCGTGGCGACGTGGCTCACTTCGGCATCCGGTGCTCGCCCGACGGGCGCTGGGTCATCTGCGCCCGGGAGGTCATCGGCACGCCCGAACGTGCCCACCGGACCGAGTTCGTGCTGGTCGACCTGACGACCGGTGAGAGCCGTGATCCCGCCCCCGGTCTCGAACTCGACCCCACCGAGATCCACTGGGCACCCGACTCGGCGGCCGTCTTCTTCGTGGCCGACGAGCACGGCCGGGCCCCGGTGTTCCGGCTCGACGTGGCGTCCGGAACCGTCACCCGGCTCTCGGCCGCCGGGGCCTTCACCGACCTGTGCCCCTCCCCCGACGGCAACACCGTCTATGCCCTGCGTTCCTCCCCGCTCTCGCCGCCCGGGGCGGTGGCCCTCGACGCCCGCGCCGCCGACCAGGAGCCGACCGTCATCCCCACGCCCGGCCTGCCGCTCCCCGGGGGTCCGGGGGTGCCCCCCGGCGTCGAAGTCCCAGGAAGGCTGGAGGAGCTGACCGCCACCGCCGCCGACGGCACCGAGATCCGTTCATGGCTGCTGCTGCCCCGGGAGGCGAGCGCCGGATCGCCCGCCCCCGTGGCGGTGTGGATCCACGGCGGGCCCCGCAACTCCTGGAACAGCGCCTGGCACTGGCGCTGGAACCCGCACCTGCTGGTGGAGCGGGGCTACGCCGTCCTCATGCCCGACCCGGCACTGTCCACCGGCTACGGCCAGGCCATGCTCGAGCGGGGCTGGGGCCGGTGGGGCGACGAGCCCTACACCGACGTCATGGCCGCCGTCGACGCCGCCCTCACCCGCCCCGACCTCGACGAGACCCGGACCGCGGCCATGGGTGGATCGTTCGGGGGCTACATGGCCAACTGGGTGGCTGGCCACACCGACCGGTTCCGCTGCATCGTCACCCACGCCAGCCTGTGGGCCCTCGACCAGTTCCACGGGACCACCGACCATGGCCTGTGGTGGGAGCGGGAGTTCGGCGACCCCTACGAAGATCTCGGGGGACACCCCCGCCCCCCCGGGGAGACCTCCCGCTACGAGGCCCACTCCCCAAACCGTCACGTTGGCCGGATCACCACCCCCATGCTCGTCATCCACGGCGAGCTCGACCACCGGGTCCCGGTGGGCGAGGCGCTGCGGCTGTGGACCGACCTCTCCCGCCACGACGTGGAGGCCAAGTTCCTGTACTTCCCCGATGAGAACCACTGGGTCCTGAAACCCCAGCACGCCCGCGTCTGGTACGAGACGATCTTCGCCTGGCTCGACCACCACCTGCTGGGCAAGGAGTGGGAACGCCCCAACCTGCTGTGACGGGCTCAACAACCGGGGTGGTCGGGTCGATAGGGGTTTTGTCGGCTCCGATCGTTGGAGGACCCCCAGTGAACACGCCCGCCCCCGGCTCCGTCACCGCGCCCGCCGCCGGCTGGTATCCCGACCCCTCGGGGCGGCACCAGCACCGCTACTGGGACGGCGCCGCCTGGAGCCCGCATGTCGCCGACCACGGCGTCGCCGCCACGGACCCGCTGCCGGCCGGTGCCCCGGCGGTGCACCAGGTGGCCGGTTCCGCCCGCCCGGCCCACGACGATCCCGATGCCCCCGCCGCCCGTCCCGCCGCCGCCGGGTACCTCGTCGACCTCGAGGTCAGCTCCGGGGTCTTCGGCAAGAAGCCCTTACGGCTCGACGACGAGACGCTGCAGTGGGGTGACGACCGGGTGGCCCTGGCCGACGTCGAGGCCGTCGCCTACTGCGTCACCCGCACCACCTACAACGGCGTCCCGTCGGGGACGAACTACTCCTTCTTCGTCTGGTCGCACGGCCGCCAGACGAAGGTCGTGCTGAGCACCGCCCTGGTCCGCAGCAAGGCGGCCCGGGACGCCTACGCCGAGGCCTTCACCACCCTGGCCAACACCTTCGCCCGGCTGGTCGAGCCCCGCCTGCGCCAGGCGCTGGCCGAGCGGGTGGCCCGGGGCGAGACGGTGGAGGTCGCCGGCACCCGCCTCTCCTCCCGGGGGATCGAGAAGAACGTGCCCCTCCGGGGGACGAAGTCCGTGACCTGGGACCGCCTCGCCGGAGCCGGGTTCCACCAGGGGATGGTGGTGGTCCACGGCGCACGCGACGGCGCCCGCCAGTCCAAGGCCGCCTTCACGGTGGCCATGACCGAGCCCAATGCCGTCCTCCTTCCCGACCTGATCCACCAGCTCGCCGGCGGCGTTAGAGGTTCGTGAACAGCAGGTTGTTGTTGGTCGTGCTCCTCGCCGAGGTGACGATCCCCTTGGTGGTGAGGAGGTTGAGGGCGGTGCGCACCGCCGCCGGCGAGGCGCCCGGCACCGTCTGGAGGTACTGGGCGGCGACCCCGGCCACGTGGGGCGTCGCCATCGACGTCCCGCTCATGGTGGCCGTGCCCGTGTCACTCGAGTAGGAGTCGGACACGATGCTGACCCCGGGAGCGAACCAGTCCACACACGTGCCGTAGTTGGACCACGACGCCTTCTTGTCGGTCTTGTCGGTGGCTCCGATGGTGAGGGCTTCGCCCACCCGGGCAGGCGAGGTGTTGCAGGCGTCCTGGGCGATGCCCAGGATGTTGCCGTTGCCGGCGGCGATGGCGTAGGTGATGCCGTCGGCGATGGATCTCCGCACCGCGTTGTCGATGGTGGAGTTGGCCCCGCCGCCCAGGCTCATGTTGGCCACCGCTGGGCCGGAAGTGTGGTTGCCCGTCACCCAGTCGATGCCGGCGACGACGCTGGAGGTGGTGCCGCTCCCGGCGCAGTTGAGCACCCGTACGGGGACGAGCGTCACGCCCTTGGCCCCGCCGTACTTGGTGCCTCCGATCGTGCCGGCCACGTGGGTGCCGTGGCCGTGGCAGTCGTTGGCACTGCCGCCCAAGGTCACGGCGTCGTAGCCGGCGATGGCCCGGCCTCCGAAGTCGGTGTGGCTGCGCCGGATACCCGTGTCGATCACGTAGACCTTCACCCCGGCCCCGGTGGCGTTGTAGGCGAAGGTCGTACTCAGAGGCAGGTGGGGCTGGTCGATGCGGTCGAGGCCCCACGGGGCGCCGGTCTGGGTGGTGAAGGCTTCGACCGGCTGGTCGGCTTCCACGGCGCGCACGCCGCGCTCGCCCCGGACCTTCTCCGCCTCCTTGTCGCTGAGGTCGGCGGCGTAGCCGACCAGCGCCTCCTGGTAGACGTAGACGACCTTGGCGCCGTGCGTCTTGGCGTGCTCGTTGGCCTTTGCCTTCGGGTTTTCGGAGTCGTCGAGGATGACGATGTACCGCCTCGACGTGTCCTTGTCGCCGCCGGACTTTCCCGGCTCCTGCAACTGGGCCGCCCCTGCCGGGAACCCGCCGGCGGCGATCAGTGTGGCGGCCACCAGGGCCACCAGGCCCGGGCGCGGGCGGGCGCGGACGGTCGGCTGGCGCATGCTGGGTACTCCCCCCAAAGCAGCCCTGCGGGGCCCGAGTCGTCCCGCCCGGTTCGGGCGGGACGATCAAGTCATTCGTGGACAAGCAGGGTGATGTCGGTCAGGAGTTTTCGACCGTTCCGGAGATGTTTCCTGCGTCTTGTCCGGAATCCGGCTTTGGCGTAGAACCGCCGGTTTTGTACGAAGTGCACCTTTGGCCCATGTGCCAGCATTGACCCGTGGCGAAGACGATCCTGGTGCTCTCCGGTCCCAACCTGAACCTGCTCGGCGAGCGGGAGCCGGAGGTGTACGGCAAGGCCACCCTGGACGACCACGTGGCCACGGCCCGGGAGGCGGCCGCGGCCGCCGGCTACGAGGTCGACCACCTCCAGTCGAACCACGAGGGCGAGCTGATCGATGCCATCCACGGGGCCCGGGGCACGGTGGCGGCCATCGTCTTCAATCCCGGAGCCTTCACCCACTACGCCCATGCCCTGGCCGACGCCGTTGCCGCCTACGATGGAGTCGTCGTCGAGGTCCATCTCTCCAACCCCAACGCCCGGGAGGCATGGAGGCGGACGTCGGTGATCGCCCCCGTGGCCACCGGCACCATCGCCGGCTTCGGAGGCGTGGGTTACCGCCTGGCTGTCGAGGCCGCCATCGCCATCATTGAGGAGCGTGCATGACTGCTGTGACCGACCTTCCCGCCCTCGACGTGGCCGGGCGGATCGACCGCCTGCGGGAGCGTTTCGACGAGGCCGTCCCCGGGGGTCCGGGGGGGTCCCCCGGAGGCATCGACGCCCTGTTCGTCACCCGCCTGGTCAACATCCGTTACCTGACGGGCTTCACCGGGTCGGCGGCACTGCTCCTGGTGGGACCGGACGAGGTCCTCTTCGTCTCCGACGGCCGTTACCGGGACCAGGCCGCGGACCAGCTGGCGGCGGCCGGTGTCCCCGCCCGCATCGAGATCTCCGGCGCCGACCAGAAGCGGATCGTCCACGACGCCGCCGCGGCTGCTGGCTATCGCCGGGTGGGCCTGGAGGCCCACGGCGTGACCTGGTCCCAGCAGCGGGCCTTCGCCTCCGAATGGTTCCCGGGCGCCGAGATGGTGGCGACCGAGGGCATCATCGAGGGTCTGCGGCGGGTCAAGGACGCTGGGGAGGTGGCCCGCATCCGGGCCGCCTGCGCCATCGCCGACACCGCCTTCGCCAACGTCCGGCCCCGGCTGGCCGGCCGGCCCAGCGAGATCGACTTCGCCCTCGACCTGGAGTTCGAGATGCGCCGGCTGGGGGCGGCGGCCATGAGCTTCGAGCCCATCGTGGCCGCCGGGCCCAACGGGGCCAAACCCCACGCCCGGCCCTCGGAGCGCCCCATCGAGCCGGGTGAGCTGCTGGTGTTGGACTTCGGATGCATGGTGGATGGGTACTGCTCCGACATGACCCGCACCGTGTCCGTCGGCGACCCCGGCCCCGAGGCCCGCCGCATGTACGAGGTGGTGGCCGAGAGCCAGCGCGCCGGCCGGGAGGCGGTCCGGGAGGGCGTGGACTGCAAGGCCGTGGACAAGGCCTGTCGCGACGTCATCGCCGAGGCCGGTTGGGCCGACGCCTTCCTCCACGGGACCGGACACGGCGTCGGCCTCGAGATCCACGAGGATCCCCGGGTCGCCGCCACCGGCAAGGGCGCCCTGTTGACCGGCTACGTGGTCACGGTGGAGCCCGGCGTCTACCTCACCGGCATCGGCGGCGTCCGCATCGAGGACACGGTGGTCGTCACCGCCGACGGCTGCGACATCCTCACCGGCGCGCCCAAGGACCTGGTCATCTCATGAGCGTTTCGACCAACGACCTGAAGAACGGTATGGCCCTGAACCTCCCCGAAGGGCTCATGACCGTCGTCGAGTTCCAGCACGTCAAGCCGGGCAAGGGCGGCGCCTTCGTGCGCACCAAGCTCAAGAACTACCGCACCGGCGCCGTCCTGGAGCGGACGTACCGGGCCGACGAGAAGCTGACGCTCGCCATCATCGAGAAGAAGGAGATGCAGTACCTCTACCGCGACGGTGACGACTACACCTTCATGGACGCCGAAACCTACGAGCAGGTCCCGGTGGCCGGCGCCGATCTGGGCGACGCCGTGAAGTACATCAAGGAGGGAGACACCGTGGTCCTGCCCACCTACCAGGATCAGGTGGTGGGCGTGGAGCTTCCCGCCGCCGTGGTGTTGGAGATCACCCAGACCGACCCTGGCGTGCAGGGCGACCGGGTCTCGGGCGCCCGCAAGCCGGCCACCACCGAGACCGGTCTGGTGGTCCAGGTGCCGCTGTTCGTGGAGGCGGGCCACCGGATCAAGGTCGACACCCGCAGCGGCGGGTACATCGAGCGGGCCTAGGCGGCCTGGAGGCTGGGGGCAGGCGGTGCGGACACGACGGGACGCCAGGGAGCGGGCCCTGTCCCTCTGCTACGAGCTCGACGTCCGGGGCTCCAGCGTCGATGAGCTCCTGGCCGGGCTCCCCGCCCCTCCCGACGCCTATGCCGTGGAGCTGGCCCGGGGGGTGGAGGACCACCGGGAGGAGGTCGACGCCCTGATCCGCAAGTACGCCGACCGCTGGTCGCTGGAGCGGATGCCGGTCATCGACCGCAACCTGTTGCGCATGGCCGTCTTCGAGCTCGCTCATTGTCCCGAGGTCCCGGTGGCGGTGGCCATCAGCGAAGCCGTGGAGCTGGCCAAGCGCTACTCGACTGACGACTCCGGCCGGTTCGTGAACGGCATGCTCGGCCGTATCGCCGAGGCGGTGCGGGAGCCGGGGGAGGCCGGGCCGGCGCCCAGGAAGAAGCGCTGATGCTCGGGACCGTCGCCCCTCAGAAGGTCGACCAGCCCGAGATCGAGGAGGTCGTAGATCCCGCCCGGCCCTGGGTGGTGGTGGTGTGGAACGACCCCATCAACCTGATGTCCTACGTCGTCTTCGTGTTCCAGAAGCTGTTCGGCTACTCGCGGGAAAAGGCCACCAAGCTCATGATGGACGTCCATTACAAGGGCAAGGCGGTCGTGTCCGGAGGCAACCGGGAGAAGGCGGAGGCCGACGTCTCCCGGCTCCATGCCCACGGCCTGTGGGCCACCATGCAGCAGGACTGACCGGTGCCCGGAGCTCGGTTCCGTCGCCTCCGCCGGGGGGGTATCCAGGCCAGTCTGGAGAAGGGCGAGGCCGCGGTGCTGATCCAGCTCTGCCGGGAGCTCTCCGGCCTCCTGCCCGAGACCGGTGAGGTCCCCGCCGAGGACGATCCCGTCCTGTCCCGCCTCTTTCCCCGGGCCTATCTCGATCCCACCGAGGAGGACAAGGAGTCGGAGTGGCGGCGTTTCGCCCAACCCGATCTGGTCGAAGGCCGCAAGGAGGCGGTGGAGACGTTCCTCCGGACCCTGGCCGGCGCCCGGCAATCCCGCAGCGCCCTGGAGGTCACCCTCTCCACCGAGGAGGCCGAGGCCTGGCTGGGAGTGATCAACGACTCCCGTCTGGCCCTCGGCACCCGCCTGGACATCACCGAGGACACCAATCCGGCCGATTTCGACCCCGGCGATCCGGCCACCGCCCCCTTCGCCGTGTACTGGTGGCTCGGCTACCTCGAAGAGCACCTGGTGGACACTCTGGCATCGAGCACCGACGGATAGTGGTCGCCAACTAGGCTCCGCCCCCGGAATGATTCCGGCCGTTCATCTGCTGTTCGTAAACCGCCCCTGACGGATGGAGGACCTCGCCCTCATCCTGGTGGTGGCTGTCGCGCTCGGATTCGACTTCACCAACGGCTTCCACGACGCCGCCAACTCCATCGCCACCGTGGTGGCCACCCGGGTGCTCTCCCCCCGCTACGCCGTGGTGTGGGCGGCGTTCTTCAACTTCGTGGCCTTCCTGTTGCTCCGCACCGAGGTGGCCAGCACCATCGCCAAGGGCGTCGTCCAGGAGGATGTCCTCTCCATCGGGGTCGTCTTCGCCGGCTTGGTCGGAGCCATCGCCTGGAACCTCTTCACCTTCTACCTGGGGCTGCCCTCGTCGTCCTCCCACGCCCTGGTGGGCGGCATGGCCGGCGCCGCGGTGGCCAAGGCCGGCACTGACGCCGTCGTCCACTCCGGGCTCACCAAGATCGGCGCCTTCATCGTCCTCGCCCCGCTCATCGGGCTGGCCTTGGCGTTCATCGTCATGGTGGTCGTGCTGCGAATCAGCACCCATTTCCACAACGTGGAGCGTCTCAACCGGGTCTTCCGGCGCCTCCAGCTCGTCTCCGCCGGCGCCTACAGCCTGGGCCACGGCGGCAATGACGCCCAGAAGACCATGGGGGTCATCCTCGCCCTGCTCATCGCCACGGGCCACGTGGCGCCCGACGGCGACGCGCCGCTGTGGGTGGTGCTCTCCGCCCACGCCGCCATCGCCGCCGGCACCCTCTCCGGGGGCTGGCGCATTGTCCACACCATGGGCTCGAGGATCACCCGGCTCCAACCTGTGGGCGGCGTCTCGGCTGAGTCGGCGGCGGCGGCCACGCTGTTCTTCGTCACGGCCAAGGGCATCCCGGTCTCCACCACCCACACCATCACCGGCTGCATCGTGGGGGTGGGCTCGATCCACCGCCTGTCGGCGGTGCGATGGGGGGTGGCGGGCCGGGTGGTGTGGGCCTGGGTCCTCACCATCCCGGGGGCGGCCATCATCTCCGCGCTCACCTTCATGGTTCTGCGGGTCTTCTGATGGACCGCCGGGCGCTGTTCTTCCTCGTCGCCGCCGGCATGGCCGGCTCACTGTCCTTCGTGATCGAGGACGACCTCGTCTACGTCCCCCGGCTGGTGGCCTTCCTCTACGTCGTCCTGGCCGCCGTCAGCTGGCTCGACTGGCGGAGCCACAACGGGGCGTGACGCCCCGGAGGCTCACGACCCGATGGCGCCCAGGCCGGCCATGAGCTGGCCGAAGATCTGCATGACGTTCACCTCGACGGCATCGCCGGGGGCCTTGATGTCGCCGTCGAGCTTGTCCAGGTCGACCCGCAGGGCGACCCGCCCGGCCGGCGGCGTGGGGGCGAACTGCCCGAGGTCGAGCTCGGCCCGGTTGATCCGTCCGTCCTCCGTCCACACGTCCAGCGAGACCGTGCGGTCGGGCACTTCGGTGGCGGGGGGCAGGGTCTCCATGCCGGGCATGCTGAAGAGCGAGCCGAGGACGGGCACCAGCCGTTCGTAGACCCGCCGGAGGGGCACCGTCAGGCGGTAGTGCTGGCCGGCGTCCTCCTGGCCCAGGCGCTGGACGTTGACGTCCTCACCAAAGGTCGTGGAGACCGCTTCGAGGAGCTTGTCGAACTGGGCCGCGCCCAGGTTGGGCACCTCGCCGCCCTGCTGGCCGGCGGCACCCTTGGCCATGTCCTCCAGGGGGGCGAGGTCCAGGGACAGCCACTTCCCGGCGACGGCGTCGGCCACGAAACCGAACCCGGCCTGCTGAGCGCCGGTCACCAGGTCGGCCAGGGCCCCGGGCGGGGCCTCGAACAGGCGGGCGAGACCGGCGATGTCCCCCCGGAGGTACATCGTCTTGTCCACCAGGCGCAGTTCGACCGCCTCGTCGAGGTCGCCGATGTCGAGCGTGAGGGCGAAGCGGTCGTCGTCGAGGGTCGCCTCGTCGCCGCCGTCGACCGCAACCACGATCTTGCTGTTCCGCAGCACGTCCAGGAACCGGCGCTCGTCCTCGGGCGGCTGGAGGAGGGCGGCCAGGTCGGCCTCCTCGCCCACCAGGCTGAGGGTGAAGCGACCCTGGTGGTTCTCGAAGGTCGAGGAGGCGGCGTTGCGCACGGCCACCTGGGGCGCCACCACCTCGGCCGCCTTCCCGCAGGCGGCCGCGGCCAGAGCCACCACCACGACGACGGCACCGATGCGACGCAGGTTCATCCCGAGGCTCCCTCTCTCATTCTTAGCCCTATCGGTCGATTCGGCCCGTCACTTGACCCGGGTCAGGGAGCGGGTGTCGGCAGGGTCAGGTTGTTGCCCTCGGGAAGCACCCAGAAGTTCACCTTGCCGGCTTCGATGGCCTTGAGCAGCACGTAGTTCTGACCGGCGGCGGCCAGGGCTTCGTTGAGCTTGCGGATGCCCTCCGCCTCGGCCTCCCGCTGGGAGACCTCGTTGCGCTTCGTCTGGATGGCGATCTCCGAGGTGCGGTTGCCCTCGAAGGCGGCTTTCACCCCGTCGGGGATCGCGATCTCCTTGACCACGAAGGTGAAGTCGGGACAGCCCCGCCCCGGCTCGAACGTGGGACCACAGAAGTACTCGTCACCCAGGATGTCGCTGATGTTCTCCTTGAGCACCGAGCCGATGTTCGCCTGGATGGAGGACAGGACGTCGTTCTTGGCGTAGACGTCGCCGACGTCATAGGTGCGGGCCTCCTTCTGGAGGGCGAACTCGATCTGCTGGCGGAAGGAGTCGTGGAGCATCCGCTCCCATCCGTCCTCGGTCCAGGCCCGGTACTTGAGGCCGATCTGCTCGTGGAACTTGCGCAGCCGGTCGGTGTTGAGCTTGAAGTACACCGCCACCTGGAAGGTGACCGGGATCCGGTCCTTGGACGGGGCCGTCACCGAGTCCTCCCCCTTGACGTCGCCCTCGTCCGCCCGCTTGGAGATGATGTAGTTCCGCTGGGTGACGGGGTAGAGGTAGAGCTTGTCGGCGAAGCCATTGATGAACAGGCTGGAGCCCGGGTTGCGGACGGCCTGGAAATGCTGACCCTCGATGGGGCCCCCGCCGTAGGAGATGCCGATCCGGTCCCGGGGCGTCTTCTTCACGCTGCTGGCGAGAGTGGAGAGGAGGGCGAGGGCGACGATGGCGACCGCCACCAGGCCGGCGGTGCGGAAGACCCGGCGCCGGTCGCCCAAGCTCTCCACCGGAATGAGCCGGCGGCGGCCGCCCGGCGGGAGGATGTCGGACATAACCACCTCCTCGACTGGGGTCGAGCGTAGTGGTGGCCCCCGACGGGCGCTTCCGTGTTATGTTGAGTCGACAGCCGTGAAGGGGATCCCGTGAGGTCCCCACGGAGGAGAGGCCTTGCGCGAACAGCCGGCATGGAGCGCCCCTGACCCGACACCGGGGAAGGGGCCTTGGCTTCTCCGGGCCAAGGTCTTCGACGCCTCCGATCTCAAGCGGGCCATCACCCGCATCGCCCACGAGATCGTGGAGCGCAACCACGGCGCCGGCCACATCGTCCTCATCGGGCTCTACACCCGGGGGGTGGCGGTGGCGGAGCGCCTGGCGGCCGCCATTGAATCCTTCGAAGGCGTGAAGGTGCCCGTGGGCGCCCTCGACGTGTCGTTCTACCGGGACGACATCGGCCTGCGCCCCGCCCCCGCCCTGCGCCCCACCGACGTGCCGGTCGACGTCACCGGGCGGGTCGTCGTGCTGTGCGACGACGTGCTCTTCACCGGCCGGACGGTGCGCTCCGCCCTCGACGCCGTGATCGACTTCGGCCGGCCGCAGGCCATCCAGCTGGCCGTGCTGGTCGACCGGGGCCATCGGGAGCTGCCCATCCGGGCCGACTACGTGGGCAAGAACCTGCCCACCAAATGGGATGAGGACGTGCGGGTCCGCCTGGCCGAGGTGGACGGGGAGGACGGCATCGAGATCTGGGACTGCGTCGACGGGGACACCCCCGACCCCGGGGCGAAAGGTGAGGATGGAGAGGTGGAGCCGTGAAGCACCTGTTGGGCATCGACGACCTCGGAGCCGAAGGCATCAACGAGGTCATGGCCCAGGCGGAATCGTTCCTCGAGGTCACCAAGCGGGACATCCCCAAGGTGCCTGCCCTGCGGGGCAAGACGGTGGTGTCCATGTTCTACGAGGACTCCACCCGCACCCGGCTGTCGTTCGAGACGGCGGCCAAGCGCCTGTCGGCCGACACCATGACCTTCACCGCCGGCAGCTCGGCGGTGCGCAAGGGCGAATCGCTCCTCGACACGGTGCGCACGGTCGAGGCCATGGGGATCGACGCCATCGTGGTGCGCCACCGCTCCGCCGGCGTGCCCCACCGCATGGCGGGCTGGACGAAGGCATCGGTGGTCAATGCCGGAGACGGCTGGCACGAACACCCCACCCAGGCGCTGCTCGACATCTTCACCCTGCGCCTGCACCGGGGCGCCGATCTGGCCGGCCTGTCCGTCGCCATCGTCGGCGACGTGAAGCACTCCCGGGTGGCCCGCTCCAACGTGAAGGCGCTGGCCGCCCTCGGGGCCGACGTCACCCTGGTCGGGCCCCCCACCCTCATGCCCCCCGACCTCAGCGGCTGGCCGGTGCGGGTCAGCCACCACCTCGACGAGGTGCTGGGCACGTTCGACGTCTACTACGTGCTGCGCATCCAGCGGGAGCGCATCGGCGAGGCGCTCTTCCCCACCCTGCGGGAGTACGCCGCCCGCTACGGCCTCACCGAGGAGCGCCTGGCCCGCCTCGCCGCCGACGTCCTGATCATGCACCCCGGCCCCACCAACCGGGGGGTGGAGATCGCCGCCAACGTGGCCGACGACCCCCGATCGGTCATCACCCAACAGGTCGCCAACGGGGTGGCGGTCCGCATGGCCGTGCTGTACCGGCTGCTGGCCGGCGACAACCGGCGCCCACCCGAGATGCTCTCCGAACTGGAGGCCGCCCGTGCCTGATCTCCTGCTCAAGGGCGGCACCGTGCTCGACGCCACCGGCGAGCGGCCGGCCGACGTGGTCGTGCGCGACGGGATCGTGACCGATGTCGGCCCCGGCGCAGCCGCCCCGGCCGGAGCCCATGTCCTGGACGTGGAGGGCTGCATCGTGGCCCCGGGCCTGGTCGATCTCCACGCCCATCTGCGAGAGCCCGGCGACGAGGACGCCGAGACGATCGAGACCGGCGCCCGGGCCGCCGCTCTGGGCGGCTACACGGCGGTGGTGGCCATGCCCAACACCGACCCTCCCATCGACAGCGCCGCCGTGGTCGACCAGATCCGCCGGGCCGGCCGGGACGCCGCCTGCCACGTGAGCGTGTCCGCGTGCATCACCAAGGAACGGGCCGGCGCCGAGCTGGCCCCCCTGGGCGAGCTCCACGCCATGGGGGTGCGCATCTTCACCGACGACGGTGCCTGCGTGGCCGACGGAGGCCTCATGCGCCGGGCCCTGGAGTACGCCTCCGCCCTTCCCGGTGCCATCCTGGCCCAGCACTGTGAGGACCCCGCCCTGGCCCGCGGCGGCCACATGCACGAGGGCCCGTGGTCCTCGTGGTTGGGGATCCCCGGCCAGCCGGGCGAAGCCGAGTCGGTGGTGGTGGCCCGGGATCTGGCCCTGTGCGCCATGACCGGCGCCAGGGTCCACTTCCTCCACCTGTCCAGCGCCGCCTCGGTGGAGCTGGTGCGGGCGGCCAAGGCCCGGGGTCTGCCCGTAACCGCCGAGGCCGCGCCCCACCACTTCACCCTCACCCACGCCAACTGCAGCGGCTACGACCCCGTCTTCAAGGTCAACCCACCGCTGCGGGCCGACGAGGACGTGGCCGCCATCAAGGCCGGCCTGGCCGACGGCACCATCGACGCCATCGCCACCGACCACGCCCCCCACCCCAAGGAGGAGAAGGAGCGGCCCTTCGACGAGGCGCCCCCGGGGATGCTGGGCCTGGAGACCGCCCTCTCCCTCACCCTCACCGAGCTGGTCGCCACCGAGATGCTCACCCTGGCCCAGGCCCTGGCCCTCCTGTCCTGGCGGCCGGCGGCCATCGCCGGCCTGGACGGGTACGGAGGCCCGGTGGAGCCGGGACGCCCCGCCCACCTGTGCGTCATCGACCCCGCCGCCGTGTGGGAGGTCGACGCCACCCGCCTGGCCAGCAAGGCCCGCAACACCCCGTACGCCGGGCGCAAGCTCACCGGCCGCGTCCGCCACACCATCCACGGGGGCGACCCGGTCGTCCTCGACGGCGTCGCCCAACGATGACCTTCGACTCGGGGACACCCCGGGCCCCGGGCACGCCAGCGCTGCTGGTCCTGGCCGACGGGGCGGTCTTCGAAGGGGAAGCGGTTGGGGACGTTCCGGAAGGCGCGGCGGCCACCACCGGGGAAGTGGTGTTCAACACCGCCCTGTCCGGCTACCAGGAGGTGCTCACCGACCCGTCCTACGCCGGCCAGATCATCACCTTCACCTACCCCCACATCGGCAACTACGGGGTCAACCCGGCCGACGCCGAATCGGCCTGGCCCCGCTGCGCCGGGGTCATCGTCCGGGACCTGGCCCGCCGACCGTCCAACTGGCGGGCCACCGAGGATCTCGGCACCTGGCTGCGCCGCCACGGGCTGGCCGGCATCGGCGGCATCGACACCCGCCGGCTCACCCGCCACCTCCGCTCCTCCGGCGCCCTGCCCGGCGCCTTCGGCACCGACGAGGCCGCCGTGCGCTCGGCGGCCGCCGAGGCGGTGGGCACCGATGGCCTCGACCTGGTGGCCACCGTCACCGCCACCGAGGCCTATCCCGCCCCCGGCAACCACCCCGACGCCCGCTATTCGGTGGTGGCCTACGACTTCGGCATCAAAGCGTCGATCCTGGCCCGTCTGACCGCCTCCGGCTGCCGGGTCGAGGTGGTCCCGGCCGCCACCCCGGCCGCCGACGTGCTCGCCCGCCGGCCCGACGGCGTCTTCCTGTCCAACGGCCCCGGCGACCCTGCCGGCGTGGCCGGCGCCCCCGAGGCGATCCGCGGGCTGCTGGGGGAGGTGCCCGTCTTCGGCATCTGCCTCGGCCACCAGCTCCTGGGCCTGGCCCTCGGCGGTCGCACGGCCAAGCTCCGCTTCGGCCACCACGGCGCCAACCATCCCGTGCGGCGCCTGGCCGACGCCTCGGTCGAGATCACCAGCCAGAACCACAACTACGCCGTCGACGCCGATTCGATCCCGGGCGAGGTGGAGGTGACCCACGTCAACCTCAACGACGGCGTGGTGGAGGGCCTCCGGGTTCGGGGACTGCGAGCGTTCTCGGTGCAGTACCACCCCGAGGCCGCCCCCGGCCCCCACGACGCCGCCTACCTGTTCGACGAGTTCACCGCGCTCATGGCCGGCGGCAAGAACGGCCGGGCATGGGGCAGGGGCCCCATGCTCCGGAGGAGCCGGGTGCAGGGACCCGGCGGGGAATAGACAATGCCCCGGCGAACCGACCTGGAGAGCATCCTCGTCATCGGCTCCGGGCCGATCGTCATCGGCCAGGCCTGCGAGTTCGACTACTCGGGGACCCAGGCGTGCAAGGTGCTGCGGGCCGAGGGGTTCCGGGTGGTGCTCATCAACTCCAACCCGGCCACGATCATGACCGACCCCGACCTGGCCGACGCCACCTACGTCGAGCCCCTCGACCTCGACAGCCTCACCCGGGTGATCGCCGCCGAGCGGCCCGACGCCATCCTCCCCACCCTGGGCGGGCAGACGGCCCTCAACCTGGCCATCGCCGCCGCCGAGGCGGGGGTCCTCGACGACTACGGGGTGGCCCTCATCGGCGCCGGGGTGGACGCCATCCGCACCGCCGAGGACCGCCGCCGGTTCAAGGCGGCCATGGTCGAGATCGGCCTGTCCGTCCCCCGCTCGGGCATCGCCTACACCCTGGCCGAGGCCATGGCCGTGGGCGAGGAGATCGGCTTCCCGCTCATCGTCCGGCCCTCCTTCATCCTCGGCGGGGGCGGCACCGGCCTGGCCGGGAGTCCCCCCGAGTTGGAAGCCGTCGCCGCCTCGGGCCTGTCCGCCAGTCCCATCGGCGAGATCCTCCTCGAGCAGTCGGTGGCGGGGTGGAAGGAGTACGAGCTCGAGGTCATGCGGGACGCGGCCGACAACGCCGTGGTGGTGTGCTCCATCGAGAACTTCGATCCCATGGGTGTGCACACCGGCGACTCCATCACCGTGGCCCCGGCCCAGACCCTCACCGACGTCGAGTACCAGGTCATGCGCGACGCCGCCTTCGGCTGCATCCGCCGCATCGGCGTGGAGACGGGGGGCTCCAACATCCAGTTCGCCGTCAACCCGGCCAACGGGGAGATGGTGGTCATCGAGATGAACCCCAGGGTGTCGCGGTCCTCCGCCCTGGCCTCCAAGGCCACCGGGTTCCCCATCGCCAAGATCGCCGCCAAGCTGGCCGTCGGCTACCGCCTCGACGAGGTCATGAACGACATCACCGGCGAGACGCCGGCCAGCTTCGAGCCCACCATCGACTACGTGGTGGTCAAGGTTCCCCGCTTCGCCTTCGAGAAGTTCTCGGGGGTGCCCCCCGTCCTGTCGACCAAGATGCAGTCCGTCGGCGAGGTGATGGCCATCGGCCGCACGTTCCCCGAGGCGCTCCAGAAGGCCATGCGGTCGCTGGAGACGGGCCGGAGCGGGCTCAACTGCGACCCGGCCGAGCTGGTCCACGACGGCGTCGACCTCGACGAGCTCGTGCGCCGCTCGGCGCTGGCCACCCCCGAGCGGCCCTACCAGATCGAGGCCGCCCTCCGGCGGGGCGTGAGCATCGAGCGCCTGGCCGATGCCAGCGCCGTGGACCCCTGGTTCCTCGATCAGATCGCCGCCATCTCCGAGGAGCGGGTCCGGCTGGCGGCCATCGGATCGGCCAGCGGGATGAGCCCGGCGGACTGGCGGCGGGCCAAGCGGGCCGGCTTCTCCGACGCCCAGCTCGCCTGGCTGTGGGGGACGGATGCCGCCGCGGTCCGGTCGGCCCGCCTCAGCGCCGGCGTGGCCGCCACCATGAAGACGGTCGACACCTGCGCCGCCGAGTTCGCCGCCCGCACCCCGTACCACTACTCGACCTACGAGGACGAGGACGAGGTCGCCGCGCTGTCGCGCCCGGCAGTGGTGATCCTGGGCAGCGGGCCGAACCGGATCGGCCAGGGGATCGAGTTCGACTACTGCTGCGTCCACGCCGCCTTCGAGCTGTCGGCCGCCGGCTACGAGACGGTCATGGTCAACTGCAACCCCGAGACCGTCTCCACCGACTACGACACCTCCGACCGGCTGTTCTTCGAGCCCCTCACGCCGGAGGAGGTCCTCAACGTCTGCGACGCGATCCAACCCTTCGGTGTCATCGTGAGCCTCGGGGGGCAGACGCCCCTCAAGCTGGCCCACGACCTGGAGGCGGCCGGGGTGCGGGTGCTGGGCACCAGCCCCGAGGCCATCGACCTGGCCGAGGACCGGGAGCGCTTCAACGCCCTGTGCGGCCGCATGGGGATCCCCCAGCCCGAAGGCGGGGTGGTCTCGGACCGGGAGGCGGCGCTGGCCGTCGCCCGGCGGATCGGCTACCCGGTGCTCGTCCGGCCTTCCTACGTGCTCGGTGGCCGGGCCATGGAGATCGTCTACGACGACGCCGGCCTGTTGTCCGCCATGGACGCCCTGGCCGCCTCGGTGGAGGGCCAGGGTGGTCTCTCCGCCTCGCGCCCGGTGCTCATCGACCGGTTCCTGGAGGACGCCACCGAGGTCGACGTGGACGCCGTGCGCGACGCCACCGGCGAGGTGCTCATCGGCGGGGTCATGGAGCACATCGAGGAGGCCGGGGTGCACTCGGGCGACTCGGCCTGTGCCATCCCGCCCCCCACGCTGCCGGGCGACGTCGTCGCCACCATCGAGGACCACACCCGCCGCCTGGCCGAAGCCCTCTCCGTCGTCGGCCTGCTCAATGTCCAGTACGCGG
Source organism: Acidimicrobiia bacterium (assembly GCA_044867425.1). Classification (GTDB taxonomy): domain Bacteria; phylum Actinomycetota; class Acidimicrobiia; order IMCC26256; family BP-133; genus CAWBJP01. The sequence continues at coordinate 32,745 of JBIOUX010000207.1, read as the reverse complement.
TGAAGGACGGCGTCGTCCACGTGCTGGAAGCCAATCCCCGGGCGAGCCGCACCGTCCCCTTCGTGTCCAAGGCCATCGCCGTCCCGCTGGCCAAGGTCGCCGCCCGGGTCATGGTCGGGGCCACCCTCACGGAACTGCGGACGGAGGGGCTGCTGCGGCCCGGCGACATCCGCACCCGGGGTGGCCATGTGGCCGTGAAGGAAGCCGCCCTGCCCTTCGACCGCTTCGGGGTGGATACCCTCCTCGGGCCCGAGATGCGCTCCACCGGCGAGGTGATGGGCATCGACCGGACCTTCGGCCTGGCCTTCGCCAAGAGCCAGATGGCGGTGGGCAACCGCCTGCCCGACCGGGGAACCGTCTTCCTGTCCCTGGCCGACCGCGACAAGCCCGCCGGCCTCGTCGCCGCCCGGCGCTTCACCGACCTCGGCTTCGCCCTGGTGGCCACCTCGGGCACGGCCGCCGCCTGTGAGGCGGAGGGCGTGCCCATCGCCGCCGTGGTGGCCAAGCGCGGGGATGAGATCGGCATCGACGCCGTCGACCTCATCGCTTCGAACAAGGTGGACCTGGTGGTCAACACCCCCCGGGGTCGCGGCCCCCGGGCCGACGGGGCCCACATCCGCCAGGCGGCCAGCACGCACGGGGTGCCGTGCATGACCACCGTGGCCGCCGCCCTGGCCGCCGCCGCCGGTATCGCCGAATGGCGTTCCTCCGAGCACCGGGTCCGCTCCCTGCAGGAGTACCACGCCGACGATCAGCTGCGTCTGCCATTGTGAAGCGACGCGCGGTCGATCTCACCGCCACCCTCGGGCCGCTGGTCCTTCCCAACCCGATCATCGCCGCCTCCGGGACTTACGGACACTCCGACGAGGTGGCCCGCCTGGGTGACCCGTCGGCTCTGGGGGCGGTGACGGCCAAGTCGCTGTCTCCCTTCCCTTGGGAGGGCAACCCGGCGCCGCGGGTCATCGAGGCCACCGCCGGGATGCTCAACTCCGTCGGCCTTCAGAACCCCGGCGTCGACGCCTGGGTGGAGCACGACCTGCCGCCCCTGCTGGACCGGGGCGCCCGGGTCATCGCCTCCATCTGGGGCCGGTCCGTCGACGACTTCGCCAAGGCCGCCGCCGCCCTCGCCCCCGCGGCCGAGCGGCTGGTGGCGCTGGAGGTCAACGTCTCCTGCCCCAACCTGGAGGACCGGGGCCAGATGTTCGCCCACCATCCCGAGACCACCGCCGCCGCCATGGGGGCCGCGGTGGCCGAAGTCGGCGATCTGCCCGTTTTCGCCAAGCTGTCGCCCAACGTCACCGATCTCCGGCCCATCGCCGCCGCCGCCATGGAAGCAGGCGCCACCGGCCTCACCCTGGTGAACACCCTCCTCGGCCTGGCCATCGACGCCGAGCGCCGCCGTCCCCGCCTGGGCGCCGGCGGTGGGGGCCTCTCCGGCCCGGCCATCAAGCCGGTCGCCCTCCGGGCGGTCTGGGAGGTGTCGAAAGCCCTGCCCGGCGTACCCATCATCGGGACGGGGGGAGTGGCGAGCGGTCTGGACGCGGTCGAGATGCTCCTCGCCGGGGCCAGTGCGGTGGGGGTGGGCACGGCGACGTTCCACAACCCCCGGGCCGCCGAGCGGATCGTCGACGAGCTGTCTCGCTGGTGTCAGCGACAGCGCGTGGCCCGGGTCGCCGACCTGATCGGCGCCATGGGGAGTGCCGAATGAGACAGGTGGTCGCGCTTTACCCCCTGCCAGGGGGTCAACCGCAACCACCTTCGTGCGTCGGAGGAGTCCGGTGACCGGCGACGTCAGAGACCGGCTCGCCCTGGCCCTCGATGTCGACGACCTCGACGTAGCCCGCAAGCTCGTCGCCCGCCTCGATCCCTGGTTCGGCATCGTCAAGGTCGGCTTGGAGCTGTTCAGCGCCGCCGGTCCCGCCGCCGTCGAGGCGCTGTCGGCTCCGGAACGGCGGGTGTTCCTCGACCTGAAGCTCCACGACATTCCCACCACCGTTGGGCGGGCCGCCCGGGTGGCCGGCCGGCTCGGTGTCTCGTTCCTCACCCTGCACAGCGCCGGCGGCGCCGACATGGTCCGGGCCGGAGTCGAGGGCCTGGCCGAAGGCGCCGCCGAGGGAAGTCACCGGCCGCCGGTTGCGCTGGGCGTGACCGTGCTCACCAGCGAACCCGACGCCGCCGCCTTTCCCGCCCGCCTCCACGTGGCCGTCGCCGGCGGCTGCCAGGGGGTGGTCTGCTCGGTGGCGGAAGTGGCCGGTGTGAAGGCGGCCGCCCCTGATCTCCTCACCGTGGTGCCCGGCATCCGCCTCCCCGGGGGGGCGACCCACGACCAGGCCCGGGTCGGCTCGCCGGCCGCCGCGCTGCGGGCGGGAGCCGATGTGCTGGTGGTGGGCCGAGCGGTGACGGCCGCACCGGATCCTGAAGCGGCGGCCGCCACCCTGGCCGGGGCGCTGAGCGAAGCCTTGTCCTGCAAAGGGAAGGAAGCCTTGTAATACAAAGGGAAGAGGGCAAACCTCTCGCTGGAATGGGTTGCCGGTTGAGGTCCCTTGCCTATACTGACCCAGTTCGTCGGGGCTCGGGTGGGTCGCCTTCCCGCCACGCACACCTCCCCGCCCGGGGCCCGAGAAAAGGTTTCGACGTCTTCGGAGGTCCCAAGGTCATGCCCCTCCCGCCGCAACTCGACCCCGCCCAGCGCCAGGCGGCACTCGAGAAGGCAGCCGCCGCCCGTCGCCAGCGGGCGGAGCTGAAGGAGAAGCTCAAGGCCGGCTCGCTGAGCCTCGGCGAGCTGATCGCCCAGGGTGACCGAGACGACGCGGTCGCCAAGTTGAAGGTCGTCACCGTCCTGGAATCGCTGCCCGGCGTGGGGAAGGTCAAGGCCCGCCGGATCATGGAGGATCTCGAGATCAGCGAGAACCGCCGGGTCCGGGGGCTGGGCACCCACCAGCGCAGGGCACTGCTCGAGCATTTCGAGCGCTGACCCGTGACATAGGCCGCTGGGCGTCCTGCTCGTCCTCTCCGGTCCCTCCGGGGTCGGCAAGGGAACCGTGGCTGATGCGCTCTGCCGGCGGGAGCCCGGATTGTGGCTGTCGGTCTCGGCCACCACCCGTCCCCCGCGCCCTGGCGAGGTGAACGGGCGCGACTACCTGTTCCTCGACCCGGCCGCCTTCGACAAGTGGGAGGAGCACGGGGACTTCGTCGAATCAGCCACCGTCTACGGGCGGCGCTACGGCACGCCCCGGCGCGCACTGGAGGAGCACCTGGCGGCCGGCGACGACGTCCTCCTGGAGATCGACATCCAGGGGGCGCTGGCCGTCCAGGCCGCCTTCCCCGAAGCGGTGCTCGTCTTCCTACGGCCGCCGAGTCGGCAGGTCCAGGGCCAGCGCCTGGAGGGTCGGGCGGCCGACGACGCCACCGAGATCGCCCGCCGCCTGGCCCAGGCGGAGGCCGAAGAGGCCATGGCGGCCCGTTTCGACCACGTGGTCGTGAACGACGAGCTGGAGACGGCCGTGGCCGAGGTCGCTGCTATCCTCGCTGGTCACAGGACACCCCGGGGCCCGGGGCCGTCCCCGGAACGGAGAGATTGATCTTGGAACGCCGCGCCTCGCTCATGCACCCGCTGCTGGAGAACCTCTCCGACCAGGTCGACTCCAAGTTCACGCTGGTGGCGCTGGCCGCCAAGCGGGCCCGCCAGATCAACTCCTACTTCAACCAGCTCGGCGAAGGGCTGGGGACCATCGTGCCCCCCCAGGTCACCTCCCTGTCGCGCAAGCCGCTGTCCATCTCCCTGGAGGAGATCGAGGCGGGCAAGATCGTCTACGAGCGCCCCGAGGACGTCGAGCGCTCGATCAAGTAGGGCGATCCCCTGGGCGCTCTCGCCGGCCGGCGCATCGTGCTCGGGGTCTCGGGCGGCATCGCCGCCTACAAGGCCGTGGAGGTGTGCCGGCGCCTGGTCGACGCCGGCGCCCACGTCGCTCCCGTCCTGACCGACGACGCCACCCGCTTCGTGGGCCCGCTCACGTTCTCGGCCCTGGCTTCGGAGCCGGCCCGCACGTCGCTCTTCGACGGTCCCGAGCCCATCCCCCACACCCGGCTCGGGCAGTCCGCCGACCTCGTGCTGGTGGCGCCGGCCACCGCCAAGCTCATCGGCAAGTACGCCGCCGGCATCTCCGACGATCTCCTGAGCGCCACCCTCCTCGCCACCCGGGCCCCCGTGCTCATCGCCCCGGCCATGCACACCGAGATGTGGGAGCACCCCGCCGTGCAGGACAACCTGGCCCTCCTGCGCCGGCGTGGCGTGGCCGTTGTCGACCCCGAGTCGGGCCGCCTGGCCGGTGGCGACGTGGGCGAGGGACGCCTGGCCGACCCGGCCCGGATCGTGGCCGCGGTCGAGGCGCTCCTCTCGCCCGGCGACCTGGCCGGGCTGCGCGTGCTCGTCACCGCCGGCGGGACCCGGGAGCCCATCGACCCCGTCCGCTTCATCGGGAACCGGTCGTCGGGGAAGATGGGCTACGCCCTGGCCGCGGTGGCCGCCCGCCGGGGAGCGTCGGTGTGCCTGGTGACCACCGTGCGGCGACCCGTCCCCCCGGGGCCGGTGGAGGAGGTGCGGGTGGACACGGCGGCCGAGATGGCCGACGCCGTCGCCGCCCGCTTCGGCGATGTCGACGTGGTGGTCATGGCCGCCGCCGTGGCCGACTTCCGGCCCAAGGTGGCGGCTCCGTCCAAGCTGAAGAAGGCCGAGGGTGCCCCCGAGATCATCCTCGAGCCCACACCCGACATCCTGGCCGCTCTGGGGTCGGCCAAGGAGGGGCAGTTCCTCGTAGGATTCGCCGCCGAGACGGAGCAGCTCGTCGCCTACGCCACGGCCAAGATGGCGGCCAAACGGGTCGACCTCATGGTGGCCAACGACGTGTCCAGCGCCGATTCGGGCTTCGAGGTCGACACCAACCGGGCCGTGCTCATCACCCCCGCCGGCGAGACGACGGAGTTGCCCCACATGACCAAGTTCGAGCTGGCCGAGGCCATCTGGGATCGCGTGAAGGAGGCAAGGTCGTGAGCAACCTCTGGAAGTTCACCTCGGAGTCGGTGACCGAAGGCCACCCCGACAAGATGGCCGACCAGGTCTCCGATGCCATCCTCGACGCCATCCTGGCCAAGGACGAGACCGGCCGGGTGGCGTGCGAGACGCTGCTCACCACCGGGCTGGCGGTGGTGGCGGGCGAGATCACCACCACCGCTTACGTGGAGATCCCCAAGATCGTCCGGGAGACCATCAAGTCGGTGGGCTACGACCGGGAGTCCTACGGGTTCGACGGCAACACCTGCGGGGTGGTCGTCTCCATCGACGAGCAGTCGCCCGACATCGCCAAGGGGGTCAACGACGCCCTGGAGCGCCGGCGGGGCGGGGGCGACCCACTGGACCTGGTGGGGGCGGGTGACCAGGGGATGATGTTCGGCTACGCCTGCGACGAGACGGCCGACCTCATGCCCATGCCCATCTGGCTGGCCCACCGGTTGGCGCACCGCCTGGCCGAGGTGCGCAAGGCGGGCGTGATGCCCTACCTGCGGCCCGACGGCAAGACCCAGGTCACGATCGAGTACGAGGACGGCCGTCCCATCCGGCTCGACACCGTCCTCATCTCCACCCAGCACCAGCCCGGCATCGACATCGACACCCTGCTGGCCCCCGACCTGCGGGAATACGTGATCCGGCCCCTGCTGCCGCCCGCCTTCGTCGATGACGACTACCAGCTGCTGTGCAACCCGACGGGCATCTTCGAGCTGGGCGGTCCCCACGCCGACACCGGACTGACGGGGCGCAAGATCATCGTCGACACCTACGGCGGCATGGCCCGCCACGGCGGCGGCGCCTTCTCGGGCAAGGATCCCACCAAGGTCGACCGCTCGGCCGCCTACGCCACCCGCCAGGTGGCCAAGGCGGTGGTGGCGTCGGGCCTGGCCCGGCGCTGCGAGATCCAGGTGGCCTACGCCATCGGCAAGGCCCGGCCGGTGTCCATCCTGGTGGACACCTTCGGAACGGCCACCGTCGACCCGGCCAAGCTGCCTTCGCTCATCCAGGAGATCTTCGACCTGCGGCCGGCCGCCATCATCGACCGCCTCGATCTGCGCCGGCCCATCTACCGCAAGACGGCGGCCTACGGGCATTTCGGGCGGACCGACAAGGAGTTCACCTGGGAACAGGTGGGCGACCTGGCCGACACCCTCCGCCGAGCGGTCAACGGCTGACCCTCGTCCCGGTCCGTTGACCACCTCCCGGGTGTGTCGGGTGGTGGTCGACGTGCTCGCCGTCGAGCGGGTTTTCGACTACCTCGTGCCCGAGGCGCTGGCTTCGGCCGTGTCGGTGGGCACCATCGTCCGGGTCGGGCTCTCCGGCCGGCGGGTGCGGGGCTGGGTGGTGGCCGACGGCGTGGAGCCCCAAGCGGCGCCGGAACGGCTCCGGCCCCTGCAAGCCGTGGTCTCGGCCGGGCCGCCGCCCGAGGTGGTGGAGCTCACCGCCTGGGCCGCCTGGCGCTTCGCCGGGCCCCGCCTGCCGCTGCTGCGCTCGGCCTCGCCCGCCGCCGTGATCCCCCCGGGGCCTCCGGCGCCGGGCCGGTTCGGCCTTCCGGCGGGAACGCCCCCGCCGGCCGAGGTCGAGGCGTCGGCTCTGGCCGCCCAGGCGGCGCAGGCTCCGGTGTCGGTCGTCCGCTGGCCCCCCGCCGGCGACGTCACCGCACTGGTCACCGCCCTGGTGTCCGGCGCCGGCCGGGGTTCGACGCTGGTGATCAACCCCGACCCGCAGGCCGCCGCCGCCCTCGCCAGCCGTCTGGAGGCGGCCGGCCACCGGGTGGTGCGCTACGGCGCCGGGGGCCGGCCGGCGGAACGGGCCCGGGCCTGGGACCGGGCCCGGCGAGGCTCGTGCGTGGTGGTGGGCGGACGCTCGGCCATGCTGGCGCCGGTTCCCGACCTGGTCGCCGTGGTAGTGCTCGACGACGGCGCCGAAGCCCTCAAGGAGGAACGCTCGCCGGCCTGGCACGCCCGGGACCTGGCGGTGGAGCGGGCCCGCCGGGTGGGGGGCCGGGCCGTCCTGGTGTCTCCCGTCCCACCGCTGGAGGCGCTGGCCTCCGCCCCCGTCGTCATCCCCTCCCGGTCCACCGAGCGTGGCGGCTGGCCCGTCGTCGAGGTGGTCGACCGCCGGCGGGAGCCGCCCGGCCTGGGCCTGTACTCCCCCCGCCTGGTCGACGCCCTGCGTCGGGCCGTGGAGTCGAAGACCCCGGCGGTGTGCGTGCTCAACCGCCGGGGCCGAGCCCGCTTGCTGGCCTGCCACGCCTGCTCAGAGCTCGCCCGCTGCGAACGCTGCCACGCCGCCCTGAGCGAGGGAGACGACGGGAGCCTGGCCTGCCAGGCCTGCGGCCACGTCCGGCCCAAGGTGTGCGCCCGCTGTGGAGGGACCCGGATGCGGGTCCTCCGGTCGGGCGTGACCCGGGTGCGGGAAGAGCTCGCCGCCCTGCTGCCCGGGGGGGAGGTGGCCATGGTCGACGCCGCCGCCACCGACGTCCCCCAGGTGCCGGTGATCATCGGCACCGAGGCCGTCCTGCACCGGGTGGACGAGGCCGGGATCGTCGCCTTTCTCGACTTCGACCAGGAGCTCCTCGCCCCCCGCTTCCGGGCCGGCGAGCAGGCCCTGTGGCTGCTGGCCCGGGCGGCCCGGCTGGTGGGCCCCCGTCCCTCCGGCGGACAACCCCGCAGCTCCCGCCCCGGCGGCGACGGCCGGGTGCTGGTCCAGACCCGGCTGCCCCGCCACGAGGCTCTGGACGCCGCCGTGCGCGGCGACCCCGGGGTGCTGGCCGCGGCGGAGGCCCCCCGCCGGCGCATGCTCGACCTCCCGCCCTACGCCGCCCTGGCCGAGCTGACCGGCGAGGCCCCGGCGCTGGCGGTGGCCGCCGGCGAACTGGCGCTCGCCGGGGTGGAGGCCTCCGCCACCGGTTCCGGCCTGCTGGTACGGGCCGCCACCCACCGGGAACTGTGCGACGGCCTGGCCCGGGCCCTGTCCGCCGCCCGCCCCTCGGGCCGCATCCGGGCCGAGGTCGACCCCCTCCGGGTCTGAACTAGATTCCGCCGCCGATGGCCACCTTCCCGATCCGGATCTTTGGCGATCCGGTGCTCAAGCAGCGCTGCGCCGAGATCACCGACATCGACGGCACGGTGGCCCGCCTGGCCGACGACATGCTGGAGACGATGTACAAGGCACCGGGCGTGGGCCTGGCCGCCAACCAGGTGGGCATCCAGCGGCGGATCTTCGTCTACGACATCGGCGAGGGGCCCTTCACCGTGATCAACCCCACCGTCGTGGAGACCTCGGGCGAGTGGGACTACGACGAGGGCTGCCTGTCGGTGCCCGGGCTGTACTTCCCCGTCCTGCGGCCCAAGCGGGTGACCCTCGCCGGCGTCGATCTCAATGGCAACGAGTTCGTCCGGGAGGGCGAGGACCTCCTGGGCCGGGTCTTCCTCCACGAGACCGACCACCTCGACGGCTACCTCCTGCTCGACCGCCTCGCCTCCGACGTCCGCAGGGAGGCCATGCGGGTGCTGCGGGAGGAACCCCCCCGGCCCGGCATGTCCCGCCGCATCCCGCCGCCGCCGGAGCCGGACGAGTAGGGGGCGCGGCCGTGTCTATGGCTCTTCGCCTGGCGGCTCATCGCAATGCGGCCGGGGGCCCCATCCCCAGCCGCCAGACCCTGCTCCGCAGGTCCTGATGCGGATCGTCTTCCTGGGGAGCCCCGCCGACGCCCTGCCGTCGCTCCAGGCCCTCCACGACGCCGGCCACGACATCGCCCTGGTCGTCACCCAGCCCGACCGCCGCCGGGGCCGGGGCAGTGGCACCGACCCGAGCCCGGTCAAGCGCCTGGCCACCGATCTCGGCCTGCCCGTCGTCACTCCCGAGCGGTGCCGCGAGGCGCTCGACGACATCGCCGGGAGTGGCGCCACCCTGGGCGTGGTGGTGGCGTTCGGCCAGCTGATCCCCCCCGCCGTCCTGGAGGCCCTGCCCCTGGGCTACGTCAACGTGCACTTCTCCCTGCTGCCGCGCTGGCGGGGGGCGGCTCCGGTGGAGCGGGCCATGATGGCCGGCGACACCGAGACGGGGGTGTGTCTCATGCGCCTCGAGGCCGGCCTGGACACCGGCCCCGTCTACGCCGTCGAGCGGGTCGCCATCGATCCCGAGGAGACCGCCGGGGAGCTCAAGGCCCGGCTGGTCACCATCGGCACCGACCTGCTCCTCGCCCGCCTGGAGGACATTCCCAAGATCGACCCGGTTCCCCAGGAGGGAGAACCCACCTACGCGGCCAAGCTCACCACCGAGGAGTTCGAGCTCGATCTGGGCGCCCCCGCCGGCGAGCTGGCCCGGCTCGTCCGGGCCGGCAATCCCAAGCCCGGTGCGTGGACGACGGCCGGCGACCGCCGGCTGAAGGTGCTGCGGGCCCGGGCCGAGCCGGCGGCCGCCCCCGCCGCGCCGGGGGAGCTCGTGGGGCCGGCCCGGGTGGCCACCGGGGACGGGGTCCTGGTGCTGGATGAGGTCCAGCCCGAGACCAAGGGAGTCATGGCCGGGGTCGCCTGGGCCGCCGGTTTCCGCGGCTCCCGGCTCGGGTGACGAGCCCCCTCACCGGCGGCCCCCAGCGCCGTCCTTCGGCCCGGGCGCTGGCCGTGGAGGCGCTCGTCCGTATCGAAGCCGGCGCCTTCTCCAACCTCATCCTGCCCGGGCTCCTCGCCGGCTCCGGGCTGGCGCCCCGCGACCGGGCCCTGGCCACCGACCTCGTCTACGGCACGTTGCGCCAGCAGGGTCGCGCCGACCACCTGCTCGGCCTGGTGGCCGACCGGCCCCTGGATGCCCTCGATCCGCCGGTCCGGGCCGCCCTCCGCCTCGGCGCCCACCAGCTCCTGGCCGGGGTGCCGCCCCACGCCGCGGTGGGGGAGACCGTGGGGGCGCTCGCCGCCGGTCCGGGGGCCCGGGCCCGGCCGTACGTGAACGCCGTCCTGCGCAAGGTGGTCGGCCTGGGCCCCGCCTGGCCCTGGCCCGTAGGAGACGACCCGGCGGCCCTGGCCGTGCGCACCTCCCATCCGCCGTGGGTGGTCGAGCTCCTGTTGCGGGATCTGGGCCCGGACGACGCGCTCGCCACCCTCGAGGCGGCCAACGAGCCGCCTCCCGTCACCCTGCGCCCCAATCCCCTGCGCACCACCCCGGACGACCTCGCCGCCGAGCTGGAGGCGGCCGGCGTCCAGGTCGCCCGAGGCCCGCTGGTCCCCGGCGCCCTCCTGGTGCGGGGCACCGGCGACCTCGCCCGTCTCCCCGCCGTGGCCGAAGGCCGGGCCACCCCCCAGGACCAGGCCAGCCAGGCGGTGGCCGCCGCCCTGGGGGCCGCCCCCGGGGAGGACATCCTCGATCTGGCCGCCGCCCCGGGGGGCAAGGCCACCGCCCTGGCCGAGGCCATGGGCGACGCCGGCCTGGTCCTGGCCGGCGACCTGCGTCCGGGCCGGGCCGGCCGGATCCGGGAGGCCAGCCAGCGGCTCGGGCTCCGCTCCGTGCACACCGTGGTGGCCGACGGGCGGGCCCCACCGCTGCGCCCCGGCGCCTTCGACCGGGTGCTCCTCGACGCCCCCTGCTCGGGGCTGGGGGTGTTGCGGCGCCGGCCCGAGTCCCGCTGGCGCCTCCAGCCCGCCGATGTCGAGGCGGCCGCCAACCTCCAACGCCAGCTGTTCGCCGCCGCCGCCTCGGCCGTCCGTCCCGGCGGTCTCCTGGCCTACTGCGTGTGCACGCTCACGGCAGCTGAGACGAGCGCCATCGACGAATGGGCGGCGGCCGATTTCCCCCACCTGTCGGCCGAGCCGTCCCCCGGCGGGCCGTGGCGCCCGCGAGGCCGGGGCGCCCTCCTGCTGCCCCACGCCGCCGGAACCGACGGCATGTACCTCCTGCTCCTCCGGGCCACCAGGCCGTGAACTCGCTCATCCCGCCACCGCCAGGACGGGCTCCTCATCGGCGTGGAGCAGGGCGGCGGTCGAGCGCTCGAAGGCGGCGATGGAACGGGCCACGGTGTCCACCACCCCGAGGGGGTCGACCCCCACCGCCGTCTCCGCCGCCAGGACCAGGCCGTGGACTCCGTCGAGGAGGGTGTTGGCGATGTCGTTCACCTCGGCCACGGTCGCCCGGCGGTGCTCCACCATCGACTCCAGCAGGTTGGTGGCCACGTACACCGGGGTGTTGAACCGGTTGGCCTGGCGCACGATGGCCTTCTGGTAGAAGGGGACGGACTCCAGGGGCACCTCGCGGGACAGGTCGCCCCGGTCGATGAGCACGGCGTCGGCGGCGACGATGATCTCCGCGGCGTGGGCCACGCCGGCCCGGCTCTCCACCTTGGCGATGACGGTGGCGCCGGCAGGGAGGAGGCTGCGCAGCAGCGCCACGTCATCGCCCGTCGCCGCGAAGGACAGGGCGACGTGGTCCACCCCCAGGCCCACCCCGATCTCGATGGCCCGGAGGTCCTTGGTCGTGAGCGGCGGGAGGGTGGGGACGGGGTCGATGGTCACGGCCCGGTTGGAGCGCACCCGGCCTTCCTCGGCCACGATGGCGGTGGCCCCCCGGTCGTCGACATGCCCGACCCGGAGCAGGGCTCCGTCGAAGTCGATCGACAGGGTGGAGCCGGGCCGCAGCGCCTCGAAGGCCGAGGCGGGGCGCAGGCTGATCAACTCCTCGGTGCCCACCACCTTCTCGGGGGTGAGACGCACAGGACGGCCAGCCCGCAGGGCCACGTCGGGGGCCATCATCCCGCAGCGCACCTGAGCTCCCTCCGTGTCGAGGCAGATGGGCACCGAGGCGTGTTGCCGCACGAGGCGGATGGTGTCCTCCACGGCGGCCAGGGCCGTGTGGGAAAGGTTGATCCGGAAGATGTCCACGCCCCGCTGTTCCAGCCCGGCGATCACGGCGGGGCGCAGAGAGGCGGGGCCCAGGGTGCACAGCACCCGGATGCTGCGTCGCTGGTGCATGTGGCCGTCTCCCCTGTTGTTCAGATCAACTGAAGTGGTCTTTAGTGGAATTGAGGTGTGGTTTATCAGAAGTGCACGAAGTTAGCAACATAAATCTCTCAAGGTTCTACGAAACACGGAGAAAACAATCACCTCACTGATGCGCAGTGGCGCGCTTGGTAGCCTCCGGTGCTGTGACCATGGCTCTTCGCCTGGCGGCTCATCGCAGTGCGGCCGGGGGCCCCAGCCCCAGCCGCCCGTCCCTGCTCCGCAGGTCCTGATGACGCTGGCGGCCAAGGTTCTGACCGTGTCGGACGGGGTGGTGGCCGGCACGCGCCACGATTCCTCGGGGCGGGCGCTGGTCGAGCGGCTGGCGGCCGAGGGCTACGAGGTGGCCGCCCACGAGGTCACCGCCGATGGGGTCCAGTCGGTGGCTGACGCTCTCGGGCGCCTCACCGCCGGCTTCGCCGGCCTGGTGGTGACCACCGGCGGGACCGGCTTCGGCCCCCGCGACCTCACCCCCGAAGGCACCCGGCAGGTGATCGAGCGCGAGGCCCCCGGGCTGGCCGAGGCCATGCGCCACGTCTCGTTGGGCGTGAACCCCCACGGCATGCTGTCCCGGGGGGTGTGCGGGGCGGTGGGCGCCGCCCTGGTCTGCAACCTGCCCGGCTCATCCAAAGGGGCGATCGAGTGCCTGGAGGCGGTGCTCTCCGCCCTGCCCCACGCCCTCGAGCTCCTCGCCGGCGGCCGCCCCCACTGACCTCGAGCCCAACCGGCGTTCCTCACTCGCATGCGCGATTCAGGCACGCCGGTTGGGTGCGAACCCAGCAGATAGGCGAAGCTCGCCGGGCCGGGCTCAGTCGAGCTCGAAGACGTAGACCTCGTCCAGGATGAACTGGGCGGGGAAGCCGCGGGCGTCGACGTAGCCGTAGACCTGCACCCGTCCCGTGCGCCCGGCGTAGGCGCCGGTGGCGGCGGTGATGTTGTCGGCGCCGGAGCGGGCGGCGGTGAGGACGAAGCCCGGGTGCTGCGGGTCGTGGACCACGCTGACCGTGCCCGGGGCGGTGATGTCCCCGTCGCCCAGGCGGTAGACGTCGACGTCGTTGAGGATCATGCATGAGGGGTTGGCACACTGGAAGCTGTGCGTCACGCTGCCGATCTGCTGGCCCGTGTCGTAGGAGTACAGCGGCACCGTGACCGAGAACTTCATGGGGTCGGGGTCGGCGTCCTTCCCCACCCCCCGCCCGTTGACCACGATGCGGTCTTTGCCCCGCAGCTCGTCGATCTCCGGGCCGGCCACGCTCTGGGGGTCGGTGAGCACCGAGGGGTCGATGCGGGTCGGGTCCGGGATGCCCGGTCCGTGGGCGGGCACGCCGGCCGACGCCGAGGCGGGCTGGAAGGTGACGGTCGGAGAATCGGAGGCGGCGACGGCCAGCGACCCGAGCAGGGCCAGGGCGCTGATGAGCACGGTGATGCGACGCATGAGTGTCTCCTCTGCTCTGTCGACTACGGGTTCCACTCTGGGATCGCGGCCTCGAGCCGAGGAACGCAAAGAAAAAAGGACGCATTGAAGGGGCCGAGGTGGCCGCCCCACGTTTCCCGGTACGCTGCGCCGCCGTTACGAGCAAAGTGTACGTGGGACGTACAAATTGCCCGTCGCCGCAACAGCAACCCCACAACCGCGCCTGACCGGCAGGCCGCCCGCTTCCGTGCGCCGTTCGGTTCTGCGCCGCCCTTCTCTGAAATCACCGGCTCGTGGCGGGCGCCGGGAGGGCACTAAAATCTTGACCTACCGGTCAAGAAAGAGACAGGCGTGGACTTCATGGCGATGGCCCTCCGTCTGGGGGAGCAGGGGCGCACCAGCGCCCCGCCCAACCCCTGGGTGGGCTGCGTCCTGGAGCGCGACGGCGAGGTGGTCGGCTCCGGCTTCCACCGGGCGGCGGGCGAGCCCCACGCCGAGCCGGTGGCGCTGGCCGAAGCGGGGGAACGCGCCCGGGGCGCCACCGCCTGGGTCACCCTCGAACCGTGCAACCACCACGGCCGCACCCCGCCGTGCACCGAAGCCCTCATCGCCGCCGGCGTCAGCCGGGTGGTGGTGGCCCTCACCGACCCCGACCCCCAGGTCGCCGGCCGGGGCATCGAGCGGCTGCGGGCCGCCGGCGTGGCCGTCCAGGTGGGTCCCGGCGCCGACGCGGCCCGCCGGTCGCTGCGCCCCTACCTCCACCACCGCCTGACCGGGCGTCCCCTGTGCGTGCTCAAGGCGGCCGTCAGCCTCGACGGGCGCACGGCGGCGGCCGACGGGTCGTCGCAGTGGATCACCGGACCCGAGGCCCGGGCCGACACCCATCGCCTGCGGGCCGCCTCCCAGGCGGTGGTGATCGGGGCCGGGACCGCCCTGGCCGACCGGCCCCGGCTCGACGTCCGGCTGGAAGCCGCCGTCCGCCAGCCGACCCGGGTGCTCCTCGACGCCACCGGCCGGGTGCCGGCGACGGGGCCCCTGTTCGATCCCGACCTGGCGCCCACCCTGGTGGTGACCACGCCCTCGGCCGCCCCCGAGGCGGTGAAGGCCTGGCTGGAGGCGGGCGCCGAGGTGGCCGAAGTGCCCAGCGCCGCCGGGGCGGGCGTCGACCTCGGGGCCACGCTCGACCTCCTCGGCGAGCGGGGCGTGCTCCAGGCCATGGTCGAGGGCGGCCCCACCCTCCACGGCGCCCTGGTCCGGGCCGGGCTGGCCGACCACCTCGTCCTCTACGTGGGCGGGCGCCTGCTCGGCGCCGGCGGCCTCCCGCTCCTGGCCGGACCGGGGCCGGCGACCCTGGCGGAGGCGGGGCAGTGGCGGATCGTCGAGGCCCGCCTCGTCGGCGCCGACGTCCGCCTCGACTGCGAACCGGCTGGAGCCGACTCCTGATGTTCACTGGGCTCGTGGAGGAGCTGGGCCGGGTGCGCACCGTCACCGCCAACGCCACCGGCGCCCGCCTCGAGATCGAGGCCACCACCGTCCTCGACGACGCCACCCTGGGGGCGTCTATCGCCGTCAACGGCTGCTGCCTCACCGTGGTGGATCTCGGCGAGGGGTTCCCGGGGGCCCGGGGGGGTCCCCCGACATGGTGGGCCGCCGACGCCGTGGAGGAGACCCTGTCCCGCACCTGCCTCGGGGTCCTCGGGCCGGGCGACCCCGTCAACCTGGAGCGGCCCGTCCGCCTCTCCGACCGCCTGGGCGGACACCTGGTGCAAGGTCACGTGGACGGGGTGGGCCGCATCCGGGAGCGGACACCCCTCCCCGACGGCTCCACCCGGATCGGCATCGAGGCCCCCGGCGAGCTCCTCCGCTACGTGGTGGAGAAGGGATCCATCGCCGTCGACGGGGTCAGCCTGACCGTGGCCGGCACCGATCACGCCGGCTTCGACTTCGCTCTCATCCCCCACACGGCTACCGTGACCACGTTGGGCCATAAGGGGGTCGGATCCCCCGTGAACCTGGAGGTCGACCTGGTGGCGAAGTACATCGAGCGGCTGGTCCCGGGGACGCGGGGGTGTCCCCCGGAGATGGAGAGCTGACCATGCCCTTTGCGCCCGTCGAGGACGC
Organism: Acidimicrobiia bacterium; assembly: GCA_044867425.1. GTDB lineage: Bacteria > Actinomycetota > Acidimicrobiia > IMCC26256 > BP-133 > CAWBJP01. Next base: position 17,156 of record JBIOUX010000207.1, on the reverse strand, counting down.
CATCGCCGCCATCGCCCGGGGCGAGTTCGTCACCGTGATCGACGATGCCGACCGGGAGAACGAGGGCGACCTCATCATCGCCGCCGACAAGATCACCCCCGAGGCCATCGCCTTCATGGTCCGCCACACCAGCGGGGTGATCTGCATGCCGGTGGTGGGGACCCGCCTCGACGACCTGCGCATCCCGCTCATGGTGGCGGACAACACCGAATCGCAGCGGACCGCCTTCACCGTGTCGGTCGACGCCAAGAACAACACCACCACGGGCATCTCCGCCGCCGACCGGGCCGCCACCATCCGGGCCCTCATCGACCCCACCTCCGGTCCCGAGGACTTCAACCGGCCCGGCCACATCTTCCCGCTGCGCTACCGGGAGGGCGGGGTGCTCAAGCGGGCGGGGCACACCGAGGCGGCCGTCGACCTGGCCCGCCTGGCCGGCCTCTATCCCGCCGGCGTGCTGTCCGAGATCGTGCTCGACGACGGCTCCGGGGAGATGGCCCGCCTGCCCGACCTGGAGGCCTTCTCCGCCACCCACGGCCTGGTCATGCTCTCCATCGCCGACCTGGTGCGCTACCGCCGCCAGCGGGAGAAGCTGGTGCGGCGGGTGTCCGAGGCCCGCATCCCCACCGAGCACGGGGACTTCACCGCCTACGCCTACCAGTCGGTCCTCGACGGCACCGAGCACCTCGCCATCGTCATGGGGGACGTGGCTGGCCAGCGGGACGTGCTGGTCCGGGTCCACTCCGAGTGCCTCACCGGCGACGTCTTCCAGTCCATGCGCTGCGACTGCGGCAACCAGCTCGACCTGGCCATGGAGCGCATCGCCGCCGAGGGCCGGGGCTGCATCGTCTACCTGCGGGGCCACGAGGGCCGGGGCATCGGGATCGGCCACAAGCTGCGGGCCTACCAGCTCCAGGAACAAGGCCGCGACACGGTGGAGGCCAACCTCGAGCTCGGGTTCCCCATCGACTCCCGGGAGTACGGCATCGGAGCCCAGATCCTCGTCGACCTGGGGATCACCACCATGCGGCTCATGACCAACAACCCGGCCAAGTACGGAGGCCTCGGGGGCTACAACCTCGAGATCGTGGAGCGGGTGCCGCTCATGTCCGTCCCCAACATCGAGAACCACCGCTACCTGAAGGCCAAGGCCGAGAAGCTCGGCCACTTCCTGGACCTCGACGAGGTCAGCCAGGACTAGAAGGACGAGGAGCAGACGAACGATGCCCACCTACGAAGGCCGACTCGACGCCACCGGGCTGCGCATCGCCCTGGTGGCCAGCCGGTTCAACGAGACGATCACCCGCCAGCTCCTGGAGGGTGCCGTGTCCGGCCTGCGCCGCCACGGCGCCGACGACGCCGGCATCACCGTGGCCTGGGTGCCGGGCGCCTTCGAGCTGCCCCTGGCCGCCTCGCGCCTGGCCGCCTCCGGGGAGTTCGACGCCGTGGTGTGCCTGGGAGCGGTCATCCGCGGCGCCACCGCCCACTTCGAATACGTCTCCGGCCAGGCCGCCGCCGGCGTGACCCGGGCCGCCCTCGACACCGGCGTGCCCGTCATCTTCGGAGTGCTCACGACCGACACCATCGAGCAGGCCATCGAGCGTTCGGGCACCAAGGCGGGCAACAAGGGCTTCGACGCCGCCGTGGCCGCCATCGAGATGGCCGACCTCCTCCGCCAGCTGCCCAAGGGCCAGGAGTAACCCTTGCTGCGCCTCGCCTTGCCCAAGGGCTCCCTCGAGCGCGCCACCCTGCAGCTCTTCGAAGAGGCCGACCTGGCCGTGGGGCGCTCCTCCGAGCGGGACTACCGGGCCACCATCGACGACCCCCGCATCGCCGAGGTGCGCATCCTGCGGCCCCAGGAGATCCCCCGTTACGTGGCCAAGGGCTACTTCGACCTGGGCATCACCGGCCGGGACTGGATCGAGGAGTCGGGCGCCGAGGTCGTCTCCCTGACCCAGCTCCACTACTCCAAGGCCACCGCCCGGCCCGTGCGCATCGTGCTGGCCGTCCCCGCCGACTCGGCCGTCGAGGAGGTGGGCGATCTCAAGGCCGGCACCCGTGTGTCCACCGAGTTCCCCGAGCTGACCCGGCGCTACTTCGAGCGCCACGGCCTCGACGTCGACGTGCAGCTGTCCTACGGCGCCACCGAGGCCAAGGTGCCCGACATCGTCGACGCCATCGTGGAGCTGACCGAGACCGGCTCCTCGCTGCGGGCGGCGGGCATGAAGATCGTCGACACCATCCTCGTCTCCCACACCGAGCTGGTGGCCAATGCCGCCTCTTACGCCGAAGCGGACAAACGCCACGCCATGGAACAGATCGCCACGCTGCTGCTGGGCACGCTGGAAGCCCGGGGCAAGGTGCTGGTCAAGCTCAACGTGGCCGAGGACAAGCTCGACGGGGTCGTCGCCATCCTCCCCGCCCTCAAGTCGCCCACCGTGTCCAAGCTCTCCGGCGACGGCGGCTACGCCGTGGAGACGGTCGTCCCCAAGGCCGAGATCAACACCCTGATCCCCGCCCTCAAGGACCACGGCGCCACCGACATCATCGAACTGCCGATCGCCAAAATCGTGCACTGATCATGGCGGTCCGCCAGGGCGTGGTGCTGCAGTTCGACGAGGACCGGGGCCTGGGCGAAGTAGAGGACCAGGACGGCCGGCGCTACCCCTTCCACTGCACCCGCATCGCCGACGGCACCCGCACCATCCCCGTCGGCGCCAAGGTGGAGTTCACCGTCGTTCCCGGCCTCCCCGGCCGCTGGGAAGCGTCCGACATCCGCCCGACGGCCTGAGGCGTCGCTGAGCCAGCCGGACCGCCAGCCCGCGGCGGCCCACCTCCATCCGTGTCAGTCCTGCCAAATCGTTCTCGAAAAGATGGGGGTGACCTACCAATGACGCCCCTGAAAGAGGCACAGAATCACCCTGTCGTCGCCGCTCTCGCTGAGGCAGGCTGGTCAGCCGACCGTAGGCTTCCAACCGATGATCTCGCAGCTGAGCTGCGCAAGGCGGGGTCGCGTCGTTCGGGTCGGGAGAAATCGTCTTCGATCCGCTTCGGGCTGCGGCCGGCGAAGCCAATAAAATCCGTCAGTGGGAGGACGAGCTCGGCGTCGATGTTTGCCCCGTGGGAGAGTGGTCCGGGGAATATGTTCTTCTGATCGCCGATGATGGTGAGGTCTTCGCTGAGACGACGTTCCAGTTGCTACGCCTCGGTGTGGATTTTGATGACGCGATGCTCCTGCTGATCGTTGCCGATACTCCGCCTGAGAACGTGACGCCGTGAACTAACTAGCCTCACCGCGGGTCATCACGCACGGGTCGTGCGATCGTGACACGGAATCTGCTAGTCGCTGGAAGACCCTTCCTGCGCCCGAACATAGGCCAGCCGCAGCTGGGAGAGAGCCTGGTTGAGTGAGGGTTGGTACCGGCCCAGCCGGTCGCCCAGACCCTCCACCAGGGCAGCCATGGCATCGATGGCCAGGCCCGCCTCGGCCAGGTCCGGCTTCTCCTGGCCCCCGGTGGCGGCCTCCCGTTCCAGGTGGAGGGCGGCCAGCTCGAAGAGGCCCATGACGTGGCCGGCCACGTGTTCGAGGACGGGATGCTCGAGGATGGCCCGGGCCTCGGCCAGGGCCGCTTCCACGTCCTCGGGGGAGGGGCCGCCGGCGCCCGGGGGCGCCTGGGGACCCGGCCCGGGGGCCTCGGGCTCCTCCCGGGGGACGTACTCGCCGCTCGGTGTCCAGATGGTCGACATGCTGGTATCCTCGCCCGCACAACCTAATAGGGAAGCCGGGGGCCTGAAGTATTGGACCCCCCACCCGGCCGCCGAAGGAGGCGTGCCGGGTCGAGCGGAGAGCCTGCAGCAGGCGTCGAGGCGCGGCGGACGCTTTCCGGTCCGCCGTTCTTCATGTCTGGGGCTGGTTCCACCAACAAAGGGGTGATGCGCCGATCGCCACAACCGACGCCAGGATCAACGAGCGGATCCGGGCCCGTGAGGTCCGTCTGGTCGGACCCGACGGGGATCAAATCGGGGTGAAGCCGCTCCCCGAAGCCCTCCATATCGCTCGTGAGCACGACCTCGACCTCGTGGAGGTCGCGCCCAACGCCAACCCGCCGGTCTGCAAGATCATGGACTTCGGCAAGTTCAAGTACGAGCAGGACGTGCGGCGCAAGGAGTCACGGCGCAAGGCGACCAACGTCGTGATCAAGGAGATGAAGTTCCGCCCCAAGATCGATGAGCACGACTACACGACCAAGACCAAGCACGTCGAGCGCTTCCTCAACGAGGGGTCGAAGGTCAAGATCACGATCATGTTCCGGGGCCGAGAGATGGCCCACCCGGAACTGGGCAAGAAGATCCTCGACCGCATCGCCGAGCAGGTGCGCGACCTCGCCACCATCGAGGCGGCCCCCCGGGTCGACGGGCGGAACATGGTGATGGTGCTAGCGCCGGCCAAGAAGCCCGAGGGCCGGGCGCCCCGGGCGGCGGCGGTGGGCGACACCACTCCGGCCCCGGCACCGCCGGAACCGGAACCGGAAGCGGAACCGCCATCTTCTTCCCCGTCGGAAGCCGCCACGGTGACCCCCGCCCCGTAGACTCCCCCTCTCGCCCGATAAGGAAGACACCCGATGCCCAAGATGAAGACGCACCGGGGCGCGGCCAAGCGCTTCAAGATCACCGGCACCGGCCGGATCCTCCGGCGGAAGGCCTTCCGCGCCCACCTGCTGGAGAAGAAGTCCTCGAAGCGGACGCGCCGTCTGAAGCGGCCGCACGAGGTGACCGGCGGCGACCGCAAGCACGTCGAGCGGCTGCTCGGCCGGTAGAGAGCTAAGGAGAGCACACGTCATGGCCCGGGTGAAGCGGTCCGTCCACGGCAAGAAGCATCGCCGTGCCGTCCTGGAGGCGGCGCGGGGCTACTACGGCAGCCGCAGCCGCAGCTTCAAGTCCGCCAACGAGCAGCTCATGCACTCCCGGGAATACGCCTTCCGGGACCGGAGGGCCCGCAAGGGGCAGTTCCGCCGGCTGTGGATCGTGCGGATCAACGCCGCCTGCCGGGCCAACGACATCTCCTACTCCCGGTTCATGGCCGGCCTGCGCCAGGCCGGCGTCGAGGTCGACCGCAAGGTCCTGGCCGATCTCGCCGTGAGCGAACCGGCCACCTTCTCGTCGCTGGTGGCCACCGCCCGGGAGGCCCTCACCGCTGCCTAGCGCTCCCACCACGGGACTTCCGGCCACTGACGCCCGGGTCCGGCGGATCCGGAAGCTGCTCCATCAACGTCCGGTGCGGCGCGCCGAGGGTGCCTTCGTCATCGAAGGACCCAACGTGGTGGCCACCGCCCTCCGGGCCGGGGCCGACCTGGAGGCGCTCTATGTCGCCCCCGGAGCCGAGGAGGCCTGCCCGGAGCTGCTGACCCTGGCCTCGTCGCGAGGTGTCGAGGTGTTGTGGCTGGCCGCGGGGGTGCTGGAGCGGGTGTCCGACACCGTGACCCCCCAGCCCGTCCTGGCCGTCGCCCGGCGGCAGCCGGCGGTTCTGGGCGACCTGGCCAGCGCCGATCTGGTGGTGGTGGGCGTCGACGTCCGGGACCCCGGCAACGCCGGCACGCTGGTCCGCAGCGCCGAAGCGGCCGGCGCCCACGGGGTAGTGTTCTGTCGCGGCTCGGTGGACGTGACCAATCCCAAAACGGTCCGCGCCTCGGCCGGGGCACTCTTCCACGTGCCGGTCGTCGAAGGCGGTGACCCGCAGGAGGTGCTCGGCGTGCTTGGAGACCTGGGTCTGGTGCGCATCGGCGCCTCGGCGCGCGGTGGCGTGGCGCCCGACCGGGTCGATCTCACCCGACCCGTCGCCCTCGTCTTTGGCAACGAGGCCCACGGGCTGCCCTCCGACCTGGCCGGGCTCGACGGCCTGGTGACCATCCCCATGCCGGGCCGGGCCGAGTCCCTCAACCTGGGCATGGCCGCCGCCATCCTCCTCTACGAGGCGCACCGCCAGCGCCGGCCCGGGGGTGCGGGGGTGTTCTCCGAAGTGCCCGGGGGCACGGGGGTATCCCCCGAAGTGCCCGGGGGCACGGGGGTATCCCCCGAAGTGGGGGGGTGATGAGCGCCGGCCCCGAACTCCTTGACGAGCTGCCCGATGCCGTCATCGTCCTCGACGAGCACCGCGCCATCGCCGTCGTCAACGAGGCCGCCGTGGAGCTCCTGGGCCGGCCGGCCAAGGAGCTGTTGGGCGCGCCGGCCGACGAGGTCCTCGGACCCCGAGGCCGCGACGGCCGGCCGGTGTGGGGCGAAGGCTGGCCCCGGGCCGCCTACCTGCTGCGGGTGAGCCGCATCCCCGAACAGGAGGTGGAGATCACCTCCGCCATCGGGCGCGTACGGGTGGCGGTCACCGGCCGCTACCGCCGGGACGGCCACGGGCGCCTGGTGGGCGTCGTCCTCCTGCTGCGCCCCGTGTCCCGCCGGGCCAACCTGGCCGCCTCCGGGGTTGAGGTCGTCTCCACCGTCTCCCACGAGCTGCGCTCCCCGCTCACGTCCGTGAAGGGGTACACCTCGCTGCTCCTCAACCGCTGGGACCGCCTCGACGACGATCAGAAGCGGTCCATGCTCGAACAGGTGCAGCACGACGCCGACCGGGTCACCCGGCTCATCACCGAGCTGCTCGACATCTCCCGGCTGGAGACGGGCCGGCTGCGGCTGCGCTGCCAGATGGTCGACATCGCCGAACTGGCCGGCGGGATTGTGGAGAAGGTCGGCATCGCCTATCCGGACCTGGACGTGGCCATGAGCTTCCCCGCCGACCTGCCCCCGGTGTACGCCGACCCCGACAAGGTCGAGCAGGTGCTCACCAACCTGCTGGAGAACGCGGCCAAATACGCCGACGGTCCCGAGGTGCGCCTGGAGGGCAGCTTCGACGCCGAGCGCCAGGAGCTGAGCGTGGCCGTGCACGACGTCGGCAAGGGGATCCCCTCCGCCGAGCTGCCCCGGTTGTTCAACAAGTTCTTCCGGGGCTCGGAGGGCGGCCGGCCCTCGGGTTCGGGGCTCGGGCTCTACATCGCCCGGGGCCTGGTCGAGGCCCACGGGGGGCGCCTCACCGCCTCCAGCCGGCTCGGCGAGGGCTCCACCTTCACCTTCACGCTGCCCTCCGACAGCTTCGAGCGGGCCATCGGCGAGGGTCACGGATGACCCTGTCCGAGCTGCGGGCCATCCTGGACGCCGAGCTGGCCCGGGGCCGGGCCGAGGTGGTGGAGCTGGACGACGCCGGCGCCCTCGAGGCGCTGGAGCGTTCCCTCACCGGGAAGCGCTCCCCGTACACCGAGGTGCACCAGGCCATCCGGTCGCTCGCCCCCGAGGAGCGTCCGGTGGCGGGGCAGGCGATGTCGGCGTTCAAGGCGGAGGTCGAAGGCCTCCTCGAGGCCCGCCGGGCCGCCCTGGCCGACGGCAAGCAGGTCCTGGACCGTCTCGACCTCACCCTCCCCGGTCGGGGGCGGGCCCCGGGCCACCTGCACCTCATCACCCAGGTCCAGCGGGAGCTGGAGGACGTCTTCCTCGGCCTCGGCTACGAGGTGGCCGAAGGCCCCGAGGTGGAGACGGACTGGTACAACTTCGAAGCCCTCAACATGCCCGCCGCCCACCCGGCCCGGTCCATGTGGGACACGCTGTACGTGAAGCTCGGCCGGCCCGAGGAGGTGGTGCTGCGCACCCACACCTCGCCGGTGCAGATCCGGGTGATGGAGAGCCGCCCGCCGCCCGTCTACACCGTGATGCCCGGGCGTTGCTACCGGCGCGACACCCTCGACGCCCGCCATTCTCCCGTGTTCCACCAGATCGAGGGCCTGGCCGTCGACTCGGGGATCACCTTCGGGGATCTGGCCGGCACCATCGACGCCTTCACCCGGGCCTACTTCGGGCCGGGGCACACCGCCCGGCTCCGCCCCGGCTACTTCCCCTTCACCGAGCCCTCGGCCGAGTTCGAGGTCACCTGCTTCGCCTGCGACGGGGCCGGCTGCTCGGTGTGCTCCAAGACGGGCTGGATCGAGCTCGGGGGCTGCGGCATGGTCGATCCCAACGTGTTCGCCGCCGTGGGCTACGACCCCGAGGAGGTGACCGGCTTCGCCTTCGGCTTCGGGCTGGAGCGCATGGCCATGCAGCGCTACGGGGTGGATCACATCAAGGCGTTCTTCGAGAACGACGTGCGGTTCCTGAGGCAGTTCTGAGGCGATGAGGTGAAGGCCCCCCTCTCCTGGCTCCGCGACTTCGCCCCCATCGAGGGCAGCATCGCCGAGCTGGCCGACGTCCTCAACCGGATCGGCCTCATCGTCGAGGGCATCTCCGAACCGGGGCGGGAGGTGGGCGGGGTCGTCACCGTGCGGGTCGAAGCGGTGGAGAAGCACCCTGACGCCGACCGGCTCGTCCTGGTCGACATCGCCACCGGCTCCGGCTCCGCCCGGGTGGTGTGCGGCGCCAGCAACTTCGCCCCCGGCGACATGGTGCCGTGGGCCGCCCCCGGCGCCCGCCTGCCCGGCGGGTTCCAGATCACCCAGCGGAGGATCCGGGGCCAGGTGTCCGACGGGATGCTGGCCTCGGCCCGGGAGCTCGGCATCTCCGACGACCACGAGGGCATCCTGATCCTCCCCCCGGAGACGGGCCTCGGAATCGACGTCCGGGAGGCGCTCGGTCTCGACGACGTGATCTTCGACCTGGAGATCACTCCCAACCGGCCCGACGCCATGTCGGTGGCCGGTGTGGCCCGCGACCTGGCCGCCGCCCTCGGACTTCCCTTCACCCTCACCACTCCCGTCGCCCCCGGGGAGGAACCGGCGGTGGGCGAATGGGCCACGCTGGTCGTCGAAGCGCCCGACCGCTGCCCCCGGTATGTAGCCCGGGTCGGGCGGGTGATCATGGGCCCGTCCCCCCAGTGGCTGGCCCAGCGGCTGGTCAAAGCCGGCCTGCGGCCCATCTGCAACGTCGTCGACGTCACCAACTACGTGCTACTGGAACGGGGCCAGCCCCTCCACGCCTTCGACCTCGGCCTCCTCGGCGGCCGGGGCATCGTCGTCCGGCTGGCGGAGGAGGGCGAGAAGATCATCACCCTCGACCAGGTTGAGCGGACCCTGTCCGCCGATGAGCTCCTCATCTGCGACGCCGAGCGGGTCCCCCAGGCCATCGCCGGGGTGATGGGCGGTGGCGGCTCCGAGGTCTCCGACGCCACCACCGAGGTGCTCCTCGAATCCGCCTACTTCGCCCCCGAGGGCATCCTGCGCACGTCCAAGCGCCTCGGCCTGCGCACCGAGTCGAGCGCCCGCTTCGAGCGGGGGGTCGATCCCAACGGGGTCGCCACCGCCGCCGACCGGGCCTGGGAGCTGTTCATGGAGGTGGCCGGAGGCCAGTCGGCGGCCGGGGTCCTGGATGCCTACCCCGAGCCGGTGGAGCCGGCTCGGATCCGGCTGCGCACGGCCCGGGTCAACGCCGTGCTCGGCACCGACCTCGACACCGAGCGGGTGCGGGACTATCTGGAACCCCTCGGACTGCTGGTGGAGGCACCGGTACCGGAGAGCCTGGTGGTGGATGTCCCCGATCCGGACTCCGGCCAGCCCGAGGTCGGTTCGAGCGACGAATTCGCCGGGCTGCGTCATGCGCTTGCCCCGACGTTCGGGGCCGGCCAAGAACTCGATTTCCTCATCCCCACCTTCCGGCCCGACCTGGAGCGGGAGATCGACCTCATCGAGGAGGTGGCCCGCCACCACGGCTACAACAACATCACCCGCACCCTGCCCCGCCGGGCCGAGCCCGGCGCGGGTCTCACCCCGGTCCAGCGGGACCGCCGCCTGGTGCGCGAGGCGCTGCTCGGGGCGGGACTGGACGAGGCCACCACCTTCTCGCTCCTGTCCCCGGCCGACCTGGTGACGGCCGGCTTCCCGGCCGAGGGCATCGAGCTGGAGAATCCCCTCCGGGCCGAGGAGTCGCTGCTGCGCCCGGCCATCCTCCCCGGGCTGCTGCGGGCGGTGGCCTTCAACGCCGGCCACGGCCAGGCCGACGTCAGCCTCTTCGAGGTGGGCCACGTCTTCCTGCCTCCGCCACCCGACCAGACCCTCCCCGACGAGCGGGAGTACCTGGCCGGGGTGCTGGCCGGCTCCGTGCGCCGCCTGCCGCATGAGGCCGACCGGCCCGTCGACGGCCACGACGCCGTCGGGGCCCTCGATGCGGTGGCCCAGGTGCTCGAGGTCGACGGGTGGCGCCTGGCCCCGGGCGGCGGGCCCGGATTCGCCCCCGGCCGGGCCGCGGCCGTCATCGTCGGGGAGGAGCTCTGCGGTCTGGTGGGCGAGGTCGACCCCGAGGTCCTGGCCCGCCTGGGCGTCTCCGGCACCGTGGCCGCCTTCGAGGTCGACCTGTCGACCCTGCTCGGCGCGCCCCGCCGGGAACGCCGTTTCGTGGCCCCCTCCCGGTTCCCGTCGAGCTCGGTCGACCTCGCCTTCGTGGTCGACGAGGCCCTCCCGGCCGGGACGGCCGAAGCCACGCTGCGCCAGGCCGCCGGCGGGTGGTGCGAGGAGGTGCGCCTCTTTGACGTGTTCCGCGCCGAAGCCCTGGGCGAGGGCCGCAAGAGCCTGGCCTTCGCCCTCCGCTTCCGGGCGCCCGACCGCACCCTCACCGACGCCGAGGTGGGAGCGGTGCGCGAGCGGTGCATCCAGGCCATGGCCGCCGCCCACGGCGCCACGCTCCGGGGCTGACGTGGCCGGCTTTGTGCACCGCCGCCGGCCGGTCTACGCCGACGTCGACCAGCAGGGGGTCGTCTTCCACGGCCACTGGCTGGCCTACTTCGACGACGCCATGACCCGTTTCGTGGACTGGCTCGGCTTCCCGCCCAAGACCACCTTCGCCGGCTACTTCGACGTCATGGTGGTGCGGGCGACGCTCGAGTGGTTCGGCCCCGCCGGTTTCGACGACGAGGTGGACATCGCGGTGGAGCCGGTCCGGATCGGCACCTCCTCCTTCGACGTGCGCTACACCGCCTCGGTGGCCGGGAACACCGCCTGCGTCGGCGTGGTGACCTACGTGTCGACCAAGCCGGGCACGCCGCAGGCGGTCGCCATCCCCGAGGACGTCAGAGCCAAACTGGAGGCCCAGCTCCCTACCTAGCCAGGATCACGGCACGCCTTCGGTGCTTTCGCAGTTGACGGCGTTGTCGGAGTTGAACCCGCCGTTGCAGGAGTCGACGTCGGGGCCGCCGTCGAGCCGGTCGTTGCCGCCGTTGCCGAAGAGCTGGTCCGGGCCGTCGCCGCCGGCGAGCCGGTCGTTCTCGTTCCCGCCGCTGATGCGGTCGGCGCCGCCGCCCCCGTCGAGGAAGTCGATCCCGGAATCGCCCTGGAGGTTGTCATCCCCATTGCCGCCGGAGACGGCGTCGTTGCCGGCGCCGCCCTCCACCGAGTCGTTGCCGTCGTCGCCGCACAGCACGTCGTTGCCGCCGCCCCCGATGATGCTGTCGTTGCCGGACAGCCCGGCGATCACGTCATCGCCAGGGGTACCGGTGAGGACGTCGTCCCCGGGGGTGCCGACGATGTTGGCCGCCTGCCCCAGGCAGCTGGCCGATTGAGCGCCAGCGGGGCTTGCCGGCAGGGTCAGGGCCAGGAGAAGCGAGGTGGCGCTCAGCGCCGCCCCGAAGATCCGTCCCCTTCGACCAGATTCTGGTGCCGGCATTCCCTCTGACCTCCACATTTGGGATTCCTTTAACATTGTCCCGCAAGTTGCGCGGATCGCCCAGAGGACTAATTCGGTCAAAGCGGAATGATTCTTTAGAACTAGCCCTCGAAATTTTTTCGCATGGTTATGCGTACAGACGTATACTCATGCCACTATGGCGTACCGGGCAGCAGTGGTGGGGGGGTCGGGCTACACCGGGGCGGAGCTGTTGCGCCTCCTGGCCGGCCATCCCGAGATCGAAGTCGTCCACGTCACCGCCGATTCCAACGCCGGGGCCCGGGTCACCGACCTCTACCCGTCGCTCGTCGCCGCCTACGGCGAACTCCGCTACTGCGCCCTCGATCCCGCCGACCTCGACGGGCTCGACCTCGCCTTCATGGCCCTGCCCCACGGCGAGTCCCAGCGCCACGCCGGCGCCCTCGCCTCCCGGGTGGCCCACGTGGTCGACATCGGCGCCGACTTCCGCCTTCCCGCCGCCGTCTACGAGCAGTGGTACGGAGAGGCGCACCAGGCCACCGACCTCCTGGGTGCCTTCTCCTACGGGCTGCCCGAGCTGTTCCGCTCCGCGGTGCAAGCCCGTCCCCACGTGGCCAACCCGGGCTGCTATCCCACGGCCGCCATCCTCGCTCTGGCTCCCGTGGTGGCGGGCGGCCTGGTGGAGCCGGGCGGAATCGTGGTCGACGCCGTCTCGGGAGTGTCCGGGCGAGGCCGGGGGCTGTCCGCCCCCAGCCTCTACAGCGAGGCCGACGAGAACGTGGCCGCCTACGGGCTCCTCACCCACCGCCACACCGCCGAGATGGAGGAGGGGCTCTCGGCGCTGTCCCCGGCGGGTCCCGTCCAGGTGCTCTTCACACCCCACCTGGTGCCCATGACCCGCGGGATCATGGCCACCTGCTACGCCCGTCCGGCCGCCGCCGGGCTCACCACCGAGGGCCTCCTCGAGCGCTACCGGGAGTTCTACGCCGGCGAGCCGTTCGTGGCCGTCCTCGACCAGCCCCCGTCCACCAAGGCGACGCTGTCGGGCAACGCCGTCCACCTCACCGTCCGCGCCGACCCCCGGACGGGCACCGTGCTGGCCATCGCCGCCGAGGACAACCTGGTCAAGGGCGCCTCCGGTCAGGCCCTCCAGAACGCCAACCTCCTCCTCGGCCTGCCCGAGACCACCGGCCTTTCCCCCCTCGGGCTCTGGCCCTGATGAACCGGTGAGCGTCACCGCCGCCGCGGGGTTCGTAGCCGGCGGGCTCCACGCCGGGATCAAGCCGTCGGGCCTCCCGGACCTGGCCCTGGTGGCCACCGCCGACCACCGCCCCGTGCCCGCCGCCGCCGTGTTCACCACCAACCTGGTGGCGGCGGCGCCCGTGCAGGTGTCCCGGCGCCACCTGATGGCCCATCCTCACGCCGCCGCCGTGATCCTCAACTCCGGCAACGCCAACGCCGCCACCGGCGACCACGGGCTCCACGTGGCCGAGCGCACCTGCGCCCTGGTGGCCACCGGCCTGGGCTGCGCGCCCGAAGAGGTGCTGGTGTGCTCCACCGGGCTCATCGGCATTCCCATGGACCCCGCCCCCTTCGAGACGGGCGTGCCCCAGCTGGTCGATGCCCTGGCCGGCAGCCCGGAGGCGGCCGGATGGGCGGCGGCCGCCATCATGACCACCGACACCGCCTCCAAGGAGGCCATCGCCGTCACCACCCTGGCCGGCGGGTCGGCCGTGACGGTGGGGGGCATGGCCAAGGGGGCGGCCATGCTCTCGCCGGCCATGGCCACCATGCTGGGCGTCCTCACCACCGACGCCGCCGTCGAGCCCCGGGCGCTCCAGGAGATCCTCACCCGGGCCGTCGAGGTCAGCTTCAACCAGCTCAGCACCGACGGGGCCCGCTCCACCAACGACACCGTCATCCTGCTGGCTTCGGGAGCCTCGGGTCACGATCCCGCCGGCTTCGGCGGCGCGGACATCCACATCCTCACCGAGGCCGTCACCGAGGTGTGCTCCTCGCTGTCCGACCAGATGGCCAGCGACGCCGAGGGCGCCACCAAGTTCGTGCGGGTCCACGTGCGGGGAGCCCGATCCAAGGAGGAGGCGCGCCGGGCGGCCCGGGCCGTGGCCGAGAGCCAGCTGGTCAAGTGCTCGCTGTTCGGCGGCGACCCGTACTGGGGGCGCATCCTCTCGGAGCTGGGGGCCAGCGGCGCCCACCTCGAGCCCCACCGGGTCGACATCGCCTACGGCGGGGTGACGGTGTGCGTGGGTGGCGAGGCCGCCCCCCACGACGGTGAGGCCCTGGCCAAGGTCATGGCCGGGCGCGACATCGACGTGACCTGCGACCTGCGCCTCGGCCTGGGAGAAGCCACGATCACCACCGTCGACCTCACCCCCGCCTACATCGACGAGAACATGAGGACCTCTTGAGCTCGGCTCCGACCTCCGATCCCGCCGTCGCCGAGGCCAAGGCCGCCGTCCTGGCCGAGGCGCTGCCCTACATCCGCGAGTTCTCGGGCCGCACCGTGGTCATCAAGTACGGCGGCAACGCCATGACCGAGCCCGACCTGGTGGACCTCTTCGCCCAGGACGTGGCCCTCATGCGCCTGGTGGGCATGAACCCCGTGGTCGTCCACGGGGGCGGCCCCCAGATCTCCGACCTCATGCGGCGCCTGGGGAAGGAGCCGGTGTTCGTCGACGGCCTGCGGGTGACCGACGCCGAGACCATCGACATCGTGCGCATGGCCCTGGTGGGCAAGGTCAACCGCGAGGTCGTGGCCGCCATCAACCGGCACGGCCCCTATGCCGTCGGCCTGTCCGGGGAGGACGCCGGCCTGATCACGGTGGCGCCCCGGGATCCCCGGCTGGGATTCGTCGGCGACGTGACCCGCATCAACGCCTCGGTGCTGGAGCGCCAGATCAACGAGGAGCTGGTGCCGGTGGTGGCCACCGTGGGGGTGGACGAGACCGGCCAGGCCTACAACGTCAACGCCGATGCCGTGGCCGGCGCCATCGCCGCCGCCCTCAAGGCGGAGAAGCTGGTGTACCTGACCAACGTGGCCGGCCTCTACCGCGACATCGACGATCCGGCCTCGCTCATCTCCCAGATCGCCCTCGACGACCTGGAGGTCATGGTGTCGTCGGGCAGTCTCAACGCCGGGATGGTGCCCAAGGTGGCGTCCTGCGTCTCCGCCCTGCGCCACGGGGTGGGCCGGGCCCACCTGCTGGACGGGCGCATCCCCCACGCCCTGCTCCTCGAGGTCTTCACCAAGGAGGGCATCGGAACCATGGTGTTCAAATGAGTCTCTACGACGAGCTGGTGGCGCTCGACGCCGACCATGTCATGCAGACCTACGCCCGGCTGCCGGTGGCCTTCCTGCGGGGGGAAGGCACCCGGCTGTGGGACGCCGAGGGCCGGGAGTATCTCGACTTCCTCGCCGGCCTGGCCGTCGTCTCCCTGGGCCACGCCCACCCGGTGGTGGCCGAGGCCATCGCCGCCCAGGCTCGCACCCTCTGCCACGTCTCCAACCTGTACCACAACAACATCCAGCCCCGGCTGGCCGCGTCCATCAATGGACTGCTCGGCGGCAATGGGCGGGTCTTCTTCGCCAATTCCGGCGCCGAGGCCAACGAGTGCGCCATCAAGCTGGCCCGCCGCTACGGGCAGAAGGCGGCCGGACCGGAACGCTTCCACGTGGTCTCCGCCCTCAACTCCTTCCACGGCCGGACGCTCTCGACCCTGGCCGCCACCGGGCAGCCGGCCAAGCAGGCGACGTTCCAGCCCCTGCCCGCCGGTTTCTCCCAGGTCCCCTTCGGTGACCTCGGGGCGTTGGAGGCGGAGGCGGCCCGGCTGGGTTCGGGGCTCGCCGCCGTGCTGGTCGAGTCGGTCCAGGGGGAGGGCGGGGTCTGGGTGGCGCCTCCCGGCTACCTGGACGGCGTGCGGGCGCTGTGCGACCGGACCGGCGCCCTGCTCATGGTGGACGAGGTCCAGACCGGCCTGGGCCGGACCGGCCGCTGGTTCGGCTTCGAGCATTTCGGCATTCGCCCCGACGTGGTGACCCTGGCCAAGGCGCTCGGCAACGGCCTGCCCATCGGGGCCTGCTGGGCCCGGGACGAGGTGGCCGTCGCCTTCGACCCCGGGGACCACGCCACCACCTTCGGGGGCCAGCCCCTGGCCGCCCGGGCGGCCCTGGCCACGCTGGAGGTGATGGAGACCGAAGACGTGCCCGAGCGGGCCACGATCGCCGGTGCCCGCCTGGCCGGTGGCCTGGAGGCCCTGCCCCAGGTGGCCTCCGTGCGGGGCCTGGGCCTGCTCCTCGCCGCCGAGCTGGCCGCTCCCGATGGCGAGCCGCTGGACGCCAAGGCGGCGGCCGCCGCCTGCCTGGAGCGGGGGCTGGTGGTCAACGCCGTGACGGCCACGGCCCTGCGTTTCGCCCCGCCGCTGCTGGTGTCGGAGGCCGAGGTCGACGAGGCCGTCGCCATCACGGCCAAGGCGCTGGCCGCCATCAGCCCCTGAGGTGACGATGATCAGCACGCCGCGCTTCCTCGACGTCGACGATCTCTCAACCACCCAGCTCCGGCGGGTCCTCGACCGGGCCCGGGCGTGGAAGGAGGAGCCGGGCAAGGTTCCCCCCGTCCTGGCCGGCCAGAGCGTGGCCGCGGTCTTCGAGAAGCCGTCGGCCCGCACCCGGGTGTCCTTCGAGGTGGCGGTGGTGACCCTCGCCGGTCATTGCGTGACGCTGCGGGGCGAGGAGCTGGGGATGGGACAGCGGGAGTCGGTGCCCGACGTGACCCGGACCCTGGCCAGCTACTGCTCGCTCGTCGGGGCCCGGGTCTTCGACCACCGCATCCTGGAGGAGATGGCCCGCAGCGCCCCCATCCCTATCCTCAACCTGCTCTCGGACCGGGCCCATCCCGGCCAGGCGGTGGGCGACCTGCTCACGGTCGAGGAACGACTGGGTGCGCTCGAGGGCCGGCGCCTGGCCTTCATCGGCGACGGCAACAACGTGGCCGCCTCCCTGGCCCTGGCGGCCGCCCTCACCGGCTTGGAGATGGTCATCGCCAGCCCGCCGGGCTACGAGCTCGACGACACGGTGGTGGACCGGGCCCGCAACCTGGGCGGCACCCTCGAGCTCGTCTCCGAGCCGTTCGAGGCCGTGGCCGGCGCCGACGCCGTGTACACCGATGTGTGGATCTCGATGGGCCAGGAAGCCGAAGCCGACCCCCGCCGGGCCGCCTTCGCCCCCTTCCAGGTCAACGCCGAGCTGATGGCCGCCGCCGGTCCCGAGGTGATGTTCCTCCACTGCCTGCCCGCCCGCCGGGGCGAGGAGGTGACGGACGAGGTCATCGAGGGTCCGGCGTCGGTGGTCTGGGCCCAGGCGGCCAACCGGATGCATTCCTACCGGGCCCTGCTGGCCGAGCTGGCCGGAGAGCTCTCCTAGCTATGGTCGTCGGCAAGCCCCAGCGGCAGCACCGCATCGCCCGCTACCTGGAGGAGCA